>DATJTT010000018.1:0-5171 GCA_035503075.1 Solirubrobacteraceae bacterium
CTAGCCCGAGGCATATTCGGCGCGGCCCCCGGGCCTTCGGTTGGCATCACTCGGCTTGCTTCGTCAGATCGAAGCGGAGGGTCAGGCGGTTCGTGCCGTCCTCTCGTTCGTAGGCCAGGTGTTGGGCGAAGTGTCGCATCAGCGATATCCCAAGGCCGCCGACCGCGGCGTCGCTGATGGTGGTGGGTGCCGACGGGGCGGAGACGCTGAGCGGGTCGAAGGCGACGCCGCGGTCCTCGATCGTCATGGTCACCGTATCGCTGTCGCGTTCGAGCGCGAGGTGCACGTCCCGGTTGGTCCCGGTCTCCCCTCGCTCACCGATGAAGCCGTGACGGGCGATGTTGGAGACCGCCTCCTCGAAGCAGAGGTGGATCGCGAAGGAGGCTGATTGCGGCAGGTCGAGGCGTTGTGCGAGCGCGTCCGCCCAGACGCGGACACGCTCGAGCTCCGCCAGCTCCGCCTGAACGACCAGCGTCTCAGGCATGGGATTGAGGACCCCGATCGAAGGCGAGGAGGGTAAGCTTATCCGGATACCGCGCTGATGGCGGCTTCGAGGTCATGGACGATCGGGATCACAGTATCGGTCCCCATCGCGGTCAGTACCTTGTGGACATCCGCCGAGGGGCGCAGGAGGACCATGCGGCCGCCTTTCAGTTTAACGGTTTTCGCGCCAATGATCAGGGTACGAATTCCCATCGAGGCAAGAAACAGGACCTGTTCCAAGTCAACAATGACTTTGCGCTGGCTGGCAACGATGACGTTGAAGTGCAGATCGATCTGCTGCGCTCCCAGAATGTCGAGCCGTCCTTCGAGGTTGACCTTGGTGATGTCGTCGGCGAGCGTTTCGATCTTCATTTCCATCGCGTCATTCCACTTGGAATTGAGCCCGGCGCGAGTGCCGGTCGGCCGAGTTAGCACACAAACACGCGATTTTGGGTGTCATAGGGCGGTTTGAATTGTGAAACTTCGAAAAAGAACTTGCCTTCACTCTTGATGGACCACAGTTTGCTCGTTGAGTTCTGGGCCTTCGAAGAGCGCGGTCCGGCACCGTTGCCGGGGAAGGGCCTGGGTGCGGGAGACGGGCAGTGTGGCTGATGCGTCGGGACTGATTGAGCTTCCTGAGCCCGGGCCCGAAGCTCAATCCGTGACGGCGATCCTGGAGCAATGCCCGATCGGGGTTGCCATCGTCGGTCCCGATCTCGGGATCCGTTACGGGAACGCGCATTTCGCCCAGATGGCGGGGGCCGATGCGACCGACCGCGCCTGGCCGCCGCTCGATCGTTTCCTCGCCGACGCCGACGATCGGCGGATGGTTCGTGCCGCGCTGGCCGGCGGGCAGGGGCTGGCGCGTCGCGAGCTGCCGCTGGCGGCTGAGGACGGGCGCTCCGTCTGGGTGCTGATGAGCGCGGAGGCGATCCGCTTCGCCGGCGCGCCGGCGATGCTGGTCTGGCTCGACGACGTCACCAAGCGGCGGCTGGCGACCGATGCGCTCAGGGCCAGCGAGGAGCGGCTGGATCTCGCGGTCAGCGGTACCCGCTCGGCGATCTGGGAATCGGACTTCGACCTCGGAACCACCTGGTGGTCCGACGAATTCTACCGGATGCTCGGCTATCGCGACGACCAGCTCCCGGCGCCGGACGAGGACATCTGGGAACGCCATGTCCATCCGGAGGATGCGGCCCGGGTCACCCAGGCGATCCGCCAGTACTTGCACGCCGAGCAGCGGCCGCAGGAGGCCGCCCGTGATGCGGGTGTGTACGAGGCGACCTACCGGCTCTGCCGGCTCGACGGCAGCGTCATCTGGGTCGTCTCCAAGGGAAGGCGCAGCTCGAACGAATCCGGCCGGCCGCGCCGCTTCAACGGCATCATGCTCGACGTGACCGCCCAGAAGCGGGCCGAGCAGGCGTTGCGCCAGGCACAGCAGGATCTCATCCAGGCCGAGAAGATGGCCTCGCTCGGCTCGCTGGTCGCCGGCGTGGCACACGAGATCAACACCCCGCTCGGCAACACGCTGACCGCCTCGTCGCATCTCTATGACAAGGTGGTCGAGCTCGCGGCGATGCTGGAGGAGAACCGTCTGCGGCGCGCCGACCTCGTCGCCTTCGTCAACCTGCTGACGGAGACCACGCGGTTGATGGTGACCAACTGCGAGCGCGCCGCCGAGCTGGTGCAGAGCTTCAAGCAGGTCGCCGTGGACCAGACCAGCGGCGAGCGCCGGCGCTTCGACCTCAAAGGCTACATCGACGAGGTGCTGCTCAGCCTCAGGCCGCGGCTGCGCAAGACCGGCCACCGGATCACCGTCGAATGCCCGGAGCACCTGGAGATCGACGGCTATCCCGGCGCCGTTTCGCAGCTGCTGACCAATTTCCTCCTCAACTCGCTGATGCATGCCTATGACCCGGGCGAGGCCGGCCACATCGCGATCCGCGTGGGCCTGCCGGAGGAGGGCGTGGTCGAGCTTGCCTACGAAGACGACGGGAACGGGATCCCGGCGGAGCTGCTGGGCCGCATCTACGACCCGTTCTTCACCACCCGCCGAGGCACCGGCGGCAGCGGTCTTGGCTTGCATGTCGTCTACAATCTCGTTGCGGGAACGCTCCGCGGCCAGATCACGACGGAGAGCGAGCCGGGCCACGGCACCTGCTTTCGGGTTCGTTTCCCGCTCCGCACGCCGAGCGACGCAACCAAGGCAGACACGCCGAATGACTGACCCGGATGACGAGCTGCTGTTCGCGGACGATGCGGCCGGGGTCGCCGGCGAAGGTGGGCCGGCGGCCTGGAAGGTGCTGATCGTCGACGACGACGAGCAGATCCATGCCGTGACCAAGATGGTGCTCGGCGATTTCCGGTTCCGTGACCGCCGTCTGCAGTTCCTTTCGGCGCATTCCGGCAAGGAGGGTTATGCGGTCATCGCCGCCAACCCGGACCTCGCGGTGGTGTTTCTCGACGTGGTGATGGAAACCGAAACCGCGGGCCTCGACCTCGCGCGCGACATCCGCGGCGCCCTCGGCAACGACTATGTCCGCATCATCCTGCGCACCGGCCAGCCTGGCCAGGCGCCGGAGCGCCGCGTAATCGTCGACTACGACATCAACGACTACAAGGAAAAATCCGAGCTCACGTCGCAAAAGCTGTTCAGCACCATGGTCACGGCGCTGCGCTCGTACAAAGACATCATGACGATCGAGACCAGCCGCCGGGGGCTCGAGAAGATCATCGCCGCGTCCGCCTCGCTGTTCCAGATCCGCTCGATGGAGCTGTTCCTCTCCGGCGTGCTTCTTCAGCTCGGCTCGCTGCTGGAGGTCGGCATCGATGCGGTGCTGGTCAGCGCCCGGCTCGACGGCGAGGTCGACGCGAGCCCGGAGGAGCTGCAGGTGGTTGCCGCGTCGGGCCGGTTCACCGCGCTCGTCAACCGTCCCGCCAGCATCCTCGAGCCCGGCGTCCTCCGCGCGCTCTCGGAGGTGATCCGCTCGCGCGAGAGCATGTTCATGACCAAGCACAGCATCATCTATTTCCATTCGCGCTTGAACCGCACGACGGTGCTCTACATCGAGACGACGCGGCAGCTTGAACCGGTCGACCACAAGCTGATCCAGCTCTTCTGCGGCAATGCGAGCATCGGGCTCGACATGCTGACCTGACGCCCGCGCCGATGGACGCCAGCGCATCCGGGACGGCTTCACGTCAGCAGCCATCACGCTCCGTCGGCGATCTGCGACTTTGGGATTCGATCGTCGATCATCAGCACAGGACCGGCGATGTGGAGCAGCGCTTCATCGCCGAGCGCGACCTGCCGGCCTGCGTGGTCATGGCGGAGGGGCGCGTCCTCGGCGTGCTGTCGCGCAAGAGCCTGCTCGCCGCGCTCAGCAAGCCGATGGGCCGCGACGTTTATATCAAGCGCTCGGTGGCTCAGCTCTGCTCGGTCATGGACACCGCGCCGCTGATCCTGCCCGCGGCAACCACGATCGCCGCGGCAGTGGAGCAGGCGCTGACGCGGCCAGGCGAGCGATCCTACGAGCCTGTGCTGGTGGAACGCGGCGCGAGTCTCGGGATCCTGGAGGTGGACGTGCTGATGCGCGTCCAGTCCAGCCTGCTCGAGGAGGCGATCCGCGCCAAGGACGAGCTGATCGAGGAGGTGCAGCGCACGGCGGACGAGCTGCGCACCGCGCTCGAGAGCCTGGGGCAGGCGCGGGACCGCCTGGTGCAGTCCGAGAAGATGGCGGCACTCGGCCAGCTCGTCGCCGGCGTCGCCCACGAGATCAACACGCCGATCGGCGTCGCCCTGACCGCGGCGACCCATCTCGGCGAGCGGACCGGCGAGTTCCGCCAGTCTTTCACCGAGAACCGGATGAAGCGCTCGGAGCTGCAGGCTTATATGGATCTCGCGGGCGAAAGCGCCGACCTCCTGCGCTACAATATCCAGCGCGCCGCCCAGCTGATCCAGAGCTTCAAGCAGGTTGCGGTGGACCAGGCGAGCGAGCAGCACCGCAGCTTCGAGCTGAAATCCTATCTCGAGCAGTTGATCGCGAGCCTCGCACCGGAGGTGCGCAAGGCCGGCCACAGCCTGACGATGACGTGCGAGGAAGGGATCGAGCTCACGAGCTATCCCGGCGCGCTGGCGCAGGTCCTCTCCAACCTCGTCTCCAACGCCATCGTCCATGCCTACGAGCGCGGCACGGCGGGCACCATCGCGCTCGCGGCGGCGCCCGAGGGCGCGGACGTGGCGCTGACGGTCAGCGACAACGGGCGCGGCATCCCGCCCGAGGATCTCTCGCGGATCTACGACCCGTTCTTCACCACGCGGCGCGGCGCCGGCGGCACCGGGCTCGGCCTGCACATCGTCTACAATATCATCACCGAGACGTTGCACGGGCGCATCCTCTGTCGCTCCACGCCGGGGCAGGGGACCAGCTTCACCGCCGTCATTCCCCTCAACACCCCACTATGAGCGGCGCGCCGAAGCTCGACCCCGACTTCCTGCTCGAGGACGTGCCGGAGGAATCGGACGAGCGGCGTTCCGCGACGGCCCCGTGGCGCGTGCTGATCGTCGATGACGACGAGAGCGTGCATTCGATCAGCCGCGTCGTGCTGGCGGACGTCCGGTTCCGGGGGCGCGGGGTGGAGATACTGAGCGCCTATTCCGGGCGCCAGGCGGCCGCCGTGCTGCGGCA
>DATJTT010000019.1:0-85227 GCA_035503075.1 Solirubrobacteraceae bacterium
GGCAGTCGCGCTGGTGGCGATCGCGGCGCTCGTCCCGGTGATCCGCCGGCACCCTGACGGATTGCCGCCGCTGGCGGTGTTCACGCTGCCGTTCCGGGTGCCGATCGCCACCGACGGGCGCACCGTCAACCTGCTCGTGCCGCTGTACCTGGTGGTAGCTGCAGGCGCGCTCGCGCTGCTGTTGCCGCGCCTGCTGGCGCACTGGCGGCCCGCAGTGGACGGCGCGCGTGTGGAGGACTGGGATCACGCGGGGGAGCGGGCGGGCGGGCCGCGCCCGAGCCTCACGCGCGCATCTTCGTGGCTGACTCCGCGCGGCCTGGAATGCATCCTGCTGGCGACGATCGCGCTGTACGTGCTGCAGGTGAGCTACTCGAGCGACCGCGTGAAGGCGCTCGAGAACATCGTCTTCTTCTACCTGCCGTTCGCGCTGCTGTTCCTGATGCTCCGCGACGCGCGCTGGACGCGCCGGCTGATCGCTCGCTGCCTCGCGGTGGCGGTGACGCTGGCGGTGATCTTCGCGGGCGTGGGCTTCGTCGAGTACGCCCGCAAGTCGCTGCTGTTGAACCCCAAGGTGGTGGCCGCAGATCAATACTCCAACTACTTCCGCGTCAACTCGGTGTTCTTCGACCCGAGCATCTACGGGCGCTTCCTGGCGCTGGTGATGATCGCGGTGATGGTCGTCGTGCTGACGCGCGGCGCGCCAGGCGCCGGCGCTCGCCGCGTCCGCCGCGAGACGCTCGCGGGCGGCGCGGTGCTCGCGTGGCTGCTCGCGGGGATCGTGACGAGCTTCTCGCAGTCGAGCATCGCCGCGCTCTTGCTCGGCCTGGCGGTGCTCGGCGCCTGGTGCTGGGGTGTGCGCCCGGCGGTGTACCTGGCGGCGACGCTGCTCGTGCTGGCGCTCGCGTTCGTGGCGCTCGCTCCCGCCAGCCTGCACTTCGGGTTGAAGGGGCAGAAAGGCTCGGCCGCAAACGCCACCAGCGGGCGCACCACGCTGGTGAGCGGGGGCCTGGAACTGTTCGCCAAACGGCCGCTCGAGGGCTACGGCTCGGGCTCGTTTGAAACCGAGTACAAGCGCACCAGCAAGAGCGACGCGGTGAACGCGACCTCGGCGTCACACACGATCCCGGTGACCGTGGCCGCCGAGCAGGGCGTGCTCGGCCTGGCGATGTACGCGGCGCTGCTGGTGAGCGCGTTCGCGGTGCTGTTCGCCGACGCCCGCCGCTCGCCGCCGCGCATCGCGATCGCGGCGTGCTTCGCGGCGCTGGTGCTGCACACGTGGACCTACGCGGACTTCCTCGAAGACCCGTTCACGTGGACGCTCTTGGCGGTCGGCGTCGCCCTCGCCCGCCAGCACGGCCGCCGGGCAAGCGAGGAACGGCTGGCTGGCGTCCCGGCCAGCGTCTGAGCCGTGCTCGGCCATCTCAAGCGGCTGGTCACGACGGGGGCCGCCTACCAGTTCGGGGAAATCGTCGCCAAGGGCCTGGCGCTGCTGATGCTGCCGCTGTACACGCGCCACCTGAGCACCCAGGCGTACGGCGTCGCCGAAACGCTGCTGACGGCGGTGATCCTCCTGAGCATCCTGCTGCGTGTAGGCGTCGGCGAAGCCTTCATCCGCTTCTACTTCGACGACGAGGACCTCGCGCGACGCGAGCGGATCGCGCGCACGGCCACGGCCACGGTCGCCTGGACGACCACGCTGGCGTCGCTGCTGGCCGTCGTCTTCGCCGGACCACTGTCGCTGCTGGTCGTGGGAATCCGCGACCCGCTGCTGTTCGACTGCGCGGTGCTGGGCCTGTGGGCGTTCACCAACCTGGAGATCGCCTACGCGCAGCTGCGTGTGGATGCGCGTGCGCGCGCCTACGTGTACGCGTCGGGGGCGAACGTGGCGATGACGGTGGCGTTCACGGTGGCGCTGGTCGTGTTCGCAAACCAGGGCGCGCGCGGCCTGCTGCTCGGCAACTTCGGCGCCTCCGCGGTCGTGGTGCTCGGCCTGTGGTGGGTGCTGCGCGCGCGCGTGTCGCTGCGCGTGCGCCTGGCAGACCTGCGCGCGATGCTGCGCTTCGGGCTGCCCACCGTGCCCGCCGATGCGAGCGTGTACGCGTTGCAGGTGGCCGACCGCTTCTACCTGTACAGGGTCTTCTCCAAAGGCGCCGCCGGCGAGTACGCGATCGCGATCAAGCTCGCCACCGTCGTGTTCGTGCTGGTGCGCGGCTTCCAGTACGCATGGCCGCCGCTGGCCTACTCGATCGACAGCGACGAGGAAGCCGCGCGCCTTTACTCCGTCGTCACCACCTACTACGCGCTGGCCACCGGCGTGGTCGTGTGCGCGGTGGCGCTGGTGGGACGCTGGATCGTGCGGCTGCTGGCCGCGCACAGGTACTTCGACGCCTACCGCGCGCTGCCGTGGCTGGCGCTTGGGTGGGCGCTGTACGGGCTGTACCTGGTGTTCGTCGCGATCGCCGGGCGCGCACGTGTGACCTCGCGCAACTACCCCGCGGGCGCCGCCGGGCTCGCGGTGAACATCGTGCTGCTGCTCGTGCTGGTGCCCGCAAGCGGCGCCGCGCTCGGCATCGCCGGCGCCGGCATCGCGTTGTGTGGCGCGTACGCGGCGATGCTGGCGGTCATGTACCTGCTCACGCGCGGCCTCTTCAGGGTCGGCTTCGAATGGCGCCGACTGGTGCAGCTGACCGCGATCCTCGCCGGCGTAGCGGTGTCGGGCGAGCTGCTGTTGCCGAGCCACGGCCTCGTAGGCCTGCTGGCGCGCGCGGCGTGGCTTGCGCTCGTGCCGATCGCGCTACTCGCCACGCGCTTCTTCCACGCCCACGAGCTCGCCCAGGCGCGCGCGTTGGTGGCCGACGCCCGCCGGCGGGTGGCTGCGTTCCGCGCCGGTCACGGCGAGGTCGAGGCATACGCCGAGGACCCCCTCAAGGATCTCTGACGCGCGTCAGACCCTTGTGTACCGGTTGGGTGTCTAATTTCGCGATTCTTGGCTCAAGAATGCGGCTTTTGTGGCCGATGTGTGCCCTGCTGTGCCGGAGATAGCTGCCAAACACTCCCAGCGGGCGGGCGCCAAGGAGCGCCGGCGCCGCGCTGAGGCGCTGCGTCGCCACCGCGCTGACGCGCGCGTCAAGAGCATGGCCCGCACCGGCGAGGTCGCCTATCTGCGCGAGCAGCTGCAGCTGTCCGCCCGCCTCACCGCCCGCCTGGCGAGCACGAGCGAGATCGACGAGCTCGCGCAGATGGTGGTGGAGGAGCTGCACGAGACGTTCGCCTTCTACCTGGCGGCGATCCAGCGCCTCGACGAGGACGGCGTGCTGCGCCTGGTGGCCGGCCGCGGCCCGCTCGCGGAGGTGATGGCCGAGTTCCTGCTCACCGAGCAGCACATCTCGACGGGCGTCAACGGCAAGGTCGCGCGCTCGGGTCACACGCTGCTGATCGCCGACACGCGCACCGACCCCGACTACATCGTGCGCGACCCCAGCACCGATCCGCGCGCGGAGCTGGCGGTGCCGGTGTTCGTGGACGGGGCGGTGTGGGGCGTGCTGAACATCGAGGCCACCGACCCCGGCGCGCTGGCGGAGGCCGACGCGGTGCTCGTGGAGGCGATCGCGTCGAGCTTCGGGGAGGCGGTGCACCGGGCGCGGCTGCTGGCGGACCTCGAAAGCGCGTTCACGACTGCGCTGGCGGTGCTGACGAGCACGGTTGAGGCGAAGGACGACTACACGGCCTGCCACGGCGAGGACGTGGCGGTGCTGGCCGAGCGCATCGCCCGGCGCATGTCGCTGCCCGGCGCGCTCGCGCGCGACGTGCGCTACGCGGCGATGCTGCACGACATCGGCAAGGTGGCAGTGCCCAGCGAGATCCTGTTGAAGCCCGGTCCGCTGACCGACGAGGAGTGGGTGACGATGCGCGGCCACGCCGCCATCGGCGGCGATCTGGTGGCGCGCATCGACGCGTTCGCGCACCTCGCGCCGGCTGTCCGCGCCAGCCACGAGCGCTGGGACGGCGGCGGCTACCCGGACGGCCTGGCCGGCGAGTGCATCCCCCTGGCGGCGCGCATCATCGCCGCGTGCGACACCTACGACGCGATCGTCACCGACCGTCCCTACCGCCCCGCGCGCTCGTCGCGCGAGGCGTGCGCAGAGCTGCGCCGGGTGGCCGGCACGCAGCTCGACCCGGACGTCGTCGGCGCGGTGGTCGACGAGCTGAACGGCTAGCGCACCTGACCGGCCGCCTGGCGGTTGTACGCCGCGGCCGCCTCGCGCAGGCCCTCGCCGCGATTTGGCCACAGCGCCGCGCTGACGTGGCGGCGGTAGCGGCGGGGGTCGTGCCCTGGGAGCACTAGCGCGGCGAGCGCACGCAGCGCGTAGCTCCACGCGCTCAGCCAGCGCACGGCGCGCGCGGCGCCGGCGGAGTGGTGCTTGCGCATGTACAGGTCGCGCCCGCGCGACAGTTCGACGATGCGTCGCTCGGGTAGCGCTCCGGTGGCGAGCTGCTCGTGGTGCACGGCGCGCGCCTGCGGCACGTACAGGCTGCGCCAGCCGGCGTCACGCAGGCGCCGCGCGAAGTCCACCTCGTCCGAGTACACGAAGAAGTCGCTGTCGAGGTAGCCGACCTGCGCGGCGGCCGTGCGGCGCACGAGCAGCGCGGAGGACTGGCACCAGTCGACCTCGCGCGTGTGCTGCCCCGTGCTCTGCACGACCAACAGCCGGTGCAGCATCAGCGCGCCGGCCAGCGCGGTGGCGACCGTCGGGAAGCGCCACGCGCACGCCTGGGCGCTGCCGTCGGGACGCAGTAGCTTGGCCCCGGCGCAGGCCGCGTCGGGGCGCGCCTGCAGCGCCTGCCACAGCGCGAGCGTCGCCCCGGCGCACAGCTCGGAGTCCTCGTTGAGCAGCAGCGCGTAGCGCCCGCGCGCGCGGCGCAGCAGCTCCGAGTCGTTGGCGGCCTTGCCGCGGCGTTCGTCCAGCGCGAGCGTCTCATCCACCGCCGCGTGCTCGCGCGCCGCCTGCGCGGAGCCATCGCGCGAACCGTTGTCGAGCACCAGCACCTCGGTCTTGAACGGCAGCGCCGCGCGCTCGCGCGCGATCGCGTCGAGCCCGCGCAGCAGCAGCGCGCGCTGGGAGGTGTTCACGACGCAGTAGCTGAGCTCGAGCTCGTCCACGCGCGAGACCCTACTTTCAAGCTGCGCGCACGTCCGCGCGCCGCGTCGGTGGACGATCGTGCATACCCTCTAGCGCGATGACAGCCTTGGAGCAGCTGCGCGGCCGCCTGGCCGAGCTCGCGGACCTCGCCTCGATCGAGATGCTCACCAGCTGGGACCAGCTCGTGATGATGCCCGCCGACGGCGCCGAGGCGCGGGCACACCAGTTGGGCGCGCTCGCGCGCCTCACGCACGAGCGCGCCACCGCGCCGGAGATCGGCACCTGGCTAGACGAGCTCGACGCCGGCGCGCGCGCGGGCGAGCGGATCGACGCGCTGGAGCAGGACGTCGTGCGCCTTGCCCGCCGCGACTGGGAGCGCGCCCGCCGCGTGCCCGAAGAGCTCGCCGCCGAGCTCGCGCAGGCGAGCGCCGCCGGCCAGGAGAGCTGGCGCGTGGCGCGCGAGCACGACGACTTCGCCGCCTTCCTGCCGGCGCTCACGCGCAACGTGGAGCTCGCGCGCGCCTACGGAGAGTGTGTGGCCGAGGATGGGCAGAGCACCTACGACGCGCTGCTCGCCGACTACGACTACGGGCTGAGCACGGCGGAGTTGCGCCGCCTGTTCGGCGCGCTCGCGGGGGCGCTGGCGCCGATGGTCGAGGACGCGCGGGCGCACTCGCCGCGTCGCTCGATACATGCGCCGGTGGCCGCACAGCACGCCGCGGTGGCGGGCACGCTGGCACGCCTGGGCGTCAACGCGCGCGGCTGGCGCGTGGACGTGTCCGCGCACCCCTTCACCGCATGGGTGGGCAGGGGGGACTCGCGCCTGACGACCCGTTACAGCGACGGCGAGATCGAGTCGCTGCTCAGCTCGCTGCACGAGTACGGCCACGCGCTGTACGAGCGCCAGGTCGATCCGGCGCTCGAGCGCACCAACCTGGGGGGCGGCACGTCGATGTCGATCCACGAGTCCCAGAGCAAGTTGTGGGAGAACCACGTCGCGCGCCACCCCGCCTTCGCCGAGGTGCTCGCAGCGGAGCTCGCCGCCGGCGGCTTCGCGGTCGCGCCCACCGAGCTGCACGCGGCGCTCGTCGGCGTCGAAGCCACCCCGGTGCGGGTGTCCGCCGACCCACTCACCTACCCGCTGCACATCGTCGCGCGCTTCGAGCTCGAGCTCGCGATGATCGAAGGCGAGCTGCCAACCAGCGAGCTGCCGGGCGCCTGGCGTGAGGCGATGCGCCGGCTGCTCGGGATCGAGGTCCCATCCGACGCGCTCGGCTGCCTGCAAGACGTGCACTGGGGCGCCGGCAGCTTCGGCTACTTCCCGAGCTACGCGCTCGGCTGCCTGATCGCCGCGCAGCTGTGGGAGGCGCTGCAGGCCGAGCTCGGACCGCGCGAACAGGATCTGCGCGCGGGCGAGGTCGGCTCGATCCAGGCGTGGCTGGGCGAGCACGTGCACCGCTACGGGCGGCGGCTGGACACGACCGCGTTGGTCGAACGCGCCACCGGCCGAGCGCTCGAGATCGAGCCGTTCCTACGCTACGTCAGGCCGCTGGCTGGGCGCTGAGCCTGGCCGTGACATGCGTGTTCACGTCCTCGACCCCTCGGCCTACACGCCGCCGTACGACCACGCGCTGTGCGGCGCTCTGGCGGCGGCTGGGGTGCAGGTCGAGCTGTACACGAGCCACTTCGCTCACGGCCCGGTCGCGCCGGCCGAGGGCTACGAGCGGCACGAGCTCTTCTACCGGCTCGCGGGTCGTGTGCCCGACGCCCGCGCCCGGCGCGCGGTCAAGCTCGCCGAGCACGTGCCGGACATGCTGCGCTACCGCCACCTCGCCCGCGCGGCCGACGTCGTGCACTTCCAATGGCTTGCCGTGCAGTACCTCGACGGCTTGCTGCTGCCCGGCAATCGCTCCGCGGCCGGTGCCCGTCGCCCGCTCGTGCTGACCGCACATGACATCCTCCCGCGCGAGGCCCGCCCGGGGCAGCGCGCCGCGCAGCGGCGTCTGTACGCCCGCTTCGACGCCGTGATCGTGCACTCCGGGCATGGCCGCGCGCGCCTGACCGGCGAGCTGGGGATCGACCCCCGGCGCGTGCACGTGATTCCCCACGGCGCGTTCTCGCATCTCGCCGCCGGTCGGGCAGGGTGCGGCGAGACCCCGCCGCCGTTCGAGACCGACAAGCCGGTGGTCCTGTGCTTCGGGCTGATGCGTCCGTACAAGGGCGTCGACCTGCTGCTCGACGCCTGGCGAGGAATCGAGGGCGCCGAGCTGTGGGTCGCAGGCGCGCCACGTATGGACATCTCCGCTCTGCGCGCCGCCTCCCCGTCCAGCGTGCGCTTCGTGCCGCGCTTCATCGGCGACGACGAGCTTCCGGCGTACTTTCGCCGCGCCGACCTGGTCGTGCTCCCCTACCGCGAGATCGACCAGTCGGGCGTGCTGTTCACCGCGCTCGCGTTCGGCAAGCCGCTGCTGCTCAGCGACGTGGGCGGCTTCCCCGAGGTCGCCGCCGCGGGAGCCGCGCGCACGTTCCCCGCCGGCGACGTGGCCGCGCTGCGTCAAGCGCTGCGCGAGCTGCTCGGCGATCCGCCGGCCCTTGCAAGCATGGCCGACCGCGCGCGCGCGGCGGCCGCCGGCCGGTACGCGTGGGAGGCCGTCGCGCGGCAGACGATCGCGTTGTATGAGCGCCTGCTCGCCGGCTGAGCGAATGCGGCCCGGCCGTGCTCGCCGGCCGGTCCGCCAGAATGCCGGGGCCGTGCTCGCCCTCGAAGTCCTCTTTTGGCTGTGCGCCGGGCTGATCGTGTGGACGCAGGTCGGCTATGCCGCGGTGCTCGCCGTGCTCGCACGGATGCTCCGGCGTGGCCCGGACGCGTCAGGCGTGCACACGGGCAGGCCGCTGCCGGCGCTGTCTTTGATCGTCGCCGCCCACGACGAGCAAGCGGTGATCTCCGAGAGGGTCGCGAACGCGCTCGCGCTCGACTACCCGCGAGCGCTCCTGGAGGTGATCGTGGCGTGCGACGGCTGCACGGACGCGACGGCCGCTCGCTCGCGCGCGGCCGGCGCGGACGTCGTGCTCGAGCTGCCGCGCGGCGGCAAGGTCCGTGCGCAGGACGCGGCCGTGCAGCGGGCGCGCGGGCAGATCGTCGCGTTCTCGGACGCGAACGCGCTGTGGCAGCCGGACGCCGCGCGCGAGCTCGTGCGCGCGTTCGAGGATCCGCGGGTGGGCTACGCGTGCGGGCAGGTGCGCTACGCCGACTCCGCGGCGCCGGCGCGCGGCGACGGCGACGGCAACCCGGGCTCGGGAACCAGCCAGGAGGGCCTGTACTGGCGCTATGAGCTGGGCGTCCGCGCCCTCGAGTCGCGCCTGTCCTCGATCACGGGCGGCAACGGCGCGATCTACGCGACCCGCCGCGAGAGCTACATCGTCGTCGACCCGGTCATGGGCCACGACCTTTCGCTGCCGTTCAACATCGTCAAGCGCGGACAGCGCGCGGTCTACGCGCCGAGCGCGGTCTCGCGCGAGAAGATGGTCCCGTCGCTCGCCGGCGAGTTCGCGCGCAAGCGGCGCATGATGAGCCACACCTGGCCGATCGTGATGCGCGGCGGGATGCTCTCGCCGCGCGGCTACCCGCCGGGCTACGCGCTGATGATCCTCTCCCACCGCGTGCTGCGCTACGCCACGCCCGCCCTGCATCTGGTGGCGCTCGCCGCGAACGTCGCGCTCGTCGCGCTGGGAGCAGGCGTCCTCTACGTCGTGACGCTCGACCTGCAGCTCGCGTTGCTGCTGGGCGCGGCGCTCGCGGGCGTCGTGCGCGTGCGCCCGCTGCTGCTCGCCCGCTATTACGTGCTCACGACAGCGTCGCTCGCCGCGGGCCTGTGGGATTGGCTGGCACACGGCACCGACGCCGCGTGGGAGGCGGCGGAGGGGACGCGCTGAGGCGCGCCAGCCCCGCTGCGAGAATCCCCGCCGTGATCCGCCGCCTGCTCGACATCGTCGTATCCGCGTCGGTGCTCGCGTTGAGCTCGCCGGTGCTCGCGCTCGCGGCGCTTGCGATCCGCCTCGAGACTCCGGGGCCGGTGCTCTACCGCCAGCGGCGCAGCGGCCTGCACGGCCACGAGTTCGACGTGCTGAAGCTGCGCACGATGGTCGACGGCGCCGAGCACATCGGCGCGGGGCTTGCGGTGAACGAGGACGACGCGCGGATCACGCGCGTCGGCGCGCTGCTGCGGCGCACTTCGCTGGATGAGCTGCCGAACCTGCTGAACGTGCTGCGCGGCGAGATGTCGCTGATCGGCCCGCGCCCGACGCTGCCGGTGCAGGTCGCCCAGTACAGCGAGCGCCAACGCGGGCGTCTCGCAATCAAGCCCGGCATCACCGGCTGGGCGCAGGTCAACGGCCGCACCTCGTTGCCGTGGTCGGAGCGGATCGAGCTCGACCTGTACTACATCGAGCACCGCTCGCTCGCGCTCGACCTGCGGATCCTGTGGCGCACTCCCGCGATGGTGCTCGACGGCGCCGGACTCTACAAGGGGCAGACCGGCGGCTGGGAGGGAGAGCTGTGAGCCCGCCGCCGCCACGGGTCGCGCGCGACCGCGCGACCGCCCGCCCGCCGGGCGCCCCTCCGGGCGTGCTGCTGACGGGCGTCGGCAAGCGCTATGACATCGTCTCGTGCTTCGCCGCGCTCACGCACACCGTCGCCGTCGACCCGTCGCCGCTCGCGCCCGCGCAATACGCCGCGCACGTCCGCGCCGCCGTGCCGCTCGTCGAGGACCCCGAGTACGTGCCCGCGCTCGAGCGCCTGTGCGAGCAGCACGGGATCGGGGCGGTGCTGCCTTTGACCGATCTCGACATCGAGGTTCTGGCCGGCGCGCTTGAAGAACGACGGCTGCCCGCGCTCGTGCCCGCGGCCGCCGTCGCCCGCGCGACCTACGACAAGTACGAGGCGCACCTGCTGCTCACGAGCCACGGGCTGCCCTCGCCGCCGACCGTGCTTCCCGAGGACGATCTCGACGCGCTCGACTATCCCGTGATGATCAAGCCGCGGCGCGGCTCCGGCGCGCGCTCGATCCACGTCGCGCACGACCCCGCGCAAGCCCGTTTCATCATCGACTACGTCGAGCGCGCGCCGGTCGCCGATCGCCCTCGCGGTCTGCCCCGGCCCGAGCCCGTGATGGTGCAGCGCGCGATGGGCGGCCCCGAGCTCTCGATCGACTGCCTCGGCGACCGCGACGGGCGCTGCCTGAATGCGATCCCGCGCACGATGCTCGAGTCGCGCGGCGGCGAGTCGATCAAGGGCCAGGTGATCGACGACCGCGAGCTGATCGAGCTCGGCGGACGCGTGATGCACGCGCTCCGCGTCGCCGGGCCGGCGACCATCCAGGTCTTCCGCGACCCTGAGGTCGGGCTCGGCATCACCGACGTGAACACGCGCTTCGGCGGCGCGTTCCCGGCGCCGGTGTACGCGGCGCTGCCAGGGCGCACCTACCCCGAGCTGATCGTGCGCATGGCCGCGGGCGAGACCGTCGAGCCGCACGTCGGCCAGCTGCGAGCGGGCATGACGTTCACCCGCTACTACTGGCAGCTGGAGCTCGACGAGCGGATGCGACCGACCGGTCGTGAGATCGTGCAGGGCTAAAATCCGATCAGTGGCAAGCTCGCCGGCCGACTCCGCGCCCGCTCACCAGGCCGCCTCCGACGGGCAGGCGCCGGCTCCCGGCCAGCCCGCCTCCGACGGGCAGGCGCCGGCTCCCGGCCAGGCTGCCTCCGACGGGCCGCCGCCGGCTCCCGGCCTGCCCGCCCCGGCGGGGCTGCTCGAGGTCCGACGAGCGGACGGCGGCGCAGCGCCCGGCGCGTTCCGCGCGCGTGCGTGCGCGAGCTGTGGCGCGGCGTTGAGCGCCGGGCAGGACTGGTGCCTGGAGTGCGGCGCTGGAGCGCCCGGCAGCCTCGGGCGCTCGGGCTGGCGCCCGGCCGCGTTGGCGCTGGCGGCTGTGCTGGCACTCGTGCTCGGCGCGGCTGCCGCCGCTTACGCTGCGCTCGAGAAGGGTCCGAGCAGGGCTCGTGTGCTGACCGCGACCGTCGCCCAGACGACGACGCCCGCGACGAGCGTCCCGACGGCGCCCGCGCCCACTGCCCCTGCGCTTCCCGGAGCCGCCGCGCACGGCTCCAAAGCGCGCAAAGGCCTGCTCGGGCTCGGCGCAGGCAAGCCACCGAAGATCCCGCTGACCGCGATCACGCCCAAAGCCTCCGAAAAAGCAGCCACGGGCAAAGGCGCCACGGGCACGCCCGCGAGCGAACCCAAAAAAACGACGCCCACGAGCACCGCGCCGTCGAGCTCGACGGGCGGCTCCGGCGAAAAAGGCACGAACGGCGAATCCTCCGAAGAATCTCAGGCGGCGATCTTGCTCGACACGAACGCCGCGAAGACCTACGACCCCTATGACTATCCCGCGAGCTGGTTCGGCGACCCGAGCCTCGCGATCGACGGCGACGAATCGACGGCGTGGACCGCACAGGTCAATCCGGCGACCGCGCCGAAGATGGCCGAGGGCCTGCTGATCGACCTCAAGTCCAAGCAGCGCCTGGCGGTGCTCCAGCTGCTCACCTCCACCACCGGGATGACCGTCCAGGTCTACGGCGCCGACACGCAGACCGCGCCCAGCTCGATCACCGAACCCGCCTGGGTGCCGCTGAGCGCGCCGAAGCTCGTCAGGAAGCGCAAGCTGCGCTTGGCCCTGCGCGACGCCACGAAGGGCTTCAGGTTCATCACGCTGTGGATAAGCAAGGCGCCGCAGTCTGCGGTCGGGACGCCCGAAGCACCCGGGCACGTGAGCGTCAACGAAGTCGAATTGTTCGCGACCCGCTAGCGGGAGGAGCGTTTGCCGGGCGCGCGTTTGGCGCCTGCGGCCCGCGCTTTCGCACCCGCGCCCGCGCGTTTGCCCGGAGCGCCTTTCGAGACCGCCGCGCGTCCTCGGCCCGCGCTCGCGCCGCTCGACCACAGCTCATCGACGAACGCCGCGATCTCCCCTGTCAGCCGCGTTGGCTGTAGACGCAGCTCGACCAGCGAGTTGGCCATCAGCAGTCGCGCGTTCGGCAGCTCCTTGACGAGGCCGTCGGCGTCGGAGAACGGGTGCACCGGATCGCGCGGGTGCCCGAGCACGAGCGTCGGTGTCGCGAAGGTGGCGCGCTCGCTGCGCGGCGGGGCGATGCGCCCGAAGAACAGCCCTTGCAGCAGCGCGCCGCTCGGCCCCGGTTCCTGGCGGACGAGGTCGAGGGCGACGTTGCCGTAATGCGGCAGCACGCCCCGCGGGACCGCGCGCGTGACGCGCGCCAGCAGCTTCATCGCCGGCTCGCCGAACGTCAGCATCACGAGCAGCGGCGTGAACGTGAGCGCGCTCCACAACAGGCCGTTGTCGAGCACCGGCATCTCGATCACCATGCCCCGCAGGCGCTCGGGATCGTGCGCGGCGAGCTCCAGCGCGACGTTCGCGCCCAGCGACGTTCCCATCACGACCGCCTGCTCGATTTGCAGGTGGTCCATCAGCGCCACCACCTGTGTCGCGTAGGTGGCCATCGAGTAGCGCCACATGTCGCGCGGGCGATCGGAGCGGCCGTGGCCGAGCAGGTCGAGCGTGATCACGCGGTTGCCGCGCGCCGCCAGATCTTCGGCGAGCGGCCGGTGCATCTCCTGCGAGAGCAGCAGCCCGTGCAGCAGGATCAGCGCGCGTCCGTTCGCCGGCGCGCTCCGGGCGGTGCGCCCGCGCACGCCTCCGGCGCCCAGCGCCGCCGGTCCGCCGCCGAACTCCGTGTAGGCGATCCGCTGGCCGTCGAGCTTGAAGTACGGCATCAGCGCACCCTACTACGGGCTGGCCGCGCGGCCAAAGCGCTAGCTTTGAGGTCGATTCAGCATCGCCGTCGATGACTCAGGAGGAGACCATGGCCAGGCAACCCCGCATCCTCGCCGGGCAGGCAGCGGCGATCACCGGCGCCGCGCGCGGGATCGGACGGGCGACCGCGCACGCGTTCCTGCAACGCGGGATGCGCGTGGCGATCGGGGACGTGGACCTCGACGCCGCCAAGCGCACCGCCGCGCAGCTCGGTCCGAGCGCGGTCGCACTCGAGCTGGACGTCACCGACCGGGACTCTTTCCGCGCGTTCCTCGACGCCTCCGAGGAGCAGCTCGGGCCGCTCGACGTGCTCGTCAACAACGCCGGGATCATGCAAATCGGGCGCTTCCTCGACGAGGACGACCTGACGGCGCGACGGATGGTCGACATCAACCTGCACGGGGTGATCCTCGGCATGAAGCTCGCGCTCGAGCGGATGGTCGTCCGCGACCGCGGCCACATCGTCAACATCTCCTCGCAGGCCGGCAAGTTCGGCGCGCCCGGCGGCGCGACCTACTCCGCGACCAAGCACGCCGTCGTCGGCCTGACCGAGGCCGTGCGCGGCGAGTTGCGCCTGATGGGAGCCAACGTGCAGCTCAGCTATGTCATGCCGTTCGTCGTCGACACCGAGCTCGGCTCCGGTCTCGGACACGCCCGCGGGATGAGCAGCCTCGAGCCCGCCGAGGTCGCCGAGGCGATCGTGCAGGCGCTGCGCATGCGCACCGTCGAGGTGTGGGTGCCGAAGTCGGCGAAGCGCACGAACGTGCTCGGCAACCTGCTGCCGCGGCCGCTCGCCGAGGGTCTCGCGCGCGCGATCAAGGCCGACCGCGTGCTCGCGGGCGCCGACGCGGGTGCGCGCCGGGGCTACGAACTGCGCGCCGCGCATTCGGAGCCCGCGCTCGAGTCCGCGCCCAGGCCCGCACTGAAGAGCGCCCCACACCCGACCCCGGACGCGGCGCTCGACCCGGTGCCCGAGCGAGCCAGGATCACGCAAACGGCCGGCGAGCGATCAGCCGGCGAGCGATAAGCCAGCGAGCGATCAGCCGGCGACTGATCAGCCGGCGAGCGATCAGCCGGCGGTCAGCCACTCGGCGATCAGCTCGCCGATCAACGGCCCCTGGTCCTCTTGCAGGAAATGGCCCGCGTCCTCGATCGCTCGAGGCGGCTCGCGGCCGATCGAGCGCGCGAAGCGCTCGCCGGTGCTCGGCGGCAGCACCGGGTCGCTGTCGCCCCACAGCATCAGCGTCGGGCGGCGGTCCTCGCGCAGCGCCTCCAGCACGCGCTGACCGGCAAGGGCCCCCGGGGCGTCCGGCGCGCGCGGGATCAGCAGCGGGAACGCCCGCGCGCCCGCCTTGGACGGCGCGTCCGGATAGGGCGCGTCGTAGGCCGCGATCACGTCATCGCCGGGGTCGGTCTTGCACGCGCGGCGCACGAGCAAGCCCACCGGCAGGTCCTCCGTGCGCGCGACGAAGTCGCGAAACTCCAGCCACGCGTCGCTCATCTTCTGATGGCCGGTGAACAGCCCCGTGTCGAGGATCACCAGCCGCTGCACGCGCTCGCGCTGCTCCACCGCCAGGCGCAGCCCGATCGGTCCACCCCAGTCGTGCACGACGACCGTCGCGCCGCGCACGTCGAGGTCCTCGAGCAGGGAGCCCGCGAGCGCGCAGTGGCGATCGTAGGTGTAGAAGTCGATGTCCGTCGGCTTGTCCGAGCGCCCAAAGCCCGCGAGGTCGGGAGCCAGGCAGCGAAAGCCCGCGTCGCGCACCGGCGGGATCACCTTGCGCCACAAAAACGACCAAGTGGGCTCGCCGTGGAAGAAGACCACCGGCGGCCCCTCGCCCTCGTCCACATGCGCCAGGCGCACTCCTGCCGCCTCGCGGTAGTGCGCGGCGAACGGAAACTCGGGCAGGTCCGCCAGCGCCCCTTCCGGGGTGCGCACCGCGTCGCTCATCGCCGCCGGAGCATAGCCGCTGGCGCGTCGGCTACGCTCGCGTGATGCATGCGCGCGGAGACCGGGCGACGTGAGGCTGTACATCTGCTGGGGCACGTTTCCGACGGTCCGCCCCGGCGGGCACCCGTGTGCGAACGCCTACCACGCGCTCAAGGATGCGGGATATGAGCCGGAGCTGATCAAGTCCTACGGCTTCGCGCCGCTGCCCGGCGTGTTCAACCGCACGCGCGGGCGCCGCGAGGTCCAGGAGCTGACCGGCAAGCGCTGGGTGCCGACGCTCGTCCTCGACGACGGCTCCGTGATCGACGACTCCCACGCGATCGTCGAGTGGGCGCGCGCGAACCCCGCGTGAGCGTGGTCGTAGCCGCTGATGATCGGATCCTCATGACGCTCGGCGAGCATCCGCTCGGAGTCCTCGTCCGCGAACGCCGCCACGCGGCTGAGGGCTACCGCCAGAATCGCGCCGAAGAGCATCACGCCAAGCGCCGAGGCGACGATGATGGTCACGAATACGGCCCCCTTCCGCTCCTCCGATCGAGCTCTGGCGACGAGCCTCGCACACGGGCCGGATGGCGGTCCAGGCCGTTCGGACGAAGACCTCGCTAACTCCGTAGGTTTCTATACCGCGACCGCATGTCCTCCCTCCGTAACGCCCCAGAACCGACAGAAGGGAACACCCCAATGAACATCCTGGCCAGGCTCGATCGGATCCGCGCCGCGATCGACGTGCTCGAGCACCCGTTCTATCGACGCTGGAGCGCCGGCGAGCTGAGCGCGCCCGAGCTCGACCGCTACGCCGGCGAGTACGGGCACGCGGTGCTGGCGCTCGCGGCCACCTCCGAGCGCGCCGCCGAGTGCGCGTCGATCGACGCCCGCACGAGCCCCGCGGCCGCCAGCAGCCGCGCGGGGCTCGCCGCCCATGCGCGCGAGGAGGCCGCCCACGTGGCGCTCTGGGAGCAGTTCGCGCGCTCGGTCGCCGAGCGCCGCGCGCGCGACGCGCACCACACGGAGGCGCGAGCGAGGGGCGTGCGCCAGACGGGCGCGCACCAGACGAGCGCGCCCGCGGGCGCCGGCCCGGTCCCCCTCGCGCGCACACGCACGTGCATCCGCGCGTGGGGCGCGGGCGAGGACCTGCTCGAGCACCTGGCCGTCCTGTACGCGATCGAGGCCGGGCAGCCGCAGATCTCCGCGACCAAGCTCGCCGGGCTGCGCGCGCACTACGGCTTCACCGACGAGGGTCCCGCGACCGAGTACTTCCGCGTGCACCAGGTGCGCGACCTCGAGCACGCCGGCGCTGCGCGCGAGCTGATCGCGGCGCTGCTCGCCGAGCTCGACGACCCCGACGAGCAGGCGCAGCGGATGCTCGCGCGCGCCCGCGACGCGCTGTACGGCAACTGGCTGCTGCTCGACGGCGTCGAAGGCCGCGAGGCTCGCGCGAGCACCTGAGCGCACACACGCCGCACCCGCTCAGCACGAGCGACACGGGCGTGGCCGGTGAGCTCAGCCGAGTGGCGCGAGCGGGCGCACGGACAGGCGCCACGCGAACAAGACGGCGGCCACCGACGTCGCGAGGTTCAGGCTCGAGACGCCCGCCCGCATGGGAATGCTCACGCGCGCGTCGGCGCTCGCGAGCAGCCGCGGACTGAGCCCCGCGCGCTCGCTGCCGAACGCGAGCACCACCCGCGCGGGCAGCGCAGACGGCTCGAGCGGCTCGCCCTCGGGATCGAGCGCGAGCAGCGGCCGGCCGGATTCGCGCAGCGGCTGAACGCTCGCCAGGCGCGCGACCGGCAGCGCGTAGTGCAGGCCGGCGGCGCCGCGCAGCACGTCCGGATGCCAGGGGTCGTGGCTGCCGCTGCTGAGCACGGCGGCTGCGCCGGCGGCCGCCGCGACGCGCACGCACGCGCCCATGTTGCCGAGGTCGCGCGGGTCCTCCAGCACGATCAGCGGTGCCGGGTCGGGCTCGGCGAGCACCGCGGCGGCGTCGAGCGCCGGACGCTCGGCCAGCGCGATCACGCCCGTGGAGGGCGCCAGCGGGGCGAGCTGGTCGAACACCTTCGGGCGCACCTCGCGCGCGAGCGTCCGCAGCGCCTCGCTGAGGTCCGGTGCGAGCTCGCCTGTGAGGCGCTCGAGCTCGCGAGCGTCGCGCGTCACGACCTCGTGCACGTTCGCGCCGAAGCGCAGCGCGTGCTTGAGCGGGTGCAGGCCTTCGAGCACGGCCAGCGTCGGATCGCGTCGCGCGCGTCCGAAGCGAGGTATCAGCGATCCGTCTTGCATCAGATGGTCAAATCCGCGATCGCGGCCTGCGCGACCCTCGCCGATGATCGCACGCCGCCGCACGCGCGAGCCCCCTAGAGTCCGTGGACGATGCAGCTCGAGGGCATCCACCACATCAGCGCGATCACCGGCGACGCCCCGGGCAATGTCGAGTTCTATACCGGCGTGCTCGGCCTGCGCATGGTCAAGCGGACTGTCAACCAGGACGAACCGAACATGTATCACCTGTTCTACGGCGACGAGCACGGCTCACCCGGGATGGACCTGACGTTCTTCGAGTACCCCGGCGCGGCGCGCGGGATCGCGGGCGCGGGCATGGTCCACCGGATCGTCTGGCGCGTGTCCGGTCCCGAGGCGCTCGAGTTCTGGGAGGAGCGACTCGCCGGCAACGGGATCAGGGCGGAGCTCTCGGGCGGGAGCCTGCTGTTCGCCGACCCCGAGGGATTGGAGCACGAGCTCGTGCCGAGCGCCGCCGGGGACGAGCCACTGAGCGCGCACGCGCCCGAGATCCCTGGGGAGTACGCGTTGCAGGGCTTCGAGGGCGTGCGCGCGTACAGCAACGCGCCGGTGCGCAGCGAGCGCCTGCTCGGGACAGCGCTAGGCTTCACCCGAGGAGAAGGGGAGCACTGGGAGGTGCGCGGCGAGCGTAGGGGAGGCTTCTACGCCTACGATCCCGCGCCGCCGGAGATCAATCGCACCCAGGGCGCGGGCACCGTGCACCACGTCGCGTTCGCCGCCGCGATCGAGGACCTCGAGGCCTGGCGCGAGCGCGTGGCCGGGGTTGGAGCGCGCCCGACCCCGGTGATCGAACGCTTCTACTTCAAATCCGTGTACTTCCTCGAGCCGAGCGGCGTGCTGTTCGAGATCGCCACGATCGGCCCCGGCTTCGCCGTCGACGAGGACCCGGCGCACCTCGGCGAGGGCCTGTCGCTGCCGCCGCCGTTCGAGCCGATGCGCGCGCAGCTCGAAGCCAAGCTCGCGCCGCTGCCCTATCCGCCCGCGTGGCGCTTGGCCGCGTCCGGCTGACCCGCCGCCGGTCGCCGTCGCCCGAGCTAGGCGGCCGCGTGCCGGCGCGAGCGCGGCGAGCGCCGCGCGAGCACCTCACCCCAGTCGGCGTCCTCGATCCGCCCCGGCTGCGTCTGCGCCAAGAACTCGCGCAGCACGCGCGCCACCCCGTCGGGGTCTTCCAGGTGGGGAAAGTGCGCGGCGTCCGGAAGCGTCCTGAAGAAGCTGTGGGGGATCGCCTCGTGCGCGCGGCGCCCGTGCGCGATCGGGATCGTGTTGTCGCGCTCGCCCCACACGATCATCGTCGGCATCGTCTCGAGCAGGTACAGCCGATCGGTCGCGCTCACCCGCTGGCCGTGCACGTCGATCACCGCGCGCAGCGTGTGCAGGAACGCCTGGCGGGCGTCCGCGTTCTCGAGCGGGCGCAGCGCCCGCGCGATCGCCTGCAGGTGCACGCCGCTCGAGATCGCGCGCTCGCGCATGCGCCGGCCCGCGCCGGCGAGCGCGCCGAGCAGGCGTGGCTGGATCGTCAGCGACAGCAACGCCGAGGTGCCCGGCAGCGCGGCCGTGCGCAGCATCGGGCTGACCTCGTGTCCGAGGCCGCCGCTCGAGATCAGCACCAGCCGTTCGACGCGCTGGGGGAACTGGTAGAAGAACTGCATCGCCACGCCGCCGCCCAGCGAGTGTCCGACGATGCTCGCGCGCTCGACCCCGATCGCCGCGAGCAGGTCGCGAATGCTGGCCGCGTGCGCGCCGAGCGAGTAGTCGCCGCGCGGCGCCGCCGAGTCGCCGTGGCCGATCAGATCGGGGGCCAGCACCGTGTGATCGCGGGCCAGGTCGAGCGCCACCTGCTGCCAGTGGCTCGATGAGTTGAGCATGCCATGGATCAGGACCACGGGTGGGCCGGCGCCCGCGATCCGATAGATCACGCGACGGCCGTGCAACGCGATCTCCCACTCCTCAAAATCTCTTGCCCGCAGTCCCACGCGCGCGATCGGCCCGGGGCGCTCGAAACCTCCCCCGCGGTCGGGTCGACGGTGGCTTGCGCCCCGGTTGACGCTCAGCGCGACACCTCGCCGGCGACCCTAGCAAAGCGCCCTCGCCGTCACGCGCCCGCGCGCTCGTCCCACAAGCGGATGTTGCGCCGCCCGGCGCGGCGTGCCCGCCGGCGTGCGCGCTCGTCCGGCGCCAGCTGCTCGTCGGTCGGATCGATGCGCTCGTCGACGTCCGCCAGCGCGTCATCCGGCTCGGCCCACTCGCGCAGGCAGTAGCTGGCCGAGGCCACGCAGCGGCAGGCGCGCTGCAACGCCTCGCCCAGCTCGAGCCACGCGTCGGAGTGCGGCGCGGGATCGCGCTCGAGCAGCGACGCCGCCCGCTCGAGCAGCTCGCGAACGTCCCCGCTGAAACGCTCGATCTCCTGCGCGGCCGCCGTGCGCGCGTTGCGCCACGCGCGATGCTGCGGGGACTCCCCCAGCGCCGGCAAGCGCTCGGCGCGGCGGGCGTCAGCCAGGCGTCGTTCGCCGGCGGGCGTGAGCGTCCACGTGAGCACGCCATGCCGGCGCGAGCGCGCGAGCCAGCCCTCCTGCGCCAGCGCCACCAGGCGCGCGGCCACATGGCGCGCGACGTGCGAGCGGCGCCGGACGTCCAGATGCTCGAGGATCGTCCACACGGGCACCGCCCGGGATGCGCGCGCGTCGTGGCGCTCCGCCCGCTCGACGCCCGCCAGCACGAGCTCGTCGGAGGGCCATCCGGGCGCTGGCGCGCGTGGGCTTGGATCTGCGTCTGGCATCTCGCCTCCTGTTCGTTCGGGCAGCCAGAGCGCTCGCATCGAATCCAGCCGAGTCCCGCCGCGCACGCCACGGCGCAGCTGCGGGACAATCGACGGGCATCGAGGCCGAGCAACTCGGTGCCGGGCCCGGGGTGTTCACGCACCGCCGGGCCACTTGTTTCAAGGACAGCATCGACGCTAGCCCGCGCACGCGTCTCGGGCAAGCGAAATTGGTAGAAAGTCTCAGTGTTGGCACATCCGAGAGTCATGGCGAGCACAGATGTGAGCGCCGGATCACAAACGCGCGCCGTGCACGGATGAGCGGGGCGGGCTCCGCCCAGGAGCGCACCCCCTACCTGGACGCGCTGTGCGAGTACGCCCGGCGCAAGCCCGCGCGCCTGCACGTCCCCGGCCACAAGGGTGGCCCCGGCGCCGACCCCGGACTGTTGCGCGCGTTCGGCGAGCGCGCCGTCAGCCTCGACATCCCCGCGCTCACGTACGGGATCGACGTCGGCGTCGAGCCAAGCCCGTTCGAGCAGGCGCAGCGACTCGCCGCCGACGCCTGGGGCGCGCGCCGCGCGTGGTTCCTGGTCAACGGCGCCTCCCAGGGCAACCTCGCCTCGGGGCTCGCGCTCGCCCACCACGGCGACGAGGTCGTCGTGCAGCGCAACGCGCACTCGAGCACGATCGACGCGCTCGTGCTCTCGGGGCTGCGGCCCACGTTCGCGGCGCCCGAGGTCGACCCCCAGCTGGGCATCGCGCACTGCCTGACCCCCGACACGCTCGCGCTCGCGCTGCAGGCCACGCCGCGCGCGGTCGGCGCGTGGGTCGTCTCGCCGACGTACTTCGGCGCGGTCGCCGACGTGGGCGCGCTCGCCGAGGTCGCCCACGGGCGCCGGGTGCCGCTGATCGTCGACGAGGCGTGGGGCGCGCACATGGCCTTCCACGAGCAGCTGCCCACGCACGCGCTCGCGCTCGGCGCCGACCTGGTGATCTCGAGCACGCACAAGATCGTCGGCAGCCTCACGCAGTCGGCGATGCTGCACCTCGGGCACGGGGCGGGCCCGCTGATCGGCGAGGACGCCGTCGACCGCGCGGTCACGCTCACCGAGTCGACCAGCCCCAACTCGCTGCTGTGCGGGTCGCTCGACGCGGCGCGCCGCCAGGCGGCGGTGCAGGGACGCGAGCTGCTCGGAAGGACGATGGCGGCGCTCGCACAAGCGCGCGAGCAGATTCGCGAGATCGATGGGCTCGACGTGCTCGACGAGCGCATCGCCGGGCGCCCCGGCGTGTTCGCGTATGACCCGCTGCGTCTCGCCGTCGACGTCCGCGGCGTGGCCGCCAGCGGCTACGAGCTCGCGCCGATGCTGCGCGAGATCGGCGACATCAACCTCGAGCTCTACGGCCAGAACGTGCTCGTAGCGGTCTTCGGCATGGGCGAGCGCGGCCTGCCCGAGGCCGCGCGGCTGGTGCACGCGCTGCGCGTAGCCGCCGAGCGCGTCGGGCCCGACCCCGGCGGAGCGAGCGCGAGCTTCGCGCCGCCGCCGCCGTGGGGCGAGCTCGTGATGACCCCCCGCGAGGCCTATCTCGGCCCGCAGGAGATCGTGCCCGCGCACGACGCCGCCGGTCGCGTCGCCGCCGAGTCGCTCGCCACCTACCCGCCTGGGGTGCCCAACGTGCTTCCAGGCGAGCGCCTGTCCGCGGAGACGCTCGCCTACGTGCAGCAGACGCTCGAGCTCGGCGGCAGCGTGCGCGGCGCCAGCGACCGGCTGCTGCACACCGTGCGCGTCGTCGCCGAGGGGCGGGTCCGCGCTCGCTAGCTGCGGACGCTCACTGCGCCGCCGCCGAGCTGCAGCCGCCCGCCGGCGCGACCCCCGCGAAGCGCTGCACGCGGTTGTTGTCGGCGTCGGCGACCAGCAGCGCGCCCGCGCAGTCGATCGACAGGCCCGCGGGGTCGCTCAGCTCGCCCGGGGCCGCGCCAGGCGCGCCCCATGCGCGCACGAAGCGCCCGTCTGCGTCGAACTCCTCGATGCGGTCGTTGCCGCCGTCCGCCACGAACACCTCGCCGCGGGCATCCACTGCGATGCCGTCCGGGGACTCGAACCTTCCTGGCCCGCGACCCGCGCCGCCCCACGCGCGCACGTAGCGACCTGCTGCGGTGAACTCCGCGATCCGGTCGGCGCCGACCTCGACCACGTACACCGCGCCCGACCGCGCCGTCGCGAGCGCGACCGGAGCGTGAAGCCGGGCGGCGCTCGAGCCCGCATCGCCCCAGGACCCGAGCACCGCGCCCGCCGGGGAGTAGCGCTTGACCAGGCCTTCGCCGGTATCCGCGACGTACACGTCGCCTTCGCGACCAACCGCCAGCCCGTCCGGCCGCTCGAGGCGTCGCGCTGCGGGCGTCCCAACCCCGCCGCCGAGCGTCCCGAGCAGTTCGCCTTCCGCGCTCAGGTGGCGCACCAGGTCGTTTTCCTGGTCTGTCACCCACAGCGTGCCGTCAGCAGCGAGCGCGATGGCGACGGGCTCGAACAGGTGTTCACCGAGGATCGCCGCGCCGCCGTAAAAGCTTTCGCGGTAGGCGAGCCGGTGGTCGAACAGCTCCACGCGCCCGCCCACCGTGTCCGCGACGAGCGCCCCGCCTTCGGGCGTCGCGGCGACGTCGCGCGGCAGCATGAACTGGCCATAGGAGCGAGCGGAGACCCCCCAGGCGCCGAGCCGCCGGCCCGTCGCGCCCAGGATGTCGACCTCATCGGCGGCGGCGTCGGCCACATACACCAGGCCGGAGCGCGAGACGGCGACGGCGCGCGGGTAGCTCACCTCTTCCGCGCCGAAGTTCGGGTGCAGGCCTTCGCTCGGGCCCTGTGAGGGCGCAAGCGGCCAGGCGGCCAGGAAGCGCAGCTCGGGGCTCAGCTCAACGACGCGGTGGTTGTTGTCGTCGGCCACATACACCCGTCCGGCCGGGCCGACGGCGACGTCGAACGGGCTCGTGAACTGTCCTTCCCCCGACCCGAGGCCGCCGGCCTCGCGGGCATATGGACCCCGGGTCCGGAACGCGACGATCCGATCGTTGCCCGTGTCCGCCACGTACAGCTCCTCGCCGCTCACCGCCAGGCCGTGCGGGCTCTCCAGCTGCCCGGGACCATGGCCCGGCCCGCCGAGGACGAGCGCGTGCGTGCCGTCCAGCGTGAAGCGCTCGATCCGATCGTTGCCCGTGTCCGCCACGTACACGAAGTCGCCGGACACCGCGATCCCGCCGCCCGGGGGCACGCCCGGCCCGCCGCTGCCGAACTCGAACTGTCCGGGCCGCGAGCCGGGCTCGCCCCAGGCGCGCACGAAGCGACCTTCGGCATCGAACTGCTCCACGCGGTCATGTTCCGAGTCGACCACATAGACCTCGCCGGCTGCGCTCACCGCCAGACCCCCGACCGCGCCGAACTGTCCGGCGCCCGTGCCGCGCGCGCCCCACTGGCCGAGGAAGCGCCCGCCCGCGCTGAAGCGCTGCACGACATAGCTGTACTGGTCGGCGACATACACATCGCCGTCGGGCGCGACGGCGAGCGCCTCCGGGTAGCGCAGCACGCCTTCGCCTCGCCGCCCGAGGATCGCCACCGAGCTGTACGGACACGGCTCGGCGCCCGGACACGCCCGGCCATGCGCGCCCGCCGCCCGCCGCGCGCGTTCACCGGCACCCGATGGCGCGTCGGCGAAGGCGCCCAACGCCACCGTCAGCGCGAGCGTGAGCGCGACCAGGGCGTATAGGCTGAGCACGAGGCACTGCAGGCGGTACATGCGGATCCGGAGTCCCTATGTGAGGACGCCACCGGGTCCCGGCCCAGATGCGCGGGCCCGCCCCCCGCTGAGCGGCCGCCCTCATGGTCTGTTCATCTGTTAACCCGCCACGCGCCCGAACCATGCGCTGTGCGCCCACAGTCGGAGACATTTCGCCCGCCAAGCTCGGGCTCGCCTCCCGCCGGCTCGGCTCGCGCGGCGGCTCGCGCGGATCGGCCGGCGGCTCGCGCGGATCGGCTAGCGGCTCGCGCGGATCGGCCGGCGGCTCGTGCGCAGGTCGGCTGGCGCCGGCTCGGCCGGGCGCTCAAGACGACTGCGGCAGCTTGACCGAGCTTCTGCGCGTGGCCGGCGCTGACGGCGGCGGCACGACCGGGCCGATGTCCCCGTCGGGCGCCTCGTCCAGATCGACGATCACGGGCGCGTGATCGCTCGGCCCGCTGCCCTTGCGGGCCTGCCGATCCACCCACGCGGCCTTGACCCTGCTCGCGACCGGCTCGCTGGCGAGCACCAGATCGATGCGCATGCCGAGATCCTGGTGGAACATCCCCGCACGGTAGTCCCAGTAGGTGAACACCCGCTCCCCCGGCCAGCGATCGCGCACGACGTCGCGCAGCCCGAGCGCCTGCAGCTGCGCCAGGGCGGCGCGCTCGGGAGCCGTCACGTGCGTGTGGCCGATGTACGCCGCCGGGTCGAACACGTCGATGTCCGCGGGCGCGATGTTCATGTCCCCGCATACGATCGTCGCCGCCGGCGCCGCTCGCAGCACCTCGCGCAGGGCCTGCAGCCAGGCGAGCTTGTAGCGGTAGTGCTCGGAGTCCGGCGCGCGACCGTTGGGCACGTACACGCACTGCACCCGAATCCCGCCGCAACTCGCCGCCACGGCGCGAGCCTCGGCATGCGGGAAGCCGGGCGCGCCGGCTAGCCCCCGCACGACGTCCTCCAAGCCGACGCGCGAGAGGATCGCCGTCCCGTTCCACTGCACCTCGCCGTGCAGCGCCAGCGCATAGCCGCGCGCGGCGAGCTCCGCGCCGAGCAGCTGCTCGAAGGCGTCGTCCGCGAGCTTGGTCTCCTGCAGGCACACCACGTCCGGGCGCCGCTGATCGAGCCACGGCAGCAGCCGCGGCAGGCGCTGCTTGACCGAGTTCACGTTCCAGCTCGTCACGCGCACGGTGACGCGTACCGTAGCTCGGCTCCCCCCGCCGGGGCCAGTCGAGCGGCCCCGGCCCGCGCCGGTCGTTGGCGGCCCCGGCCGGCGTCAGTCGAAGTCGGCGACCGAGTACACCTCGGTCCGCTGCAGCACCGTCGGCGCTGTCGACTGACCGGGCTCGCTCGGCACGTGGTGCACGGTGTAGGTGTCGCGGCCGAGCTGCAGGATCGCGGCGACGGTCCTGCCGTCGATCGCGTCGGGCTCGCCCACGCGCAGCCGGCAGTCAAGGCCCTGACGCCGGCACTCGATCTCGAGGATCCGGCGGTCGCGCGAGACCGAGCCCGTGCACTCCTCGGCCTGCTCGCGCAGCGAGCTGTACACGCGCTCGACGCCGGCGCCGCCTTTCGGCGACGGCAGGAAGAAGCGCGTCATCAGCGCCGCTTGGAGCCGCGCGGGTGCTTCGCCTCGCGCGGCGGGTAGCGCTTGCGCTCGTCGGCCGTCATCTGGCGGATCACGAGCTTGCCCTGCGCGACCTGCTCGCGAATGTCCTTGAGCTTCTCCTCGTGCTGCTGCTGCTGACGGAGCTGCTGGGGGCCTGGCACGTGATCGCTCCTAGGATTGCGCGTCCGCGCTGGGCCAGTGCTCGGATGCTAGTTCACGCAGATCGGCGCCTCCGGGCGCCCTTGCCCTGAACCGGCTCGCCGCCTGGTCACGTACTTTACGATCCCGACCCGACCCTGCACTCAGGCCAATCTGCACTATCCACAATAGCGCGGCGATCCCGGAGGTCGGGCCGGGCGCGCTCGATCGTAGCCTCGCCGCGTGTTCGCCCAGCGGGCGTTTGAGCTTGCGAGCGGGCGTTTGGCCGCGGGGGGCGTTTGAGCTTGCGAGGGGGCGTTTGAGCTTGCGAGGGGCGGTGGCGGCGCAGTTGCATGTCGGGCGCAGCCGATCTGCTAGCTTCAGCGCAGCGGCCGGTCTTCGGTCGCGAGGCAGCTCGCTTGAGTCCCGCTCACCGCGGTTCGGGTCGGCCAAAGCCTCCGAATCGTGCGCGGCGCCACGGCGCAGCCAAAGGAGCAGTTTCATGAAACAGCAGTCATTCGCCGACCTCGGCGTGTCGAGCGCCGTCGTCGGCGCCCTCTCCCGTCGTGGCATCGAGCAGCCCTTTCCCGTGCAGCGGCTCGTGCTCGAGGACATCCTCGCCGGCCGCGACGTGCTCGTGAAGTCCCCGACCGGCTCGGGCAAGACGCTCGCCTTCGGGATTCCCCTCCTCGAGCGCATCGACGCGGACGAGCCCTCACCCGTCCGCCCGGCGGCGCTCGTGCTCGCCCCCACGCGCGAGCTCGCCAGCCAAATAGTGCGCGAGCTCGACGCGGTCGCGCGCGCGCGTGGCTTGCGCGTGACCGCCGTCTACGGCGGCGTCGGGCTGGTCGCACAGGCGGCCAAGGCCGCCGCCTCGCATGTGCTCGTCGCGACCCCCGGACGCCTGGAGGACCTGCTGCGACGACGGGCGTTCACGCTCGAGGCTGTCCGGACGCTCGTCCTCGACGAGGCCGACCGGATGCTCGACATAGGCTTTCGACCGGCGATCGACCGGATCGTCAAAGCTTGCCCGACCGCGCGACAGACGCTGTTCTTCTCGGCGACGCTCGAGGGCGTCGCCGGCCGGGTGGCAGCTCAGTACACCAACCGGGCCGTCCGCCACGAGAGCGGCACCCCTGGGGTGTCCGCGACCACGCAGGTGGAGCATCGCTTCGTGGCCATACGCGAGGATCGCCGCATCGAGGCGCTGCTGGCCGAGCTGGGCCGCGAGCGGGAGCGCACGCTGGTGTTCGTGCGCACCAAGCGCGGCGCCGACCGCCTGGTCAAGCGCCTGGGCGCCGACGGCGTGCACGCGCTCGCGATCCACGGCAACAAGTCCCAGCGCCAGCGCGAGCACGCGCTGTCGCGTTTTCAGTCGGGGCGCGTGGATACACTCGTGGCTACCGACGTGGCTGCGCGGGGGATCGACGTCGAGGGGATCTCTCACGTGATCAACTTCCATCCGCCCGACGACCACGAGGCATACATCCATCGCATCGGACGCACCGGGCGTGCGGGACGTCGCGGCGTCGGCATCACGCTGGTCGCCGCGGAAGACCGCCAGGAGATGAGCCGATTGGCGCGGCGACTCGGCCTGCGGCACGGGCTCGGCGATGTGGCGGAGCGCGAGCGGCCGCGCGCGCCCACCTCGACGCGTCCCCCCGCCGGCCCGCGGCGGGCACGTACGCGGCGCAGGCGGCGTGCCGCGGGAGCGACCACGGCATGATCGGCGCCGCGTCCGCGGGGCAGCGAGGGGGCTCCCCGTCTCCCGGCCCGGCCAGGGCGGCCGCCGCGGGCGGCCGGGACGCGGAACCGGAGGATCACAGCGATCTACGGCTGTGGCGCGAGCGGCTCGCACCCTACGCCCAGCCACACGCCCCGCGGGCGCTGATCTGCCTGGCGACGTCGGTCGCCCCGTATCTCGGCTTGTCGGTTGCGATGTATCTCCTGCTGGAGGTTTCCTACCTGCTGGCGCTTGTCCTGGTCGTGCCGACGGCGGTCTTCCTGGTGCGCACGTTCATCGTCTTCCACGACTGCACGCACGGGTCGTTCCTGCGGTCCAGGCGAGCCAACGCGTGGCTCGGGGTCGCCACCGGCCTGCTGCTGTATTCGCCGTTCGTGCGCTGGCGCCACGACCATGCGGTCCACCACGCTAGCTCCGGCGACCTCGACCGGCGCGGCACCGGCGACGTACGCACGCTGACCGTCGCGGAATACCACGGGCTGCCCTGGCGGGGCCGGCTCGGCTACCGCCTGCTGCGCAATCCGTTCGTCATGTTCGGCCTCGGGCCGATCGTCGCGATGATCATCGGCCCGCGGATCGTCGCTCGCGACGCGCGCCCGCGCATGCGCCGCAGCGTGATCGCCACCGACGTGGCGCTCGCGGCGATCGTCGGTGGCGTGTGCTGGTTGATCGGCTGGCGTGCCTACCTGCTCGTGTGCGGGCCGCCCGCGCTGCTCGCCGGCTCGATCGGCATCTGGCTGTTCTACGTCCAGCACCAGTTCGAGGACGCCTACTGGGAGAGCGGCGAGCGCTGGAGTTATGCGGACTCTGCGCTGCGGGGAAGCTCATTCCTGAAGCTGGCGCCCCCGCTTCGCTTCTGCACGGGCAACATCGGCTATCACCACGTTCACCACCTGAACGCGCGGATCCCCAACTACAACCTGCGCCGGGCCCACGAGGAGAACCCCGTGTTTGACTGCGTGCCCACGCTCGCGTTGTGGGACGGGCTGCGCGCGGTCACGCTCAAGCTCTGGGACGAGGATCGCGAGCGGCTCGTGACCTTCGCGCAGGCGCGCAGGCGCGCCGTGGCCGGCGGCGCGCGCACGCGCTAGCCGGCGCCCTCACCGGGTGGTGTGCAGCGGCACGGCCGCTGCCGCTGCGAGTCGTGCTCCACGGCGATCTGGCGGGCGGGATCTTTCTTTCCCGGTGCGCTGCTCGCGACCGTGCCGCTGCGGTCGGGGGCGCAGGAGCACGGCCCAGCGGCGCCTGCGGCGCTCGCGCACTGAAACTGGACGCAACTGGTATGCAGATGTTACAGTTGTCTCTCGCGCGATGACCGCGCTAGCCATGAACCGAACAACGAGGAGGAGTTGTGAGCATGGAGACTTGTCAACGGAGGATGACGAGCATTGTGGCCGCGACGATCGCGGCGTCGCTGATGCTCTTCGGTGTGGGCGCCCTCGCGGCGTCGACCGCGGCGGCACAGCCAACCATCCAGGAAATCCCTTACACAAGCGGCGAACACGGGTATCCCTACGACGCGGTGCCGCCCCCGTCGGGCGTCCCCGGCGCGCCGAAGCTGAACACGACCACATTCGGCGAAGCCGGCTACGTGGAAAAAGAGTTCAAGATGTCCGGCACGACGAACGTGTACAGGGAAAGCGGCTTGTGGGGCTCCAACGGCGACTGGGGGATCTCGGTATCGCAGAGCAACGTCCCCTACACCACGCGCCTGCTCGTGCGCTACCCGACCAACCCCGCCAAGTTCAACGGCACCGTCATCTTTGAATGGACCAACGTCACCACCGGCGGCGACCAGGACCCGGTGTGGGCGCAGATCGGCGAAGAAGCCGTCAGGCAGGGCTACGCCTTCGTCGGCGTGACGGCACAGAAGGCCGGCATGGAAGACCTCGTCAGGTGGGACCCGACGCGCTACGCCGGCCTCGGCGACAGCAACGACGGCCAGTCCTACTCGATCTTCACCCAGGCCGCGGAAGCGGTGAAGGCCGACAGCGCGACGCTGCTTGGCGGCCTGACGCCGAAGAAGCTGATCGGGATGGGCGACTCGCAGTCGGCTTTCCGCGTCGACACCTACGTCAACGCGTTCCAGCCGGTCACGGACGCCTTCAACGGCTTCATCGCGGTCGGCCGCGCCGTCACGGCGGCGCCGCTCGGCAACGGGCTGATTGCGACATCCCCGTTCCCGGCGGACATTCGCACGAACAACACGGCGCCGTTCATCCAGCTGAACACTCAGGGTGACATCGTCGAGCTCGACGCAGCTGCCGCACGCCAGCCGGACAACACCGACCTGCGCACTTGGGAACTGCCGGGCGCCTCCCATATCGACGCGCACGAGGCCTCCTACGAGGTCGAGACGATCGCCCGCGAGGAGCCGACCGTGCCCGTGCCGCAGTGCATATTCGGCACGCCGATCGAGGGCACCGGCACGGCGCTCGACGGGGTCAACCAGACCGACAACATGGCGCTGTACGAGGTCGAGAACGCCGCGATGATGGACATGCAGAAGTGGCTGGTCGACGGCACGCCGGCGCCGAAAGAGCCGTCGCAGATCTCTACGACGCCCGTCTTCTTCGGGCTCTATGACCTCGTCAACAGCAACCAGTACGGCGTCGGCAATGGCGGTATCCGCCTGGCTGAAGCCGAAGTGCCCACGGAGGAATACTCGGTCATCAACTTCTCCAAGCCGAGCCAGGAGAGCCTCGACCCGATCACGCTGTTCGAAGAGCTCAAGAGCGCATTCGAAGCGGCGGAGACCGGAAGCATCAGCAATTCGGAACTGCGCTCGGCCGGGTTGTGTCTGCTGTCGGGATACTTCTACGACTTGAGCAGCTCGAAGCTCAAATCGCTGTATCCGACCGCGGCGAGCTATGCCGCGAAGTACAAGACGGTGACCGAGGCGGCCGAGTCCGCCGGCTTCATCACACCCGACGACGCCGCGGAAGCGATCGCCAACGCGGAAGCCGGATACGGCGCGTTCCAGCAGCCGCCGCTCTCGATTCCGTGAGCAGCTAGACGAGCGCGAAGGTTCCGCCGAGCTGCAAGCCCGCCGTCCCCATCGCTGGGGACGGCGGGCCGCAGCCGCGTCGGGCGCCCACCGCCGGAGGGGTCGTCATGCTGCTCGGCCTGCGCGAGCGGGAACGCCTAGCATGCGGTGCACGCCGGCTCAACAAGCCCTCGCGACGCGGTGAGCACCTCAGCCGACATCAACCCCGACGTTCCGCCCTCCGGCAGCGGCTGCGCCGACTGCCTCGCCGGCGCCGCCCCCGGGTGGTGGCTGCATCTGCGCCGCTGTGCCGCGTGCGGGCACATCGGCTGCTGCGACAACTCGCCCGCGCAACATGCGACCGCGCACCGGACGGAGACCGGTCACCCCGTGATCCAGAGCTTCGAGCCGGGAGAGGAGTGGTTCTACGACTACCGCACGGGCGACTTCTTCGACGGGCCCAAGCTGCACGAGCCTGACAGTCACCCGCCGGACCAGCCGGTGCCCGGTCCCGCGGGCAAGGTGCCCCCTGGCTGGCAGAGCCAGCTGCGCTGATCCGAGGCACGGCGGCGAAGCGAGTGGTCGCAGAGACGCGGTCGCGTTCGCGCGTCAGCGGGCTTCACCGTGCAGCCACGAGCCGCGCGAGCAGCTCGAGAGCGTCCTCGAACTCCTCGTCCACATCGAGGCCGTCAAAACGCCCCGTGGCCTCGGACAGCGCAAAGCCGATGACCACGGTGCTCAAGAGTCGCTCCATCCGCTCCGCCGCCTCGCGCTCGAGCCCCGCGTCACGCAAGGCGCGCAGAGCCGCCTCCCGGGCACGGGTCGCCTCCTCGCTCGCGGCACGCCGCGCAAGCAGCAGGCCGAAAACCCGCGGCCGCCTGCGCGCGAGGCCGCGAAGCTCACCGGCAAGCCCGCGCAGGCGCTCATCCCACGGCAAGGACTCCGCGGGCAGCTCGAGCTCTCCGAGCAGCAGCTCGAGGAGCCCATCCAGCAGGTCGTCCTTGCCGCTCACGTGCCGGTATAGGGCCATCGGCGACACCCCCAGCTCGCGGGCGAGCAGGCGCATCGACAGCCGCTCGAGGCCGTCGCGTTCGGCCACCGCCAGCGCCGCCTCGAGCACGCGCTCGCGCTTCAGCGGCAGCGGCGTGTACACCGTACGCATCGCGGCCAACGCTATCAGCTCGCACCCGCTCGCCCTCGGCGCTGCTGCCGCCGCGCTCAGCGTGGAGCCCGCGCGATCGGCCCGAAGCGGCGACGGAGGACCAGGTAGGCGATCCCGCCGCCGCTGAGCGGCACCAGCAGCCCGATCGCCTGGTGGAGCAGGACGGCTGCGATCGCGGCGTTGTGGCCGACGCCGTAGAGGATCAGCATCGCCGCCATCCCGCCGACGGTGCCAATGCCGGCGGGCAGCGGAATCGATCCGCCCAGCGCACCGACGACGTACGCCATGATCACGATCGCGAACCCTGGTATCGGGTTGGCGTGGATCGCGAGGAAGGCGGTCCACAAGACCAGCACGTCGAATCCGAAATAGGCCAGCACACCGAGCACGCTCGTCCAGCCGCCGCGATGAAACAGGAGCTTCTCGGTGTCGTCCACGGCATCTGCGAGCGTCGTGATCGCGCCGGCGATCTTGGGATGCTTGCGCTCCAGGCGTTTCGCATGTCCGCCGGCGCGATGGGCGACGAGCCACGCGGCCGCGATCCCGGCCGCTGCGACCGCCGCCGGCAGCAGGGTCAGCAGGTAATGGCGCTCGCCGGCGAAGATACCTGTGGCGAGCCCCACCGCGGCAACGATCATCGCGAGCGCGTCCACGGCGGTGTTGAGAAAGCTGAGGTTGAACTCGCGCTCGGCGATCAGCCTGGTCGGCATTCCGAACCGGTGCATGATCCACACGCCGAGTCCGACGCCGCCCCACGCCCCACCGGGGAGCAGGAGTCCGCCTCCGAGCTGTGCCCACGCGACACGCTCGTCCATTGCCCGCCCGCGCCCGTCTTGATCGAGCACTTTCTGCGGATCGACGATCGCGCCCCACGCGAGGGCGAAGCCGAGCTCGGACACGACCTCGAGCGCGATCGCCCCGAGCAGCCATTGCCAGGACACATGCTCGAGGCTGTGCAGCGCGCGCTTGAGGGCCGGGATCAGCTTTACCACCAAGTAGGCGACCAGCAGATACGCAGCCAGCTTCAGACCTCCTGTCTGCAGGCGCCCCTTCGCGTCTGCCAGCGCACGCTGCGCGTCGCGCTCGCGCGCGGACGGCTCGCGCGCGGACGGCTCGCGCGCGGACGGGTCGTGCGCGGACGGGTCGCGCGCCGCTCGGCCCTCGTCCACGATCACGCTACGCCGGCGGGCACGCCGATGCTCGCGTTGGCCGGGTCGAGCAACTCGAGGGCGAGCGCCGACCAGGCGAAGTCGTGGGCGCCCATGCCACGCCCATCGCGCGGGTCGTAGAACTCGCGTAGCCCCTCGCGCGCGACCGTTTCGGTGATCGAGCGGGCGAGCGCCTCGGCCTGCTGCTCGTAGCCGAGACGCACCACGCCGCGCCAGATGAGCCACGCGCTGTTGACCCAGGTGGGGCCCCGCCAGTAGCGCCGGAGGCCGTCAAAGTGTTCCCGCAGCGAGAACGACGGCTCATCGAGCGCGACCGCGGGCGGGGCGATAGCCGTCCAGAAGCGTCGCTTGTCCAGCAGGTGCTCCACCAGCCGATGACCGATCTGCTCGGGAAGGTCGGGCAGCGCGAGAGGGGCGAGCGCCGCCCACGTAAGCGGGATCCGCTCCTCGATCACCGGAACGGCGGCCGGCAGGAACAGCCCGCTCGGCTCGTCATACAGCCGGGCGATCAGCGCGGGCGTGATCGAGGGCAACCCGAGCGCCAGCCGCGAGAGCCCGTGAATCACGTTCGTCAGGACCTCACACACGACCGGGTCGCCGTCCGCGAGCACCGCGTCGATTCGAAACCCGCGCTCGCGATTGCGGCGCACGAGCTCGACGAAGCCGGGCAGCCCCTGCGCCCGATCGCGCCAGATCGGGTCAAACTGCGGCGATGCATCCAAGCCCGACTCATCGGGCTGCAGGATCCACAACAGCCCGTCCCCCTCGAGGTCGCGCTCGGCGCTGATCGCGGCGTGATGGGCGAGGATCCGCGGCTCGCGCGCCGGATCGCCCACCGCCACCCCCCAAGCGAACGCGAGCGCCGGCGGCTCGATCGTCGCGGTCATCGGGTCGTCGCGATGGATCACGTTGTAGAACAGCTCGCGCGCCCCGCTGACGGGGTGCTCCCAGAAGATCGTGTGGCCGATGAACCCGTCCGGCCGCGCCGCCGCGAGCAGCGTCTCGAGCTCCGTGCGCGAGCGCGCCGGGTCAAAGTGCCGCCAGGCGATCGCCGCGAAACAAGAGTCCCAGTACCACTGCCAGCTGTAGCGGCCAGGGCTCGGGCGCGTGTACGCAAACGGCACGCCGTCGCGCTCCCCGACGGTCCAGCTCCCCTCGAGCGTCTCGCGGCACCGCTGCGCAAGCGCGATCACGGGTCGCAGCTTCGCAAATCGCGGTCGCGCGCTGCGCCAGGAACGCGTCGGGGTCGCGCATCGCTCGCATCGCTATGTACTCGGCGGTCCACGGCCCGATCCCCGGCAAGGTCAGCAACTGGCGCCGCGTCCGCGCTCGCTCGGAGCCGGCGTCCAGCACGATCTCCGCGTGCGCCAGCGCCGCGACGAGCGCACACAGGCCGCGGATCCGCGCGCCCGGCATCGCGAGTCGAGCGAGGTCGGCCTCGGCGAGGATCTCGACCGAAGGGAAGACGCGCGCGACGGTCTCGACGGGATCGAGCACGGCGTGCTCGCGCACGGCCGACTCCGTTGCGCCGATCCGCTCGGCGTAGCGCTGGCGGAAGGCGTCGTCGGCGAGCGCGCCGGTTGCGCACTGATTGTGGTGGATCACGGCGACCTCGAACAGCGGGCCGTCGGGCATTACGGCCTCGGCGAGCTGGCCGATGAAGGCGACGTCGTTGATCACCTCCGCGGTGACGCGCCCGCCGGCGTTGCGCAGAACCATCGCGTCGCTGAGACCCAGGCCGAGGAAGTGCGCGGGGTCGACCCGCGGGTCCAGGCACGTGATCACAAACAGGCGCAGGTTCGGGAACACGACGGCGCCCTGGTGGCCACCGGCCGCGGCGAAGCTGCGGTTGCGCTCGAGCGCCGTATCGATGTTGGACGCGGCGGACCGGCCGCCGCGGTCCAGCTGCAACCCGGTCGCCCGACCCAAGCCCGAGCTGTCGGCGCCAACGCGCGTGGTGGGTCGCTCGGCGGTCATGGTCGTCTGTCTCCTTCGCTCGGGGGTGGCTTTCGTTTCGGGGGTCGCTCAGCCGCGTGCGCTCGCCGCCGCGGGCGAGCGCAGCGCCGCGAGGTCTGGCATGTCCTCGACGCTGGTCGTGGGCTGGGCGGGCAGCAGCGCCAGCGCCATCACGGCCCCCGCGGCGGCGACGCCCGCAGCGAGGTAGTCGCCCGTGCTGAAGCCGTGGAAGAAGGCCTCGTTCGCCGCGTCGTGGAGCGCCGAAGCGAGGGCTCCGTGACCGCCGTGCGCGAGCTTGCCGGCGACCATCAGCGCGGCGCCGACGGACGCATGCGCGGTCCGGCCGACCGTGGCGGGCAATCCCGACGGCAGCGCGCTGGTAAGCCGGCTCGCGTACAGCGAGGCGTACACGCTGCCGATCACGGCGACGCCGAGCGTGCCGCCGAGCAGGCGGGTCGCGTCGTTGACCGCCGACCCGACGCCGGCCTTGGCCGTCGGCACCACGCCCATGATCGCCTCGGTCGCGGGCGCGCTCGTGAGGCCCATCCCCGTCCCCAGAACGACCATCTGGGCGGCGATCGTCATGTAGCCGGTCGCGGCCGAGGAGGTCGCGACCCACAGGTAGAACGCGGCCATCGAGAACAGCCCGGAGGCGACGATCAGCTTCGTGCCGAGCCGCACCGCGAGCTTGGCGCCGAGGATCGAGGAGATCGCGACGAACGAGGCGACCGGCAGCAGGCGCACGCCGGTCGACAGCGGGCCGTAGCCCTTCACGAACTGGAACAGCTGGGTGACGAGGAAGATGAAGCCGGACAGCGCGAAGAACGAGATCGCGACCGACGCGCTCGCGGCCGCGAAGCGCGGGTTCCCGAACAGGCTCACGTCGAGCATCGGCTGTTGTGTGCGCCGCTCCCAGGCCACGAACGCCGCCGCCAGGAGCGCGGTCAGCGCGAAGCTGCCGACCGTCCGCGTGCTCCCCCAACCGTGGTTCGGGGCCTGGATGATCGTGTACACGAGCAGCCCGACCATCGCGGTCGAAAGCCCGAAGCCCAGGCGGTCGGTGCGGGGCGCGCGCGGATCCCGCGAGGCCGGCACGTAACGGGCGGCGAGGACGCCGGCGATCGCGGCGATCGGCGCCATCGCGAAGAAGACGCTGCGCCAGTCTGAGACTTCGAGCAGCCAGCCGCCGACGATCGGCCCGAGCGCGATCGCGGCGCCGGTGACCGCGCCCCACAGGCCGATCGCGCGTGCGCGCTCGCTCCGCTCGGTGAACACGTTCGAGATCAACGACAGCGTCGAGGGAAACACCATCGCAGCGCCGACGCCCATGACCGCGCGGGCGGCGATCAGCTGACCGGTGTCGTGCATCAGCCCGCCAGTGAGGCTCCCCAGGCCGAACACGGACAGGCCGGCGAGCATCATCCCCTTGCGCCCGAACCTGTCGGACAGGCTGCCCGCGGCGAGCACCGACCCCGCGAACAGCAGGTTGAAGGCGTCCACGACCCACTGCAGCTGCGAGTTCGAGGCGTGCAGTTGACGCACGAGCGACGGCAGCGCGACGTTGACGATGGTGGTGTCGAGGTTGATCGCGAACGCTGCCAGCAGCAGCGAGATCAGGATGAGCGGCTTGCGTTGCATGACTCCTCCTGGGGAGCTCGTGGTGGACTGTAGACGACGTTCTAAACCATTCAGACAAGAAAGTCAAGTCTGTAATCTAATTTATCTTCCTCCTGCTAGAGTTAGTTCCGTAATGAGGTCCTACGACGAGTACTGCGCGGTCGCCAAGTCGCTCGACCTGGTGGGCGACCGCTGGACGCTGTTGATCGTCCGCGAGCTCGCGCTCCGCGGCGCCTGCCGTTACACGGACGTGCGCAAGGGCCTGCCCGGGATCGCGAGCAACCTGCTCGCCGAGCGGCTGCGCGAGCTCGAGCAGGCAGGCGTGATCGCGCGTGAGGACGCGCCGCCGCCGATCGCGACCACCCTCTTCCGCCTCACCCCGCGCGGCGAGCAGCTACGGCCGGTGCTCGAGGACCTGATCCGGTGGGGGCTTCCGCTGATGACCGAGCAGAAGCCGGAGGATGCCGTGCGCAGCCACTGGCTGGCGCCGGCGCTCGAGCTGATGCTGACCGACCGCCAGCCGCAGGCGTCCGCCGTGACAGTCGAGCTTCAAATCGGCGATCAGCCGATCGTGCTCGAGACACGCGACGGCGCGATCCGAACCCGGCTCGGACCGGCCGATGGCGCCGACGCGACGCTCACCGGCCCGGCCAAGCCGGTCTTGGGACTCCTGCTCGGCCTGCTCGGCCCCGGCGCCGCGAAAGCAAGCGGCGTCGAGTACGCGGGCGATCCGGCAGTGCTCAGCCGGATCGGCGCAGAGATCCTTCCCGGCGCTCAGCCCAGCTGAGCCCGACCGCTACCGGAACGGCGCGGCCGAACGCACCTCGGCTCGGCCCGGCAACCGTGGCCGAGCCGAGATGCGACCGTGCGGTGGTCCGAGGATGACGCTCGGCGCTCGCCCGGACATTCAGGCCGCCTGGGCCGCCTCGACGATCTGGGCTACGAACTTGCCCGTGACCTGCCTGGTGGCCGCGTTCAGCCGGTTGAACGCGTTGATCGCCGCGATCGCGACGACGAGCGCAGCAAGCTGCGCTTCGGTGTAGTGGCGCGCGGCCTCGTCCCAGACCTCGTCCGGCACCGGGTCCGGACGGTCGGCGAGCCGAGTGGCGGCCTCCGCCAGCGCCAGCGCGGCGCGCTCGGCGTCGCTGAAATACGGCGTCTCCCGCCACGCCGCGACGAGGTGGATGCGCTCGCCGCTCTCGCCCGCGAGCTCGAGCTCGCGGGAGTGGATGTCCACACACACGCTGCAACCGTTGATCTGGCTCGCGCGCAGATGCACCATGTAGAGCGTGGTGTCGGGGATGCCAGCGGTCTTCGCCGAGGCTCCAAGCTGCTGAAGCGCCTCGAGGGCGCCCGGCACGCTCAACGCCGGGTTCTTGATTCTTGCCTGCATGATCGCCGTCCTTCCGGGTCGTAATGTCTCGCGCGCCGGGCCGCGTGCGAGCTCGCACCTACCTTCAGAGCCCGGCGGTCCGACGTGTCTACCCTCTATGACAAGCGGCGAGACGGGAATGTGACATGTGATCCGCCCGCCACAAGCCCAGATCGTGGGCAAATCGCCCCGCCCCCGCCACAAGCCCAGATCGTGGGCAAATCGCCCACCAGATCTTGGCGGGGCGCATCAGCCGCGAGCTGGTCAGGGATCAGGGAGCGTGCTCAGGCGACGGGAGCAGGCATTCCGGACACGGCCATCAGCCCGTGCAGGAAGACTTCGAACATCCGCCCGTAAAGCGCGGAGTCCAGGTAGGGCTCGATCGTGCGGCCGAGCAGAAACCCGTCGGCCATGAACATGGTCATGGCGGCGACGTCGCGCGCGGGCACGGCGGGCGTGGCGCCGAGATCGGAAGCCCAGCGTTCGAGGACGGGGGCCATGCGCTCGCGCAGATCGCGCTCGCGGGCGGCGAACTGCTCGCGGAAACTCTCGTTGCGCCCGGCGTGGGCGGCCAGCTCGCGATACAGGCCCCGCCACTCCGGTTCGGAGTCCACGCGCGCAAGGAAGCCCTCGGCGGCGGCGCGGGCTTCCCGTGCGGGATCGCCGGTCCCTTCGAGCACCGTGTCCAGACGCGCGACCTCGGCCGCGAAGTGCTCGTCGAGGAGCGTCAGGAACATGTCCTCCTTGCTGGCGAAATGGGCGTAGAACGCGCCCTTGGTGTAGCCGGCGTCGGCCGCGATCCGGTCGATCGAGGCGCCGTGCATGCCGAGCTCGCAGATCAACCGCGAGGCCGAGCGCACGAGCGCGGCGCGAGTGGCGTCCGAGCGCTCGACCCGCGACGGGCCGGCGCTCGCCCGCCGGGAGCGGACGGCGCTCAAGCCGGGATCGCTTTCGGGGCGGGCGCGGGCTCAGCGGCGTCCGCGGCCGGACAGCGCCCGACGATCACCGTCGCATCGTGTCGCGGGGTCTCGGTGATCGCGCGCCGGTAATTGCGCTCCGACTCGGGGCGCGCCGGGGCAAGCGTGCGCCTGCGGACCAGCTCGCGCAGCACGACCTCCATCTCGAACTGCGCGAATGCCGCGCCGAGGCAGCGGCGGATGCCGCCGCCGAAGGGGATCCATGTGTATGTCCCGGGCGCGCGTCCACCCTCGGACTCGATGAACCGCTCGGGCCGGAACTCGTTCGGTTCGGGGTAGATGTCCGCGCGGCGATGGACGAGATGGATCGCGGGCACGATCGAGGCGCCCGCCGGCAGCAGACGCCCGCCGAGCTCCATCGGCTCCTGCAGGCGGCGCAGCACGATCGAGATCACCGGGCGCAGCCGCAGCGTCTCCTGGATGACCGCCTGCAGGTAGGCGCCCTCCCCCGCGCGCACCTCCTCGGTCAGGCGCTCGATCCGCTCGGGATGGCGGCACAAGCGCTCGACCGCCCACGACAGCGCGTTGGCGGTCGTCTCGTGTCCGGCGACCAGGAGCGTCACGAGCTCGTCGCGCAGCTCGGAGTCGCTCATCGGCGAGCCGTCCTCGTGGGTGGCCTGCAGCAGCAGCGACATGATGTCGTCGCGCTCTTCCAGGTCGGCGGCGCCGCGACGCTCGGCGATCTCCTCGTAGATCGGCCGGTCGATGCGCTGCAGCTCGCGCCGGAAGCGCTCGATCCGGGTGATCCGCTCCGGCCCGAGCGCGAGCAGTGCGACGCCGTGCAAGGGGTCGGTGACGAGGTCGAGCACGTGGCGCAGCTCGGCTCGCAACAGCTCCATGCGCGCCCCCTCCTCGTTCATCCCGAACACCGCGCGCAGGACGATCTCCAGGGTCATCGCCTGCATGCGCGGCCGCAGCGGGTAGGGCTCGCCGAGCGGCCAGCGCTCGATCTCGGCGGCGGCGACCTCGGCCATCAGCGCGCCGTAGCGCTGCATCCGCTCGCCGTGGAACGCGGGCAGCATCAGCTTGCGCTGGCGCAGATGCGAGGAGTCGTCGAGCAGCAGCACCGAGTCCGGGCCGAGGACCGGCAGCAGGATCCGGTTCGCCTCTCCGGCGTGCAGCAAGCGCGGGTCGCCGGTGAACACCTGCTTGATCGTGTCCGGGTCGGAGGTGATCACCCAGGTGCCTTCGTTGGCGATCGTCAGCGTGAACATGTCCCCGAACCGCGCCTGGCACTGGTCCAGCAGCCACTGGGCGCGGCGGTACCAGATGACGCTTTGGAGCGCGCGCGGCAGGCGCGGGCCGGGAGGGAGCGCTGGCTGGGTCTGTGAGGGCATAGGTCAAGGCCGCCTTTCAGCGAAGTAGGCGCGAGCGAGGCTCGGGACGGCTCGCATACTGGACGGTATCTGATCACATACTGGGCGGGATGTCAAATCTGAGGAGTCCGCCCTGCACCCGAACGAGCCGGCGGCGCACTGGGAGCGCGCCAGACGCGACGAGACGAATGCCGCCGTCGAGCAGCTGATCGGGCTGGGGCTAGACGGCGTCGTCGGCCGCGTCGCCGGGAGGGAGGGAGGCCTTGAACTGGCGCAGCTCCTCGGGCGTGGGCGCGCTGGCGGCGAGCGTGGCCGGCGGTGTTGCGCCTACGCCGGTGCAGATGCCGGAGAAGACGATCTCGAAGTAGCGCTCCCACAGCGCGGGCGACTGCTCGCGCGGGGCGATGTCGGTGGCGCTGACCGCGCAGAGCAGCACCGGGATGTCCTCGGGCGTGATGTCGGCGCGGATCACGCCTGCATCCTGCGCGCGGGCGAGCAGCTGGGCGGCGACTTGGAGCAGCTGCTCGCTGGCGGCGCTCACGTCGGGATGCTCGTGCACGAGCGAGTTGGCGGTGGCGGACTTGAAGCCCTGGTTGCTGACCATCAGCTGTGAGCCGCTGTGCAGCAGGGTTCGCAGGGCGAGCAGCGGGTCGGGCTCGTGGAGCTGCTCGAGGGCGGTGGCGGTGATCCGGTCGAGCATGTCGCGCACGGTGGCGGCGATCAGCTCCTCCTTGGTGGGGAAGTGCCGGAAGGCGGTGCCTTGGCCGACGCCGGCGCGGGCGGCGATTTCGGCGACGGTGGCCTCTAGCCCGCGCTCGCCGAACACCTGCACGGCGGCGTCGAGCAGCGCGCGCCGGTTGCGCTCGGCGTCGGCGCGCTGGCGTCGTGGCCGGGCGTCCTCGCGGCTGGCAACCGCTCGGCGGGCACTGGTGGCACTCATGTTCGCTGGCTCTCTCCCTCGACTACCGACTTTTAAGAGTATGGCGCAGCGGCGACCCATGCCCGTGGGATGGAACCTTGGGCCGGCGTGCCACGCGGTTGCGTTCGCGCGGCACACCCCCGGCGATCGGTCGGCTCAGGCGAGCACCGGCCGGGCGTCGTCATTGAGCGTGGCGACGTGGTGGCGGCGCAGCATGGCGATGAGCAGCAGCGCGGCGAAGGCGAGCAGCCCGGCGCCGACGCCGAACGCGAGGTGGTAGCCGCTGACGAGCGCGGCGGGCTGCCCGCCGGCTGTGTGGCTGGAGAGCAGCGAGCTGGTGCGCGAGGCGGCGAGCGTGGAGAGGATGGCGAGCCCGAGCGCGCCGCCGACCTGCTGGGAGGTGTTGTAGAGGCCGGAGGCCAGGCCGGCGTCGTCGCCGTGCACGTTGGCGGTGGCGAGCAGCGTGATGGGGACGAACACGAGCCCCATGCCGATGGCCAGCGGCATCAGCCCGAGGAGCAGCTGGCCGGGGTAGTCGCCTTGGACGGTGGTGCGCAGCAGCAGCGCCATGCCGGCGGTCGCGAGGCCCAGCCCGCCGACGGCGATCGCGCGGGCGCCGGCGCGTTTGATCAGCGGCTGTGCGAGCCCGGCGCCGACGCCGATGCCGACGGTCACGGGCAGGAACGCGAGCCCCGCCTTGAGCGGGCTATAGCCGAGCACCTCCTGGACGTACAGGGAGGCGAAGAAGAACATGGACATCATGCCGGACATGACGAACAGCAGCGCGAGGTTGGAGGCGGCGAGGGTGCGGATGCGCAGGATGCTGAGGCGCACGAGCGGGGCGGGGCTGCGCTGCTCGATGACGAAGAAAGCGCCGAGCAGCACGGCGGCGAGCCCGATCGGGCCGAGCGTGCGGGGGGAGCCCCACCCGTACTGTTCGGTCTTGACGATTCCGAAGACGAGCACGACGAGTCCGGCGGTGACGGAGAACGCGCCGGCGAGGTCGAACGTTTTGCGCACCTCCGGCCCGCGCGACTCGGGCACGTAGCGCAGGGCGGCGATCAGCGCGCCGATGCCCACGGGCAGGTTGACGATGAACACCCAGCGCCAGGAGAGCAGGTCGGTGAGGATGCCGCCCATCAGCAGCCCGACGGCTGCGCCGCCGGCGGCGATGGCGCTCCAGACGCCGAGCGCTCGGGTGCGCTCGGTGGGGTCGGTGAAGGTGGTGGTGATGATCGACAGCGCGGCGGGGGAGACGAGTGCGGCGCCGAGGCCCTGCAGCGCGCGTCCGGCGACGAGCACGTTGGAGCTTTGGGCGAAGGCGTTGACGGCGGAAGCGAGCGAGAAGAGGGTTACTCCGATGGTGAACAGCCGCCTGCGCCCGAGCAGGTCGGCGGCCCGCCCGCCGAGCAGCAGGAAGCCGCCGAACAGCAGCGTGTAGCCGTTGATCACCCACTGCAGGTCGGCGCGCGAGAAGTGAAGGCCCTTCTGGATGGACGGCATGGCGACGTTGACGATGGTGGCGTCGAGCACGACCATGAACTGGGCGACGCAGACGATCACGAGCGTCAGCCAGGGGTTGAAGCGGCGTTTGAGTGGGCTGGCTGCGGAGGAGGGGGCGAGAGCGGCGGAAGCGGGAGCTGGGGAAGCCACGGCTGGTAACCTTCCTACGTAGAGGACTGGGCGGTCCGTTTACGCTAGCACAAGCGGACTGAATAGTCCGTATACGTAGGGCGCTCCGGCGGCGAAGGAGGCCACGCCGGCGGCTGCGGCACGAACAAGCAGGGTCAGCTCGGCCTCGGCTCAAAAGTCAAGAAGGCCGAGAAACCGACCGCGATCCCCGGCTTGTCGAACATCGTCCAGATCAGCACCGGCAACCGCACCACCGGCGGGTGGCGCTGAGAGCCTCGGCCTGACCGAATCTGGCTATGTTGAATCATGGGGCTCGGGCGTCGGTGGCGATCTCGGTGACGATATGAAGGGCAACAGAGCCACGCCAGTCCGCGTGCTCGGCGGCGTCTCGGCGATCTCGGCCACGGCACAAAGCGCGCTCGCGCTCCGTTAGGGTCCGCATCGGGGCGGACTGAGCCGGCCGATCAGCGACGCAGCAGGTACGTGCGTGTGACGGTGGTGCGCAGCCCGGTGGGGCTGGCGGCGACCACGTGCACGTGCGCGCGCAGCTCGTCCGAGCGGCCGAGGGCGCGGCGCAGCCGGCGCACGGCGCCGGCCGCGAGCGCCAGGCGCACACGGGCTGCCTTGCGCGCCCGCAGGGCGCGGGCGGCGGCGATCAGCGCCACCGAGCGGCTCCGGCGCAGGGGGGAGAGGGTGGCGGTGACGAGCACGCGGCAGTCGCGCTTGCAGCTGACGGCGAGGGTGAGCGCCCGGTCGGAGAGCACGCCCGAGCTGGGCGGGACGGTGAGGCGCAGCACCGGGGGGAGGTTCGGCGGGGGCGGCCACGTTCCCGGGGCGAGACAGCCGGTGCCGGCGGGGGAGTCCATCTGGAAGCGCTGCACGCGGTTGTTGTCGGTGTCGGCGACGTACACGTCGCCTTCGCAGCCGATCGCGATGGCGGTGGGTTGGGAGAAGGACCCGAGACCCACCCCGCGCAGGCCCCACTTGTAGAGGAAGCGCCCTTCGGGCGCGAACGCCTGCACGCGGTCGTTCCGGCTGTCCACCACGTACACGTCGCCGGCGGCGTCCACGGCGATCCCGGCGGGGGAGCGAAAGCGTCCGTCGGCGGTGCCTCCGGAGCCCCATTCGGCGAGCTCGGCGCCGCCCGCGGAGAGCTCCACGACGCGGTCGTCGCCGGTGTCGGACACGTACACGTCCCCGTCGGGCGCCACGGCGACCCCTTCGGGATGCTCGAAGCCCGTCGCGCCGCTGCCGGCGGCGCCGTCGGCCCCTTCGGCGCCCCACTTGGCCTGCAGCTTGCCTTCGGGGCCGTACACGAGGATCCGGTTGTGGTCGCTGTCGGCGACGTAGGTCTGGTGGCTGACGGGGGAGATGGCCACGGCGCCGGCGCCCTCGAGCTCCGCCCCGCCGAGCTCGGCGGGCCCGCCGATTTCGCCCAGGTAGGCGCCTTCGCCCCACAGGCGCACGATGCGCGAGTTGCCGGTGTCGGCGACGTACACCGACCCGGCCGAGTCGACGGCGATGCCCGCGGGGGAGGAGAAGAGGCCGTCGACCCCCCCGGCGCCCGTCCAACTGCCGAGGTAGGAGTCGCTGCCGGCGGCGAAGCGCTCGATGCGCCCGTCGACGGTGTCGGCGACGAGCAGCTCCCCTTCCGGTTGCACGGCGAGGCCGGTGGGGGCGGTCAGCTCGCCGGGGCCGCGGGCGGAGACGCCGAAGGAGCGCATGTATTTCCCGTGGGGGTCGAACACCTCGATCCGGTCGTTGGCGGTGTCGGCGACGTAGGTGTCGCCGGCGGGGTCGCTGGCGAGGGCGCGCGGGAAGTCGAGCTCGCCCGCTTTCGAGCCTTCTTCGCCCCAGGCGCCGGCGGGGCGCAGCCGGGGGCTGAGCTTGACCACGCGGTCGTTGCTGTCGTCGGCCACGAACACGTCCCCGGCGGCGTCGAGGGCGACGCCGTAGGGGAAGCCGGGGTGCGCGGGACCGTCGCCGGCGATCGGGGCCTCGCCTTCGTAGACGCCTTCGGGGCTGAACTTCTCGACGCGGTCGTTGTCGTCGTCGGAGACGATCACCTCGCTGTCGTCGGCGGCGACCCCGCGGGGGTAGTCGAACTGGCCGGGGCCGGAGCCCTCGGTGCCCCACGCGAGCGGTTCGCCCCCGTCGAGGTCGAAGCGCTCGACGCGGTCGTTGCCCGAGTCCGCCACGTACACGTGGTCGCCGGCCACCGCGATGCCGCCGCCGGGGGGCTGGCTGGGGTTTAGCGAGGAGCCGAAGTCGAACTCCCCGAGGCCCGACCCGCGCCTGCCCCACTGGGTGATGTATTCGCCGTCGGGGCCGAACTTCTCGATGCGGTCGTGGCTCGGGTCCACGACGTACACGTCGCCGGCGGCGTCGACGGCGAGGCCGGAGACGGGGCCGAACTGCCCCGGCCCGGCGCCGTAGGAGCCCCACTGGGTCTCGAACTGCCCATCGGCGCTGAACTTCTGGACCACGTAGCCGAGCTGGTCGGCGACGTACACGTCGCCCTCGGTGTCCACCGCGACCGCCTCGGGGAAGCGCAGCACCCCTTCCGCGCGCTGGCCGATCGTGGTGACGTGGGCGTACGGGCAGGGGGCGGTCCGGGCGGGACCGGATCCCGGGCAGGCTTCGCCGGGGACGGGCTCGATGGCGGCTTCGCCCTGGCCCTGCGGGGACGGCGCCGGGGGCGACGCCGCGGGCGGCACGGCTCGCCCGGCGGCGGCGGGGGCGCCCGCCACCCACGCCCACGCGCACAGCGCGATCAGGGTCGCGAGCGCAGATGCGGGGGCGAGCCTGCGCCGGGGGAGCACGATCAAGGCATGAGAGCACGAACGTGCGCGTGCGCGTCGCACTTCCCCCCGGAGTTGTGACGAGCCTGTGAACGGGCGAGGGGTGCGGCCGCGCTTGGCCTTCCGCCGCCGCCGTGCATCGCCGCCGGCGACGCATTTTTTATTAATAATTAAAAATAATGAGGAAGGTCACTGTGGCACACGACCTGCGTCGAGCACCGGATCCTGCGACGGACCCCAGATCTCGACGTTCTCGCGACGCTCCAGCCGGCGTCGCGGCCTGACCCGCAGCAACGCCTCGACCCCTGCCTCGGCGAACAGCCGTGCGATCTGCCCGCGGGAGTCGGCGGGAGCGTCGGCGAACGCGTTTTGCAGTCGCTGGAGCAGGTACAGGCGGTAGGGCAGGACAGCGACCTCGAGCTCGTGACCGCGCCAGGCAAACACGGTCGTGCCGAGGGCGCGCCGGTCGGGCTTGCCGCCCACCACGTCGCCGTCCGCGATCTGGGGATTCTCCGCCAGCCAGCCGTCGATCCATGACACCTGCGCGAGCATCTCGGCCGTGAACTCCTCGCCGACATACGCGAGCAGCGCCCTCAGCGTCTGCGGTATCCGGTCGTCGCCGAACAGCGCCCCCGATTGATCCTGGTATTCGCCACAGTCGAGGCTCGGGGCGTGCATCCGCTCGACCCAGCGCCAGACTCGGCGTGCACTGCGCTTCATCAGCGTCGAGGGATGCGGGTCGCGCGCGAGGTGCGCATACAGTGGACCGACGAGCGCGAAGTCGGCCAGCGTGGGCCGGCCGCCGAGCAGGTACGGCGCTCGCCCCAGATGCGCGTCGAGCAGCCCCAGGAACTCACCGTAGGAGCGTTCGATCTCCGCGATCGTCCCCGGGAGCACGCCGAGCCGCTCCGTCGCCTTGCGCATGCGCGTGCTCGCGTACTCGAACACGCCCTGCCTGGCCGGCTCGTCGCCGTTGGGCACCAAAGCAGCGGTGAAGTCCTCGAACAAGAACGCAAGATTGTCCTCGTCGAAGTTCCACCTGTAGTGCATCGCCGGGCGCAGCAGCCCCTCGCCGCCGAACAGCTCGAGCAGATGCGCCACCGCGAGCTGGACGGGCGTCTGCGGATACGCGGAGCGCTCCGGCGCGACCTCGGCCTGCTCGAGGTAGTCGATGATGTCGACCGTGTCCTGCACCAGCGCGCCCTCCGGCGTCTGCAGAACGGGGATGATCCAACGCCGCGTCGCGGGCATCACCTCGGCCTGGTAGCGCGGGTCGCCGGGCGGCCTCTCGAGATGGGCGATCCGCTGCTTGCGCAGGTACGAGCGCGCCTTCGCGGAGTAAAGCGACGCGGGCATCGCATAGAGCACATAGCACCCCATCAACCCACCGCACTCATCCCGGCCGTCTCCTCTCGTGTGCGTCGCGCGTACGCGCGAGAGACTACAGCCGCCGAGCGCAGCCGCCGAGTACAGCCGCCGAGCGCTCACCTCGCTCGGAGAGCGCGAGCGAGACCGCGTGCGCTCCCCTACGGGCGCGGGCGGCGCGCGCCCGCGAACCGGGGCGCAGCGTGCGGGTGCCGTGTCGTGTGTCACGCTCTCGCGCGGCGACATGGATACGGATGACGCTACGGTGGCACGCTCACCGCGCCCAATCCCCGTGGACGGGTAAGAGACCCTCGAACGTGAGGCGATCGTGATGATCCGACAGGGTCCCCTGGCCGGGCGCTACCCCGCCGCGGCGGCGATGGTGATGTTCGCCTTGATCCCCTACCTGGCCCTGTCGGCGGCGATCGGGCCGGTCACCCCGATCATCGCGCGCCAGCTCCACACGAGCTTGCAGACGTTGAGCCTGGGGTCCGGCTTGGGCAACGCCGCCTACGCCGTCGGGACGGTGCTCGCGGTGCAGTTCGCCCAGCATCTGCCCCAGCGGCGAATGATGGTCCTGTACGTCGTGCTGCTCGTCCTCGGGTCGGTGCTGGAGGCGGCGGCGCAGAGCCCGGGGACGTTCATCGCCGGCCACGTGCTGCAGGGCCTGTGCACCAGCCTGCTGCTGATCGCGGCGGTGCCGCCGCTGGCGCTCGGCTTCGGCGCGGAGAAGCTGCGCTACACGGCGGTGATCATGAGCATGTGCATCTTCGGCGCGGTCGCGCTCGGGCCGGTGGTGGGCGGCCTTCAGGCCGGCGCCAACGCCTGGCGGCCGCTGTTCTGGGTCATCGCCGGCATCTCGGCCACCGCGTTGGTGCTGTCGCTGTTGACCTTCGAGGATGCCCCCCCGGCTGACGCGAGCGCCCCGGTCGCCCCGGTCGCGATCGCGCTGGCCGCGGTCGGCCCGGTCGCGGCCTTCTACGGCGCCTCGCAGTTGCTGACGCACAAGTTCGTCGAGGGCCGCACGCTCGCGCCGCTGCTCGGCGGGCTGGCGGTGATCGTGACGCTGATCGTCTACCAGTACCGCGCCCGGCGGCCGCTGCTGACGATCCGCAGCATGCTCTCGAGCACGATCCCGGTTGCGGGGATCGTGATCGCCCTGTTCGCGGCGGCGGCGTCCGTGTCGGCGAGCGCGCTGACCGCCAGCCTGCTGGCGGGGCGCTACAGCGCCCTGCACGTCGGCCTGCTGTACCTGCCGGAGCTCGCCGGTGCGGTCCTGACGGCGATCGCCCTCGGGATCGTGATCGAGACGCGAAGGCTGCAGTACCTGCCGCTGGTCGGGATGGCGTTCCTCGCCGCCGGCATCGGCGTGTTCCGGATCGAGCTCCCGCCCACTCAGGGTCTCACGCTGGCGGGCTCCGCGCTGACGGGGATCGGCCTCGGCGCGACGGTCGCGCCGGCGCTGTTCGCCGCCGGCTTCTCGCTGCCGGCCGCCAACCTGCAGCGCGTGTTCGCGATCGTCGAGATGATGCGGGCGGTGGCCGCGTTCATGATCGCGCCGATCTTCGCCCATTTCGCCGCGACCGTCGGCGGCAACGCCACGAACGGCACCGGCATCGCGCTGTGGATCGGGCTGGGGCTGGCGCTCGGCGGGGGCGCGCTCGCGGTGCTGATCTACGTGCTGGGCGGCGCACGTCCGCAGACCCCAGATATGGAGGCGTTCCTGGGCGGCGAAGGACCGGGATGGCCCTCGCCGCCGCTGCTCGACGCCGTCCGCAGCCGCTCGCTGCGCCCACGCCAAGTCGAGGAGGCGGCGCGGCCATGACGACGGCCACGACCACGTCCGGCCCCGTGCTGTTCGCCTATGACGGCTCGGAGCTGGCGAACTACGCGATCGAAGAGGTGGGACGCCTGCTGGAGGGCAACGCGCGTCACGCGCTCGTGCTGATCGTGTGGAGACCCTTCGACGTCGGCTTCGCGCCGGTCGGCGGGTTCAACTTCGACGCCGAGCAGATCGCCGAGGTGAGAGAGGCCGCGCAGGAGACGGCCGCGGCCGGAGCGGCGATCGCCCGGGCCGCGGGATTCACGGCAGACAGCCTGGCCGTCGAGGGCGCGCCGCCGTGGAAGGCGATCGCTGACACCGCCGACGAGCGGCAAGCCTGCCTGATCGTGCTCGGCTCTCACGGGCGCAGCGGACTCGCCGGTGCGCTGGTGGGGAGCGTCGCGGGCGCCGTGGCGGCGCACTCGCGACGCTCGGTGCTGATCGTGCACCGGCCGGCCGACCCCCCGGAACCGCCAGGGAGCGCCCGCGAGCGCGCCAACCGTTGACAGCTACGAACTCGGGAGGGCCAGATGCGTGAGCAGGAGCTGACCGTGACTACCGCGGATGCAGAGATGACGACCTTCGCGGCGCATCCGGAGACGAGCGCCGCGCTCCCCGTCGCGGTCCTGCACATGGACGGTGTCGGCTACCGCGAGCAGATCAAGCACAACGCGCGGCGGTTCGCCGCCGAGGGCTACTATTGCGTCGCGCCCGAGCTCGAGCGCCAGGGCGTCAACGGGTCCGTGGAGCGGCTCCCGGCTGAGAGCGCGGGCGGCTAATGGGCCGCCGGCTCGGCTTGGTAGTCGTGCTCGCCAACGTGATCGCCCCACGTGACCGCGTTGCCCTGGTCGTCGAGCTGTTGCATCGCGACATGGACCATGAACCGGTCGGGCGCCGCACCGTGCCAGTGGTTCTCGCCGGGCTCGAAGAACACGCGGTCGCCTGGGCGGATCTCTTCGACGGGTCCTCCCTCGCACTGGCAGCGACCCACGCCCTCGGTCACGAAGATGGTCTGCCCCAGGGGGTGGGTGTGCCAGGCGGTGCGGGCGCCCGGAGTGAAGTGAACGTTGGCTGCCGCGAGCCGATATGGCTCGGATGGCTCGGCGACGGTGTCGATGTAGACCTCGCCGGTGAACCAGTCTGCCGGTCCCTTGTCGGTTGCGCTGGCGCTTCGGGTGATCTTCATGGCTTCTCCGCGGCCCTGTGCGCTTCGACGATCTCCGGCGCCGGAACGTCGCGTGCCCAAAGTAGCGCACCCGGCCGGGCGGCGCCTGCCGCCGAGAGGACGCCGCAAGCTCACCTGTCGCCGGGACTACGCCGCCCTCAGGCGCCTGATCGCGATCATCCGGCGAGCGCCGAAGTGGTACAGTTCGACTCTCCGGCAGGCGGTCGAGGACAACAGGGGAGGAGCGGTGAGGATGCGCGTGCTGAGCCGAGGCGACGGTCGGGAGCGGGTTCTGTGGCTCGCGCTCGCGATTGCGCTGTTGAGCTGCCTCTCGGCGCCGGCGGCCGCGCGGGCCGACCTGGCGATCTCCGCTACACCGTCCACGACCATGCCCTATTACGCGTGCCCGCACGGCGGCTGCGAGACGATCGTCGACCCCCCCGCCGTGCGAACGGCGGCCGGGTTTGCACTGCCGGACGGCGGACCGCTGTTGGAAGGCAGCGGGGAAATGGGTGGCTACTCGCCGGAAGACCTTCGCTCCGCGTACAAGATCCCGGCGAGCGGCGGGGCGGGTGTGACCGTCGCGATCGTTGACGCGTTCGGCTTCAGTCAGATCGAAACGGACCTCGCGACCTACCGTGAACGGTATGACCTCGGATCCTGCACGAAAGAAGACGGATGTCTGAAGGTGGTGAACCAGGAAGGCAATGAAGCACCGCTGCCGAGCGACTTCCCGCTCGGCTGGACGCCCGAGCAGGCGCTCGACGTGGACATGGTCTCCGCGCTGTGCCCGGAATGTCACATCCTGCTGGTGGAGGCGAGCGACGGAACGCTCGCAGACCTCGCTGCGGCGACCAACGAGGCAGCCCAGCTCGGCGCGAGCGTGATCAGCAACAGCTACGGCTTCACCGGAGAGTCCGAATGCGGCGAAGGTGGATGCGAACAGTACCTGGCCGACTACGACCAGCCCGGCATCGACGTGGTCGCGGGCGCGGGCGACGACGGCTACAAAGCGGGAGTCGCGTTTCCGGCGGAGTCGCCCAACGTGATCGCGGTGGGTGGCACGAACCTGCACAGAGCCCACAACTCCCGCAAATGGCGCGAGACGGCGTGGGATGACACCGGCAGCGGCTGCAGCACCGAGGCCAAGCCTCCGTGGCAGAAGGACAAGGGCTGCGCCGGGCGAACCGACAACGACGTGGCGGCCGTGGCCTCGCCGGAAACGCCTGTGTCCTCCTATCAGCCGTATGGCGGGTGGCGCAACGAGAGCGGCACGAGCGCCGCGACGGCGATTCTCGCGGGGATCATGGCGCACTCCGGGAGCTTCACGCGATCGCTCGGCGCGCAGGTCTTCTACGAGTATCCCGACATGCTCTTCGACGTGACCAAAGGGAAAAACGGAGAATGCGGGGGCAAGAAGACTCGCTATCTGTGCACGGCCAAACGGGGCTATGACGGCCCGACGGGCTGGGGCACACCGGACGGAGTGATCGAAGCGCCCGAACCGTGAGCGGACGACGCTCCGCTCGAAGTCCGCGCGGTTGACGGCGAGGATGTACATGGGCGACTCCGAGCCCGCTTTCTCGGATGCCCCCGGCCGACCGTCCAGAAGTGGGCTGGTCGTTCAGAAATGATTGGCTCGCCACGTCGAAGCGGACTCAGTGCTGCTCCCGCTCGGAACGGTAGATCTCGATCAGCGACTGCATCAGCTTCCAGCCGATCGCGCCGTTCTCCTCGACGATCGGGCGGAAGTCCCAGAAGGTGACGCCGGAGAGCAGCAGGTCCGTGGCAGCCTTGACGGTCGCCGTGCGCACACCCGCGTCGATCAGGGCCATCTCGCCGAAGTATTCGCCGGCGTGCATCGTGCGGTGCTCGACTCCGTCGATCAGCACGGTCGCCTCGCCCGAGACGATGACAAAGAAAGCGGCGGCGCCCGAGCCCTGCTGGATCACCGTCTCGCCGGCAGAGAAGCGCCGCTCCTTGAAGACGCTCGCGATGCGAGCAAGCTCGGCCGCGTCCAGCTCGCCGAACAGGGGGACCTGTCCGAGGACGTCGATCGGCGCTCCGTTCATTGCCCTCGGGAGCCGACCCGGAAGGACGTCCGGGGTGGGGGGGCGATCACGTGCCCGCCCTCGTCACGGCCCGGCACTGAAGCAGATAGAGGGTGCCACCGGCGATCGCCCACTCGATGTCGCGGGCCGGTCCATAGACCTCCTCACAGCGTCCCGCCAGCGCGTTGAGCGCAGCGAGCTGCTGATCTTCCAGGCACGGGCGTTCGACCAGCTCGGCGGCGAGCTCTTCCGCGAAGGTGCCTCCATCGGGGAGCGAGCGGATCGCGACCGACTTGCGGCCTGGCCGGCGCTCGAGGACCTCGCCGCTGCGAGCCACGCGGAAGCTGTCCGGGATCACCAGGCCGGCGACCACCGCCTCGCCCAGGCCGAGGGTGGCCTCGATGACCCGCTCGTCCTCACCGGACACCGGGTTCTGCGTGAACATCACACCCGCCGTTTCGGGATCGAGGAGCACCTGCACGACGACTCCGACGCTCGGGCGGACGAACAGGCCCACGCGCTGGCGGTACGTGATGGCCGAGTCGGAGTTGGCGGACCACCAGACCTCGCTCAGCGCCGAGATCAGCTCCTCGGAGCCGCGGACGTTCAGGAGCGTCATGTGCTGTCCGGCGAAGCTGGCGTCGGCGCCGTCCTCGTCGACGGCCGAGGAGCGGACCGCCAGCGGGCCCCGCAGCGAGGCGACGGCTTGCGCTACCTCCCGAATGGCCGCCTCGTCGCGGCCCGCCACCGCGTCGACCACGTCACCGGCGAGCGCCACCCCGGGGGGCACCGGAAGCCCATCGCGAAGCGCCTGCCCCAGGTCGACGGCCTTCGAGCCGAACAAGGCCGTCTCATGGGCGTCGATCAGGGGAACGACCTGGCTCACACGAACACCGTCACCTCTCCGGACTCCCCATCGACGCGGACGCGCATCCCGTCCGCGATCCGGTCCGTCGCCTCGCGCGTGCCGACCACCCCGGGAATGCCGTACTCCCGCGCCACGATCGCCGAATGCGAGAGCAGCCCGCCGCTGTCGGTGACGATCGCCCCGAGCAGTGGCAGAAGGATGTTGAAGGCCTCGCTCGTGGACTCGGTCACGAGCACGTCGCCCTTCATGATCCGGTCGAATTCGGCGGGTCCGGCGATCAGCCGGGCCGGCCCCTCGTACACGCCGCGGCTCGCAGCGAGGCCGCGCAGCAGATGCTCTTCGTGCTGCTCCTCGGAGCCACCGAGCATTTCGCCCATCACGATCCCCATCGCCTGCATCACGCGCGCGGCGGCGGGAGGGAGCCCGGAGGAGTCCGGCGGGGGACTCGGCTCGGCTCCGATAAAAGCAGGCGCCTCCTTGGCCGTGTGGGTCGCGCGGTACTCGGCGTGGGCCGCAAGCTCCCCGGCCGTCGGCTCCCGGGCCCCCGAGAGCAGCGCGCACATCTCATCGACCGTCGCATCGACCAGGTGCTCGGGCGTCCCAATGCGGCCTCGCGCGGCCAACCGCCTGCCGGCGGCCAGCACGGCGCGGCGCATCAGGCCGGATGCCCAGATGTCGCTGAACACACCGCGTTCGTCGCGCAGCCGATACATCAGCCGCGCCTCTCCGAGAAGCTCATCGAACTCGCCGCGGTGCTCCTCGGGAACCTTGGCGCGCACGCCGGCGGTCAACTCCCGGACGTCCCCGTCCTCCGCGTCGCGGCCGACCGCGGCGATCCGGATCGCCCTGAGCAGCACGTCGGGAAGCTCGAGCGCGCAAGGACCCGAGATGTCAAAGCCGTCAAGCAGGCGCCAGCCCACGAGGTCCAAGTAGGCGCTCACGGCCGCGCCGGTCTCGCCGTCCAGGCCGCGCAGCTCCTCCAGCACCTTCGCGGGCTCGCCCTCGGACGCCAGCAGCTCGCGGGCGCGGGGGTCGTTGGCCGTGGCCGCGACGAGCTGCTCGAGCTCGGCGGATGCGCCCGCGGAGACCGGGGCCGCGCCGCGCAGCAGACCGAGCAGCTGGGAAGAGGGAAGCCCCGTCCAGGCACCGGCGTGCGCCAGGAAATCCCCAGTGGGGACCATCGCGGCGGCCGTGAAGCGCATGTGCTGGGTGATCATCGCGGCGTGGTGCTCGTGGCAGCGCTTCAGGTAACCGGCAAGCTCGACATCGCTCAGCTCCTCCGGGTCGATCGCCTGGATGGCGCGGTGTGCGGCGATCGACGCGGGCTTGGCCTCCTCATCCCACTCGCGCAGCTGCTCACGCCAGAGCTTGGCGCCGAAGACCTCTCCGGCGCGCCGGATTCGCGCCGGGACGTCCTCCGCGGCGGCGGGCCTCATCATCGTGTAAGAGAAACCGCCCGGATAGGCGGTGTCCAACGTATCGATCAGGATTCCGTAGAACTGCGTGAACTCGCCGAAGCCCAGTCTGAAGGGCTCAGAGTGCGTTTCCGCCCAGTAGCGCGTGACCGGCCGCGGGAAGTGCACTGCGTCGAGTTTCCAGGACCCCGGACCGGGTGGGTCAAAATGAAGATCCGATGCCGTCTGCGCCTGGCTCATTGATTCCCCCTGTGCTCGTCGTGGCCGGCGCGGAAGCCCGCGCGCGTTGAACCCATTCCTACAGCATCGCAGCCGGCGGCGCGCGCCCGCCGCGGGCGCAATCGGCCGGTCCTTGGGCGAGCTCTCGATCAGCGCAAGGCATCGCGCCGTTCACGACGCGCCTACGGCTCGGCCGGCGTTTGACTAACTGCCCTCGAGCGAGGCTTCCACCGTGACACCGATGCCCTCGGTGCGCATGCCCAGCCTCTCCATGCACCGGCTCATCGCCGCTTGCGCCACCACCTCGAGATGTGTCTCCTCGACGCCCGCTACGCGTCCCGAGATGCGGCAGGTGATTTCGCGCAGTGCCGCGCCTGTGGCGTCCGCTCCCTCACCTGAGAGCGTCAGCGTCAGGTAGCTGACGAGCTCGCGAGCCTGGGTTCCTTCCGTGACGAGCTGCACCGCGACGAACCAAGTGAAGACGCTGCCGATCGCTCCGGCGAGCAGCTCGCCGGGCAACGTCGCCAGCGGATCCGTCGCCTCGGGATCCACGTTGAGCGACAACAACGGCGCTATCGAATGGCTGCCCACGCTCAATCGCGGCGCGCCATCGGGCGGATGGCCAAGCCATCTGATCGTGGCCTCTCGCTTGAGGGTGGTCATGGACCCTGCTCAGCGCTCCGGCGCGATCAGCACAGGGCGACCGGCGTGGGCGAGCACGACGTGCGAGACGCTGCCGAGCAGCGCCGAGGCGACCGCGCCGAGTCCGCGCCGACCACAGACGATCAGGCGCGCGTCGAGCTCGTCGGCGATCTCGACGATCCTGCGACCCGCGCCCTCCCTGGCCTGCTCCACGCGAGAGCTGGCCTCAAAGCCGTGGTCACGGGCGCGCTCCACCCCCTCCTCGGCAGCGTCCGCGGCCAACTGCGCCTGCTCCTGGTCGACCGCGGCCTCATCGCCGAGGTAGCTGCCGCCAAAGCCTCCAGCCCGCGCCAGCAGCACCGACGCGGGCTGCCAGATCGTCAGCACGACCGCCGGCGCCGGATGGGCAACGAGCTCCCCCGCCGCGGCCATCGCCGCCCGCGAACCCTCCGACCCGTCGTAGCAGAACAGCACCGGTCCAGCCATGAGTCTCCTCACAACAGTCGTCTTACCCGAGCATGGACTCGGCATCCTACGCGCTGCCGGACGGGCGGACGTCTAGGTATGTCTCGACGACGTTTGACGGCGCTCACAGGAGCAAATGGCCGGTGAGGATCAGAACGGGGCTCTCGCCGGAGGTGGCCATGGGTCGCAACGCTATCGGCCCACTCGCGCTGTCAGTCGATCGCAGGCGTGGCGGGGCGACGCACGAACCTCCGGGTCAGCTACGCTCGGCGCGATCGCCAAGCCATGGGCAAAACCCGGCACTACAGCGAGCAGGATTTCGAGGCGCTCGTTCGCTCGGCGCTCGACGAACTCCCGACCGAGTTCCAGCGAGCGCTGGAGCACGTAGCGGTCGTCGTCTCCGACCGCGGCAGCCAGAACCACGCATACGGCATGTACGTCGGCTCCAAGCGTGGCGGTAGCCCCTTCTTCGGGGGCGGCGGAACGCCCGACGAGATCCTGATCTTTCGCGACACGCTCGTGCGCGACTTCGGCGAGGATCCCAGTCTCCTGCGGGCCCACATCGTCAAAACCGTGCGCCACGAGGTTGGTCATTACCTCGGCTTCGACGAGTCGGGCGTTCGCAAACTCGGGCTCTGATGCCGGGCGACAGGGCGAAGGACGGTTGGTTCGCCGACACAACACGGGCGAAACCTAGGCGCCAGCTAGAGTCAGGTCGAACCGTGGCCGTTGCCTCGTCAAGCTCCCAGGCGAGACGAGCTGCGGCGTTCCTGCGCTCGCGGCGAGCGCGGCTGTCGCCGACGGACGCCGGCCTTCCGGATGACGCCGGGCGCCGCCGGAAGCCCGGGCTGCGGCGTGAGGAGCTCGCTACGCTGCTCGAGCGCGCGGCGGACGACGTCGGCGCCGGCCTCGCCGATGCCGCTCGCGTTTCGTGAGCATGCCGTCGGCTACTCGGTCGTGGGCTGCTCGGCGAACATGCCGTCGACGAGCTGTTTGATCGAGTGGGCCGCGTCCTCTCCAAGCAGCGTTTGTGCCCGCCTCTGCGCGCTTCTCCACGCGGGGCGCAGCTCGGAGAGCTTCCCGGCGCCTGCGTCGGTGAGCGTAAAGATACGCCCGTTGCCGTGCTCCGCGCGTTCGATCCGGATTAGCCCATCCTCGTGCAGCAGCCGCGCGTTTCGCGACAGCGTGGAGATCTCCATCGAAAGAAGCCGCGCCACCTCTCCGGCGGGGGCTGGCTGCCGAGCAGCGATCGAGGTGAGCAGGTTCAGTTGTGCGATCGTCAGCCCGTGCGGTCGCAGGGCGGCGTCGTAGATACGGGTGACGGCTCGGTTGAGCAGCCGCACACGGACCGCCAGGCAGTCTCGTCCGATCTCACCGGCGACCCGCGCGCCGCGCAGCTGTGCCGTGTCCATCCTCAGATCCGCTGGATGAGCGTTGCCGGGCCGGTTCCGCCGGCGGTGCACATCGTGACCAGGCCGAGATCCTTCTCCGAGCGCTCTAGCTCGTGCAGCAGCGTGGTGATCAGCCGCGCGCCCGATGAGCCGAGAGGATGCCCGAGCGCGAGTGCTCCGCCGTTGACATTGACCCTGTCCATGTCGGGCTGGAGCTCGCGCTTCCAAGCGAGCACCACCGACGCGAACGCCTCGTTGATCTCGATCAGGTCTATATCCCCGATGGCCAGTTGGTTGCGCTCGAGGATCATACGTGTCGCGGGGATCGGGCCGGTGAGCATGATCACCGGGTCCACGCCCGCGGTCACCTGGTCGACGATCCGTGCGCGCGGTTTGAGGCCGAGGTCCTCCGCCTTCGCGCGCGACATCAAGAGCAGCGCGGCGGCTCCGTCTGAGATTTGCGAGGAGGTCGCCGCGGTGATGCGCCCGTCGGGCTTGAATGCAGGCCTCAGCGTCGCGAGCGTCTCGAGGTTGGTCTCAGGCCGGATGCCCTGGTCGCTCACATACGTAGCGCCGTTCACGCGCATGGGCACAATCTCGCGCTCGAAGCGGCCCTCGTCGGTCGCCCTCGCCGCGAGCTGCTGTGAGCGCACGCCGAACTCGTCGAGCTCCGAGCGCGGGATCTCCCAACGCTCCGCGATCAGCTCCGCGCTCAACCCCTGGGCGATCAGCTCGTAGCGATCCATCAACTCCGGCGGGAATGGCACGCCCGTCTCCTGCGGATGCGACGCGTTGGCGCCCATCGGCACGTGTCCCATGTGCTCGACGCCCGCGCCTATCACGACCTCGTGCACGCCCGCGGCGATCTGCGCCGCAGCGAAGTTCACCGCCTGCTGAGCCGAGCCGCACTGGCGGTCCACCGTCGTCGCGGGTGTCGTCACTGGCAGACCCGCCTGCAGCCACGCGTTGCGCGCGATGTTCTGCGACTGCTCGCCCGCTTGCGTGACGCACCCGGCGACCACGTCCTCGACGAGCTCCGGCGCGATGCCCGCGCGCTCGATCACGGCGCTGTAGCACGCGCCCAGCAGCTCGTTCGCATGAACGTCGGTGTAGTAGCCCGTCTCCCGCCTGCCGCGACCGATCGGCGTACGCGCCGCCTCCACAATCACGACCTCTCTGCCAATTTGCTCACGCATTTCCTGCTCCTCGTCATCGGAACCCTCGCGCGGGCCGCGCTGCCGCGACAAGCGCCGCAAACATATCTTGTAGATACAAGATAGCATGGTCCTGCTCGCCGTCGCCGACGTGCTCGGGCGGACCGCTGTGCAGCTCGTCCGTCGCCGCAACGCACAGCTGTCGGTGTCGCTCGAGGCGGCCTGGCGCGCAGGCGTCGGCCCGGGCCTGCCGCCGTGGTCGGTGACCTCGTCCCGGGCACGGGCCGTCGAGCCTCAAAACTAAGGTCTAATTTCGCGCGTGCGCAGGGTGCTCTTGATGGTCGCTGCCGTCGTTTTGGTGGACACGATGTTCTACGCGGCGATCTCGCCGCTGCTCCCCTACTACGTCCATCACTTCCACCTTGCCAAGTCGCAGGCGGGCGTGCTGGCCGCCTCCTACGCTGCCGGCACGCTCGTCGGCTCAATCCCAGCCGGCTGGCTTGCCGCCCGCATCGGGGTGCGATCGACGATCGTCTGTGGGCTCGGCCTGATGATCCTCGCCAGCCTCGCGTTCGCGTTCGCGCCGAGCACCGGGCCGCTCGACATCGCGCGGTTCGTCCAGGGGCTTGGCGGCGCGGCCTCGTGGGCGGCGGGGCTGGCGTGGCTGATCGAGCGCGCACCCGAGGACCGGCGCGCCGAGATGATCGGCGCGAGCCTGGCCGCCGCGATCGTAGGCGCCGTGCTCGGCCCAGTGCTGGGCACCGTGGCCGCCGAGACGACGCCCGGGATCGCCTTCTCGGCGGTGGCCGGGCTCGGACTCGGCCTGCTGCTGTGGACATTGACCGAGCCCGCGCCCGCGCCCGGCGGGATCACCAACCTGCGCGGCCTCGCGCCCGCCCTGCACGACCCCGGTGTGCTGACCGGAATGTGGCTGACCACGCTGGCCGCGATGCTGTACAGCACGCTGGCGGTGCTCGCCCCGCTCCGGCTCAGCCGTCTGGGCGCGAGCACCGCGACGGTCGGGCTGGCCTTCGTCGCGGGCGCCGCGCTGGCGGCGGCGAGCACCCCGCTCGTCGGACGGCTGTCCGACCGCCGCGGCTGGCGGCGCCCAATCCTCACCGGGCTCTGCCTGTCAGCCGGGTGGGCGCTGCTGCTCACGCTCCCGCGCACGATCCTCCTCCTGTTCGGCCTCGTCGTGGTCGCCGACAGCCTGTTCGGCGTGCCGTACTCGCCGGCCGGCGCAATGATCTCCGAGCGGGCCGAGCGGGTCGGGCTCGGGCAGGCCTACGGGTTCGGACTCTTCAACCTCGCGTGGGCCGGCGGGCAGGTAATCGGCGGCGCCGGCAGCGCCGCGCTCGCGCAAGCGACGGCCGATGCCGTCCCATACTCGCTTCTCGCCGGGGTATGCCTGCTCACGGTCGCGGCGATCGCCCGCCGGCCGCGAGGCCGCGTCACAGTCGCCGGCTAGGCGCGCCGGCTGATCATGCAGCCCAGGTGTCGATCGACGAGGCACCGCGGTGGAATGGAGATCAGTCGAGATTTTCGAGAATCTCGGTAGCGCGCGACCACTGGCTGGGCGCCACGACGAGGTAGATGTCACCGCGCCCGTCCCGGTCCAACGGGTGATCAGCGACGCACCCCGCGTCAATCCCGAGCGCTCGCAACTGGTCACGCCATGCCACAGCTGTGCTCTGGTCCTCGAAGGTGCTGACGGTCTCCCAGCCCTCGAAGCACGGACCGTCGATCGCCACCGGAGGTTCACTAGCGGCGCCAGCCGATCGGCGGAAAAGACGCATGACATCAGCGTACCGTGCGTGTCGCCTGCTCGCTGGACGTTCGTCGGAGATCGCGCGCGACCCTAAAGCACGCTCGCGCGTAACCCGATTGGGGAGTGCGGCTAGCTCCGCCACTCACGGAGAGCCGGGCCGCTAGTGGAAAAAGGCACACCTGCCGCGAGGCGGGCTCGCAAAGCCAGGGGTCTCTCGCAGATCGCCCAGCTGCCCGGCAAGTTCATGAGTCTACACAAGGAGCTTTGCCGTTATGTTTCACTTTTTCCAATCGAGAAAGGGGCGCCTGGCGTTCGGCCTCGGCGTCTGCCTCATCCTCGCGGCAGTTAGCGCGGTCGCGATCGCTTTCTGGACGGGCGCCGGCGAAGGGACGGGCACCGTCAAGGTCAACCACACCAGCCCTTCCCTCGAAGTGAGCGGTAGCCAAGCCGAAAACCTGTATCCGGGCGGCAGCGCCGCGATCACGGTTAAGGTCAAGAACACCGACGCCGGCGCGAACGGCTACCTGGGCAGGCTGGAAGCGGAAGTCACGGGAACCTCGGCGGCGGAATGCAAAAGCCAGTGGTTCGAAGTCACGCCTGCGTCGCAGGAACCGGCCACCGTGCTGGCGCCCGGCGAAACCAAGGAATACTCGGTGAGCCTGAAGATGAAAGAAGAAGCCAGCGTCAACCAGAATGCCTGCAAGGGCGCCACGGTCACGATCCACTACACGGCCTCCTAGCCCGGCTGGCCAGGCCGACCGGCTGGGGTTGCAGAGAAAGGCGACGGCGATGATCAGGCTCAAGCGAATCGCGGTTGCGACCGCCATTGCGTTGGGCCTGATCGCCCCAGGCGCACACGCGTACTGGTCGGGCAGCGGCGAAGGGAGCGGATCGGCGAGTCTCGCGACGCTCTCGCCGCCGGCGATCACGAGCGTGACACCGGGCGCTGACACGGTCGAACTGGAATGGTCGCCGGTCACGCCGCCCGGCCCCGGCGTCGTCGAGTACTACGTCACGCGCGATGGCGGCGCTCCGGGCAGCGGCTGCCCGGGCTCAAGCTCGCCTTCGACGACGACCCGCTGCACCGACACGGGCGTGTCGATCGGCACGCACCAATACACCGTCACAGCCGTGTGGCGCAGCTGGACGGCGGAGAGCACAACCAGCACGGTGAGCGTCACATTCGGCGCCGCCACGCACTTCCAAGTAGAAGCCGCGAGCTCCACGCCCACCGCAGGCGAAGCGGATGACCTCACGATCACCGCCAAGGACGCTGCCGAGAACACAGACGCCAGCTACTCGGGCACGCACAGCCTGATCTTCGAAGGCCCCTCCGAAGCGCCCAACGCCACCAAGCCGGTCGTGATCGACCAAGCGGGCGTCGCAAGCAAGCTCGGCCAAGCGACTCCGATCACCTTCAGCGAAGGCAAGGCGACGGTATCCGGATCGGCCAACGGAGCGCTGAAGCTCTACGACGCGCAGACCACCTCGCTGCAGGTCAAGGAAGGCAGCATCGAAGGCGCCTCGGGCTCCCTGACGGTCAAAGCGGGCACGGCCAGACGCTTGAGCGTGCCAACGCCAAGCGAACGCGAAGCGGGCGCCGCCTTCAACCTGACGCTCACCGCACTCGATGAATGGGGCAACGTCGCAACCGGCTACGCGGGCGCAAAGGCGCTCGCATTCAGCGAACCTGCCGACTCGCCCAGCGGCAAGGCGCCGAGCTATCCGGCGAGCGTCACGTTCACCGCGGGCGTCGGCACCGCCTCCTCGATCAAGCTGTACGACGCCCAGACCACGACGCTCGAGGCCAGCGAAGGCGCCATCGAAGGCGTCTCGGGCTCGTTCCTCGTCAAGGCGGGGCCGTCCAAGAAATTGAGCGTCACGACGCCAAGCGAACAGGAAGCTGGCGCCGCCTTCAACGTCGCGCTCACGGCGATCGACGAATGGGGCAACACCGCCAAGACGTACACGGGGGCAAGGACGCTCACCTGGAGCGGCCCGTCGAGCTCCCCCAGCGGTCAGGCACCCGAATATCCCGCCTCGGCCACCACGGTGAGCTTCAGCGAAGGCGCGGCAACGGCCTCCGCGATCAAGCTGTATGACGCCCAGAGCACGACACTCAAGGCCAAGGAAGGCAGCATCGAAGGGATCTCGGGCTCCTTTACCGTCAAGGCCGCGGCGCCGGCCAGCCTGAGCGTCTCGACCCCGTCCGAACCGACCGCGGGCGCCGCCTTCAACGAGACCGTGACTGCCTTGGACGCCTGGCACAACGCGGCCAAGACCTATACCGGCGCAAGGACGCTCACGTGGAGCGGCCCGTCGAGCTCTCCCAGCGGTCAGGCACCCGAATATCCCTCCTCGGCCACCACGGTGAGCTTCAGCGAAGGCGCGGGCACCGCCTCCGCGATCAAGCTGTATGCCGCTCAGACCACGGCGCTCAAAGTGAACGAAGGCTCGCTCTCGGGCACGTCCGGCTCCTTCGCCGTCAAGGCGGGCACGACCACCGACTTCACCATGCCGACGCCAGCCGAACAGCAGGCGGGCGTCGCCTTCAGCGTGACGCTCACGGCAACCGACGAATGGGGCAACCTCGCAAAGACCTACGCCGGTTCGAAGAAACTGACCTTCAGCGAACCATCCGACTCCCCCGACGGGCAGGCGCCAAGCTACCCGGCTGCTGTCACGTTCAGCGAAGGCGTGGGCACGGCCTCGGCGATCAAGCTCTATGACGCACAAAACACGCAACTGAAGGTCAAGCTGAACACGGTCGAAGGCAGCTCGGGCTCCTTCACCGTGGATGCGGGCGCTGCCGAACACCTCGCTTGGTCACAGCCAGAAGTGACCAGCGGCGGCTTTAAATCAGGGAGCTCTCCGTTTGATTGCACGACCACCAGCATTGGCCACGGCGCCTTGTTCAAGGCCCGCGTGAGCGTTACCGATGCCTACGGGAACATCGTCAGCAACCTGGGCGCGACGATCACGGCGAAGGTGGAAAAGGCAAGCGGCGGCGGCACGCTGGCCAACTCTCGCGGCCTCACGATCCCCGCGTCCGGTCCGGCGGAATCCTCGGCGAGCTTCGAATACACGAGCCCTACGTCGGGCTCGAGCGAAGCGGTGCTGGCGCTCACCGGCGAAACGGGCACGGCCTATACCGAAGCAGAAGCGCACATTAAATACTAGGCGATCAAAACCGAGCCGCTTCTCCTCGGCGTCTCCACCGCGCAGCCGGTGGGCGGTCCGGAGCTTCTCGAGCCGCTGGCCCGTCGTGTTCGTTTCAAGGCCTGGCGCGGGGCTGCCGATGATCAATGGGTCAGGCTATCCCGGTGATGCCGATACAGCTATGTCCTGTTTGGGAATGCGGAATCCGATGAGGAGATCTCAGGCGATGAAAGGTCTGTTTGACCCTGCTGACCCCGGGCCGGTTGGGCTGGACCGGGTCGTTGCGCTGGCCCAGCGCCATCTCGGACTCGACGTCGTCTTCGTCGCCGAGCTGACGGGCGCCGGGCAGGTCTATCGCGCGGCCGCCGGAGACGTGGCGTCGTTCAATATCGTGGTCGATGGTCCGGCCTGCGACGCCGCGTTCTCTCGAAGACTGGTGGCAGGCGAGGTGCCGAGCTTCATCGGCGACACGGCAACCGAGTGCGTCGGTGGGCTGCCGGGTGCTTGCGAAGCGCACGTGGGCTCGGTCATCGGTGTCCCGTTGCGACTTTCAGGCGGGACGCCATATGGAGTTCTCTGCGGCTTCAGCCACGCGGCGGACAGTACCCTCGACGAGCGCGACGTCGGCTTCATGTCGATGCTCGGCGAGCTCATTGCCTACGATCTAGACGGGAGACGCAGCGAGGAGCTGATCCGGGAAGACATCCTGCGGTTGATCGAGAACGAGAGCGTCCAGGTGACGCAGAACATCGAGATCGCCTACCAGCCGATCATCGATCTGCTTCGCGGGCACTGTCTGGGGATCGAGGCGCTCGCCCGATTTCCGGAGCCATTTGCCGGGCCTGATGTCACGCTCGCCGCCGCGAGGACGGTGGGCCTTGCTCTGGAACTTGAACGCCTGCTGATCGTTCAGGCCTGGAAGATGATCGCGTTGCTCGGCCCGGGGCAGTTTTTGGCGCTGAACGTGTCCCCGGAAGCGTTGGTGGAGCTCGCTCGTCGCGCGAACCTCCGCGAGGATCTCCCACTGAGCCAGCTCGTCGTGGAGGTCACCGAGCACCAAGTGGTCGAGAGCTACGCCGCTCTCCACAGCGAGCTCGCGCCGCTGCGCGAGCGGGGATTGCGTATCGCGGTCGATGACGCGGGCGCTGGGTACGCGTCGCTGCGCCATGTGCTGGAGCTGCGACCGGACTTCATCAAGGTCGATCGCTGGCTAATAGACGGAATCGCCGACGATCACGCCCGGCGCGTCGCCGTCGGCGCGTTCCTGTCGCTCGCCTTGGATCTCGGGTCCAGCGTCGTCGCCGAGGGAGTCGAGCGCCCAGCCGACCTTGCCGCCGTCCGTAGCCTCGGGCTCCATGCGGCGCAGGGATACTTGCTCGGCAGGCCAACCACCAGCCAGGCTGCCCTGTCCCAATGGATCGGCCCCTCGCCGGCTGCACAGGGGCATGCGCCGCTGGCAGCGCGGAACGGGCTTGCGCGGACCCGGAAGACCGCGGCCAGGCCCAATACCGCGGCTAGGCCGGCCACGCCGCGCAAGAGGCCCGCTACGCCTTCCTAGGGCCCGGCGCGGTCTTTCGGGTTTTGCTTCGCGTCACACGCAGCGGCGACGCCAGCCCCTCACGCCGCAAGCCCGGCGCTCGTGCGGCTCGGTTGCGCCCCGGCTGGCCACGCTGGAAGCTGGTCGCCTCGGAGTCGAGGACGGGCAGGCCGCGCCCTTGCTTCTTGGACCTGTACATCGCCCCATCGGCGCGCTTGACGATCTCCTCGGCCGTCATCGCCCCGACCCGTGCGCATGCTACCCCGACGCTCGCACGCACTTCGACGGGATCGTTGGAGAGCGCGAATGCCGTGCTCAGCGACGCGCATATCCGGTGTGCGACCTGGATGGCGACCTCGGGCCCGGGGACATCCCGCAAGAGAACGAGGAACTCGTCGCCACCGAGGCGCCCGACGTGGTCCTCGCCTCGACTTGCGATCTTCAGACGCTCGGCCACAAGCACCAGCAGCTCATCGCCGGCGGCGTGGCCGAGGTTGTCGTTGACGGGCTTGAACTCGTCGAGGTCGATATAGATGACCGCGGTCATCGTCGAGCCGTCTCCTTCGAGCTCTCGTCGTACCGCAGCCAGGGTCGCTGCACGATTGTAAACACCGGTGAGGGCGTCAAATGTGGCGCGCCTCTCGAGCTCGAGGCGCGCTCGCGCGCTGTCTGTGACGTCGAGCACAGATGTGATCGCCCCGCTTACCCCGCCGCTCGGGCGCATCAGCCTGCGGATGCTCATGAGCGCCGATCGCCGCTCTCCAGACGGCAGCACGAAATCGACCTCGACGTCTTGATCGACGCCCTCATCGAGCACCCGGTCGAGCGCCGTCTCGAACGTCGCCATAGCATCTCGTGTCAGAGTCCCAAGCAGGGTCGCTACCTCCGGTGCCACGCTTGGCTTGTGACCGTCGGAAGCCGGCGATGGCCCGTCGACGCGCGAGCTCACGTAACCCGAGCCACGGAGGATGTCCAGCAGACGGGCATTGTGGTATACGACGTTGCGGTTGGTGTCGAGTTGGAAAAGCCCCTCCGGCATTCCGTCGGTGAGGCGGCGTAGCAGCTCCTCTCGCTCCGCGAGCGCCTCCTGGGCCGCCATCTCGGCCGATACGTCGATTATCTCGACAAGCACGTGGTTGGAGTCCGCTTGGTTCAGGTAGTTGTGCAGCGTGCTGTCCACCCACATCCAACTCCCGTCCTTGCGCTTGTGGCGCCGACGCGTGTGCTGATCACGTCGAGTGGACAGCATCGTAAGCCAGCCCTCGATCACGCGCCCCTGGTCTTCCGGGTGGATCTGTTCGAGGATCGACTGGCCGATGAGCTCCTCGCGCGTATATCCGAACATCTGCGTGAACGCGTCGTCACATTCGAGAACGATGCCACCCTCATCCTCCATGAGCGTCGAGAACCGCGGCGCAGCGGGCGGCAGCTCCTGGTCGTCGTCGCACGGCTCAGCTGCGAGCTCGTTCGTAGGAATGATCACGCACAACAAAACGCCATGGATCTGACGGAGATCGAGGAAATGCAGCGTCGCCCAGCGAGACGGCTTGTCCAGCATGCGCACCTCGCCCTTGGCCGCGCCGTCGTGTTTCGCGCGCTGCCAAAGATCGACGACCGTCGCGCGGTCGTCAGCGATGACGCCGTCGATCACCGCCCGTCCCTCGATCGCTGCCTGCCCCCACAGCGCCACGGCCCCGGGGATTGGGACGATCAAGCCATTGCTCGAAAGTCCGCAAACAAGCGCGTCGGGGTGCTCACGGAGCAACGCTTCCGCCGCCCGCTCGACCTGCAGGGTGGTCTGGTTGGCAAGCATTGGGTGTTGATCGGGTTGGACGGTTGGGTTTGACATTAGTCCGGTCGCGCCAGCGCTGCTTAAAACCGCACGCTAGGAGCACCCGCCCGCAGGATCGACCGCGAGCGGGTCACTCGTAAAGCCAACGGCCGGACTATGGACAAGTGGGCAGCGAGCCGTTCCGCGACGAAAGATCGAGCATGACGCTCGTTTGGCGTGGGCTGGCGCGGCCAGTCGGGATAGGGTCCGGTCTTGAGGTCGTCGAGCAGGCTCGGGTGGTGGGCTCGCAGCCGAACCGTTCGCGCGTCAGGGCGCCGAAGACCGGCTGGTCGGTGGCGAAGATCATGCCGAGCACGCCGAAGCTCTCGGGCGTGGCCGCGCCGCCGCGCGAGGTCTTGATCCTCATGGGTGTCGAGGCATGTGGCGCAGGCCCGTTTGAAGGCGAGCGCGCCGAGCTCACGCGGTCCACGGCCGGCTGGCGCTCCCGGTGTTTGATGCGCCCCCAACCGGGTAGGGGACGCGGAGTGAGCAGCAACGGGGAGACGCTTCGGCGTCGATGGAGGGAGTCTGGATGCTGAAGGTCAAGATGCTTCTCGCTGGCGTCAGCGCTGTCACGGTTCTGCTCCTCGCGGCGCCGACGGGCGCGAGCGCCGCGTATCACGTGCCCTACGGCACCGAAGCGCTCGCGGCGTTCACCGCTGGCGAGACGCTCACGCCCACGACCGTCGTGGGCGCGAACGACGGCTGCAAGCCGAGCGCCGAACACCCCTACCCGGTCGTGCTCGTGCACGGCACGATCGAGAACGAGGGCTCGAACTGGATCACGCTCGCGCCGCTGCTTGCGAACGACGGCTACTGCGTTTACGCGTTGAACTACGGCGAAACGCCGCTCTCTGCGGGCCGCCTCGACGGTCTGGGCGAAATCCCACACTCGGCGGAAGAACTCGGCGCTTTCGTGACCAAGGTACTCGCGCAGACCGGCGCGTCGAAGGTCGACATCGTCGGGCACTCGCAGGGCGGCATGATGCCCAACTACTACATCCACTTCCTCGGCGGCGCCCCGAAGGTGCACGAGCTCGTCGGGCTCGCGCCGAGCAACCACGGCACGACGGTCGAGGGGATCGCCGCACTGCTGCGCGCGGTACCGGGCGTACCGGCGACTACGCTCACGCTGCTCGAACTGCTCGGCGCCCCTTCGCTGTCCGAACAGCTGATCGGCTCGGCGTTCATGGCGAAGCTCTTCGGATCGGGCGAACCGCTCTCGCCGCAAGTTCGATACGTCGTGATCGAGACGACACACGACGAGGTCGTCACGCCGTACACGAATGCGTTCCTGCACGGCGCGAACGTCACGAACATCACGATCCAGGAACAGTGCCCCGAAGACCCGACCGGGCACATCGGCATGGATTGGGACTCGCCCGCGCTCCAGAACGTGCTGAACCAGCTCAGCCACAGCCCGGTCGCCGGGTTTCACGCGACGTGCGAAAACTTCGGGGCGAGTATCTAGCGCGCTCGCACGGGACGCGCGTGTCGGAGCAGATCGGCTCGGGCGGGACGAGCAGCCATCGAGAGCCCTCGCGATCGACACGCGGTCACGGATCTGGCGCAGCGGAGACGAATAGTAGGATCGCGGACGTGCCGTTCACGCTCAGGAACCTCAAGGAGGATCTGGAGGATCTCGGGTCCAACTTCGACGGCGCGCCGGACCTGGAGTTTCGCCACGCAAGCACGGCGCTCGAGCTCGAGCGGTGCGGGCTTTGCTACCAGCGCATCCCGCCCGGCTATCGCTTTCCATACGGCCACACGCATAAGGAACAGGAGGAGATCTACGTGGTCGTGCGCGGGAGCGGGCGGATGAAGCTCGACGACGAGCTCGTCGAGGTCAAAGAGTGGGACGTGGTTCGCGTCCCGCCCGGCACGTGGCGGGGCTACGAGGGCGGGCCGGAGGGCGTCGAGATCCTCGTCTTCGGTGCGCCCAGCCTCGGCGAGAAGCAGCGCGAGGACGTGGAAGGTCAGCGCGACTGGTGGGCTGACTAGCGCCCGGTCGGGATCTCGCACGCGCCGGTGCTGCACGACGAGGACTGACTGAAACGCGACCTGCTCTGTTGACGCGACGAGCACCTCGAGCGCTCTCCGGCTCGAGTCTCGAAAAGCGCTGACAGGAGGGACACGGTAGACGTGTAGCGCCGCGCCGATGGGGTATGTCTGCGCGTCTACGAGCTCGAGCCGCAGCGGTGCGGTGAGAGCCTTGAACAGGGGCAACCCCTGCCCCAGCGCGACTAGAGCAGCAGCGCCTTGACCTGCAGGAACTCCTCTAGGCCATAGCGGCCGAGCTCACGCCCGTAACCGGACTGCTTGTAGCCGCCGAATGGCGCCAGCGGGTTGAACGCTCCGCCGTTGATCTCGACCTGGCCCGTGCGGATGCGCCTGGCGACGCGCTTTGCGCGCTCGGCGTCCGCCGACCACACGCCGCCGGCGAGGCCGTAGAGCGAGTCGTTGGCGATCCGCACCGCGTCCTCTTCGTCCTCGTAGGGCATCAGCACGAGCACGGGGCCGAAGATCTCCTCCCTGGCGATCGTCATCTCGGGGGTGACCTCGGAGAACACGGTGGGAGCGACGAAGTAGCCGCGCTCGAGGCCGGCGGGCGCCTCGGCGCTGCCGGTGAGCAGCTTGGCGCCCTCGTCGAGGCCCTTGGCGATGTAGTCGCGAACGATCTTGCGCTGGCTCTCGGAGACGAGCGGCCCGAGCGTCGTGGAGGGCTCGAACGGGTCGCCGGGCTTGAAGTAGCCGGCGACCGCGGTCGCGATCTGCTCGGCCTCGGCCAGGCGCGCGCGCGGCACGAGCATGCGCGTGAGCGCGCTGCACGTCTGCCCGGAGTTCAGGAAGCACTTGGCGACGCCGTCCTTGATCGCCTGCTGGAGGTCGGCGTCGTCGAGGAGCACGTTCGCGGACTTGCCGCCGAGCTCGAGCGCGACCTTCTTGATCGTGCCGGCAGCCGCTTCGGCGACGCGCCTGCCGGCAACGGTGGAGCCGGTGAACGAGACCATGTCGACGCCGGGGTGCAGCGCGAGCGCCTCGCCCACCACCGAGCCGCGGCCGGTGACGAGGTTGAAGACGCCGGCGGGGAGCCCGACCGCGTCGATCACCTCGGCGAGCAGCGCAGCGTTCAGCGGCGCCACCTGCGAGGGCTTGAGCACGACCGTGCAGCCGGCGGCGAGCGCCGGCGCGACCTTCGCGGCGATCTGGTGGAGCGGGTAGTTCCACGGGGTGATCGCGGCGACCACGCCGATCGGCTCGCGCACGATCAGCGAGCTGCCGATCTGCTCCTCCCAGGCGAACTCCTCGAGCAGCTTGGGCATCGAGTTAAAGGTGGTCGTCGGCAGCCCCGCCTGGATCATCGCGGAGAGCTTCAGCGGCATCCCCACCTCCTGGGCGATCAGCGCGGCGATCTCCTCCGCTCGCGCGCCGAGCGCCTGGCCGATCTTGGCCATCCAGTCGGCGCGCTCGGAAAGCGGCGTCGCCGACCAGCTCTCGAAGGCCGAGCGCGCTGCCGCGACGGCGGCGTCGACGTCCTGCGTGGTCGCGTCGGCGACCGAGCCGATGACCTGCTCAGTGGTGGAGTTGATCACCTCGATCATGCCGTCGCCACCGGCCTTCACCCACTCGCCGCCGATATAGATCTTCTCCCAGACATGAACTGCTTGCTCGGTCGCGGTCGCCATTTGGTCCTCTCCTGGAGTCGTTCGCTGTGCTGCACACAGTGTGACGGCTTTCAGGCTGCCGTGCGACGCGCCGCTCCGCGCAAACCGCTTTGCGCGACACCCACGTCGATATGGATTAGTCCGCTGCGACTAGGACGGGCTGCGGCTCGGGAACGGTTCTGGTCACCGGGTCGGTGTTGTGCTCGTCTGCGCCGACGAGCGCGAAGATCACCGGGAGGGCGACCAGCGCGATCGCGCCGAGCACCCAGAATGCGTGCTGGAAGCCACCTGTGAGCGCCACGGGCAGCTTGTCGCCGGCGTGCAGCAGTACGTCGGTGTGGCTCGCCGCGACGCTCGAGGCGATCGCGATGCCGAGAGCGCCTCCGACCTGCTGGCTCGTGCTCAGGAGCCCGGACGCCAGCCCGGCCCGGTGTTCCTCGATGCCGGCGAGCGCGGCGATCGAGACCGGGATGAACGCGAACGCGGTCCCTGCGCCGGCGACGATGAACGGCCCGAGCAGGTTGCCGACGAAATGGCCGTGGACGGGTACTCGAGTCGCCCAGAGCACCCCCGCGCCGATCAGGGTCATCCCGACCGCCATTACCGGCTTGGGTCCGATGCGGGTAACGAGCAGCTGGGAGACGCCGGCGAGCGCGAGCGACGTGAGGGACGCTGCCAGCCACGCGAGCCCGGCCTGCAGAGCGCTGAAGTGCAGCACCTGCTGCATGTACAGGGTGCCGACGAATAGGAACGCGTAGAAGCTGCCGACGAGCAGCAGCGCTGCCGTGTTCGCGCCGGCGAGCGTGCGCAGCCGGAAGATCGAGAGCGGCAGGATCGGCCACTCGGCACTTTTCTCGATCGCGAGGAAGGAGACGAGCAGACCGACGGATCCCGCCAGGACCGCGATCGTCCGCGTGGCGCCCCAGCCGTACTGGGGTGCTTGGGAGATCGCGTCGACGAGCAGCACCAGTCCGCCCGTTCCGGTGATCGCACCGGCGGCGTCAAAGCGCCGGCGGACGGTGGTCAGGCGGCTCTCGGGGACGACCCGCGGCACCAGCGCGAGCGCGGCGGCCCCGATCGGGACGTTCAGGTAGAAGATGTACTGCCAGCCGGCGTAGCGGGTGAGGAGCCCGCCGGCGATCAGCCCGACGGTCGCGCCGGCCGCGGCGAGCCCGCCCCAGATCCCGAGTGCCTTGTTGCGCTCGGCGCCCTCCCGGAACATGTTCATCACGATCGACAGGGCGGCGGGCAGCATGATCGCCGCACCGACTCCTTGGACGGCGCGGGTCGCGATCAGCAAGCCCGCGCTGGCCGCGAGCCCGCAGGCCAGCGACGCGGCCGTGAACAGGCCGAGCCCCACCATCAGGACGCGCCGGCGGCCGAGCAGATCGGCGGCGCGGCCACCCAACAGCAGCAGGCCACCGAACGTGAGCGCGTACGCGGTCGCGACCCACTGCAGGTTGGTCTGGGTGAAATGCAGATCGCGGGCGATCGTCGGCAGCGAGACGTTGACGATCGTCAGGTCGATGATCGTCATGAAGTACGCGACGGCCAGCAGCGCGAACGCGCGCCAGCGGTTGATGGGTGGTGCGGCGGGAGTCATCCGCGAGCTCCTTAGTCGGTGGGTTGCCGTTACTTCCTCGTCGTCAATGGAGATACGAGGAGGAGCCGAAATCCATCGCTCGCCCGAGCATCGCGCCGCCGAGCGCTTGGAGGCGAGCCCGTCCGCGCGCTACGCGCGCGCGGGAAGCCCGAACCGCTCGCGCGTCGCCGCCCTGCCCGTGAGCGGCTCCGGGCTTCAACGGCCCGAGCAAGCTCCGATGTTCGATTAACGGCCCGGTCGTTCGGGCTCGAGCGTGCGCTTGATGACGCCCAACGCGTGCTCCATCAGAGGCGCCGCGCGACCGACGAGCTCGCTCGGGAGAAAATCGGCGATCCACACGAACCGGCTGCGGTCTGCTCCGTCCGCGAGCACCTGAGCCGATGCGTTGTGATGGGTGTAAGGCTCCTCGACGACCGACCACACGAGCCGGCGCGCGTCATCGTCGAGGTCGACCAATCGCTCGCGCAGCACGTTGCCGTTGAAGAACGTGACGATCCGGTCCTCACCGTCCAGTCGGGCATCGGTCGCGAAACCGGGCACGAGCCGCACATGCAACCCTCCCCAGTCGCGCAGCGCGTCCCAGACTCGCTCCGCACTCGCGTCGATCGCGATCTCCTTGCGAATCGAAGCCATCGCGAGATTATGCCTGGCGAGGCAGCCCGAACGACTCGACCAGCGACGGCGTGCGGAAGTGGATGATCTCCTCGATTCGCTGCGCCTCGAGGGTGAGGACGGTTACGCCGTGTGGGGCGTAGACGCCGGAGCTGTCGAGCTCGTATGCGCCGACTGCCAGCTGACCGTTGGCTGCGACGGGCAGCATCCGCCAACTGCGCGCGCCGTCGAACACCGCGCTGCGCAGCACCATCTCGATCGCTTCGCGCCCGTGATACCAGCTCGGGATCGGGGGCATCGCGAGCGTCGCGGTGTCGGTGAGCATGCCGACGATCGTGTCGACGTCGTTGCGTGCCCAGGCTTCGACATAGCGTGCGACGATCGCTTTCAGCTGCTCGTCGCCAAGTGAGTGGAGCGTCGCCTGCTGGCTGCGGTCCGGCCGTCGCTCGTCCAGGGTCGCGTGCGCGCGCTGCAGGGCGCTGTAGACCGAGGCCGGCGTCGTCTCGAGCGCCTCGGCGACCTCCGCACCGGAGAAGCCGAGAACGTCGCGGAGGATGAGCACCGCCCGCTGCCGAGGCGGCAGCAGCTGGAGCGCGGCGATGAACGCGAGCTCGATGCTCTCTCGCTGCTCGTAGCGGGCTTCCGGGCCGGCGAGGCCGTCGTCGAGGCCGAGTTGCTCGTCGGGATACGGGTCCATCCACACGGACTCCAGCAGCGGCGCTCGGATCGGGGCGTGTGGATCGGAGGGTGGGCCATAGTCGAGCGGCAGCACACGCGCAGGCCTGCGCTCGATCGCGCGCAGGCAAACGTTCGTGGCGATCGAATACAGCCAGCTTCGCAGCGAGCTTCGCCCCTGAAACGACGACAGGCTCCGCCAGGCGCGCAGCAGCGTCTCCTGCACCGCGTCCTCGGCGTCCTGCAGGGAGCCGAGCATCCGGTAGCAGTGCGCGTGCAGCGCCCGCCGGTGCGGCCCCGCCAGCTCGGCGAACGCTGCGTGATCCCGTCCGATAGCTGCCTCGATGAGCTGGGAGTCGGTCATCCTGTCCCTCGTACGAGGGTACCCTTCGGCTGCCAGAGCGCGATCTCGCCGCCGTCGCTGCTGGCCAGCACGCTGCGCCATCCCGCCGGTCCCTCGCGGGGCGCGAGCAGCACCGCTGCTCCAAGCGCCCGCCCGCGCTCGGTCATCGCCTCGATCTCTGGCACCTCCACATACGGAAGCCAGATCGGCCGCCGCGCACCGCACTCGACGATCCCGCCATCGAGTGCGCCGCCAAGGGCCAGCGCGTGATAGGTGCCCGACCGACCGTGCAGTCGCTCTGTCCGCCAACCGAGCAGCTCGCGATAGAACGTGCTCGCGCCCGATAGGTCGTGAGTGTGCAGCTCGAGATGCACGAGCTCGCCTGCTCGCTTATCGCGTGTGTCGCTGGGTTGAAAATCCGTCATGCGGGTTGGGGTTGGGGTTCGAGGGTGATGTTGTGGCCGAGCCGTTCGAGTTGGGTGATGAGCCGGCGGCGGTAGCGTTCGGTGTGCTCGGTTTGGCGGCGGATGAAGTACTCCTCGCCGAGGTCGTGGTAGGGGATGTCTTCGGTGAGCATGTGCCAGGCGGCGATGAGGATGGAACAACCATTTTCATCCGACCACGGTGGGCCGTCAAGCACGGGCCATATTTACTCATCGGCGGACGACCTCATAGTTGACGAACGCGAGGTCCTCGCCGATGGTGCCCGCGTCGAGGAGCCGCAAGGGCGTCTTCTCGCTGATCTCGTCGAAGAGGCGATCGCCGCCTCCGAGCACCACCGGGAAGACCGTCAGCCGCAGCTCGTCGACCAGATCGTGGTTGATCAGCGTGCGCACGAGCTGACGGCTCGCGTAGACGACGATCTCCCCGTCCAGCTGCTGCTTCAGCTTGGAGATCTCGCTAACCACATCGCCACTGATGACCGTCGAGTTCTTCCAGTCTGGACCTGTGAGAGGGGTCGAGGACACGACGTACTTGGGCAGGTCTCTCAACCTGTCCGCCCACTCGCCAGGACGGGATGGCCAGCGTGCGGCGAAATACTCATAGCTGCGCCGACCGAACAGCAGGGCCTCGGCACGCAGCGCCTCCTGGAACGCGACCTTTCCCCACGCTTCGAGGTCGTTGCCGCCGAACTCGTCGAACCAGCCGCCGTGCCGGGAGCCCTCCTGACCGGTCGGGTCTTGGACCACTCCGTCGAGCGAGACGTTCTCACTGATGACGATCGTTCCCATCTCCGTTCTCCTTACTTGTGTCTCCGGTTGGAGCGTTTCCCATTGAGATACGAGTGGGCGGCGAAATCCATCGCTCACCGCTAGCGCATCGGCAACGCGGACGCCAACTTTTTCGTGCGCAGCGATGGATTCGCGTGTCCGCTCGTATCTCTGTTCTCGAAAGGGCGATCCAGATCGTCGAACACACGAGCTCTAAGGAGCACCACATGACAATCGCTGAGAAGACAATCCTGGTGACCGGGGCCAACCGCGGCATCGGCGGGGCGCTGGTCGAGGAGGCGTTGGAGCGGGGCGCAAGCCGGGTGTATGCGGGGACGCGCCAGCCGATCGTGCACGCCGACCGGCGCGTCACGCCCGTGATGCTGGACGTGACCGATCCTGAGCAGATCCGGGCGGCGGTCGAGCAGGTGCAGTCGCTGGACGTCCTCATCAACAACGCCGGCATCTCGCTGCCCGATGATCTCAGCGACCGTGCCGCGTTCGAAGCCCACCTCGCCGTAAACCTGTACGGCACATATGGCGTAACCAACGCATTCGTGCCGCTGCTCAGCGAGGCTCGCGGCGCGCTCGTCAACGTCGTGTCGCTGGGGGCGTTCGCCGCGGTGCCCGTGCTTCCGGCCTACTCGGCCTCGAAGGCGGCCGAGTTCTCGCTGACGCAGTCGCTGCGCGCGCTCCTGGCGGGACGGGGCGTGAGCGTGCACGCGGTCATGCCCGGCCCTGTTGACACCGACATGGTGCGCTTCCTTGAGATCCCGAAGAGCCCTCCGCGGTCCGTCGCCGCCGCTATCTTCGACGGCGTGGAGAACGGGGAGGAGGAGATCTTCCCCGACCCCATGTCGGCGTCGATGGCCGGCGCCTGGCGCAATGGCTTCGCGAAGGCGTTCGAGCGCCAGAACGCGGCGCTGCTGGCGGCGGAGCCCGTCGCGGCATGAGAAAGGGCTCACGCCACCGGTCTGCCGCCTGAGATCGGTGGCGTGAGCCACGGCAGGCTGCTCGCAAACGACGAGATAGGAGAGAAGCGATGATCGCGCACACAACAGGAACGCGTCAGGAGTGGCTCGCCGCGAGCGCGGAGCTACTGGCGCGAGAGAAGGAGCACACGCGGCTGGGCGATGAGCTCGCACGGCGCCGGCGCGAGCTGCCGTGGGTTCGCTTCGAGAAGGAGTACCGGCTCGAGACCGAGGAGGGCCCGCGCACGCTGGCGGAGCTGTTCGACGGGCGCAGTCAGCTGCTCGTCTACCACTTCATGTTCGGCCCGAGCTATGAGAACGGCTGCCCGACGAACTCCTCGATCGCGGACGCCGTCGACGGGGTCATCGCGCATCTGAACGCGCGCGACGTGACACTCGTGTTCGTCTCGCAGGCGCCGCTCGAGCGGCTGCAGAGCTACAAGCGGCGCATGGGCTGGAGTCTGCCGTGGGCCTCCTCGGCCAACAGCGAGTTCAACCTCGACCTCGGGTTCTCCAGCAGCGCAGAGCAGGCGCGCGAGGCGATTGCGCCGATCCTCGCGTCGCTGCCGCCGATCGTCGAGCACAACGCGCGCGAAACCGGCACCGACGTGTTCGGCTATCTGACCGAGAGCCCCGGCTTCAGCGCGTTCGCCCTCGACGACGGCGTCGTCTACCACACCTATTCAAGCGGGGCTCGCGGGGTCGAGTTCCTGATGAGCTACTACGCGATCCTCGACCGTGCGCCGAACGGCCGCGACGAGGGCGACGCGTTCCAGGTCTGGCTGCGCAGACGCGACGAGTACAACAGCCGGTGACAGCCCAACGACGCACGCCGGGGTCGGCGACGCGATCCTCGCCGACTGCCGATCATTGAGATGGACCAGACACTCGCGCCAGTGGGGCTACTCGCTCTGAGTCGAGCCGGTGAGGAGCACGACGCGATGGGCGATCCGCTGGGCCACTTGAGCAAAACTTGAGTACACGTTCGAGTCGGCGGCGACAGGACCAGCTCCGCCTCACTGAAAATCACGCGTTTGCACACGCTCTGGAAGTGGAGCCAACCCGACACAATGCGGACCACTGCGCGCGGCTCCCCGGCGGGCGGATGCCGCTTGACAGCGCGAATAGCGGCGAATAACCGCGGGCGAGGTTGCTGAGCAGCCGTCCTAGCGGCCCGCATGCGGAGAGCGAGGACGGCTCATTCGTGCAGCCAGGGCGCGTAGGAGATCCCGACGATGAGTCCCTCGGGCGAGAGCGTCCGTGTGACCGTCTGGCCCCACGGCTCCTCGCGCGCGGGGTGCAGCAACTCGTAGCCGGCCGCTCTGAGCTCCTCCCCCGCCGCGGTCACGGCGTTGGCATCGGCCACCTCGAACTCGATGCTGGCTTGCGGGATAGGCCGGTCAGCCGGCCACTCGCTCGTCCCGAAGCACGCCTGCGCTGCGTCGGTCAGCGGCCAAACCCCGGCGGTTTGGCCTGTCCCCCGAGGGGGACTGCACAGGGACCGTTCCGGGGTCCTCGCGTCTTATGCTAGCGCGGACGATCTGCGATGCCTACCTCCGACCCGCAACTCCCGCCGCAGGATCTTGAGCGCCTTTTCAACGCTGAGCGCTGAGCACGTATATCGACCACTGCGGCGGCGATTTCGCTGCGACGGTTGAGATGTACCACTGGAACTCGGCGATCGCCGCCGCTTTCTGGGAGCCGATCGGCCACCTGGAGGTGGCTCTGCGAAACGTGCTCGATCAGCGGCTCGCCGCGCGCCATCGCCGGCTCGAACGGCCGGGCTCGTGACTGGACGATCCCGCGCAGGGGTTGAGCAGCCGCGCGCGTCTGGATATCGCGGGCGCCCGCGATCGGGCAGCGTCGTGTTGGTTCCTGTGGTGCTGTGAGGTGCCGCTCACGCAGTGATTCCGTGTATGTCGAGCTTGGTGACGAGCTCGGGATCGTTGAATACGTCGATAGCTACTGCGCGCTCGCCGATGACTGTAAAGGCGAGTACGGCGAATGGCCGCTCGCCGTCGAACGCGACCACGCCGGCGGCGCCGTTGATGAGCGCTGGGCGGACGTAAGGTGCGAAACGCCGCGCGCTCATCGCGCCGGCGGCCACTCGCGTGGCGCCGTGCAGCTCTATCGGGTCGCCGTCGCGGCGGTGGGCGCGCAGCACCACGTCGGGGTCGAGCACCGCTGCCAGTGCCTCCAGGTCGCCGTCCCGGGCGGCGGCGAAGTAGGCATCGACGACGGCCTGCTGGCGGGTCAGGTCCGGGTCCGGTGCCGGCGCCGCCTCCCGGACGCGGCGGCGGGCGCGGCTGGCGAGCTGGCGGGTCGCCAGCGGTGAGCGGTCGAGCAGCGCGGCGATCTCATCGAACGGCACCGCGAACATGTCGTGCAGCACAAACGCAAGCCGCTCCGCCGGGTTAAGGGTGTCCAGAACGACCTGCAGTGCGATCCCGACCGACTCGGCCAGCAACACCTCGTGCTCAGGATCGGTCCCGGTCGCCGGGTCGTCGATGATCGGCTCCGGCCGCCAGCTGTCGAGCGGCTGCTCGCCGCGGCTGCGGCGGGAACGAAGCACGTTCAGGCAGATCCTGGCGATGACCGTGTTCAGCCACCGCTCGAGGCTGTCGATCCCCTCGGCGTTGGTACGCGCGAGCCGGAGCCACGCCTCCTGCACGGCGTCGTCGGCCTCGCTGACCGAGCCGAGGATGCGGTAGGCGACGCCGCGCAGCTGGGGCCGCTGACGGTCAAAGCTTTCTGCGAGCTCTAGTTCGTTCATCGCTGTCACACCCTCCCGGTCTCGCGGGTCATAGTCGATAGACCCGCGAACCCCAACCTATGTGACAGGAGGTGCCCGATGGCACGCGTACAGGGAGTACCGAAGCGCAAGGCCGGCCCCATGGTCCGGCTCGTCTACAGGCTCGGACCGAGAATGATGAAGAAGCTGGCCGGCCGTGCACCGCAAACCGGGAGCGGGATGGAGCCGATGGAGATCTGGGCCTATCAGCCGAAGATGATGATGGGAATGGGCAAGTTCAACCAGGCGGTGCGCAAGGGGAAATCCGTGGATGAGCGGCTGAAGAACCTGGTCGAGCTGAAGGGCGCGCAGATGATCGGATGCGAGTTCTGCGTCGACCTCGGCTCGCAGATCTGCCGCAACTCCGGCCTCTCCGACGAGGAGCTGCTGGCCTTGCCGCGCTACCGCCAGAGCGAGCTGTTCAGCGAACGCGAGAAGCTGGCGCTCGACTACGGCGTCGCCGTGATGCGCACGCCGGTTGACGTCACCGACGAGCTGTTCGCCCGTATGAAGGAGCACTTCAGCGACGAGCAGCTCGTCGAGATCACCGCACTGCTGACGCTAGTCAACCTCGACCGCTTCAACGCCGCCTTCGGGATCGGCTCCGCCGGGTTCAGCGAGGGAATGGCGTGCGTGCCGCCGGACCGCCCTGTCGCCAACCCGGCGCTCGCGAGGATCGCCTAGCATTCAGACTGAGGACCCGTGCCGCGAGCGCACCGCGTTTTAAAGGCGCGCTGCACCGACACGTGCGCTGCGGACCGCAGATGTGGTCAGGCCTGCGACGGCTGTGGAACCTCGTATACGCGGCATCCGGGTCGCGGGCCACGCGGGTGCGACGGGACCCTTCGATGGTGACGGGCCGCTGATCGTGGGCTAGTTCTAGTTCTTCCGTGCGATCTGGATCAGGCTCCCGTGGTCCCGTGGAGGGGCTGGAGCTCACGCGCTGTCTGGGGCCGCATCCCATCAGCCTCGAGAGGGTCGTCCGTTCCGGCGTACGTCGTGGTCGCCATACGTCTGTATTCTCAGCCATACATCGTGGATTCCTCTTATGCCGAGATGCCTGTGCGTGAATTGGATCTAAGCGCTCAGGCTCGGATCCGGAACGCTGCGCTGCGGGGATTTGCCGCTAAGGGCATCGCGGCGACGTCTATCCGCGATGTCGCTTCCGCGGCGGGTGTCTCGCCTGGCCTGGTGCAGCATCACTTCGGCACGAAGGCTGGGCTTCGCGCCGCGGTAAACGAGTACGTGATCGGCGTCGCCGAGGAGACTTTCGCGAACCTCGTCTCCGAGGACACTCCGGAGGCCTGGACGGCGATGGGCGACACCGTGACCGCGTGGGTGGGGGACAACGAGCTCGGGCTGCGCTATCTGGCGCGGGCGCTCAGCGAAGGCGACCCCGACGCCACCGAGATATTCCAGACCTTGCTGGAGTTCGCGCAGCAGAAGTGGCTCCAGCCGCTCGCTGAGGCGGGCAGGCTGCGCGTCGACGTGGACCGCGAGTGGGCCGCGATCCATGTACTTGTATTCAACCTCGCGTGTGTGCTGTTCGAGCCTGCCATCAGCCGACAGTTGCCGCAGCCCTTCTTCGCCACCGAGCAGCTCCAGCGTTGGAACACGGCGACGACCGACCTGTACCGGCTAGCGCTAACGAAGCCGGCGCCCAGTGGCCGCTTGTCAACGCGAGGGCGAAAGGCGAGGGACTAGGTCCGTAGGCGCTCCCGACGATACGGATGTATAGTCTAAGATACGCCCACATCGGACTCGAGGAGCCGCCGTGCCCTACCCAGACGCAGTTCGCCAGCGACAGAACGCCGATCGCTCGACGGCCGCGTCGATCGATCTCGTCGATGCGATCCGCGAGTTCACCCACAGCCCGGATCCGCACAGCAAGTGACCAAGCCGCTCATAAAGCTCTGGAAGGCTGGCGCCACACAGCCCCCAGCCGGCCCGGTACATGTCAGCATGAACGACTACCTCATCCATCGCTACCGCGACGTCCCGCGAGTCGCCCGGGAGGGAATGCGCTTTCGACGAGGCTGGCCGCATACCGAGGGCGCACTCGGGCTATGGTTCGCGAGCACACCCGACGGGCGCCGCCAGATCTCAGTGTCGATCTGGCGATCGCCGGAGGACCTAGAGCTCTTCGTGCGGGCACCAGAGCACCTCCGCGTGATGCGCGACTTCCGGCCGGCGGGCCACCTCATCACCAGCAAGTGGAGCGCGGAGCGCCTGGACCCCACATTGATCTGGCAGCAGGCACGGGACCGTCTCGCCGGGCGCGTCGCTGGCGTCGAGCATCACTGACAGCGCGGGCCACCAGGCCGTCGACAACGCCGCCCCACGGACCGCCTCGACGATGCCACAGCATAGGTCCTGTTCTCGAGCGTCGGTGGCGATTCAGGGAAAGCGCCGGCCGACGCCCCAGCCGGTCACTGCGTAGCGCTCATTATCGAGTCTGGATGGTGCGGTCGATCACCGCGGCCCTCATTACCGGCCGTCCCTTCCGAGGGGAGAGGCAGGCTCGGTGTCGTCATTCGAGCGTGCGAGCTCGAATGCGGAGTCTGCGAGTGGGACGAGCTCTGCCGCGACAGCGGCCGGGTCGGTGGTCTGCGGAGCGTGGCCGCTGTCGACGAGGACGAGCCTTGAGCCGGCGATCAGCTTGTGAGCCGCTTCTCCGCACTTGGGGGCCACGATCGGGTCGTGGCGTCCCCAGACGAGAACTGTGGGCGCGGTGATCTGCCCTGCCTGGGCGCGGAGGTCGTGTGACGGCAGCGTGAAGCTATGCCACATCGCGCTCAACGCCTGAGCGCCGACTGGCCTTCGGGTCAGGGCGATCGCGGACGCGCGGGCGCGATGATCGGCATCGGTCCTCGCGCGCATATAGGCCAACGAGAACATGGGGTAGATCCCGCGTAGGAAAGTGGGACGGCTCATCAACGAGCAGAACAGCCGCCCGGCGAGCTGAAGAGGCCGCTCGAACCCCGAGCTGTCGATGATCATCAGTCCCTTGACGAGATTGGGCCGGGTGATCGCCAGCCGGGCTGAGACGTTGCCGCCGATCGAGTTGCCGACCAGCACCGCGCCGCCGGGGCACAGGGCATCGAGAACCTCCGCCACCATCCGGGTGAGCTCCACCTCGCCGGGAGACTCCGGCCAGCCCGGCGACTCGCCGTGCCCAGGCCAATCAATGGCGATGCTGCGGAACCGGTCTGGGAGCAGATCGCGAAGTCCGTCGAAATCGTGGGAATCATGCCCGCCGCTCGCAAGGAACACGACTGGGTCGCCGTCTCCTCTTGAGTCGTAGGCAACCTGGCCGAGAGAGGTGGAGATGGTGGGCATAGGGCCCAGCCTATCACGCGACTGACCGGTCGGTCATAACTCTTGAGTGACGCCTTGGACATACACTCACCGCCGATGACAGAAGCGGCTCTAACCTCAGGGGCGCCACAGACCCGTGCGTCGCTGCTGGACGCGGGCGCAGCCCTCGCTGAGGAGCACGGACTCGCCGGTGTGAGCGTCAACATGGTCGTCGCCCGGGCCGGCGTGGCAAAGGGCACCTTCTACGTGCACTTCAAGGACCGCGCGTCCTTCGTCGACGCGATGCACGCACGCTTCCACGAACGCGTCCAGGCCTCCGCCGAGCAGGCCAGCACCGGGCTGCCCCCCGGTGCTGAACGCCTCTTCCGCGCTCTCGAGGCATACCTCGACGTCTCCCTCGAGAACAGAGGCGTCAAGGCACTCTCGCTGGAGACCCGCTCAGACCCCACCGGCAAAGACTCAATCTCAGCCAGACGCGAACGCCTCGCCGAGGCAAGCGTCCCGGACCTCAAGGCCATGGGCTGGAGCGACACAAAAGCCACAGCACAACTGCTCGCCGCGATGACCCGCGAGATCTCCGCACTCGAGTTCGACGCTGGCCATCCTCTCCCCGCATCGCGGCGCGCGCTCAGACGCTTCCTCAGCCCCGGCGTCGGCTTGGAGCGGTGCCGAGGCGCGCTCCACAAAGTGAGCCGGAATGCGAGCAGCACATAGCTGTTCCGGGTCTGCGTGGGATGCCGATCCAATTTGGTCGGATATATATTCCGGATTGGTCGGCTATCCTACTCCGATGTGGTCGGATATCAGTAGTATGGAGAGCGGCCACCGGTGACCAGTCAGGGGTCCTGGCTGGATGATCCCGCGGGGGGGCTGAGTAGTAGAGCGCGCCTGGACATCGCAGGCGCCCGTGACCGCGTGAGGCAGAAGGGCAAGCGTGCAAGCGACGGGCAGACGATCAGCGAGCTGAGCTTCGGATTCTGGCGCTTCTCACCCTCGCTGGTTAGATCGACTCGGCTCTCCCCGACTGGATCGAGGCCAGGAGCAACGTCCCGGCGCACTCGCGGCGGAGCTACCAAGACGCCTTCGAGAACAGCGCCCTGGACCCCTCCCGCTTCAAGCAACGCCTGTCCGCCTGGATGCGCGCCTAGATGCCCCCCAAGCCCAAGACCAAGCACTCGCACACGAACTCGCCGCAGACACGTCCACAACGCCGGATACGGCCACCCTTGAAGCGGTCGCCGACGAACCCGGCCGCATCGTCGCCACGGGCGACACCGCCCAAGCCAAGGCGCCGCTACGCATCCTCGTCGCCGACCTGCGCGTCAACAGCCGCGCCGAAATCCTGCCCACCAACCGCGTCGCCACACCCACGGTTTGCGCACACAACAGTTCAGTGGGCGAAACTTGTCTGTGCGCAACCACGCGCCGATGGCGGCGCCGGCCCTAGGGGCAGTCTGACCACGCACTCCGCTGTTGCCCCTCTACGCGAGGCGCGGGGTCCGAAGCTGGGCGTACCATCGTCTACATGCTGACCGTAGCTGAGGCCGCCGATCGGGTTGGCAGGAACCCCGAGACGATCCGCCGCTGGATCCGTTCAGGGCGCCTGCCAGCGCGTCGCGTCGGCAGGCGCCACACGATCGAGGCCGGGGATCTGCGGACGATCGAGGACGAGCTGTACCCGATGGCCGAGTTGCCGGAGGAGTGGAAGGTCGGCGACGACGGATCGCCCGCGCCCAATTGGGTTGCCGCGCTGCATCGCTCGCGTAGCGGCCATTGACGGGCCATGCACGTAGTCGATGCTTCGGTGGCTGTCGCTGCGTGCCATACCCCGGTGGGCTCCGCAAGCCTTTGTGGGCATCAGCTGGTTGCGCCTCAGCTGATGCTCATCGAGGCGAGTTCGGTGCTGCACGAGATGTCGTGGCGAAAAGAGATCACCAAGCCTCGGGCGAAGACCATGCTCGGACGTCTGCTCAAAGCGCCGGTGAAGATCGGCAGACCGGCGGGCCTGATCGAGTCCGCCTGGCGCGTCGCTGACGAGTTGGGCTGGGCGAAGACATACGACGCTCAGTACGTCGCACTCGCGCAAATACTCGATTGTCAGCTCGTGAGCGTGGACGAGCGTCTGTTGAGGGGAGTCGCCCGACTCGGCATAGCCATAAGGCCCCGCGAACTCTGACTACCAGCGACGCAGCTCAACACCGACGGGCCATCGTGGTTTGATTGCCGACAAGAAAAGTGGGCGAAACTTGTCTGTGCGCAAACCATGCAGTGATGGCAGCGCGGGCAGTCGGACTCGGTTGACGCAAGGCTCTCACTGCCCTCGCTGGGGAGCATGTTCGCGCGAACTCGTCTGACCTTCGGGTCCGAGTCTCAGGTATCCGCTCCGACCTGCCGATTCCTCCGCCATGGGCCCCAAGTTGCCGTCGTCGGCCAGCGCGTTGCTCGCGGCCGGCGCCGCGATCTTCGCGATCAGCGGCTGCGGCGGTGCAGCGGGCACGGCGACCGTCACCGTGCGCCAGCCTTCCAACCGGCCATCGAGCGCCGCGAGCGCCCCCGCCGGGCCGACACATGTCCAGCCGAGCGGGGACGGCACCAACGGCTCGAGCGCTACGAACACGCCGTCCACCACAGTGGCGCAGGCGGTCGCATATGCCCACGCGGTCAACCTTCAACCCGTCGATCTTCCTGATCTGCGTGTCACGCAGCCAGAAGGTCCGACCAAGCCCGGACCACATGAAGGGGCTTTCGCCCAATGCGTCGGGGAAACCGCGCCTGGCCTCGAGGTCGCGAGAATCCACTCCGCGGCCTTCCAGGATGCCGAGGGCTTCGAGCACATCAGGTCGTCGGTCGTGGTCCAACCGAGCGAAGCGGTGGCACTGCGCAACTACCGTGCTGCGCTGCAGCCGCGCCTGCTCACCTGCCTGCAGACCTACCTGCCGCAGACGCTGACGCGCAAAACGACTGCGAAGCTCCGGTACGGGCCGGTCAGCGCCACGCGGCTGACCGGTTTGCGGGTTCCCCACAGCATCGGGGTCCAGATCCGTACCAGTATCATTGTGTCGACACTGCGCAAACAGGTCCCAGTGTACGTTGACGAGTACGACTTCATCGACGGGGCGGCGGAAATCAACCTGACGACAGAGGGCGCCCCGCAGCCCCTACCGGCGGAAGCGCAGGCGCGGCTCCTGTGGCTGCTCTACAGCCGCGCGAAGCATCGCGGATCGCAAGCTCCGGATCGATCCAGCAACACCCAACCGGGCCCATTTGCAGCCACCGCGACGCGGCGGCAGCGGCTCGGCACCTGTCAGGTCGCGCCACCCCAGGTCAATTTCCCAGCTGGCGCATGGACCGCGAGTGAGACGATCCTGACCACCAACGCCATAGATGCATGTGCGGGGGAACGGCTGGTGCGTCCTTGGGACTTCCGACGCCGCTGCGATGCCGGCACCTGCAAGACCTTCCTCTACACCGCCAGTTACTACCAAGTAGTCGTGGCGGAAATCGTGCGTGATGGGCGCGGACGTTACACCGCGATCTTTCAGCCTACGTCCGTTCCATGCCCACACCGACCCGACGAAAACGCCGGAACGGACAGGGACTACACGACGATGACTCTGTGGTCCTCACCACACACCCAGATCCTCCACGCTTTGAGCCGGGACTACCAGGTGGGCCCTTGCGGCGGTGGCCCAGTCGAAACGTCAAGCTACGTAGTCACCCGGACAAACCCCACAGCACGCCCGCCCGCGGTCGGGCCCTAGAGCTTTCGAGATACCAGCGAGCCAGGCACGAATCCCCCGACGCCTGGTTCAAGGAACACGCGTCGGCGACCGACAATAGGCTAAAGTCTGCCATCTCCACCATGTACGCAATCTTGATACTATCTTCCATGTCGCCTATCGTTGTAGCCGAGCGAAAGGAGCATCGAGATGGCTGAGCTGATGCAGGTTCGTGCGGCCGCCCGGGAGCTCGGGGTCAGCGAGAACACGCTGCGGCGCTGG
>DATJTT010000020.1:0-32501 GCA_035503075.1 Solirubrobacteraceae bacterium
AACCTCGACACCCTCGCCGTCCGAACCCGCTGAAACACTGAGTTCCGCTCCTCGATCAGAGCGAAACCACTCACTACGCAAACGGCCGCGCTCACCATGGCGCGGCCGTTTCGTCGATCAGGGGTTTTTCCGCGGGAAGTATTCTAAGCACGCCCGGCGTAGGGTTGGGGCGATGGCGAGATACGTCGCGGCGATCGACCAGGGCACGACGAGCACGCGCGCGATCCTGTTCGACGTCGACTGCCGCGCGGCGGCGCTGGCTCAGCGCGAGCACGCGCAGATCCATCCGCGCCCGGGATGGGTCGAGCACGACGCCGAGGAGATCTGGCAGCGCACGCTCGAGGTGATCGAGCTTGCGCTCGCGGACGCGGGCGCGCAGGCGGCGGACGTGGCGGCGATCGGGATCGCCAACCAGCGCGAGACGACGCTCGTGTGGGACCGAGAGACGGGCGAGCCCCTGCACCGTGCGATCGTCTGGCAGGACACGCGCACGGCCGCGCTCGTGCACGAGCTGGCGCGCGAGCGGGGTTCAGACAGGCTGCGCGAGCGCGTCGGCCTGCCGCTGTCCACTTATTTCTCGGGCCCGAAGCTCGCGTGGCTGCTCGAGCAAGTGCCAGGCGCGCGCGAGCGAGCGCTGGGAGGCGAGCTGGCGTTCGGAACGATCGACGCGTGGCTTTTGTGGAAGCTGACCGGCGGGCCGCGGGGCGGCGTGCACGCGACCGACGCGACGAACGCGAGCCGCACGATGCTTATGGACCTGCAGACGCTCGACTGGCACGAGCCGAGCCTGCAGCTGATGGGCATCCCACGCCCGCTGCTGCCGCAGATTCGCTGCTCGAGCGAGAGCTACGGCGAGGCGTGCGTGGGCGCCCTGCGCGGCGTCGCCGTCGCGGGCATGCTCGGCGACCAGCAGGCGGCGCTGTTCGGGCAGACGTGCTTCGAGCGCGGCCAGGCGAAGAACACCTACGGGACCGGCTCCTTCCTGCTGGTCAACACGGGCGAGGCGATCGTGTACTCGCCGGCGCTGCTGACGAGCGTCGCGGCGAAGCTCGCGGGCGAGCCGACGAGCTATGTGCTCGAGGGATCGATCGCGGTGACGGGCGCCGCGGTGCAGTGGCTGCGCGACCAGCTCGGGCTGATCGGGACGGCAGCCGAGGTGGAGGAGCTTGCGCGGACCGTCGCGGACAACGGCGGCGTGTACTTCGTGCCGGCGTTCTCCGGACTGTTCGCGCCCCGCTGGCGTGACGACGCGCGCGGCGTGATCGCCGGTCTGACGGCATACGCGCGTGCCGGGCACCTCGCGCGCGCGACGCTCGAGGCGACCGCATGGCAGACGCGCGAGGTCCTGGACGCGATCCGCGCGGTCGCGGGCGTGGCGCTCGACGAGCTGCGCGTCGACGGCGGGATGACCGCCAACGAGCTGCTGATGCAGTTCCAGGCGGACGTGCTCGGGGTGCCTGTGATCCGCCCGCGGGTGACCGAGACGACGGCGCTCGGCGCGGCCTTCGCCGCGGGCCTCGCGGTGGGCTTCTGGGCCGACGAGTCGGAGCTGCGCGCGCGCTGGGCGCCGGACCGCCGCTGGACGCCCCGGTTGGATGAGCGCACGCGCGAGCGCGAGTACGCGCAGTGGCAGAAGGCCGTCGCGCGCTCGCTGGACTGGGCCGATGTCTAGACGGCCGAAAGGCAAGCGAGGCCAGGACGCAGGGAGCGTGGCGTGCTGAGCACGGGAGCGACCGAGGACGCCGCCTCGCGCCGCCTATCGGCCGTCTAAGGCGTGAGCACGACCTTGAGCGCTTCGCGCCGGTCGAACACGCGATAGGCCTCGGGCGCGTCGTCGAGCTTCATGTGGTGGGTGACGAGCGCGGAGGGGTCGAGCACGCCGGAAGACAGGAGCGCGAGCACGCGATCGACGTGCCCGATCACGTTGGCCTGGCCGCCGCGCAGCGTGAGCGTCTTCAGCCATAGGAGTCCCATGTGCACCTCGGCGCGCTCGGCGTACACGCCGACGCACTGGATGGCGCCGCACGCGCGCGTGAGGCGGATGGCGCTGTCGAGCACCTTGGGGTCGCCGACCGCGTCGATGCACACGTCCACGCCGCGGCCTTCGGTGGCGTCGCCCACCACCTGGCGCACGTCCTGCTCTTCGAGGTGCACCGGCTCGCCGCCGAATGACTCGGCCACCGCCAGGCGCTCGGGGACGCTGTCGATCGCGAGCACGCGCGCGGCGCCGACGGCGCGGGCGGCCTGCACGGCGCACAGGCCCACAGGCCCGAGACCGAGCACGGCGGCGACGTCGCCCGGGCGCAGATCGCTTTCGACGACCGCGTGAAAGCCGGTGCCCATGACGTCGCCGGCGAACAGCGCCACGTCGTCGCTCAAACCGTCGGGCACGCGCCGCAGCACGAGGTTGGCGTGCGGGACGAGCGTCATCTCCGCCTGGGTGCCCTGCAGCGAGCCGAGCGCGGCGCCGTGGCCGAACGTGCGCGAATGCTCGCAGCGGTGATACAGACCGCGGCGGCAGAAGAAGCACGTGCCGCAGGCCGTCATGAAGCACCCCAGCACGCGATCGCCGACCGCCACGCGCGTCACTGCGTCGCCCACCGCCAGCACCGTGCCGACGTACTCGTGGCCGATCGTGAAGCCCGGTTCTATGTGCACGCGCCCGTGGTAGATGTGCAGGTCCGAGCCGCACACGCCGGAGGCGTGTACGCGCACGATCGCGTCTTCGCCGTCGAGCAGCTCGGGCTCCGGGCGCTCCTCGACGCTGACGACCCCGGGGGCCTGGAAGGTGACAGCTCTCATGGTCGAGGCAGCCTACAGGTCAACCCCTGGACGCGACGGCGCCGGTCGGCGACGGCGGGGCCGCCGCGCGCCTCACGCGTGAACCTCGCGCAGCGTCCCGGTCTCGGGGTCGAAGACGAAGCCGCGGATGTGCTCGCGCGCGGGCAGCTCGGGACTGGCGCGCAGACGCTCGAGGCTGTGGCGGAGCGTGTCCTCGACGTCCGCGAACGCGCCGAGGCGCCACGCCGGCGTTGCTCCGTCGGCGGCGAGCGCGCTCGCAAACTCCTCGTCGCTGGCGCCGCACAGGCCGCAGCCGTCGTGCATGACCACGACCAGCTCCTCGGTCCCGAGCAGCCGCTGGGAGACGCTGAGCGAGCGGATCGCATCGTCGGTGACCAGGCCGCCGGCGTTGCGGATGATGTGCGCGTCGCCCCGGCGCAGGCCGAGCATCGGGAACAGGTCGATGCGCGTGTCCATGCACGCGAGCACCGCGACGCGACGCGCGGGTCGCGGGCTGAGGCCGGGTGCGGCGAGCTCGTGCGCGCGCGAGCCGGCGACGCGCAGCATCTCATCGGCGTGCGGCATCTGGGCTTGATCGTATGCGAGGCGCGGCTCGCGGCGCGGCGGCCGGCGGCGCGGGCGCGCCACCCGGCGGCGCGAGCGCGCTACCCGGCGAGCCGCACGGGAGGCTTGGCGTGGGCGCGACGGGCGCGCGGCGGCGGACGCAGGAGCGCGAGCATCTCATCCATGCCCCGCTCGATTCCGGCGGTGAGCGCGTCGATGTCGGGGGCGCCGTCGTAGTCGCCGGTGACGCCGAAGTACAGCCCGCCGTCGTAGGAGAAGATCGCGACGACGATCCGGATCGAGCCGACGACGGGGACGAAGGGGTAGGACTGGAGCATGCGGCGCCCGAGCGTCTGCACCGGTCGCTGGGGGCCGGGGACGTTGGTGGTGGCGGTGTGCATGTTCAGGCGCGGAGAGAGCGTGACCAGGCGACTTCCGAGCGCGAGCAGCAGCGGCGGCGCGAAGCCGGAGAGCGAGGCGAGGACGTCGCCGGCGACCGCCTGCTTGGACTGCTTGAGGCCGTCCATCTCGGCGCGGATCCGCGCGAGCCGCCGGGCGGGGTCGGGCAGGCCGACGGGCAGGCCGGCGAAGACGGCCGAGACGCGGTTGTTGTAGACGCCGCGCTCGCCGGCGCGACGCACCGACACGGGCACCATCGTGCGGACCACGCGGTCTTCGCCGACGTGCTCGCCGCGTGCGTACAGGAGCTCGCGGAAGCCGTTGGTTATGAGCGTGAGCACGACGTCGTTGACGGTGCCGCCGAGCTCGCCGCGGATGCGCTTGACGTCGGACAGCCCCGCGCGCGCCCAGCTCCAGCGCCGGTGCGGGCCGATCGGCCCCGTGAGCGAGGAGGGGGCGACGGGGCGCATGTTTGCAGACGCGGCGGCGCTCGCGCGCGCGATCTCGGCGAGCGAGCGGAGGGTCGCGAGCGGCGCGCCGAGCATCTCGCGCAGCGTCTGCAGCTGCCCGGCCGGGCTGGCGCGCCTTGCGATCGTGCGCGCGAGCACCTCGAGGCCGGATGGCTCGGGCGCGGGGGCCCATTCGCGCGCGGCGGCGCCGGGCGTGGCGTCGGAGAACATCACGGACATCAGGTCGGTGGCGGCGACGCCGTCGACCATGCAGTGGTGGACCTTGGACAGCAACGCCCAGCGCCGGCCGTGCAGGCCCTCGACGGCCCACAGCTCCCACAGCGGCTTGTCGCGGTCGAGCTGCTGCGAGAACACCCGGGCGGCCATCTGGCGCAGCTGCTCCTCGCTGCCGGGCGCGGGGATCGCGGTGTGGCGCAGGTGGTAGTCGAGGCTGAAGTGGGGATCGTCGATCCACGCGGGCGAGGCGACGGCGAGCGGCACGAAGCGGACCTTCTGGCGATATCGCGGCACCAGCCCGAGCTTGCCGGCGACCATCGCGCGCAGATCCTCAAACGGCGGCGGCGGGCCCTCGAAGATGCTGACGGCGCCGATGTGCATCGGCGTGGTGGCGTTCTCCACGTGCAGAAAGGACGAGTCGATCGGACTCATCCACTCCATGCAGCCTCCGTGGCGCCGTCGAGCGCCTGCTCGAGCAGGCGGTAGACCTGTGGATGGACCGACATCCCGCAGTGGCTCGAGTCGACCTCGGCGGGCTCGGCGTACGGATCCAGGCACGCTCGCCAGTCGACGATGCCGTCGCTGCGCGAGTACACGGCGAGGGCCTGCAGCTCGGGGTCGAGCGGAGCCTCGAGGTCGTCCCTGAACGCGGCGCAGCAATCGCCGTCCTTGCACGTGGTGGAGAACACTCCCGGCAGCCCGAGGTCGCCGAGCCGCGCGAGCACGCGCACGGTGCGCAGCACGGGCGGCGCGACCGCGAGCCCGTCGCAGACCGGCGAGCCGAGCATCACGAGTCCGCTGGCCAGGTCCGGACGGCGCACCGCGAGCGCGCGCGCGAGCGCACCGCCGCGGCTCTGCCCGACGAGCACGGCCGGGCAGGCGCAGTCTGCGACGAAGCGCACGAGCTGCGCCTCCAGGCGCGTGACGATCCGCTCGGCGCAGCCGACGTTGACGCGCATGCCGCTCGTGCAGACGCGATGGCCGCGGCGCTCCAGCCAGCGGCGCATGATCCGCAGCGAGCTGTCGCCGGCCATGAACCCGGGGACGAGCATGACGGGCGGCGCATCGGCGCGGCGCGCCGGGTCGCGCAGACGCGGGTCGCTGAGCAGTCGTGCGAGCTCCGCGCTGTAGCGAAGCTCCCCCCAGACGGGCGCATCCGGCGCCCCCGCCACGCTGGCGTGTGCAGACATGGTTGACATAGAGTACGCGAATGGAGCTCGCAGACAGGCACATCGTCGTCACGGGCGCCGCCGGGGGCATCGGCCGTGCGCTGGCGTTGCGCTTCGCCGCGGAGGGCGCGCGGGCGCTCGTGATCGCCGACCGCGACGGAGCGGGTGCGCGGGCGGTGGCCGAGGAGCTGGGTGCGCGCGCGCTCGCGGTCGAGTTCGACGCGGGCCGCGAGAGCGGCGTGCTCGAGCTGATCGCCGCCGCGAGCGACGCGCACGGGCCGGTCGACGTGTTCGTGTCGAACGCGGGCGTCGGCGGCATGGGCGGCGGCCCGGAGGTCCCCGACGACTGCTGGGATGAGGCGTGGCGCGTGAACGTGATGGCGCACGTGTGGGCCTCGCGCGCGCTGTTGCCGCGGATGCTCGAGCGCGGCGAGGGCTACCTGATCAACACGGCCTCCGCGGCGGGCCTGTTGACGCAGGTCTCCTCGCTGGTCTACAGCGTGACCAAGCACGCGGCGGTGGCGCTCGCGGAGTGGCTGTCGATCGAATACGGCGAGCGCGGCGTGCGCGTGTCGTGCATCTGCCCGCAGGGCGTGCGCACGGCGATGCTCGAACGGGGCATGCGCGAGCAGGCGGCCGCGGCGGCGCTGTCGGCGGGCGGGCTGATCGAGCCGCAGGACGTCGCCGAGGCGGTCGTCGCGGGAATCCGCGAAGAGCGCTTCCTGATCCTCCCGCACGAGAACGTCGCGACGTTCATGGCGCGCAAGGGCACCGACCCGGAACGCTGGATCAGGGGCATGCGCCGGCTGGTGCGCGAAGCGCGCACCTCGCCGACCGGCTGAGCGGCCGAGCGGCCGAGCGGCCGGCGAGCGCAGGCCCGTATGGGGACTGGCGCGGATCGGCCGGCGGGCTCGGCGGCGGGCTAGCGCGACTTTCCGGGTTCCCGCTGGGAAGGCGCCGGCTGTGCCCGGCTGGCGTGGCTAGCGCGCGCCTGTGCGGCGTCGAGATACAGCGGGTCGTGCGAGCAGATCAGCTCGACCTGATCGCCGTGGCGCCGGGCGAGCTCGCGCAGGCGCTCGACGTTGCGACGGCGCGCGCTCGCGTCGACCTCGTCGAAGGCGGCGAACGCGCGGATCGCGCGCGGACAGCGCGGCGGCGTGGCGAGCTCGCCGTGGTGGAAGTAGGAGTCGCCGCAGTGCAAGAGCCAGCGCTCGCCGCAGCGCACGGCGACGCCGGTGTGCCCGCGGCTGTGGCCGATGAGCGGGATCAGCAGGATCTCGGCGTCGCTGCCTTGCAGCACCCGCACGCCGTCGAAGCCGAACCACTGCTCGCCGCCTCCATCGTGCGTGACCCAGCGTGGGCCGTGCGACCAGTGCGCGGCGACGTAGCGGGGGCGCTCGCGCCAGCTCGGGTTCATGGCTGCCTCGAGCTCGCGCCCGAGCAGGTGCACGTCCGCGTCGGGGAAGTCGGGCAGGCCGCCGGCGTGGTCGAGGTCGAGGTGGGTGGTGATGATGTGGCGCACGTCGCGCGGGTCGAGGCCGAGCTCGCGGACGTGGGAGAGGGCGGTCTCGGCGACGCTCGGGCGCGGGCGCAGGATCGCGTTGAAGGCCAGGCCGAGCTGGCGCGGGCGGCGTGCGTCATCGCTGCCGAAGCCGGTGTCGATCAGGACGAGCCCTTCGGCGCCCTCGATCAGCAGGCAGTGGCAGACGAAGCGGGCCGGGTCGAGCAGCCCCCCGTCGGCGCCGAGCAGCCGCGCTCCGCGGGGGCACATGCTGCCGCAGCCGAGGTGGTGGACCGCGCGCGGCGAGGTTTTGATGATCCGGCCCATGCAGCGGCCTGCTCAGGCGGCGGTGAGCGCCGCGCCGGGCTCGGCGGGCGCGCGTCCGTGGCGCAGGATGTCGGCGGCTCGCTCGGCGAGCGCGATCGTGGGCGCGTTGGTGTTTCCGCGCGGCACGACGGGCATCACGGAGGCGTCGATCACGCGCACGCCCTCGAGGCCGTTGACGCGCAGCTCGGCGTCGACGACGGCGTGTGCGTCGGTGCCCATGCGGCACGTGCCGACCGGGTGATATACGGAGAAAGTCGTGCGTTCGATGTGCTCGCGCAGGGGCTCGTAGCCGTCACCGGCGGGCACGTTGAACGGCTCCGCGCAGTAGGGCGCGAGCGCGGGCTGGGCGCAGATCTCGAGCGTCGCGCGCATCCCGGCGATCATCCGCTGCATGTCGTCGCCGGCGCTGTAGAAGCTGTGGTGGATGAGCGGCTTGGCGCTCGGGTCCTTGGACGCGAGGCGCACGTTGCCGCGACTGTGCGGCGTGAGCAGGCACGCCGAGACGAACACGCCGTGGGCTTCGGGGTCGCTCATGCCCTCCTCGACGATCTGCAGCGGCACGAAGTGGAACTGGATGTCGGGCGCGGGCGCGTCCGGCGCGACGCGCGTGAAGCCGCCCGCCTCGGCGAAGTTCGAGGCGAACGGGCCGGTCTGGGTGGCTTCGTACTCGGACAGCGCCTCGGGCTCCAGCGCGCGCAGCAGGCTGTGTTCCTCGGGCGTCGTCCACACGCCGTAGGAGGCGGCGTGGTCGGAGAGGTTCTCGCCGACCGCCGGCTGGTCGAGCAGCACGTCGATTTCGCGCATCGTCAGGTGCTCGGCGGGACCGATCCCGGAGAGCATCAACAGCTGGGGCGAGTTGTACGCGCCGGCGCACACGATCACCTCGCGCTCGGCGAGCAGCTCCTGCGCCTGCCCGAGCTGGCTCGCGAGCACGCCGACCGCGCGCGTGCCCTCGAACAGCACGCGCTGGACGAGCATGTAGGGCATGATCGTGAGGTTGGGCCGCTCGCTCGCGGGGTGCAGGTAGGCGACGGCGGCGCTCGCGCGCATGCCGCCGCGCTGGGTCACCTGATAGAGACCGACGCCGTCCTGCGTCTCGCCGTTGAAGTCGTCGTTGCGGGGGATGCCGGCCTGCACGCCGGCCTCCACGAACGCGCTCGACATCGGGTTGTTCGAGCGCCCTTCGCTCACTGGAAGCGGGCCGCCCGCGCCGTGCCACCGAGAGGCGCCGCGCTCGTTGTCCTCGGCCTTGATGAAGTACGGGATCAGGTCCGCGGAGGACCAGCCGGGAACGCCCCAGTCGTCGTAGTCGCGGCGGTTGCCGCGGATGTAGACCATCGCGTTGATCGACGAGGAGCCGCCGAGCACCCGCCCGCGCGGCAGCGGGATGCGGCGTCCCGCGCATTGCGGTTCGGGCGCGGTGCAGTAGTCCCAGTCGACCTCCGTGCGCGCGAGCTGCAGGTAGCCGAGCGGCACGTGGATGTTCTCGTTGACGTCCGGCGGCCCCGCCTCGAGCAACAGGACGCTGACGTCCGGGTCCTCGCTCAGGCGGCTGGCGAGCACGCAGCCCGCCGAGCCCGCTCCGACGATCACGTAGTCGTACATGCCCTTCCCCATTTCCTCGGCGTAGACGCTCTCCTGACGCCACCATACTCCTCCGCGCTGCGCTGGAGGCCGAAACTGGCCGCACGGCCAGTACGTGGGGGGCGCAGCTACAGACGCCGCTCGGCGGTCATCGCGCGCACCCGCTGTGGCGCGATCTGCACGACGTCCCACGCGAGGCCGGCGCGAGCGAGCGCGGCGATCACCCACGCCGAGGGGTCGAGCTGCCACCAGCGCAGCCCGTGGCGCGCGGAGGTCGGGAAGGCGTGATGGTTGTTGTGCCACGCCTCGCCGAAGGTGGGCAGCGCAAGCCACGCGAGGTTGCGCGACTGGTCGGCCGTGGCGAAGCTGCGCCGGCCGAAGAAGTGGCACAGCGAGTTGATCGAGAAGGTCGCGTGGTGCAGGAAGAACATGCGCACGGCGCCGCCCCACAGCAGGCCGGTGAGCCCGCCGGCGAGCGAGCCCGTGAGCGCGTAGCCGACGCCGAAGGGGAACAGGAGCCCGGCGAGCACCCACGCCAGGAACGTGCGGTCGATGAACGCCACGACGGGGTCGGCGAGCAGGTCCTTGGCGTAGCGCTCCCTGCAGGCGAGGCTCGCGCCGGCGAAGATCCAGCCGACGTGCGCGTGGTACAGGCCGGCGAGCGCCCCGCGAAAGCCGTGGCCGCGCTCGACGTGCGGGCTGTGGGGGTCGCCGGGCACGTCCGAGAAGCGGTGGTGCTTGCGGTGGTTGGCGACCCACTCGATCACCGGCCCCTCGACCGCGGCCGAGCCGAGCGCCGCGAGCAGCGCGCGCAGCGCCGGGCTGGTCTTGAAGCTGCGGTGGGTCAGCAGGCGGTGAAAGCCGACCGTCACGCCGAGGCCGGTGAGCGCATAGGTGAGCACCAGCGCGACCAGGTCGGGCCAGCGCAGCGCGCCGCCCCACGCCCGCCACGCGGCAAGTCCGAGCAGCGCGAGCGGCACGAGCATCGCGAGCACGTTCGCGACGCGGTCGATCAGCGCCGGCGGCCCGACTTCCCGATCGCCCGGCGCGGCTGCACGCGAAGCATCGCCCGGCGCTCCGGCGCGCGAAGCATCGCCCGGCGCGCCTGCACGCGAAGCATCGCCCGGCGCTCGGGCGCGCGAAGCATCGCCCGGCGCTCCGGCGCGGGCCGGCTGCGGTCCCGGGCGGCACCCGGCGTCCACCCCGGGCGCGGCGGGCTGGACGGGCGGTGGCGCGGACACGGCCATAGACTCTAGACGTGCACCGCACCGTCCTCGCGTCGCTGCTCGCGGCGGCCCTGCACGCGAGCGCGCCGGCTGGCGCCTCGCGCGCGAGCAACTGGGCGACGCGCGGGCAGCGGGTGGTATGCGGGGTCGCGGCGGACGTGCCGGGCACCGCGATCGATCCGGGCACGCTCGCGCCGCTCGAGGGCCGCTGGCCCGGCGTGCAGTGCACGGCGTCCGGCATCCCCCGCCCGCGCGAGGGCGTCGGCGATCCGTTCGTGCAGCTAGGGCAGGGACGCAGCGGTCGCGCGCGGCTGGTCGCGGAGAGCCAGGACGATCTGGTCTCTAGCGCGCCGTTCGTGGAACTCGCCGCGGGGACGAAGTGGAAGCGCTACGGCATCGTGTGCGAGCTTCACGTGTCCTCGGTGCGCTGCACGAACTCGGCCGGGCGCGGCTTCACGATCTCCCCGCGGCACGTGCGCATCTACTGAGCCCGTGGTCGCGGTGCGCGGCGGGCCGCGCGCGAGCCCCCCGCATCTCGCGGCTCGCATCTCGCGGCGCGCGGCGCGCGGCTCGCGGCTGGCGGCTGGCGGCTGGCGGCTCGCGGCTGTGTAACGCAATTCGGGCTGGGCGGACTGAATGTCGCTAGTTCACTCCCCCCAACCCGAGGAGCATCTTATGAGAGGAATTGCACGCGTGAGCGTCGCTGGCGCGATCGCGCTGGCGGCGCTGGCGAGCGCGGTCGGCGCCGCGCCCGCGCTCGCGACCCCCACATCCCGCGCGGTGTTCGTCCAGACGGACAACGTCAACGGCAACCAGATCGTGGTGTACGACCGCGGCCCGGGCGGCGCCCTGACCCAGTCGGGCGTGTACGACACCGGCGGCTTGGGCGGGCAGCTCGAAGGCTCGGTGGTCGATCACCTGGCCTCGCAGGGCTCGCTCGCGTACGACGCGGCGAACGGCCTGCTGTATGCGGTGAACGCCGGCAGCGACACGATCTCGGTGTTCGCCGTGTTCGGCGACAAGCTGGCGCTGCGCCAGGTGATCGGCTCGGGCGGGAGCTTCCCGGTGAGCATCGCCGTGCGCGGCGATCTCGTGTACGTGCTCAACGCGCTCGAAGGCGGGTCGGTGCAGGGCTTCACGGTGCACGCCGGCAGGCTCGCTTCGCTGCCCAAATCCAACCGCCCGCTGGGGCTGAACCCGACCGAAGGCCCGCAGTTCACACACACGCCGGGGCAGGTGGTCTTCGCGCCGGGCGGCGCGCAGCTGATCGTGTCGACGAAGGACAACGGCAACGACGTGGACGTGTTCGCGGTCAAGCCCTCTGGGCTGCTGTCGGCCGCGCCGGTCGTCAACCCGCTGCCGGGCACCGTCCCGTTTGCGATCACGTTCGACGCCCAGGGCCACCTGATCCTGTCCGAGAGCGCGGGCTTCCTGGCCGACTTCCAGCTCGAAGAAGACGGCAAGATCGAGCAGCTCGACGTCGTCCCCTCAGAACAGCTGGCGACCTGCTGGGTGGTGGCCGACGACGGTCATTTCTATACCTCCAACCCGGGCAGCGCCTCGCTGAGCGACTTCGTCCAAGGTGCCGGCGGGCAGCTGCTGACGCTGCAGGAAGACGTCCCGACGAACGGCGGCACGGTCGACGCGACGGTGACGCCGGGCGGCGAGTTCCTGTATGTGCAGACGGGCGCTGAAGGAGTCCTCGACGAGTTCGCGGTGGGGTCGCGCGGCGAACTGAGCAAAGTCGGCTCGGTGCTCGTGCCCGAAGCGATCGGCGGCGAGGGCATCGTCGCGGGCTGATCGCGGCCGCGCCTGCAGGTTGCGGCGCCCCGGCGGGCGCCGTAGCCTGCACGGCGACGCATGAACGGCATGAGCTGTGAAACCGCTCCCGCTCCCGCTCCTCCGGCATGCACGTGGGGCTGATCGCCGCGATCGTCGTGCCCCGGGGCCGCCGCCGCGCGGCGGGCGCGAGCGATCCGGACGGCGAGCTCGTGGCGCGGCTGCGCACTGGCGAGGAACGTGCGTTCCTGGAGCTGGTAGCGCGCCATCACGCCTCGATGCTGCGGCTCGCGGGCTCGCTGCTCTCCAGCCCGGCGCTCGCCGAGGAGGTCGTCCAGGACACGTGGCTGGGGGTGCTGCGTGGGCTCGACGGCTTCGCCGGGCGCTCGTCGTTTCGCACGTGGCTGCTGCGGATCCTCGTCAACCGCGCGATGAGCACGGGCATGCGTGAGCGGCGCAGCGTGGCCGTGGGCGACGCCGGCCCGGTGGTCGATCGCTCGCGCTTCGACGCTTCCGGGGCGTGGATGTCGCCGCCGCAGCACTGGGTCGAGGACAGCGACGAGCGGATGCTCGCGGAGGGGCTGGCCGGGCGCATCCGCGCGGCGCTCGACGAGCTGCCGGCGCGTCAGCGCGAGGTCGTGATGCTGCGCGACGTCGACGGCCTGAGCGGCGCGGAGGTGTGCGAGGCGCTGGAGATCAGCGACGCCAACCAGCGCGTGCTGCTGCACCGCGGGCGCAGCCGCCTGCGCACGGCGCTCGAAGGCGAGCTGGGAGGCGTCTGAGGATGTTCTGGAACAGGGGCGAACTAGCCTGCCAGGAGATGGTCGAGCTGGTCACCGACTATCTCGAAGGCGAGCTCACGCGCGCCGAGCGCCGGCGCTTCGAGGCGCATCTGGCGGGCTGCGAGAACTGCACCGAGTACCTCGAGCAGATGCGTGTCACGATCAGGCTGACGGGCACCCTGCGCGTCGAGGACCTGACGCCGGCGATCCGCGAGCAGTTCACCGCGCTGTATCGCAGCTGGCGCGAGGAAGACCCGGGGTGAGGCGCTCGACGCGCGATCGGGGCCCCGGGCGACGGCGCGCGGGAGACCTCCGGTGAGCTACACCAAGGGCTTGCACGAGGTCGGCGATGGCCTGTACGCGTACCTGCAGCCGGACGGCGGCTGGGGCTGGAGCAACGCCGGGCTGATCGCCGACGGCGAGAGCACGCTGCTCGTGGACACGCTGTACGACCTGGCGCTGACCGAGCAGATGCTCGCGGCGATGCGCCGCGCGGTTCCCGCGGCGGCGCGCATCGAGACGCTCGTGAACACGCACGCGAACGGCGATCACTGCTACGGCAACCAGCTGGTGGGCGGCGCGCGGATCCTCGCCTCCGAGCGCACCGCGGCGGAGATGAGCGAGCTGCCGCCCGCGGCGATGGCCGCGCTGCTCGAGCAGGCGCCGGCGATGGGCGAGCTCGGCGCGTTCTTCGCGCGCTGCTTCGGCGCGTTCGACTTCAACGGAATCGAGCTCGCGCCGCCCGATCAGACGTTCGCCGGCGAGCTGAGCCTGCGCGTCGGCGACCTGGAGCTGGCGCTGATCGAGGTCGGCCCGGCGCACACGCGCGGGGACACGCTCGTGCACGTGCCCGGCGCGCGCGTGCTGTACTCCGGCGACATCCTGTTCGCGCGCGCCCACCCGATCGCGTGGGCGGGGCCCGTGTCCAACTGGATCGCCGCGTGCGAGCGCATCCTCGCGATGGACCTCGAGACGATCGTCCCCGGGCACGGTCCGCTGGCCGGCCCCGAGGACGTGCGCGAGCTGAAGGCGTACTTCGAGTACCTGTACGAGCAGGCGCGCGCGTGCCACGCGCAGGGGATGACGGCGCTGCAGGCGGCGCGCTCGATCGCGATGCAGCGCTGGGCGGATTGGGGCGATGGCGAGCGCCTGGTGGTGAACGTCGCGAACATCTACGGCGAGTTGTCCGCGGACGCGCAACCGCTTGACCCGCTGGAGGCGTTCACCCAGATGGCCGCGCTCGCGCGCCCCGGCTGAGCGCTACGCTCTCGCGCGTCACTCGCTCGGCTCTCGCGGAGCCGTCGATCGGCGTCGATCGCCCGGCTGAGCACGACGCTCTCGCGCGTCACTCGCTCGGCTCTCGCGGAGCCGTCGATCGGCGTCGATCGGCGCGCGCGGACCGTCTATCCGTCCGCCCGAACTAAATCTTCACGGTTGGGTGACGACTATGCGGGAAGTTGGCCGTTCAAGGCTGGCGAGCCCATGCGCAAGCGATCTGACACGCGAACCCGAGCCCATGCACAAGCGATCTGACACGCGAACCCGAGCCCATGCGCAAACGATCTGACACGCGAGCCGATGCGCAGCGCCGAGCCGTGGGCGCGGGCAAGCGGGCGCTGCGCGGACGTCGGGGCGCGGTCGTGCTCGCGGGCGCGTGCGCGGCGGCGGCGCTGCTGCCGAACGCCAGCCTTGCGGGCTCGCCGACGGCGCGCGCCGCGGGTCGCTCCGGGTCGGAAGCCGCACTGCTCACGCAGGACGATCGCGGGCTGTACCTCGCGTTCTGCCCGGGCGAAGAAGAAGTCGCGAGCGTCGCCGACGCGAGCGGGCCCGCCGGCGCCGCGCGGGCGCAAGCGGCGGCGCAAGCGGCGGCGCCGCGCGCGACGCTCGCGATGGCCAACCACACGGGCTGGCCGGCGGACGAATGCCTGAAGATGGACAAGGGCCCGGTGGGCGTCAGCCACACGCTCGTGGGCCTCAAGCACGTGCACAACTACCTGTTGGGCGGCTACGGCAACGACACGATCTACGGGGGCGACGCGGGCGACGTGATCTGGGGCGACTACCACCCGGAAGGGCAGCCGGAAAGCCAGCGCGACTACATTCACGGCGGCGCGGGCACGAACTGGATCTACTCCAGCCACGGCTACAACGAAATCTGGACGGGCACCGGCGATGACCATCTGGCGCTGGTGTACGGTCACGGGATCGTGTACTGCAGCGGTTCGGGTCTGAAGACGTTCGTGATGCGCTACCTGCCGCAGAACCGTCCGTGGACGCTGGTCGGCTGCACGCACAAAGTGCTCGTGCGCTACCGCGCGTAGCGGGCCGCCCGCGACCCCGCTCCTCTCTCATAAAAATCAAATCCGTTGATCGCTGCTAGACATCGGGTCGTGACGCGGCTGCTGTTGAGCGTCGACTTCGAGGACTGGCATCAGCTCGTGCGCCGGCGGTTGGGCGCGCCCGACTGGGAGCGCAGCGGCCCGGCGCTCGAGCGCCAGACCGAGACGCTGCTCGCGCTGCTCGAGCAGCTGGGCGTGCGCGCGACGTTCTTCGTGCTCGGCGTCGCCGCGCGCTCCTACCCCGCGCTCGTGCAAGCGGTGGCCGCGCGCGGGCACGAGATCGCCTGCCACGGCGACCAGCACCGCCCGGTGTTCGCGCAGACCCCCGATGAGTTCGCCGCCGACGTGCGCGCCGCGCGTGACACGATCGAGCAACTCACCGGCGTCGCGCCGGCCGGCTACCGCGCGCCCGCGTTCTCGATCACGGCGGCGGCCCGCTGGGCATACGCGGTGCTCGCCGCGGAGGGCTTCGCGTATGACTCGAGCCAGCACGACTCGCCGCGCATCCGCGGACGCGCCGTGCCCGCGAGCGCGCGTCCGCATCCGCTCGAGCTCGGGCACGCGGACGCCGCCGCGCCCGGCGCAGCGAGCACTGCCGCCGGCGCCGCACAGACCGGCGCTCGCGCGGGCGCCCCGACGGCCACCCTGTGGGAGTTCCCGCTCGCGGTGTGGCGCGCGGGCGGCGCGCGGCTGCCGGTCGGCGGCGCGTCCTACTGGAGCGTGCTGCCGACGGCGCTCGTGCTGCGCGGATTGCGCGCCGGCGAGGAGCTGGCGGGCCTGTACGTGCACCCGCACGAGCTCGACCCGCAGCCGCTGCGCGCGGGCCTGGACGGCGGCGCGCACGCCTGGCTGCGGGCGCGGGCGCGAGCGCGGGAGGCGCAGCGCAACCTCGCGCGCATGCGCGCGCCGCACGTGCTGCGCGCGATCGCACGGCGCCATCAGCTGATCACATATGGTGAGGCGTATGCCGAGCTCACCGGCGGCAACGCGCCCGAACCGCACCGAGCCGGCGCGCGTCCGTAGCCGCTTTCGCGCGAAGGCCAAGCAGTTCGACGACCTGTACGAGGACGAGCGCATGCTCGCGCGCTGGCTGCGCCCGGGCCTGTTCCGCCGCCGCGAGCTCGCCGCGCACACGGTCGCCGCGTATTCCTCGCCGCGCGTGCTCGACGTCGGCTGCGGCTCGGGGCGAATCGGCGAGTTCGCGCTCGCCGCCGGCGCATCCGAATATCTCGGGGTGGACTTCTCGGAGCCGATGATCGAGCTCGCGCGCTCGCGCCTCGCGCGCTTTGGCGAGCGCGCGCAGCTGCGCGTCGAGGACTTCCTCGCCGCGCCCGTCGACGGCCCGTTCGAGGTCGTGCTCGCGCTCGGCCTGTTCGACTACCTGCCAGCCCCGCACCAGTTCACGCGGCGCATCTTCGAGCTGTGCGCCCCCGGGGGGTGCCTCGTCGGCTCGTTCCCCAGCTGGTCGCTGCTGAAGGGCCCCGCGCGCAAGCTGCGCTACGAATGGATCGGCGACTGCCCGATCTTCAACTACAGCCGCCGCGAGCTCGAGCTGCTGTTCGGCGCGAGCGGCTTTCAGCCGGTCGACATCCGCAGCCCCGGCCGCAGCGGCTACCTTGTTCGCGCCTACCGGCCGTGAGCCGCGACCGGCGCGGGTGTCCTGCGCCGCCTACCGGCCGTGAGCGGCGATCGGCGCGGTCTCGTGTGCGGCGCTCTGCTGCGAGGCGTCCGCCGCGGCGGCAGGCGCCTCGCTGCCGATCAGCTGCTCGATGCTCGACAGCCCGGCGGCGCGCGCGCGACGCGCGAGCCCGCGGTTGACGTGAGTCGGCCACAGCGGCCCGTTGTAGACGAATGCGGTGTGCGCCTGCACGAGCGTGGCGCCAGCGGCCAGCCGCTCCCAGGCGTCCTGCGGCGTTTGGACGCCGCCGACGGAGACCAGCGTCACGGTCTCGCCGACGCGCGCGCGCAGCCGGCGCAGGACTGCGAGTGCGCGGGGCGCTAGCGGCGGGCCGGATATGCCGCCGTCCTCGACGCCCGCGGGCAGCGCCGCGGGGACCGTGAGCGCGCCGCGGTCGACCGTCGTGTTGACGGCGACGATGCCGTCGAGCCCGAGCTCGAGCGCGAGCTCGGCGATCGCGTCGAGCTGCTCGTCGCTGACGTCCGGGGCGATCTTGATGAGCAACGGCACCCGCGCTCCCAGCAGCTCGAGCTCCTCGCGCACGTCCGCGATCAGCGCGCGCAGGGCCTTGGCCGACTGCAGGTCGCGCAGGCCGGGCGTGTTCGGCGAGCTGACGTTCAACACGAGGTAGTCGGCGAGCGGCGCGAGCTGCCTGACCGAAGCGCGGTAGTCCTCGTGCGCGCGCTCGACCGGCACGTCCCTGCTCTTGCCGACGTTCACCCCGACGATCGGCTCGCGCGGGCGCGCGCGCAGGCGCTCGGCGGCGGCGCTCGCGCCGTCGTTGGGGAAGCCCCTGCGGTTGAGGATCGCGCGATCCGCCGGCAGCCGGAACACGCGCGGCCCCGCGTTGCCGGGCTGGCGCAGCGCGGTCACGGTGCCGACCTCCACGAAGCCGAACCCGAGGGCGCCGAAGTCCTCGAACAGGCTCGCGTTCCCGTCGACGCCCGCGGCCAGGCCGAGCGGGCTGGGGAAGACCATCCCGAGCGCGCGCACGCGCAGGCGCGGGTCGCGGGCGGCGAGGACGCGGCTGGCCGCGCGGCGAACGCCGGGGATCGCCATCGTCGCCGCGAGCGCGGCGCCCGCGAGTCGATGCGCGCGTTCGCCGTCCACGCGCGCGAGGATCAGCAGCCTGAAGAACACTCGGTAGATGCGCATCTGTGCCTAGCGTACGGGACGAGGCCCGCGGCGGCCGGCGCCGCGCGCGAGCCCGCCGGCGAGCATCTCGATCAACGCCTCGAACGACGCGTCGGGGTCGCGCTCCATCGCAAAGCCGCCGTGGCGCTCGAGCGTGACGAACCCGTGCAGCGCGCTGCGCACCGCGCGAATCGCGTCGATCGCGTCCTCGCCCTCGAGCTCCCACCCGCGCAGGATCGCGGCGATCAGCTCGAGCAGGCGCTGCGCTAGCGCGTGCAGCTCGCGGTCGGCGGCGTCGGGCGCGGTGAGCGTCGCCTCGTAGGCGCCGGGATGGGCGCGCGCGTAGGCGCGGTAGGCGTGGGCGCTCGCGCACAGGGCCTGCTCGCCGGACAGGCCCGCGGCGGCCGTCGCGATCGCGTCCGCGAGCTCCGAGAGGCCGCGCACGGTGATCAGCCGCAGCAGCTCCGCGCGGCCGTTCACGTGGTTGTACAGCGAGGGGGCGCGCACGCCGAGGATCTCGGCGAGCCGCGCGAAGCTCACGCGCTCGAGCCCGTCGTCCGCGAGCGCGACCGCCGCGTCCAGCACCTGCGCCGTGTCGAGGCCGCGTCTGGCCATCGCTAGCTCGCGCGCGCGATCGCAGCGTCCATCTGCGCGAGCGGCGACTCGCGGATGGCGCCGTGCCCGGGCGCGATCCGCGCGGGCTCCAGGGCACGCAGCCTGCGCGCGCTTTGCAGCGCCGTCGGTCGGTCCCACGTGGCCATCGCGACCATCGGGAAGCGCGGGTTGGCGCGGGCGGCCGTGGCGACGCCGCCGAGCGTCGAGTACGCGTCGCCGCACAGCAGCGTCCGGTCGCGCTCGTCCAGGAAGGCGACGTGTCCGGGCGTGTGGCCGGGGCTAGCGACGACCAGCAGCGAGCCGACGCGCTGACCGTCCTCGAACGTGCGCGTCGGCTTGGTGCGCGCGCCGCGCACGTCGCCGCGGATCTTGCCCTGCGGCTCGCCCGGGTCGAGCGAGTCGTCCTTCGCCAGCAGCCGTGCGTCGCGCGTGCTGATCAGGACCTCCGCCTCGGGCAGCCGCTCCTTCAGGCGGTCGAGGCCGCCGATGTGGTCGCCGTGAGCGTGCGTCAGCACGATCCGCACGATCGGCGCCCCTCGCCGATCGGCGGCGGCGAGGATCCGCCTGACGCCCTGCGCCAGCGTCGTATCGACGAGCGTCAAGCCGTCGTCCTCCTGGACGAGATATGCGTTGACGAGGCCCCACAGGCTGACACGGGTGACGTTGGACACGGTCTGCTCCCTTCGCGCGATGGTCGTGACCTGAACTATGCTTCATAGTATTTTAGCTACTCACAATAGTCAAGGCGGGAGCAGCGATCGAGGCAGGAGCGGCGCACGTCGCGCCAGCCGACCGCGGCGCACGTCGCGCCAGCCGACCGCGGCGCACGTCGTGCCAGACACCGCGGCGCGCCTCGTTTCGGCGACGGCGGACGTCGTGCCGGCGACTACACGTTGCGCACGCGGCGGCCGATCTGCGCGTCCGGGGGGTAGCCGGCCGAATCCCAGAACGCGGCGGCGATCGGGTCCTCGTAGGCGACGAGCGCCGTGATTCTGGTGGCGCCCAGGCGGCGCAGGTGCTGCTCGCCGGCGCGCACGAGCGCGAGTCCGACGCCATGCCGGCGATGCTCGGGGTGCACGGCAAGGCGATAGAGGTTTCCACGCCAGCCATCCCACGCGGCGATCAGCACGCCGACCGCCCCGCGACCGCGTTGCGCCAGCAGCAACGACCCGGGCGATCCGAGGATCAGGCGCTCCACGGCCGGCGGCCGATCGGGGGTGCGCGCGTGCTCGCTGCGGGCCTGCTCCCACAGGCCCAGGACGGCCGGCAGATCGGCGATTACGCACGCTCGGATCGCTGTGTGCTCGTCGGTCAAGCGGCAATGATATGGCGGGGTGTGCTGCTGCCGGTAGACCGGCGCGCCGCCGCCGGCTCGCAGGGTCGGGCGTCGGGCTGGCCGTGGCGCACGCTTTCTTAGTCGCCTCTAAGCAGAAGCGTAGGCAAGCCTCAGCTTGCCGTCCGATCCTCTCCGGGAGCGGTCCCGAGGGTGGACCGCGACAAACCACGAAGGGAGCCCCAATGAAGGGACCGACCATCATGCGGACCGCCGCCGTCGGCGCGACGTGCGCGCTCGTCGGCGCCGCCGCCGGCATCGCCGGCAGCTCGGCGTCCACGACTCACGCGACCAAGAAGCGCGTGGTGCACGGCGCCGCCCGCAAGCAGGCGTTCAAGGCCGGGGTGGCCATGGGCCCGGGCTTTGCGATGGCCGTCACGGCTGGCGCCGCCGGCCCGCCGGTGCACTCAGAATCGGTGGTGCCAAACGAAAAAGGCGGCTTTGAAACGGTGACGATGGACCGCGGGACATTTTCCTCGCTGTCCGGCGAACAGCTGACGATCAACGAGGGCACCAAGAGCGCGACGTACAAGACGGTCACGCTCACGATCCCCAGCGACGCGACCGTCTATCGCAACGGCGAAAAGGCCGCGCTGTCAGACATCAAATCGGGCGACACCGTGACCGTCGTGCAGAGCCCGTCCGGCACGGCGGTCAACGCCTTCGACGCCGAACACGAACCCAAGCTCCAGATCCACAAGGCCATCGGAGGTCCGGGTCCGGTCACCAAGCAGGCGGGTGGAGGACCGCTCCCGCCGGGCGCTCCCGAAGGCCCGCCCGGCGCGGGCTCCGAGGCCTCGGAAAGCACGGGAGGCAACCCGTCGAGCTAGACCGTGAAGCCCGTCTTGGGATCACCGCGCCGGACTTACCCGGGGCGCGGTGATCGCGGTTATAGGCTTGACGAGACTTAGAGTGTTCTCTAAAGTCTTCGTTGGATGCCAGCTCCTGCGCCAACGGTCGGCCTGCGTGAGCGCCACAAGCAGCAGCGCCGCGAGCGGATTCTCGAGGCGATCCGCGAGCTGCTGCGTGATTGTCCGGACGAGACACCGACCGTCGAGCGCATCGCCGCGCTCGCGGACCTCTCGCCTGCGACGGTCTTCAACCTCGTCGGACCGCGCGAGCAGCAGTGGGCGGCGCTGTGCGAGGAGCTTCTGCGCGAGCTCGACGAGTGCCTCGCCCTCGCGGCTGATGATGACCCGCGCGGTCAGGCGCGTAGGATCGTCAGCGAGACGGCGGAGCTGTTCATCGCCGACGCGGCCGTCTCCAAGCATCTCCTGAACAGCTGGGGACGCAGCGGCGCGCTGCTGCAGGACAGCCCGCTGCCACGGCTGCGAATCGCATTGCGCCGGGGGCAAGCGACCGGGATGCTCAGGTCCGATCTTCATATCGAGGCGCTCGTGGGGCACATGGCGACGGCATGTGGCGGCGCGCTGCGTCAATGGGCGGCGGACCAGATCTCAGATGCGGCGTTTCGCAAGCGTGTGCGCTTCGCGGTCGACGTGGTGTTCGCCGCGGGCGCCAGCGAGGACTGGGCCGCGGAGCTCTCCGCGCCGCTAAAGCCCAAGCGGCGCGAGTCGTGACGGTGCGGGCCGCTGCCCGGTTCGACGTGGCTCCGGGCATCCGGCTTGCCGCGGACAGCTTTGGCGACCCGAACGCTCCGACCGTGCTGATGCTGCACGGCGGCGGCCAGACGCGGCATGCGTGGCACTCGACCGCGATCGGCCTCGCAGACGCCGGCTGGCGAGCGATCACCGTCGATCTGCGCGGCCACGGCGAGAGCACCCACCCGCGCCCCCCGGCGTATGCGCTCGAGGACTTCGCCGCCGACGTGCGCGCCGTGATCGCATCGGTCGCGGGGGAGCCGGTCGTGATCGGCGCCTCGCTCGGCGGCATCGCGGGCGTGTTGGCCATCACGGAGCCACCGCAAGCATCCGCCGCAGGGCTCGTCCTGGTTGATGTGGCTCACCGCTTCCAGCCACGCGGCGGCGGGCGGATCGTGAGCTTCATGGACGCGCACCCGGACGGCTTCGTGAGCCTCGCCGACGCTGCCGAGGCAGTCGCCGCCTACCTTCCTCAGCGCGAGCGACCTCGCGACCCGAGCGGGCTGCGCCACAATCTCAGACGCAACGGGGATGGACGCTGGATTTGGCACTGGGACCCAGAGATCCTGACGCACGCTCGCCCATTGATCCAAGACCAAGCCCAACTTTCTGAGCGCCTCACGACGGCCGTAACCCGACTGCGCCAACCCTGCCTGCTCGTCCGCGGCGCCGACAGCGACGTGCTCACCGCAGGGATCGCGCGCGAGTTCATCGAGCTCGCAGCCAATGCCGCGCTGGCCGAGGTTCCACACGCCGGTCACATGGTCGCCGGCGACAACAACGACGCCTTCAGCAGGGCGATCCGCGCATGGCTCGACACGCCTGCGCTGCGCACGCCTCCGAGACCCACGACCGCAGGCGCTCCCCGTGTTAGAAGTGGCTGACGTGTGGGATCACCGCCGACAAACCGCGCGATCCCGCCGGGACGAAATGCGCCAGAAGCCCCCATTTGCAGGGCTTCTGTCGCGATGGAGCTAGGGGGACTCGAACCCCCGACCTCCTGGGTGCGATCCAGGCGCTCTCCCAGCTGAGCTATAGCCCCGCGTGCGGCGTCGACGGCCAGCCTCAGAGTTTAGTCGCCGGAGCGCGCGGCGAGCGCGCAGTATGGTTTGCGGGCGCGATGGGACTGCTCGACGAGGCCATACGCGAACACTTGGAGCTCAAGCGCCGGCGAGGCGCGGACCCGAGCGCCGTCGCGCGCGAGGAGCGCGAGGCACTCGCGCCCGTGCCCGACGCGCCAGCGTTCCCGGCCGAGGCCGACGATCGGCCTGCCAACGGCCACGCTGCGCGGACAGGGGACGAGGACGCGATCGCGCCCCCGGGGGATCCAAACGCGGGCGCGCGGGCGCCGGGTCAGCCCGCGCTGGGCGAAGAGACGGCCGAGTTGGACATGCAGGCAGCGATCGAAGAGCTCGCAGCCGCCGGGCACACGGCAGACGGTGTCCCGGAAGCCGATTCGGCGAGCGCCGGCCTCGAGCCCGCGACCCACGCCGGGGATGAGCCCGCGTCCGGGTCGTTTGACTGGGAGATCCCCGGCGAGGAGGAGCTCGGCGGGGTCTGAGGAGGATGTGCGAGGGGGGTCTGAGAAGGTTCTGCCGGGGCAGGGACGGCTGTTCGAGCACGGGCAGGCGCCGCCGTGCGGCGGTCGGTAGGAAGCTTGCAGGTTGAGGATCGCAAAAGTGGGCAACAAAGGGCAACATGCCACTCGTTGCCAGTCGGCCGGACTTGGCGGTGGCGCTGGCGCTCGACCCGTTCGCGCCGCGCGCCGCGCGTCACCACATCGGTCAGGTCGATCGTCCATCGCCCGACCTGCGCAACACGGTGCTGCTGCTCGTCAGCGACGTGGTCACGGGAGCGGTCGAAGGCTCGACGGGAGAGACGATCGAGTTGCGCGTGTGGATGCCAAGCGACGTGGTTCGGATCGAGGTGGAAGGCCGCAGCGAGACCATCGAGCGCGGCCTCCGCCATCCGCAGAACTACCTCTCACTGCTGCTCGACGAGCTCGCCGACCGCTGGCAGCTCGAACACGCCGACGGCGGCGCCCGCATCTGGTTCGAGATCGATCGCCACCCGACGCCGGCCGCCGCGCACTCCGTGCGCTGAAGCCTTACTCGCGCGCCAGCCGAGCTCGCCTGCGAGCTTTGCGCCACTTTTCCATGTTCCAGCCGTCGGCGTCGGCTTGGGCCTGGGCGCTCGGGCTGGCAGGCGGGCGGGCTTCGGGGCACCGCCAGCCGATGCTTACCACGCCGGGCGCAAGAGAGCGACCCGGCACCTGAGTCCCGGCGGATTCGTCTCGGAGGATTTCGCGTAGTTCTTTGGTGCTCAGTCGGCGGTTGCTTTCGACCCATAGGTACGGGTCCGCGCAGCCCATTTTCAAGACGGGTCCGCCGCCGGTGAGCCTGTATGCGTACGCGGCGCCTGGCTTGGCGCTGACCTCGACGATCTTGCCGTCAGGGGGCTGGGGATGGCTCGGCGGGCTGCTCGCGCAGTATCCTGAGCATGCGCCTGCGTGAAGCTCGCACCCGGCTTGCGCCTTCGTGAGCCCATCGGCGCGGCCCACGGTACCTACGACGCGGACCTTGCGCTGCACACGGGCAGTCGTCAGGCGTATAGGAACACGCACGCGACGAGCCGCCGACGATCCGCAGCGTTCCGGTGCGACAGAGGAGGGTCCGCATGGGTTCCGCCATCCGAGAGACAAGCGTCGCCTCAGCAAGCCCCGACTGAGGTCCGGGACATTTCCATAGCGTTTCCATATAGCCGGCGGCGCGGCCCGCGAGCGGTGTCAAGGCCCGTAGAATGGGGTTGCTGGGGCCATAGCTCAGCTGGGAGAGCGCCTGCTTTGCAATCGGAGTCGCGGTGCGACCGCTAAGGCCGATTTCCCTTCGTTGAGCGAGATTGTCCCGGGCGGCCGCGTTGTCGGATGCGGCACGATCCGGTGCTTTACGGCAGGATTTGGGCACCGAAACTCGCCGCTGCCCATTGGCTCGGGGGTAAAGACGGCGAAGATCCGCCGGGCGAAAAGGGGTCAGCTCCGCCGGGAGGCGCCAGCTAGAACCAGACGGTCCTGATCGTCGTGGTGGTGAGCTGCGATGCGCTGGACGTGCCGCTGTAGATCGTCCAAGACGTCGTTTCGCGTTTAGGGCTGCCGTAGAGCGATAGAGTCCCGAGAGGCAGGCAGAGATAGTTCTGTCGTAAGAGAAGGATCAGTGCCTCGTCGGCGGCCAGGATGCGCGGTGCTGCGATGCGCGTTCGTCGGCTCGCGCGATCAGCTCGGAGGGCCGTACGTCGAGCGTGACCGCGAGCTTTGCGACGGTGGCGAGGGTCGGCCGGCGCTCGGCTCGCTCGATGCCGCCGATGTAGTTGCGGTGCACGCCACTCTCAAGGCCAAGGCGCTCCTGGGAGATGCCGAGTTCGTCGCGTAGGTCGCGGATCGCCTCGCCGAGCCCGACGAGCAGTGGGTCACTTGCTGACACAAGGCTGCACGTTGCAGCCCAACCGTGTTCGGTTCTACAGCCTAACCGTGTTGTACGGTTTGGATTTCTCGCCCACGCAAGTCCGCAAGAGCAACCCAGAGATCAAGACGCCTGCTGCATCATGAAACCTGGCAGAAGTATCGAGAGCCGGCACGGCGTTGACGAACCGGGCTACGAGACCCCCCGGACTTGGGCGCAGAAGCTCGAAGGAACGGGCGCCAAGCTCCAGTCCGCCGGCAAAGGAATGTCCTCATGCGGGGGATCGCTCATCAAGCTCGGCTGCTCGGGGTTCCTGCTTCTCCTCGTCGTGCTGATAGTCGCCACTCTGCTATTGAGCGGCCACAGCGATTCGCCGACGGCCGGAGGCACGAGTACCGAAGAACAAGCAACGGGCGCCGCCACGACGCCTACTACGCCAGGCGACCGCGAAGCCCCGACACTCGACGAAGGGCCTGCCGAGGACAGCGCAGCGACCCAATGCGGTCACGGCACCACCGGGAACTCCCACACAAGTTGTGCCTTCGCCGAAAACGTTCGGGATGAGTTCGCGGCAGGCTACGAAGCGTCCAAAGTGCCGCCAGCCACTATCAGTGCCTACAGCCCCGTTACGAGCCGCGAATACACGCTGCACTGCTCACTCGTCGAAGGCCGCACGCTCGTCGAGTGCAGCGTCGGCACTGCGACGGTCGTCTTCCCGCTCGAAGGCACCTACAACCCCCACGAAGGCCCTGCGCGTCCGTCCGGCCTCTATGGCGCTCAGACCAAGGCCGAAAACGAAGAAGCCGGCTGTATGTATGGGTTCACCGTCAGCGAACGTGATGGAGAACAGAAAATCAAATGCAACACAAAGGAAGAAGGACGGCGCATACAGGAAGACGAAGGCGACGAATAGTGCCGACCGCCCTCGTATTAGCCGCGCGGAGCCGGCCCGTACCCCAAAAGTCGGGACGACCCTAGGCGACCCTGTCCGGGTGGGAGAGATAAAGGCGTCGTTGACGGTGACACCTGAAGCTGCGGGGAGCGCGGGCGTCCTCCAGCAAGCACCGAATACGACGCGCTACCAAGCGCACCAGCTAGCCTGCCCTCGCGTGCTTGTTCGGCTAGCGTTCACAAGGCGACGCACGCGGGAGATGACGGCGCCACCCTGAGAAGATGCGGCGATTGGCCTTGCTGACCCGCGGGTCGCGCTTCCCCCCACTGGATCGAAAATCCCCACGGAGAGCGAAAGGGGGACGAAGGGCTGGGCTCGCTACCACCACCACGAAGGTTCTTGTGGCTCAAATCGTAGGTGTGCTGGGAGGGAGGTTCGATAGTCGTAGCCAGAGTCTGTCTCGCGTTTCTCCCACCAGCCGTAGTCGAGCATCTCTGCCGGCAGTCCCGCCTGGATGAGGCGACGCCCAGGGCGGGAATCCGGCCGCGGAAGCGCGTCACCATTGTCTAGGTTCCACAGAATCTCGGGCCAGCCTAGCCGTTCTAGCCGTCTCCGAATCTTCCGATGCTCTAGCTGTCGCTGCTTGGCCGTGAGCGGCAGCCGAACATTGAGCCCCTCGCATTTGTCGGAGACTTCGACCAGCCGACCAGCCTCCAGCTTGCGGACTGCCCGCCGCACGGAGACTCGCTCCGAGCGCGTGGGTGGACCAGCGCATCGGATCGACCTAGCGAGGTCGTACGTGTTCACGTATTGCGGCCATCCATCCTCGCTGGTTGCCCTCTGAAGGCGGCTCAAGATGTGCTGCTGTAGCCGGCCAAGACCCCTGCTCATGTGGCCTCCATGGCGTCTGTAAGTGTTGTCTTCGACGCACCCACCGAAACCCCTGCCTACACTTACACCATGTGCACAACATTCCTTCTCAAGCGGGATCGGTCAACCGCGATACACAGGTAAGTTCGCCAGAGGGAGACGCGCGGAGCGCGTTTGGAAAAAGAGCAGCAGACACACGAGGGGAGCAGGAGCGGACGGGCGACCATCTCCACATCCGCCTCCTGGATGTGACCAAGATGGTGGCTACCCCGCCGCCGCCTGTCCCGTGGTTGGCGTCTCCGCTGCTGCCCCGTGGCGCTCTGACGGTGCTCTACGCCCCCGGGGGTGACGGAAAGTCGCTGTTCTCGATGGCACTATGCGCCGCGATAGCTCACGGCGGCGAGCTGGCGGGGATCGAGTGTGAGCTGGGTGCCTCGCTGTATCTCGATGCCGAGAACGGCGAGCGCGAGATTCACCGGCGTGTCCACACACTCGGGCTGCCGGCGTCTGGCGTGCAGGTAGCCGACGCCGGGGGACTCGACCTGCGCCGTCATATGCCCGCGGTCGATGCCGTCATCAGCGAGGTGAGCCCCGACGTGCTCGTCCTTGACTCCTTGCGCTCGATGACGCCGGGGATGGACGAGAACGACACCGCGCAGACAGCTCGCGCGCTCGACCCGTTGCGCCGCCTCGCGCACGAGTCGGGGATTGCGATTCTCCTGATCCATCACGCGAACAAGGGGGGCCGGGACTTCCGCGGAGCAAGCTCGATCCGCGACGGCGTGGATGTGCTTTGGCACCTCGGCCGTCAAGAAGATGACCCGGACCCGCTCCGGCGGTTCCTGGTCTGCCGGAAGATGCGTGTCGCCAGCGAGCCCGAGCAGCGTTGGCTACGCCTAGAGGTTGACCGCGGGCACGTCCTAATCAACCAGGCCGAGGCGCCCGAGGAGCAGCCGCGGACCGCCCGGCCGGTACGCGCGCAGCTCAGCGACCAAATCCTGGCCGGCTTTGGCGCGCGGCCGATGACCCTCACGGCCGTCGCTGAGACGGTCGGGAGGAGTCCGAAGGACGGCTCCGTACGCAACGCGCTTGCTGCGCTCGTTGAGGACGGCCTGATCGTCCGTCACGGCAACGAATACGAGAAGGTGCAAAACACGAGCCCTATAGGGGGGACTGCACCTTTGCACCCACCAGGCGACGCTCCCGACGCTGACGTAGAACTTGCCCGCATCACTGAGAAGTTCGGGGAGGTGCCCAAATGAGCACCACCACGTCCAGCCCCTTCCCCATCACACCGGCACTCTCCCCCGACAGCGGTACAAGTACATCACCCCCCACATGGCGAGAGCTGCAACTCGCGGACATGATTGCAGAGCGAATCGTGGAACGACTGCACCCGGAGTCGACACGGTGCACCTTGGTCGATTCCGCGACCCTCGCGGAACGACTTGGCGTATCGCGCGATTGTGTGTACGCACATGCCGACGAGCTAGGCGGCCAGCGCATCGGCAGTGGGCCACGGGGACGGCTGCGATTCGACCTCGACCGAGCACTCGCCGCGTGGACCTCTCGCTCTGTAAGCAAGGAGTCGCAAGGCCCGGAATCCCGCTCCGTTGTGCCAGGTTCGACACATCGGCGGCGCCGACGAATGGGCAGTGGTCCCGACTTGCTGCCCATTCGAGGCGCTACGGGAAGGTCAGACGCCAGCCCGGAGCGCTCGTGACGGCCTTCGTGTCACTTCCGCGCACGCCGCGGCTTTTCGACCTCTGTCATCGCGTCCGCGAGCTGATGCAGGTCCACGTCGAGCGCTCGAAGGAACCGCAGCACGGTGAGCCACTGGACGCCGCGCCGGCCATGCTCGATGCGAGAGACGTAGGTCGGGTCCATTTGGAGCACGGCGGCGAGCCGCGCCTGCGTGGTCCCGGCCCGCTCGCGCAACACGCGCAGCGCTTGACCGAGCACCGCGAGGTCGGTAGCAGACGTGCTGACCGTGTTGGCTTTCTTGGTATTGCGGGTCATGGTATTCGGGGTCATGGTACGATAAGCTCGTCTGGTCAAAACATAGTGGCGCCCGCGCGGGTAGGACCGCCGGGCGCCGTGGCACCGAAGACCAAGGCTTCGGCACGTGGGCCACGATACCCAGCTAGTCATCGCCGCTCCCTTGCCAACGCAAGCGGTCTTCGGTGCCTTCCGACCAAGGAGGAACCGAAGATGACCAGCACCGTGACGATCCCCGCAGGAGGGATCGCAGACACCCGCGAAGCGCTGCTAAGCCTGCTCAGCCAGCCGGTGCAAGCGATCGCGCACACGCTGACCGTGCCCGAGCGCGAGTTGCATCCCGACTGGTTCAAGGACGACCGCTGCCAGTTCGGGGAGGTCTGCCGGCTGCTCGACGTGATCGGTTGGGACGCTGCCGCACCTGCGCGCAAGGTGGAGGTCAGCGGCGAGGACGCGCGCATGATCCGCGAGGCGATCGAGGGCTACCTGTCGATGGTCGAGCAATGGCTGTGCGAAGCTGGGCAGCTACGCATCCGCCGCGCGCACCGCGACAGCGTGCAGGCGATGTGGTCGCTGCTGGCCGCGCTGCGCGAGATCACGCCCGAGCACGAGCAGGCGGCGTGATGATGGCGAAGGCGAACAGACGAGCAAGCCGGGACGCTCAGACCGCGAGCGTGCGTGCCTTGGCGCGGGTACTGGCCCACGAGCGCGCCCGTCGGGGCGTCACACAGCAGGCCGTTGCGATCCGTGCCCGGCTCACGGTTGCCTCCTACACCCGCATCGCCCCGTCAGACCCGAAGTGGTCCGTTGTCGTGCGGATCACGGGCGCGCTCGGCATCAGCACATCGCGCCTGGCGGCACTTGAGGCGAAGGGTGGTGATGCGTGATGGCACGACCAGCCACGGGCCAAATCGTGGTGAACAAGCGCACGCGCAGCCCGACGTTCGCCATCCGCTTCCGCGCCTACGGCAAACGCGAGTACGTGACGCTCGGGACCGCCGCGGAAGGCTGGACCCAAGCCAAGGCCCAGACGGAGCTACAGAACGTGCTCGCCGACGTGCGCCGCGGCATCTGGCAGCCCCCGACGCCGGCCGTCGTGGAGGCGCCGCGCACGATGCCGACGTTCCACGAGTTCGCCTCGGAGTGGTTCGAGCGGCAGACGATCGAGGGAGGTCGCCAGGGCAAAGGGCTCGCTCCCAAGGGCCGCGAGGATCTTCAATGGCGCCTGTCGAACCATCTGCTGCCCGCGTTTGCCTCCCAGCGCCTGGATCAGATCAGTGTGGAGGATGTGGACCGCTACAGGCTCGCCAAGGTGCGAGACGGCAAACTCGGCGTCACGTCGATCAACAAGACGCTGACGACGCTCGCCGCCATTCTCGACGCCGCGGTCGAATACGAACTGATCGACCGCAACCCGGCGAGGGGAAGGCGTCGGCGGCTGCCCGCTGCGGCGCCTCGCCGGACTTGGCTCGACCGCGCCGACCACATCACGGCGCTACTCGACGCTGCCGGCGACCTCGACCGGCAAGCGCGCGTCCGTCGAGGCCAGCGGCGGGCGCTCGTCGCCACGCTGACATTCGCGGGCCTGCGGATCGGCGAGGCGCTTGCGCTGCGCTGGCGAGACGTGGACCTCGCACGCGGAACGATCACGGTTCGCAAGGCCAAGACGGACGCGGGCGTGCGCGTTGTGAACCTGCTGCCGATCCTCCGCGACGAGCTGGACTCCTACCGCGCGCGACTCGACGCGACACCGGACGGGCTCGTGTTCGGCACGACCACGGGCGAGCAGCAGACCCCGACCAACGTCCGGCGACGGATACTCGCGCGCGCCATCGAGGGCGCCAATCGCCAGCTCGCCAACACCGACGCTGAGCCGCTGCCCGAGCGGTTGACCCCTCACTCGCTGCGCCGCACCTTCGCCTCCGTGCTGTTCGCAATCGGCGAGGCGCCGCCCTACGTCATGGCGCAGCTCGGCCACACCACGCCAAGCCTCACCCTCGCCATCTACGCGCGACAGATGGACCGCCGCGACGGCGAGCCTGAGCGCCTGAGAGCCCTTGTCGAGGGCCGCGAATGGGCACCATTGGGCACTAGCGACGATCTGAGCACCTGCGAGACGACCAAGACCGCAAGCAGCACCGTTCGAGAATCGGCTCTGTAGCACGTATATTGGGGAGTCGCGGGGCCATAGCTCAGCTGGGAGAGCGCCTGCTTTGCAAGCAGGAGGTCACGGGTTCGAATCCCGTTGGCTCCACTCACAAAACTCCTGGAAATCAGCTCCTTTCAGTAAGCGTTCAGTGGGTCTGCTCAGGTGAGCAGGGGTGTGGGTTCGCCGCGTGCGTGGGCGGTGATGGCGTCGGTGAGGTAGGCGAACAGGGATCGGTGCTGTAGCCGGCAGGTGGTGTGCGCGGAGAGCAGGGTGGCGGTGCGTTGCTCGCCTTGCTCGGATTGGCTGCCGAGGCAGAGCTTGCGGTAGATGACGGCGCAGCGCAGCGCGCGCTCGGCGTGGTTGTTGGTCGGCTCGACGCCGGTGCGTGAGGCGAACGTCCATAGCGCCGGCCAGGCCTTGAGGAGGTTGTTGGCCATGCCGCGGCAGCGCTTGTTGCGGGCACGCTTGGCGGCGAAGGAGCGGATGATTGGCTTGTAGGTGCGTTGCAGGGAGCGGACCGTCCGCTTCAGCTGGCGCCGATCGCCGGTGTGCTGGAAGACCTCCCACGCCCAGAAGACACGCTCGCAGAGCGCAAGGCCCGCCTCGCCGAACTCCTTCTCGGCGGCCAAGCCTTCGGCGTGCGCCTTGAAATCCCGTCGCAGGTGCGCCCAGCACAGCTGACGGCGGCGCAAGGGCAGGTGCGCATAGGCCCACCAGCGGTCGGAGGTGACGATCGCCTGCGTGTCGGCGAGTAGCTGTTTGGCGTGATCCTCGTGACGGTCGCTCTGCACGGCGAAGTAGGCATGGTGCTGATCGAACAGCCCCCACAACGCGCGCCGCTGCCCGGCCGTCCTCCAGCCGGTCTCGTCCATGTTCAGCGCCGGGGAGCGGCGCAGCCGGCCCAGCAGATCCTCGTGCGGATCAGCCAACGCGGCTGCCGTGCGGCTGAGGATCGCGTCGACCGTGCCCGAGCTGATCCTGGCGCCGAACAGCTCTTCGCAGAGCTCGACCGCATCATCGCGCGAGACACGGTTCCTGACCGAGAGTGTCGCGACGGCAGCTTCAACGCGAGCGCCGAAGCAGCTACGTGCGACCTGCTCGGGCAGCCGGGCGCGGGTACGCCTGCCACAGCCAGGGCAGCGCAACCGCAAGCAGCGATGCTCGATGACCTTCACGTTGATCGGCGGCAGCTCTTCGACCTGGTGACGCGCCGGCTTGCCCACCGGCTGCTCATCACCCGAGAACGTGCGCCCACAGCAGCAGCGCGCGGGCCGATGCTCGATCACCTCGTCCACCGCCCACGCTGGCAACAGCGGACGGCCGTGACCCTCATGCCCGTCCTGGGCGCCGCGCTTGCGCCCGGATGGGTCCTTGCTTCGCGCAGGCGCGCCCGGCGGATCAGAGCTCGGCGGGGCCGAGGAGTTCCGCGACGAACGATTCAGCCTGCGCTCGAGCTCGGCAATCCGCTCATCCTGGCGCGCCACGCGCTCCTCAAGCCGGCGGATCTGCTCATCCATCCGCAACAAAACCGCCACCACGACCTCACGGCCCTGATCGTAGATCGCCTCCGCCTCAGCGCGCTCCACACGAACGTATTCGACGCCGCCGGATTATGTCCCCCAACCCACTGAACGGGTAC
>DATJTT010000021.1:0-154082 GCA_035503075.1 Solirubrobacteraceae bacterium
AGCCTCAAAACGGACGTCAAGTTCGCGGGCGAAGAAAACCTTCTGACCGAAGTCTCGATCGACGGCGGCAAAGAATACCTTGGCCCGTTCCCGTCGGAAGAGAAGGTTGAAGGCGTAGACACCAACAAATCCGCGCTTGCCGTCAGCGGTGGCGGCGGCGGTCGCGTGCCTCGGTGGTGGGTTGAAGGCGCGCTGCTGGCAGGCACCGAACCGCTCGCCGAAACGACCACCACGGTGGCGCCTTTCAAATTGCTTCTCACCCAGGAAAAAGACTCCGTTGAAATCGGTACGGTCGAATGCTCCGAAGTCAAGCTTCACGGTGCGCAGATTGAAGCGCCGAGCGGACGAAGCGAAAAAGACGTCGAATACGCTGGCTGTAAGGTCCTCGAACCTCACTCCGCGGTTGAAAACGCGAAATGCGAAGTTCAAGACCGTGCCATTGTGACGAACGAACTGCAGGCCACGCTCGAAGGCCCGCTTAAACACGAGAAGCTGGAATTCAAGCCGAAGGCCGGCAAAGAACTCGGCAGCTTCTTCATCATAGGGGCGGGTTGCTCGTTTGCGGGTGAATTCAAAGCCGACGGCGACATGGTCTGTGGCTATCCAAAAGTGGAAGAAGAAAAAGTCGAACACGTACTCGAATTCACTGGCACTTCGGGAAGCGACGTCACACTCGCGGGACCAGATGGAATCGGAACGAACCCCACGGACGGGGTGACGGTGACATATGAAGATCATCTCGCGTCTCACAAGCTGTATTCCGCGTTCTAGAAGGGCAGACCTGATGAGTTGCGTGGGGCCGACGCGGCCCCACGCACTCTGATACCGCTTCATCGGCTCGCCGCCGGGGGGAACACAACGCCGGCGGCGAGCACTTCAACTGGAGCTGCCTCGAACCAGCTTCGCCCTCAGGGCCGAGCGGGGGCGAGCCCGGGGGCGAGCCCGCTTGAACGGGTGATTGTTGCTAGGGCGTGGCGCTTACGCTCGCGACGGCCGGCTCGGCGTGTACGGTCCTGGGGGTCTCGGGGCGAAGCCCGATCTGCGCTCGCCACATGTAGGTGACGAGCCCGAGCGAGATGATCCCGAGGTAGATCGCGGTCGGGATCTGGCCGATGTTCAGGCCGCCGGAGACCTGGTCGTTCCAGTCGGCCCAGGAGGCGCCGAACGGGCGTGTGATCGTATAGGCAAACCAGAAGCAGAAGATCGAGTTGACCTCGAGCCGGGACCACAGGGCCAGCGGGATCAGGATGATCGCGCCGAACAGCACGAAGGACGGGAAGTAGCTCAGGCCGGCGTCGGTCGCGGTGAAGTCGCCCAGCGCGGTGCCGAGCGCGAACGTCGCAAGGACGGTCAGCCAGTAGAGCTGCTCGCGCCGCGGGCTGGTGATGCTGTGGATCGAGAGCGTCCCCTCGCTGCGATACCAGTAGATGAAGATGCCGGCGAGGATCACGGCGTAGAAGCTGCTCGAGAGCCAGTAGGGCCAGCCCAGGCCGACGTGAAAGCCGTCGGCCGCTGAGGTCCCGAACACGCTGACGGCCGCTACGACCGACCAGTACGGTGCCGTACGGTAGCGCTCCTGCCGCAGCTGCCAGCGGAGCGTCGCGATCATCAAGATGATCATGATCGGGACCGCGATCGCTGGCCCGAGCTGTTGGTTCATCGCGTCGGAGATCGCCTCCCCCGTCGCGGTCATGAGGATCTTCGTCGCCCAAAACCACGGCGTGATCTCAGGCACCTTGGTCGCGGTATACCGGCTTGTGCGATTGCTCATATTCAACAGCGGTGGACTCGATCACGGGGGTGACGCGGATTGCTCCCGGCCGCGCCACGCTGATCCAGCTTTTGCCAGCGCCACGATAGTGGGAGACCTTTCGCCGACCTTAACGCGACCGGGGTCCGGCGCATCAGGCCCGACGCGCTCTCCGCCCTCGCCGCGGCGGGCCGCGCGCCGCGAGCGCTCGTCCGGCTCTATGCGCGGGGCGAGCTCCGGGCCTCGTCGCTAACCGAGCGCCCGAGCAGACCGATCACCGCGAGCGGCATTATCCACCAAGCCGAGCCCGTCGTTTCTGCGAGAACCCCTGTGAGGGTGAGCGCGAGCACCACCCCGACGGCGGTCCTCCAATCGTCACCGACGATGAACTCCCACGCGCCGAGGAGCCTCTGTCCCGCCCACGTCGCACGCATGCGTGGGCCTGATCGTGAAGGGTGTGTCGTCTGGCTCTGCTCCGCAAGCCGGCCTCGCGCGAAAGCGCCCCTGCTCATCGCGACCGCGGCCAGCAGCAGGCCGCAGATGATGACGAGCAGGGCGGCCTCGCCGCCCGGCCAGCTCACGCCGACGCCCTCTGCGCCCCAGAACACTCCGAAAGAGCTGAGCATCACGCCAACCGCGAACTTCATCGTGTTCTCGGGCACCCGCGCCAGCGGCGCTCTCGCCGCGACCCCGGCGGCGATGACCAGCACCACGGCGAGCCCGGCTGCCGCGGCGGCAAGCGAGACGCGGTGCTGGTTGGCGCCAAAACTGAGCACGATGAACACGACCTCGAGGCCCTCCAGCAGGACGCCCTTGAACGAGACCGCGAAGGCGTAGCCGTCAAAGCCTGATGAGCCGTCGCCCGCGGCTCGTGCCGCGTCGAGCTCGCGGCGATATGCCTGGCGCTCGTCGTGCTTGGCCTTCAAGTGGGCCGCGCGCAGGATCGCCTTGCGCAGCCATTGCAAGCCGAAGATCAACAGCAGACCGCCCACCCCCGCGCGCAGCACGTCGATCGGGAGGTTCGTGAGCGCCGCGCCAAGCACCGCCACGAGCACAGCGAGCAGCAGCGTCGCGGCGCCGACCCCGCCCACCGCGCCCCCCCACCCGCGCGTGGTCCCCACGGCCAGCACGATCGTCAACGCCTCGACGGCCTCCACCGTGCAGGCCAGGAACACCGACACCGCAAGCCCGATCTCCGCGCCGCTCATGCCGGCGATTGTCCACCACGACCTCGGTAGAAGTCCAGTGGGCCGTACATCCGACGCGGGTGCTCGCCAAGGTCGTAGGGCACTGCGTAGGCACGGAGCGCGTGCCACTCGCTACCGCCTGGCCGCGTCAGCACGGACTCGACTGTTACGCAATGTATTTGCGTACACTGCCGATGTGGACCGTAGCGCTCTCGCGTACTACCCGGCGAGCCTGGACGCCGACCCCGGCGCCGACGGTGCGCGGATCGGCGTGGACGTGACCGGGGTTGTGCGCGACGGCCTCGTGGGCGGTCTGGAGCGCATCGGCGCTGGAGAAGCGTCGGCGCTGCTCGTGGCGCGCCTCGCGGACGCGGCCGGTTCGTTGCGCGCGCTCGTCGCGCTGCTCGATTGGCTCGACGCCTGTGATGGCGCGCTGATCGCGCTGGACGTCGGATTCGACACCGCGACGCGAGCGGGCGCGCACGTCGCTCGGGTGCTGCGCGAGGTCGAGCGCTGGGAGCGCGAGCCGCCAGCCGGCAGGCCACCGCGCGGGCGCCGCGGGCTCGCCCACCACTCGCCCGAGCTGGCCGAACGCATCAGGGCCCTGCGTGACGCCGGCGAAAGCCTTCATGCGATCGCCGACCTGCTCAACGACGAGGGCGTGCCGACGCCGCGCGGCGGGGAGAGCTGGCGACCGTCGAGTGTGCAGGCCGCGCTCGGCTACCGCCGCCCGCGCCCACCAGCGCCCGGCGCGCCTCCCCCGCCGCCGGGCCACCCGCCGCGCCCGGGGCACGCGCCACGACCGCCGGGGAAGCCGCGCCCGGCCGCGAAACCGCCGCCGCCCCATCTCCGGGGAGAGCGTCCGTGACCGCAGTGATCGAGCAGTTCGGGGCGCTCGGCGTCTTCTTGCTGATGGTGCCCGAGAGCGCCTGCATCCCGATCCCGAGCGAGGTCACGCTCCTGTTCTCCGGGTTCGCCGTCCACCAGGGCTGGATGAACCTCCCGCTCGCCGTGCTCGCCGCGACCGCCGGCAACCTCCTCGGATCGCTGCTCGCCTACGGCCTCGGAGCGAGCCGCGTGGTCGAGCGCGTGCCGGTCGCGCGCACCGCGCTGCACCGCTGGGACGGCCTGCTGGCCCGCCACGGCACGCGCGCCGTGTTCCTCGCGCGGCTGCTGCCGCTCGCGCGCACGTTCGTCTCCCTGCCCGCCGGCGCTCGGCGCATCAGGCTCGGGACGTTCGTCGCCCTCACGGCAGCCGGCTGCGCGCTGTGGGCGCTCGCCCTAGTGGTGACCGGCGTGCTCGTCGGCGCCGCGTGGATGACCGTGGACACCGCAATCGGGCGCGTGCTGCTGGTGGTCGGACTGCTGACGCTCGCGCTGACCCTCGCCCGCAAGCGCGCAGAGTGGCCCCGGCGACACCGGCCCAAGGCGGCGTCATCCGCGGCCCCTCGTCACGATCCGGGCCAGCCGTAGGAGACTCGGCCCGCCCTCGTCCAGCCGTGGCCTCAGAAGAAGCCGATACGGTCGGGGGGCCAGTAGGTGGCAATGGCCTGCCCGATGATCCAGCCGGTGGGGACAGGTCCCCAGTAGCGACTGTCGTCGGAGTCGCCGCGATTGTCGCCCATCATGAACCAGTGACCGGCCGGGATCCTGATCGGCGTGGGGAAGTTGCACTCCGGCCTTGAGCCGCAGGCTTTGATGTAGGAGTCCTTCTCAGCAACGAACCGGCTAGTGCCGGCGGCCTTGCGGAAGACGTGCCCGTGGGTGACGTAGATTTCGTCTCCGGGGCCCGCGACGGCGCGCTTGATGAAGTTTTCGCTTGACTTCCGGGGCACGGGCTGCGAGCACGCTGCACCGCCTAGCTTGACTACGTGGGGCGTCGGCCCGCACTCCTCCTGCTTGGCGTCTTCGGGAGGGTGGAACACATATATCCCGCCGACGTGCGGTTCGCTGAAGTCCATGGCGATGCGATTGACGAGTACGCGCTGACCTTCGCTCAGAGTCGGCTCCATCGAGCCGCTGGGGATCTTGTAGGGCTTGATGACGAACGCCTGGATGCAGAGCGCGAGCCCGAGCGCCACGGCGACGATCACGACCAGCTCGACCACCGAGCGCGTGACCGATCTCGGTCGCTTGACGCTCGGCTTGGTCGCCGCGTCCTTACCGGCTGCCATGAGCCCGTGCCCTACCGCTGCGGAGGGACGCATCGAGCCGCTCCCGTTCGGGCCGGTGATGGGCGGCACGCGGCATCACATCGACGTGCCCCCGAGCCTCACCAAGCTCCATATTAAGGCAGTCTATGCATAGACTGCCGAGGTGTCAACGCTTCGGCTTACCTCGGTGTTGGGGGGACGAGGAGCCCGGACTCGTATGCGGCGATCACCGCCTGCGTCCGATCTCGCAGGCCGAGCTTGCCGAGAACGTGGCTGACGTGGGTCTTGACGGTCTCCCGGTGGCCACGAGCCGCTCGGCGATCTCGGTCGCGGGATGCGCTGTGAGGGAGTCGGCTGCCGCCTTGCCCGCTGCCGGGAGGCTCACTTCGACTCGTAGGCCACCCTCCCTGATTGGTTCGATCTTCAGCTGGCCGTGGTGGGCGTGGGTGACGGCCGCGACTATCGCCAGGCCGAGGCCGTGCCCCTCGCCAGTACGCGCCGTTCCGCCGCGCCGGAACGCCTGTGTGAGGTCGAGCACCTCCTCGACCGGCACGATGCAGCCGCTGTTGGCGATGAGCAGCACCGCCCGCTCGGCGGTGAACGTGGTGCGAAGCTCGAGCCAGCCGCCTTCGCGGTTGTGCTTGATCGCGTTGCTCACCACGTTGCCCACCAGGAGGCTCAGCAGCCGCCGGTCGGCGCGTACCGTTGCCGGCGCGAGCTCGGTGTCGATTCGCAGGCGACGGGCAGCCGCGCCGGCGGCGGCGTCATCGAGCGCTTTGCGGGCGATCTGTGAGAGATCGACAGGCTCACAGGCGAGCAGCTCGGGCTCGCTGCGAGCGAGCGCGAGCAGCGCCTCGATCAGCTCCTCGCTGCGCGCGAGCTGACGCCGAAGCACCCGTGTGGCCGCGTGGATGTCGGCGAGCGCGGCATCCGGGTCGCCGGCGAGTACCTCGAGCTCGATGCGCATCGCCGCGAGCGGCGTGCGCAGCTCATGTGAGGCATCTGCTACGAAGCGGCGCTGCGCAGTGAACACCATATCGAGCCGCGCGAGCATCCCGTCGAAAGTGTCCGCGAGCTCGCGCAGCTCATCGCGTGGCCCGTGCAGGCCGATCCGCTCATCCAGGTTGCTGCCGGTTACGCGCCGTGCGACCGCCGTCATCCGCCGTACCGAGCGCAGCAGTCGCCCGGCCAAAAGCCAGCCGAGCACGACCGCGACCAGCACGAGGCCGGCGAGCACCGCGAGATACTGCGTGAGGAGCTGATCGAGCGTGCGTTTGGATAGAGCGTGCTGTGTCGTTGCGGAGACGGCTGCTTGCGCGTGGGCGGTCGCGTTGGCAGGTTCGGAGCCTTCTCCCGAGCGGCCGTGCGCCGGCGGGGTGCTGCGGAACTGAGCGCGGGCTCGCGGCGCAGCAGCGCTCGCCGCCGGCGGTTCGTCTGTAAGCGGAGCGTTCAGGTTGGAGCTGACGAGCCCGTAGCTGATCGCGAGCAGCGCCGCCCCGGCGATCGCGAGCAGCAACCCGATCAGCAACGCGAGGCGAACGCGAAGGCTGAGACGACTCACGCGCTCATCCCCGAATCCGGTAGCCGGCGCCGGGCAGCGTCTCGATCAGCTGCGGCTTGCCGAGCTTGCGCCGCAGCGAGGACATCGTGACGCGCACCGCCGCGGTGAACGGGTCGGCGTTCTCATCCCACACCCGCGAAAGCAGCTCCTCCGCGCTCAGCACGCATCCGTCCGCGACGATCAGCGCTTCGAGCACCCCGAACTCCTTGGCCGTAAGACCTAGCTCCCGGCGTGCCCGCCGCGCCTGCCGGCGCGCGCTGTCCAACTCGACATCCGCGACGCTCAGGACCGGCGCGCGCGGGCGCGTTGCGCGCCTGCCGAGCGCGAGCACGCGCGCCGCAAGCTCCGCGAACGCGAACGGCTTGCCGAGGTAGTCATCGGCTCCGATCGCAAGACCGGCGACCCTGTCCCCGACCTCGCTCGCGGCGGTCAGCATCAGCACCGCGGGCGGGAGCTCGAGCGCGCCCAACCGGCGGCATACCTCGTCGCCGTGGACCTCGGGAAGATCGCGATCGAGCACAACGACGTCATAGCTGGCCAAGCCGGCCTTCACGAGCGCTTGACGCCCGTCAGCAGCCACATCCACCGCGAGCCCTTCGCGGCGAAGCCCACGAGCGACGGCCGCGGCCATGTCGCGCTCGTCCTCGACAATCAGCACGCGCATAAAGCGGATCGTAGGCTCGCCCCGCCCGGATCGAACCCAGGCGAGGCGAGCGCCACCTTCACTTGACCTTGCGTACCACCGCCGCTTCTGCGCTGCACGCGCCCTGGAACTGTGCTCCCGCCGCAGGCGGCCCACCCCCGGGCACCGGGGCCTGTTCGTTGCCGCGTCCTTCGCCGGAGAAGCCTGGGGAGGCTTCTTCTGCCGGCGAGCCCTTCGCCGTCACCGAGACCGCCGGTTCGCCGGGCGTGTTGTTCGAGCCGCCGCCGGGCGGCGTCGATGCGCTCTGAGCAGCCAGGGCCGATTCACCCTGAGCCGCTGGTTCCGCCGGCGGCGCAGGACACACAGCCACATTCGCGGCGTGAGCGTTACGGGCGTGAGCGTTACGGGCGTGAGCGGCGACGTGAGCGTTACGGGCGTGAGCCGCGGCGTGAGCGTGTCGAGCGTGAGCGGCGTGACGGTGCCCGCCCTGCGCGAGGGCGATGCCGGCGCTCGTGAGCGCCGCCACGGCCGCGACCGCGAGCAGCGGGCCCACCAAACGGACCGGCCTGAGATGTGACATGGAAGAGCCTCCTGTTCGATTACACGGACGCGCGTCGCGCGACGCCAACCCCTTATAGACAGGCCGATGTTTGGTGGGTGTATGGCGGCGCGGGCGCCGGCGCGGGCGGGCAGTGTCACAGGCAGGGCCCCTATCTCCTCTCACAAGGGAATCGTGAGAGAAAGGAGGCAGTCATGAAGGTCTTCGTAGCTGGCGCCACGGGCGTTCTCGGCAGAGTGCTGGTCCCGCAGCTCGCGCGGGCCACGAGGTGGTCGGGATGACCAGGAGCGCATCGAAGCAGGACCTGGTGCGCGGCCCGGGAGCGCGTCCGGTGGTGGCCGACGCTCTGGACCCCGACGCGGTTGCCCAGGCGGTCGCATCCGCCGAGCCGGAGGTGATCGTGCACGAGCTCACGGCGCTGTCCGGCAAGATGTCCGCCGGGGACATGCGGCATCCCGACCGCTCCGCCACGGCGATCATGACCAACCGCCTGCGTACCGATGGCACGGACCACCTGCTGGCAGCCGGGCGTGCCGTGGGGGCACAGCGCTTCGTGGCGCAGAGCTTCGCTGCTTTTCGATGGGCCCACTCAGGCGGGCCGATGCAGAGCGAGGCCGATCCCCTCGATCCCGACCCGCCGAAGGCGCTGCGGCCTGCGCTGGCAGGGATCCTCCATTTGGAGCGGGCGGTGACGGCGATCGAGCGGGCCGACGGTCTGGTGTTGCGGTATGGCGGTTTCTACGGTCCGGGGCGCTACGCCGCGGCAGGCGGCCCGAACCAGCCGCTCAGCGCTTCGGCGAGCCCGAGCTGGCTTCGATCTCCGACCCACGCGACGTAGCCGTCGGGCCGGATCAGCATCGCGGTGGGAGGCGTGACCGCGCCGAGCACCGGGAGCTCCCACGGGCCGTCGTATTGGGCATCGATCAGCAGGACCCGGTCAGCCCATGGGGCGATGTCAAAGCCGCCGGGCTCGCCGAGGTCGAGCAGCACCGGCCTGGCGTCGTGCAGCAGCTCGAAGACTCGCAGCGGGCCGTCGGCGGTCGCGAGGTCCAGGTCGGGCATGCGGCGTCCGAGCAGCGGATGCCCCTCGCCGCATCGTCCCCGAAGGGGGAGGTCGTAATGGATGTCCAGCCCGGAGACGATCCCGACCAGTCGCTTGCGAGGCTCGTCCATCTTCGCCAGCTCCGACACCACGTCCACCAGCGCCTGCGTGCGCTCGTCCCCGCGCTGGAGCGCGGTCTGGGCCATCGTGTGCCGGAGCGCGCGCGCGACAACCGGATGACGCTCGTCCTGGTAGGTGTCCAGGAGGCCCTCCGGGGAGCTCCCGTTGATCACCTGAGCCAGCTTCCACCCCAGATTCACCGCATCCTGCACGCCGAGGCTGAGGCCCTGTCCACCGGCCGGGTAGTGCACGTGAGCCGCGTCGCCGGCGAGCAGCACTCGTCCGGCGCGGTAGGCCGCGGCGTGGCGTGTCATGTCGGTGAACCTGGAGATCCAGGTGGGATTGTGGATCCCGAAGTCGGTGCCGTACACGGCGATGAGCGCCTCGCTCAGATCGCGCAGGGTGGGCTCGCTGCTGGGCCCGAGCCGACGCTCGGTCACCGTGACCCGCACCGGCCCGCCATCCATGTAGACCACCTCGCCGTCGCGGATCTCGTACTCCAGCCTGCCGATGCCGTGAACGCCGACGGCGTCGCGCCGGATTCCCAGGACCGGCTCCTCGGTCACCTCGACCTCGGCGATCAGGGTGCTCTTCGTCGGATCCCACCCCGGGAACTCGATCCCTGCTGCTTTACGGATGACGCTGCGCGCCCCGTCGCATCCGACGAGATACTGCGCCCGCAGCGCCGGGCCGTCCGAGCGCTCGACGTCGACGCCGGTCTCGTCCTGCGCCAAGCCCGTCACCTCACATCCGTAATAGATCCGAACCGGCAGCTCGGCGATCCAGGCGGCCATGATCCGCTCGATCTTGTTCTGCCAGATCCCGAGCGCATACGGATGACGCGTCGGGAAGTCACTCATGTCCAGCACGGTCGTCGCGAACATCGCGGCCTGCGCCGCCTCGCCCTCCGCGAGGAACCGGTCGGCGACCCCACGCTGATCCAGCACCTCGATCGTGCGCGAGTGAAAACCGCCGGCCCGTGAGCCGACGAGCACGTGATCGGGACGCCGCTCGAGCACCGCGACGTCGACCTCCGCCAACGCCAACTCGGCCGCCAGCATCATTCCCGTCGGACCGCCTCCGGCGATCACCACCGCACGCTCGGTCATGGCCACACTCCCGTCGGGTGCGTCGAGGACAACGCACGCATTTAGCGACTCCGATCTGCTTGGGTTTCTGGTCTCGGGCGGCGGTTATACAGCACGGTCCGTGGCTTCATGAAGGCCCCGTGTGTGGTATAAATTGGACGTGGAGAGAGGTCGGTAGTCGCTCTTTCCACCGCCGCCGGGGCTCATCGTCGTGCGCGGTGCGTCGCCAGCGGCGCGGCGGATCCGCTCAGGGGCCGCTGCTACCAAGATCGTCGGAGCGTCCGGCTTGGAGACGCGCCCATTGGGCGATGGGACGCCCGCCGGCGCGATAGTTGTAGTGGTCGCGTCGCGGCCAGCCGGCGGGCGAGTCCTCCCACCCCTCTTGCCTTCCATAGGCCGTCAGATCCATCAGCGCGTAGCTGTAGTCCATCGCCTCGGCGCCGCGGCCGTTGGTCCAGTAGGTCTCGAACACCCGGTCGCCGTCGCGCAGGTAGCACGCCAGCTGAAACATCCCGATCCGCCGGCCACTCAGCAGCTGCTCGAGCGACTGCCGGGCCGAGTACCACGGCATCGTCCAGCCCATGAAGTCGCGGTAGCGGATGCTCTCCTCGTAGGGGCCCTGGCAGAAGCTGGCGTAGGTGATGTCGCGGTCGTGCAGGTAGGACAGCTCGCCGATGTGCGAGGTGTAGCGCGTGCAGCCCTCGCATTGCTCGGCGGCGGGCTTGCCGGTGTACCACATGAAGTAGTAGGCGATCAGCTGCCGGCGGCCCTCGAACGCGTGCAGCAGCGTGGCCGGGCCTTCGGGGCCGACCAAGGCGATGGTCGGGTCGAGCTCGACCATCGGCAGCTTGCGCCGGGCCGCGGCGAGCGCGTCTCCGGCTCGGGTGTGCGCCTTCTCCCGGGTCCGCAGCTCGTCCAGCTCGGCCTGCCAGGTGGCCCGGTCGACGATCGACGGCAGCTGGAGTGTGGCGTCCGCGGGTGTGAGGACGATCATGGGGATGACGCGGCGGGTCTTGCGCGCGGCTTCGGCGAGCTGCGGGTAGCGTCCGGTCGCCCTCGCGAAGAGGCGCTCGCGCTCGGCGCCTGTCGCCTCCTCGGCCACGACCTCGATCGTCTCGCCGCCGACCTCGATTCGCGTGTTGGGCTGCGCGCTGAGGTTGTGGTACCAGGCGGGGTTCTTTGGCGCTCCCCCGTTCGCCGCCCAGATCAGGTAGCCCCGATCGTCGGGCAGGTAGGCGACCGGGTTGACTCGACTGACGCCGGACCTCGCGCCGCTGTGGTGCAGCAAGAGCAGCGGGATTTCCTCCCATGTTCCGCCCACGCGTCCTCGGTTGGCGCGGAACTCGCCGATTATCTTGGCGTTGTACTGAGTGGGTGTCTCGGGCATTTGGACTCTCCTCTTTCGTGTCGGGCGTTCAGGCAGCGATGGGCTCGGCCGGCACGAGCGCCGGCTGGGCCGCGCCCGCGGCGCTCGCGTGCGGCTGCTCGTCGAGGTGGTTGCGACGGATGAGCGCGAAGATCGCCGGCAGGGCCAGCAGCGCGATCGCTCCCAGCACCCACAACGCGTGCCGGTAGCCGGCGGCTAGCGCTGCCGAAGCAGCGCTGCCGCTGTGCGCCAGCGCCTGCGTGTGGCTTGCGGCGACGCTCGAGGCGAGCGCGATCCCGAGCGCCGCGCCGAGCTGTATGGAGGTGTTCATCAGCCCGGACGCGAGACCGGCGTGGTGCTGGCGGACACCCGCGAGCACGGCGATCGAGATCGGGATGAACGAGAACGCCGTCCCGGCGCCGGCGAGCGCGAACGGACCGGCGAGGTTGGCCAGGAAGTGCCCGTGGAGCGGGGTCTGGGCTCCCCAGATGACCCCGGAGGCGACCAGACACACACCGATCGCCAGGGCGACTTTCGGGCCATGACGGGTGACCAGCCGCTGGGAGACCGCGGCGAACACGATCGACGGCACCGAGCCCGACATCCACGCCAGCCCGGTCTGCAACGAGCTGTAGTGAAGGACGTCCTGCATGTACAGCGTGCCGACGAACAGGAACGCGAAGAAGCTGGCGCCGATCAGCAGGCCGGCCGCGAGCGCGCCGGTGAGCGTGGGCAGCCGAAAGATCGACAGCGGCAGCATCGGCGACTCGGTGCGGTTCTCGATCACGAGGAACGCGGCGAGCAGGGCGACCGCCGCGGCGAGCAGCGTGACCGTTCGCGCGGCGCCCCATCCGTACAGCGGGGATTGCGAGATCGCGTCGGCGAGCACCACCAGGCCGCCGGTGCCGACGAGCGCTCCCGGCAGGTCAAAGCGCCGGTTCGTCGCGCGGGAGGCGTCGCGGGGCAGCAGGCCGGGGACGAGCCCGAGCGCGACCGTGCCGATCGGAACGTTTAGGTAGAAGATGTACTGCCAGCCGAGATAGCGGGTGATCAGCCCACCGGTGAGCAGCCCGATCGTCCCGCCGGTCGCGCCGAGCGCGCCCCAGATCCCGAGCGCCTTGTTGCGCTCAGGGCCCGCCTCGAAGATGCCGGTCACGATCGACATGGCGGTCGGGAGCATCACCGCGGCGCCGAGTCCCTGGATCGCTCTGCCGGCGATCAGGACCGTGTCGCTTGGCGCGAGCGCGCACCCGAGCGACGCGGCGGCGAACACGCCGAGCGCGCTCATCAGGACGCGGCGGCGGCCGAACAGATCGGCGATCCGCCCGCCGAGCAGCAGGAACCCGCCGTACCCGAGCGCGTAGGCGCTGACCACCCATTGCAAGCCAGTGGCGCTGAAGTGCAGGTCGCGCCCGATCGTCGGCAGCGACACGTTGACGACCGTCAGATCGACGCACGTCATGAAATACGACACCGCCAACAGCGCAAACGCGCGCCAGCGACGGATCGGCTTTGCCGGGGTCATTTCTTTTCCTCCATTCGCGAAGTTGCCGGGATGCGGTGGGGCCTGCAAGGCGCGGCGTCGGCAGTGGCGGACGCCGCGCCACGAGCCCGTCTCGGCGATCGCGCGGCTCGTGGCCACGCCCGAAAGACGGCCTCGATGAGACGTCGCGGGCGGGACTGCGATTTGGACAGCCCGTCGAGAAAATTTCCTCAGCGCAGTGCGCGCAGACGCCGCTCGAGCTCTTCGCGCTCGACGGCGTTTGCGGTGAGTGCGATCGCGCGCTCATACGCGCCCGCGGCGCCCGCCGCGTCGCCCGCGCGACCGAGCAGCTCGGCGTGCGCCGCGTGCAGCGGCTGGTAGCGATCGAGCGTCGGATCGCCGAGCAGCGGCTCGAGCAGCTTCAAGCCGGCGGCGGGCCCGTCGGCCATCGCCACGGCGACCGCCCGGTTGAGCTCGACGACCGGCGAGGGAGTGAGCCTCGCAAGGGCGCCGTACAGGTCGGCGATCCGCGCCCAATCGGTGGTCTCGGCGTCTGCAGGTTGCATCTCGAGGACGGTGATCGCGGCCTGCAGCTGATACTCGCCAGGACGCCGCAGCCGCGCGGCGCGCTCCAGCCTCGCCAGGCCCTCGTCGACCCGGGCCCGATCCCAGAGCGAGCGGTCCTGATCCTCGAGCGCCACGAACCGCCCGCTCGGATCCACGCGCGCCAGACTGCGTGCGTGATGGAGCGCCATCAACGCCGACAGCCCCCACACCTCCGCCTCGTCGGGCATCAGCCGGACGAGCAACTCGCCGAGACGGATCGCCTCCTCGCACAGCTCGCCGCGCACGAGGCGATCCCCTTCGCTCGCCGCGTACCCCTCGTTGAAGATCAAATACACCACCCGCAGCACGCCGCGCAGTCGATCGGGGAGCTCCTCATCTGCGGGCACCCTGTACGGGATCCGCGCCTCGGCGATCTTGCGCTTCGCGCGCACGATCCGCTTGCCCATCGTGGGCTCGGCGACCAGAAACGCCCGGGCGATCTCAGCGGTCGTGAGGCCACCCAACGCCCGCAGCGTGAGCGCCACGCGCGCGGGCAGCTCCAACGCCGGGTGGCAGCAGGTGAAGATCAGCCGCAGCCGGTCATCGACGATCGTCGGCTCGTCATCCATCGAGGTCTCCTCGTGCCGAGCGTCCAGGCGGATCAACTCGGCCAGCCGTTCGGCGCGACCGATCACCGACCGGTCTCGGCGAAGGCGATCGATCGCGCGCCGCCGGGCCGCGGTGGTGATCCATGCCCCGGGGCTGGCCGGCACCCCGTCGCGCCGCCACGCCGTGACCGCCGCCTCGAACGCGTCCTGGACCGCGTCCTCAGCCAGCTGGAAATCGCCGGCCTGCCTGATCAGCGTGGCCAACACAATCGCGCGCTCGTCGCGAAACGCGCGCGCGACCGCGGCCGCGACCCGATCAGCAGGCGCGGATCCCCTGCTCACGCGAGGTAGCGCACCGCCTCCCCGGGGACGTCCGCGCCGGCCTCGCGCGCCCTGTCCAGCCACTCGTCGGCCGACAGCACCGGGCGCACCTCGATCGTCCCGTAGCGCGCGCCCGGCATCCGGGCAGCCAGCTTCAGCGCCTCGTCCAAGTCGGCGCACTCCATGAGGTAGTAGCCGGCGAGCCGCTCCTTGGTCACCGCGAACGGGCCGTCGACGATCTCGGTCTCGCCGGCGCGCACCCGCACAGACGTCGCGCTCTGCACCGACCGCAGGCGCCCGACGCCGATCAGCACCCCGGCCTCACGCAGGCCCTCGTAGAGCTCGAGCATCAGCGGCAGCTCCGCCTCCCGCTCGTCCTGCTCGGCCGAGTCGACCTCCTCCTGATAGCAAAGCAACATGTATTGAGCCATCACGCCTCCAAGGTTCGTTCTCTTCGCCGCACCATACGCGGCGTCTCATCGCCACGTCGCCGCACGCCCCAGCAGTCCGCCGTGCGTCGCCCGGGCGCAAATCGGCGAAGCCCTCGGCGGATGCCGGTGACATGGCGGGCGTTGTGGGAACATCGGTCCGACACTGTGCGACATCTGTCCGAGCAGCCCGCCGCCACGCCCCGTGATCGGATCGCTTGGATTCGCGCGCAAGCGTTGGCTTCCTCGTGCGTCTCGCTCGTCTGCGCCGCCTGCCTGGTGGCGGTTGGCGAGGCCAGCGCCCAGCCGGTGCGGCTTCCCCCGGCGCAGGCGGTGGCGATGCTCGCAGGAGGCGCGGTCTGGTTCGACGAAGGACCGGTGCGCTTCGACCGATACCGGTCGCCGATTGCGCCCCTGGGGACTTTCACCCTCATGCGCAACGCCGCGCAAGAGAGCGTGGCGGCGTCGGCGAGCACCGTAGTGGCGCTGAGCGGTCAGGGCGGGTTTGTCGGCGGACTCCCGCCGGCCCGGCTAAGACCGATCGCGCAGCCCAAGCCGGTCCGTGGCGGGGAATGCATCGGCTGGCTGCCCGCGATCCGACGGGAAGGCGAGTCCGAACATGAACCCGACTTCGCTGTCGTGAGCGACGAGCTCGTCGACACCGGCGCATGCGTGGAACACCCGTCCGTGGTCGGGGAAGAAGGCGCAGCGCTTCGTCAGCCGTTGTTCGTCAGGAGCCTGCGCGGCGGACGCTGGCGCGTACTGCGCTGGCTGCCTGGGGATCGCTCGCCGATCCTGGCCGCGGATGGGGACCTGTTGGCGATCGGCGAACAGCGCTCGCTCGCGAAGATGGAGGTGTCGATCCTCGATCTGCCGAACGGAACCACGGTCGCGCGCTTCGGGTTGCCCGACGGGTACCTGAGCTTCGCTTCGAGCGAGCGCCTGGTGGTGTCCGTACCGACGAAGTTCTGGCCGGAACAACAGAGCTTCCCCCTCGGGCCTCAAGTCGAAGGACGGCACAACTCACCTGAGGCGCGCCTGTACCGGCTCGAGCTGTACTCGACGCGCGGGCGCTACATCAGAGCAGTGGGCTCCGCCGGCGAAGAGGGGTCCTTGCATGAAGTTCTCATCTCCCAGGGGCACCTCGTCAGCGAGGAATTCACCGGGGAAGAGAGCGTGCTGTCCGTTCGCAACCTCGCCGGGGGAGCGGCGAGGCCGGTGATCGCATTCGACTCGCCCGCGCGCGCGTTGCTCACGCTGGGCTTCCGCTGGCCCGCGCTGGCTGTGGTCGAGTCGACCAGCGCGCCCTTGTCGGCGAGCGAACTGACCTGCTCCACCGGGTACTACCACGCCGCGAGCAAGCCGTCGCTGCAGATTTTCGATCTCGCGCGCGCTGAACCGTTCGCGCCGCCGCCCCCGCTTGCCCACTTCGAAGCAGCCGTCTTGCCCAAGAACTGCCCCCCGGAGGCCGTCGAGAAATGAGCCGCCGTCGGATTCGACGAATCGCAACCTGGGCGTGCTGACGGCGAGCTTCTGTGTAACGCGCGAGCTCCGCGCGACCAAGTTCTGGTGTGAGCCCTGATGAGCTGCCGCGGATCGGGCACGACGCCTCGACGTTTGCGGCGTTCTACCGCGAGAACGTCGAGGCGGTGCAGCGCTTCATCGCGAGGCGCGTCGAGGATCCGCAGCTCGCGGCCGATCTGACGGCCGAGGTGTTCCTGGCGGCCATCGAGGCCGCCCCGAGCTACCGCGAGGATCGCGGCACCCCCACTGCGTGGCTGTTCGGGATCGCGCGCGTGGTCGTCGCCTCGCAAGCGCGACGCAGGGCACGCGAGCGGCACGCCGTGGCGCGGATCGCGGGCCGGCGCCTGCTCGAGAGCGACGACGTCGCTCGCATCCAGGAGCGGATCGACGCCGCCAGCCAAGCGCGGGGGCTGTATGCCGCGCTCGGCAGGCTCCCCGCTGGCGAGCGCGCAATCTTCGAGCTCGTCGCGCTCGACGAGCTCAGCGTCACCGACGCGGCCGCGGCGTTGGGGATCCGCAACGTCACAGCGCGCGTGCGCCTGCACCGTGCCCGCGCGACGCTGCGACGTCAACTCTCGGACGAACGCTCGACCGCTGATCTCGAACCGATGGAGGCATCACCGTGACCACGCAAACCCCGCCGGCACGCTTCGAGGAGCGCCTGCTGGAGCAGCTCGAGCAGGTCGTCGCCCAGAACCCCGACCCGGCAGCAGGTGCGCCTCGCGCAGGCCGGCGTGCCGCGCGCGGCACGTCCGGGCGCCCGCCGGGCGGCTGGCGCCGACGGGCGCGGCGCCTGGGGTTCACGGTGATCCCCGTGGCGCTCGCCGCGGCCGGATTCGCCGTGGCGACGTCGCTGAGCGGTCCGCGGCCGGCGATCGCGCAGGCCGCCGTGATCTCGCGTGCGGCCTCGGCGCTCGATCAGCCCGGCACGATCCTCTACCTCCGGGTCCAGGACTACAGCGCGTACGGCGCCATCTGCGTCAGGTTCGGCCAGTGCATCTCCCCGTCCTCCTCCCGCCGCGAAGCCGGCATCAGTGCCAACCCCGCCGAAGACACCGTCACCTACACCTCCCGGGAGTGGGTCAGCCCCGACGCAAGCCAGGAACACACGATCTACAACGACGGCACCGAGACCGTCAGCAACCGGCAAACACACGAAGACGCGACCTACGACCCTGCCGAGAACACCCTGACCACCCTCACCGACGTCGGCCTTGGAAGCGCTCCGCCGCGGTCCTCCACGCCATTGCCGCTGCCCTCGCCGTCGGATTTCGAGAGCCCGACGTACTACGAGAGCCTCCTTCGGGAAGCTCAGGCGGGCACGCAGAACGTCCAGCTGGTGGGGCAGGCGACGATCGGAGGCACCTCGACGTATGAGCTGCGATTCGACATCGCGCGGACGCCGCCGGCGCATCCGCCCGCGGGCGACATGTGCGGCTCTGAGGTCTGCGCTCCACCCGGGCTCGAGATCCTCGTGTACCTCGACAGTCGCACCTTCACTCCTGTGCGCAGCGTCATGATCACCCTGAACACGAACGATCGCCCGGGGATCCCCGCCGGCGCCTCCGTGACGAACGTCACCGACTTCTCGGCGGAACTGCTCCCGGACACTCGGGGAAACGAGCGCCTGCTGCAGATGTCCCGGCACCCGGGTGCCACCCGGATCCGTCAGACCGAAGCGCAGTTCAGGGCCACGCTCGGAGCGCTGCGCTAGCTCGTCGCTCGGTCCGGGCGCTCGGCCCGGGGGCCGACGCCGGACATCGCCGGCGGCCCACCCGGGGGACGTCGCCGATCCTGTCGTGAAGCGCAGCGACGTCCGCAAAAGGAAACGGCTATCGGGCGTTCGGAAAGCTCTATTGGACGAGCGCCTCGATCGCGGTGATGCTTTACGAGCTTTTTCGACCGGTTTTATTGAGAACGCCCCTGGGAGAATGCCTCCGAGGTGTCGGTTAAGGAGCCGCCCGGATGATCGAGGTAACCGCGCTGACCAAACGCTACGGATCGCTGGTGGTCCTCGACGGGATCGACTTCGCGGTGCAGGCCGGTGAAATCGCTGCGGTGGTGGGGCCCAGCGGCGCCGGCAAGAGCACGCTCGCCCGTTGCATCAACCTGCTCGACAAGCCGACCTCGGGCTCGATCCGCGTCGACGGCAAGGATCTCACCCGTCTCTCTCGCCGAGAGCTGCGCAGCGCGCGCCGCGCGATCGGCACGGTCTTCCAGTCGGCGAGCCTGTTGCAGCGGATGACGGCCGCCGAGAACGTCGCGCTGCCGATGCGCTATCTCGACATATCCCACCGGGAGCGGGTGCAGCGCGTGCGCGAGCTGCTCGACCGGGTGGAGATGCTCCATCGCGCCGACCACTACCCGTCGCAGTTGTCCGGAGGCCAGCAGCAGCGGATCGGCCTGGCGCGGGGCCTCGCGCTAAAACCGTCGGTGCTGCTCGCAGACGAGCCGACCTCGGGCCTGGACCCGCAGACGACCTCCTCGATCCTGAAGCTGCTCGCGGAGCTGCGCGACGAGCTGCGGGTCGCGGTCGTGCTCATCACCCACGAGATGGACGTCGTGCGAAACGTCGCCGACAGCGTCGCACGGCTCCACGAAGGCAAGATCGTCGAACGCGGCGCGGTCGCCGAGGTGGTGCGCTCCTCGGACTCGGAGCTCGCGCGCGCATTGCTGCCGCTGCCTCCCGGGCCAGCGCGAGACGTTGAGGCCGGGGTGTGGCAACTGCGCTATGAGCGTCCCGACGTCGACCCGGCCTGGCTCACGTCGGTCGCCCGCGAGCTCGATACAGACATCTCCGTGCTGGCCGGGTTGATCGAGACGATCGACGACGGCGGCGCCGCGGGGCGGGTGACGGTGCGCATCGAGCGCCCGCTGGCGGCCGCCGAGGTGCGCGAGGCGTTCGCCTCGCGCGGCATCCACGCCGCCCTCGAGGGCCTCGACCGGGCCGATGAGCTCGAGCCCGAGCAGCCGTACGGGGCGCTCATCAGGAGCGCCGCGTGATCCTCGCCACCGCGACGCCCTGGTCGGAAGTCTCGTCGTTGCTGGCGCCCGCGCTCGGGCAGACGGCCGCGATGGTCGGGATCGTCATGAGCATCGTCGTCGCGCTCGGCCTGCCACTGGGGCTGCTCATCTTCAACACCTCGCCGCGCGGGCTCACGCCGCATCCCAGCGTGCACGCATCGATCAGCTGGATCGCCAACCTAGGCCGATCCCTGCCGTTCCTCGTGCTGATGGCCACGGTGATCCCGTTCACCGAGCTGGTCGTCCACACGACGATCGGGATAAAGGCTGCAATCATCCCGATGTCACTCGCCGGCATCCCGTTCTTCGCCAGGCTGGTGGAGAACGCGATCCGCGAGATCCCACGTACGCGCCTCGACGTAGGCATCGCCTCAGGCGCGAGCGTCCCGCAGGTGATACGGACAATTCAGCTGACCGAGGCGCTTCCCGGGATCGTCGCGGGACTCTCGCTGAACATCATCGCGATGATCGAATACTCCGCGATCGCAGGCGCCATCGGGGCTGGAGGTCTCGGTTACCTCGCGGTCAACTACGGCTACGAGCAGTTCGACAGCCACATCATGATCAGCTGCATCGTCTTGCTCGTGCTGATCGTGCAAATCGTCCAGTTCGGCGGCGACCGCATCGTCCGGTCGCTCACACACTGAATCCCAGCAAAGGAGCGAGCCATGTCGACCGACGTGAAGACGAGATCACCAACCCCGGAGCTCCCGCCGCCTCAAGACTTCCAGCTGCGTGGCGGGAACCGGCGTAACTGGCTCGCGGCAGCCGCGGTCTTGGCGGTGATAGTCGTCCTGCTCGCGGTGCTGCTCTCAAAAGGCTCGCCGGCGAAGACGGTCGCCGGAAGTCATTTCGGAACGACGCTGCCCGTCGCTTTCGAAGCGTCCAGCAGCTCCGAGCAGGCGTTCCTGGTGTGGCTCAACAAGGCGATCGCGCCCACTTACGGGGTCAAAATCAAACCGGTCGGGATCGAGGACGGCAACCAGCTCGACGAAGCCACCGCCCATGGCCAGTTTGCCGCGAACATCTACCAGCACATCCACTGGCTCAACGAGGTGGTCAAGGCCACGGGCATGAAGCTCACCGCGATCGGGCCGGTCTTCCAGTGGGCATACTCGGTGTACTCCTCCAAGTACCCGAGCCTCTCGGCGCTCCCCAGCGGAGCGCAGATCGCGCTGCTGAACGATCCCGCCAACACGGCGCAGGCGCTGTGGCTGCTGGAGCGTGCGGGCGAGATCACGTTCAAGCCCGGCACGGTCCCGTGGTCGGCGACCACGAGTGACATCGCCGGCAACCCACACAACCTGCACTTCGTGTTCATCGACTATGGCGCCGGCCCGCGCACCCTCGGTTCGGTGGACGCCGTGATCGCCTACAACATGCAGTTCATCGCCGCGGGCACGCCCGCGAAGGACAAGATCTACGCGCCACCCGCGCCGCGCAGCTTTGCCGCGCAGCTGGTCGTGGGCACCGCCTACCGCAATGACCCACAGGTAAAGAAGCTCATCAAAGTGTTCTTCGACCCGCGCGTGCAGCCGTATCTGCGCACCACCGACAACCCATTGCTGAAGGACCAGCTGAGTCCGGTCGCGACTTCGGAATCGTAAGCGCGAGCGCCGCCGGCGCGAGGCTCGGAGCCGGTCAGGTACCGACCGGGGCCTGCGAGCCGCGCGCCATCCGCGCTGCCTGGCCGGGAGCGCCCGCGGCGTCGACCTCGACCGTGGCCCCGCGGGTATGCAGCTCGACGCGCAACAGCGCCGCCCCGAACGCCGCGGCGAGCTCGCGTGCGCGGTCGAGCGCCCGCTCGATCTCGGCGATCGGGAGCTCGCAGGTCTCGAGGAAGCGCCGCGCTTGACCGGCGCCGAGCTGCTTGGCGTCGACTTCGAGCTCCTCGATGTGCCTGCCGGCCGTCACGAGCGACATCTCGGGGACGAGGATGCACGCGGCCATGTCGTCCGGGGTGGACGTTGCGTGCGAGCTGACGCGCGCGAGCAGCTTGGCGGCGTCCGGGCGCGTGCCGAGCTCGCCGAGGATTTCGTCCAGGCGCTCGCGGCCGAGCAGCTCGTCCTTGCATCGAGCCTCGATCAGCCCGTCGCTGAAGAAGCACACGACCGCGCCGAGCGGGAGCGAGATGCGCGTCTGGCGGCGACCCGTCGCAACCGTCCAGCCGATCGGCGGGGACGCGCACACGGACAGCGGCGCGCGCGTGTCCAGGCCGTGCACGATCGGCGGCGGATGGCCGGCGCTCGCATACGTGAGCGACCCCTCGCGCGTGTCATACAAGCCGACGATCACCGTCGCGAAGTGCTCGGCAAGCGGATCGGCCAGCACGCGCCCGGCGAGCGCGAGCGCCGCGCGCGGCTCGATCCCCGTTTGCATGTACGCGCGCAGCGTGTAGCGCGCGAGCGCGGCCTGGGTGAGCGCCGCGTGACCGTGGCCGGCGACGTCGCCGAGAATGATCGCGACCTTGCCTCGCTCGGGCGCGAACACGTCGTAGAAGTCGCCGCCCGCGGCCGGCCCCTCGGCGGGTTTGTACGCGACCGAGACCGCCAGGCCGCCGACGCGCGCGGGGATCGCGGGCACGAGCGCCGCCTGCATCGCGTCGACGTCCTGCAGCAGCGTCACCCGCTGGCGCTCCAGGCGCCGCGCGCGGCGGCCCGCGACGCGCGAGCGCACGCCGAACCACAGCGCGAGCGCAAGCAGCAAGAGGATGATCGGCTTGCTCCAGTCCGGCACCGGGATCGGCAGGGGAATGTGTTTGCCGATCGCATCGAGCGGGTTGCTCGAGCTCCGCCGTCCAGCTGCACGAGTCGCGCCCGCGGTGCTCGCCGACGCCAGCGCCGGCGAGCGGCGACCAGCGCCCGGCAGCGGACCGCCGCGGGCGCCGCCCGGCGCACTGCGACGATCGCCGCGAGCATGTCCGGGGCCGGACGCTTTGCGCGGCGCGCTCGCGTGCGGGTTCCCGCCCGCGCTCGCACGCGCTCCCGCGCCGCCCGGCGTCGGCGCGGGCAGCGAAGCGGCTCGCGCGCTCGTCGAGGCGGAGCCCGGCGCGCCGCTCGAGCCGCCCGACTGGCCGGGGGCCGATCCGTGCGGAGCGGATTCTTCGCCGCCCGAACCGCCGCTCGGCGAGCTCGACCCGGGCGGTGAGGCGCCCGTGGGCGTTTCCGTGGCCCCGCCGCCGGAGGTCACCGGCGTCGACACCGGCGGACTCGGCGTGGACACCGTGACGCCGGCCGTCGACACGCTCACGCCGGAGCTCGACACCCCCACGCTCGGTGTCGTGACGCTCACGCTCGGGGTCGTAACGGTCACCGGCGGCACGGACACCCCGACGCTCGGCGCGGACACCCCGACGCTCGGCACGGACAGTCCGACGCTCGGTGAGCTCACGCCGGCACTCGGCAGGGACAGGCCGAGCGGCAGGGCGCTCGCGCCTGCGCTGGGCACGAACGAGCAAAGGGATGAGACGACGGCGCCGAGGAGCGCGGCGCACAGCGCGGCGCGCGAGCGTGGATGTCCGCGGCGTGCGCGCATCTCAACCGGCGAGCGCGAGCGCCGAGAGCGCTTCGGCGCGCGAGTAGTGCAGCTCGATCAGGTTCTCGACGCCGGCGATGTCGAAGATGCGCATCACGCGCCGGTTCTCCTCGGGGCAGACCACGGACAGCGAGCCCTCGCCGTGCTCGCGCAGCCTCATGATCGCGCCGACGAGCACGCCGATGGCCGTCGAGTCGATGAACGACACCGAGGAGAAGTCGAGCACCAGCCGCCGCTTGCCCGCGCCGACACGATCCGCAAGGCACTCTCTCAGCCGAGGGCTCGCCGCGAAGTCGATCTCACCGCCGACGACCACCACGGCGACATCATCGCACCATTTCAGCGCCTCGCCGGTCGCGTCGTCACCAATGTAGAAAAAGCTCATGTGTGCGCCTCCAAGCGCGAAATTGACCGCAGTCTTGCGATCTACATTTTCCGTCATGTGGAACTGGTCGTAAACGTTCGTTCGACCGGTCGCCGCGCAGGCGCTCGGGCGCGGAGAGGCGAGACGGTCGCTACGCGCGCTGCTGTGAGGGGACGATCCGCGGCGGGCCGGCGCGTTCGCCGGCCGGGCGCCCCAGCCGTACGGGCAGCGTCTTCAGCTGGTTGATGAACAGCGATTCGACGTGCGTGGGCGTGTCCGCGAGCTCGATGCGGGGGAAGCGGCCGAGCGTCTCCTCGAGCATGATCTTGAGCTCGAGGCGCGCGAGCGCGGTGCCGAGGCAGAAGTGACGGCCGCCCGCGCCGAACGCCTGGTGCTCGGACCGAGCCCGGGGGACGCCAGCCTCCGGGGATGATCCGCGGTTCGACCAACGGCGCAGCTCGAAGCGATCGGGCTGCTCGTAGCGGGACTCGTCGCGGTTGGAGGACACGTACCACATGACGACCTTCTCGCCCTCTTTAATCTTCTGGCCGTGCAGCTCGGTGTCGCGGGTGGCGGTGCGCCGGAAATGCGCGAAGGCGGGGAACATGCGCAGCGACTCCTCGACCGCGTCGGGGATCGACGAGGGGTCCTCGAGCAACAGCCGCAGCTGCTCACGGTCTTCCATCAGCGCGCGCATGCCCGAGCAGTAGGTCGCCTTGGTGGAGTCGTTGCCGGCGGCCATCAACAGGAAGAAGCCCATGACGATCTCGTGTTCCTCGAGCTTCTCGCCGTCGACCTCGGCGTGCACGAGCACGCTCGTCAAATCGTCGGTCGGGCGCTCGCGGCGCTCGGCGATCAGCACGCGGCAGCGCTCGAAGATCTCGGGCACGTCTTTCTCGACCGCGCCCTCGAAGCCGTCGGGGTTGAGGTCAGGATCGGCGGCGCCGAGCGTCTTGTTCATCAGGTTCGCCCACACCGCGTCGTCCTGCTCGGAGATGCCCATGAAGCTCCCGATCACGCGCGAGACGACCGGCTGGGCGACGTCGCTCACCAGATCGCACTCATCGCGGCCGTCGAGGCGGTCGAGCACGCGTGTGACGATCGCGCGAATGGCGCCCTCGTGCGCCGCGATCCTCCTCGGCGTGAAGCCGGCCTGGAAGAGCGCCTTCAGACGATCGTGCTTGGGCGGGTCCATGCCGATGAACATCGCTCGCGCGAGCTCGATCGGAAAGCCGGCGGCCGCGGCGAGCACGCCGCCGCGCTCGGAGGAGTACGTCTGCCAATCGCGGCTCACCGTGTGGACGTCCTCGGCGGTGGTCACCGACCAGAAGCCGGCCTCCTCGGGGAACAGCTCGAAGCTCTCGGTCCAGTGGATCGGGCACTCGCTGCGCATCTGCTTGAACGCCTCGAGCGGCGGCCCCTCCGTCCACAGCTCCTCGTCCGTCAATTCCACCGATTGGATGTCGCGCCCTACAGTCGCCATCATCGAACCTCCGCTGCTCGCCGCCCGAATGGTCGCCCCAATCATACTGGCTGGCTGGCCAACTTGTGTGCCTCCACGCGGGTGGCGGCGCGCGTGGGCAGGTTGCTCGCGCGCGTCGATACCAATCGACGTGCAGGTATTCGCCGGCGCCCGCAGAATCCGACCGCGCGAGGCTGTTGAGATGCTGAGGAACCGATGCACACCCACTGGGACCGCGGCGGTGGCGGCCGCGACGCTGCTCGTAGGCGTGCTGCTGGCCGGCTGCGGCGGCGGCAGCGGCCCGAGCAAGTCGCAGTACGTCGCGAAGGCGGACGCGGTGTGCGGGAGCACGAGCACGCAGACGACGCCGCTGATCCGCAAGGTGGCGACCTCGGCGCTTGCGCTGTCGGCCGGCGGCGCGAGCGCGGTCGCGCGGCTGGCGGGCGCGGTGGGCGAGCTTTACGGCGTGGCGTCGGCGAGCCTCGAGAAGCTCCGCAAGCTGGAGCAGCCGAGCGGCGCGCACGCGGCGATCGGGCGCTTCCTCGCGCCGTACGCGACCGTCGTCGGCGCGATCGGCGAGGCGGCGACGTCGCTCGGCGAGGGCAAGGTCCTGCGGGCGCTCACGCTGCTCGAGCAGGTGCGCTCGGCATCCGAGCAGGCGACGAGCGGAGCGCGCGCGTACGGGCTGACGCGCTGCGAGACCGTGCTCTCGGCGCTCGCCTGAGGAGACCGTGCTCTCGGCGCTCGCCTGAGGTGGCGCTGGCGTCAGACTTGGGCCGCAGTGAGCAGGCCGACACCGCAACCGAACGTGCCCGGCAGGGGGATCGTGGCCTCCTACGGCGTGCGCTTCTGGGCGCTGGTGGTGGCGATCGGGGTGGGCGCGGGGCTGGCGGGCGCGGCGCTGATCGAGCTGCTGCGAGCGGTCCAGCACCTGGCGTGGTCGTATCAGTCGGGCGACTTCCTGGCGGGGGTGAAGCGCACTTCGGACGCGCACCGGGTGCTGGTGCTGGCGATCGCGGGCGCGGTGGCGGGCGCGAGCGGGCTGGCGCTGGCGCGCAGCGGCGCGGGCGAGGTCTCGGAGTCGATCTGGCTGCGCGGCGCGCGGCTGCCGCTGCTGGCGAGCGCGGCGCGGGCGGTGCAGTCGATCGTGATCGTCGCGCTCGGCGCGTCGCTCGGGCGCGAGGCGGCGCCGCAGCTGACGGGCGCGGCGCTCGCGAGCTCGCTGAGCGAGCGCGCGCGGCTGCCGGACTGGCAGCGGCGCCTGCTGGTGGCGTGCGGCGCGGGCGCGGGCATGGCGGCGGTGTACAACGTGCCGCTGGGGGGCGCGCTGTTCGCCCTGGAGGTGCTGCTGGGGACGCTCGCGCTGCCGCTCGTGCTGCCCGCGCTGGCGACGTCGCTGATCGCGACGGCGACCGCGTGGATCGCGCTGCCGACGGCGCCGACGTACACGATCGGCGCATACCACATCCATGCGGCGCTGGTGGTGTGGGCGATCGTGCTCGGGCCGATCGCGGGGCTGGCGGCGATCGCGTGGATCAAGCTGATCGCGCGCGCGCACGCGATGCGCCCGCGCGGCTGGCTGCGGGTGGCGGCGCCGATCGTGGTGTTCACTGCGCTGGGCGCGATCGCGATCGCCTACCCGCAGCTGCTGGGCAACGGCAAACCGGTGGTGCAGCTGGCGCTGGTCGGACGCCTGAGCGTGGTGCTGCTGGCGGTGCTCGTGGTGCTCAAGCCGCTGCTTACGGCCGCGTGCCTGGGCAGCGGCGCGCCGGGCGGGCTGTTCACGCCGACGCTCACCTACGGGGTGCTGCTGGGCGGGCTGCTGGGCGATGCGTGGACGCAGCTGTGGCCGGGCGCGCCGCTCGGCAGCTACGCGATCATCGGCGGCGCGGCGGTGTTGGGCGCCTCGATGCAGGGCCCGCTGGCGGCGATCGTGCTGCTGCTCGAGCTGACCCACCAGGCGGACTCGCTGATGGTGCCGATGCTGCTGGCGGTGGTCGAGGCGACGGTGCTGACGCGCGTGGTGGGCGTCCCTTCGATCTACTCCGCGCGGGTGGCGGCGGGGGCGGGGACGGCGGCGCAGGCGGCGGGCGGCGCGACGCCGGAGGACCAGCGCGCGGCGGCCGAGGAGGAAGGCAGGGAGTTTGCAGAAGTGGCCCGACCGCTTCCCAGGTGGTAGTACTAAGCCATGCCGCGCGCGATGTGGACGGGCACGATCGGCTTCGGGATGGTGACGATCCCGGTGAAGCTGTACAGCGCGGTTGACCGCAAGACGGTGCGCTTTCACCAGCTGTCGGGCAGGAGCGGCGTGCGCGTGGCGCAGAAGCGGGTGGACCCGACGAGCGGCGAGGAGGTCCCGTATGAGGACGTGGTCAAAGGCTACGAGCTGGCGCCCGACCGCTACGTGGTGATCGAGCCCGGCGAGTTGGAGTCGCTTGAGCCGAAGAAGACGAAGACGATCGAGATAGAGGAGTTCGTAGATCTCTCACAGATCGATCCGGTGTACTACGACCATCCGTATTACCTGGCGCCCGGAGCCGGCGGCGCCAAGCCATACAGGCTGCTGCTGGAGGCGATGCGCGAGACGAACAAGGTGGCGATCGCGCGCGTGGTGATCCGCTCGAAGGAGCAGCTCGTGGCGGTGCGCCCGATGGGCGAGGCGCTGGGGATGGCGACGATGCTGTTCGCCGACGAAGTGCTCGCGCCCGAGCGCCTGGACGAGGTGGCGGAGGCGGCGGATGTCAAGACGACCAAGCGCGAGCTCGAGGTCGCCGAGCAGCTGGTCGACTCGCTCGCGGGCGACTTCGACCCGCAGCAGTTTCGCGACAGCTACCGCGAGGAGGTGCTCGCGCTGATCGAGCGCAAGGCCCAGGGCAAGGCGATCGCCGTGCAACCGCCGCCCGAAGCGGTGATCGAGCCGGCGCCCGACCTGATGAGCGCGCTGAAGGCGAGCCTCGAGGCGGTGCGCGCGCGCGAAGGCGACGGCGGGCGGGCGGCGAGACCGCGCAAGGCCGCCGCGGCGAGACCGCGCAAGGCCGGGGTGGCGAGACCGCGCAAGGCCGCCGCCGAGAAAGCGCCCGCGAGAGCCCCCGCGAGCAAGCCCGCGCCGGGCAAGAGCGCGGCGAAAGCAAGCGCGAAAAAGCCGGCAGCGAAGAAAGCCGGCGCGTCGCGCCCGACCGCGAAACGCTAGCGCCCCGCCGGAAACTCGCGCCGGGCACGAGCGCGCGAGCGAGCGGGCGCACGCGAAGCGATCGCGCGCGTCGATGAGCGCCCGCGCGGGGCATCCGGCGCGGGAGTTGCTTGCAACTGCGAACCCCGTCTAACTATGGATATACGCAGTTCGTCGGAAGACAGCCAACCATCCGCGCCGTCCGGCCGCGATCTGCGTCACTACCGCGCCAAACGTGACTTCTCGGTGACGCCCGAGCCCGCCCCGGCTGACGGCGGCGCGCGCACGCGTGAGGCCCCGCGCTTCGTGATCCACGAGCACAGCGCGCGGCGCCTGCACTGGGACCTGCGGCTGGAGCGCGACGGCGCGCTCGCCTCGTGGGCGCTGCCCAAGGGCCTGCCGCAGGCGCCCGGCGAGAACCACTTCGCGGCGGCCACCGAGGAGCATCCGCTCGAGTACCTGGAGTTCCACGGCGAGATCCCCGAGGGCGAGTACGGCGCGGGCACGATCTCGATCTGGGACACGGGCACGTATGAGCCGCTCAAGTGGGAGCCGCGCAAGGTGGAGGTCGCGCTGCACGGCGAGCGCGTGGACGCGCGCTACGCGCTGTTCGCGATCGAGCCGGGCGAGCACCCGAAGGGCTGGATGATCCACCGCATGGACCCGGCGGCGGACGCGCTGCGCGAGCCGATGCCCGAGCACGTCGTGCCGATGCTCGCGCGCGCGGGCGAGCTGCCGCGCGTGGAGCGCGGCTGGGCGTATGAGATCAAGTGGGACGGGGTGCGCGCGATCGCGTACTCGCGCCCGGGCGAGCTGCGCTTGCAGAGCCGCAACCTCAAAGACATCACCGACAGCTATCCCGAGCTCGCGCGCGTGAACCGCGCACTGAGCTCGCACAGCGCGGTCCTCGACGGCGAGATCGTCGCGCTCGACGAGCACGGGCGACCGAGCTTCGCTGCGCTGCAGCGGCGCATGCACGTCGCCGACAGGGCGCACGCGCGCAGGCTGATCGCGCACACGCCCGTCACGCTGATCCTGTTCGACCTGCTGTGGCTCGACGGCCACTCGACGATCGGGCTGTCATACGCCGAGCGCCGCGAGCTGCTGAGCGAGCTGCGCCTGGTGGGCGCGAGCTGGCGGACGCCCGAGCACGTCGTCGAAGAGGGCCGCGCGCTGCTCGAGGCGAGCAGGGCGCAGGGCCTCGAGGGGATCGTGGCCAAGCGCCTCGACTCGACCTACCAGCCGGGCGTGCGCGCGCGCACGTGGGTGAAGATCAAGAGCGTCGGGCGCCAGGAGCTCGTGGTCGGCGGCTGGCTTGCGGGCAAGGGCAAGCGCCGCGGCAGCATCGGTGCGCTGCTGCTCGGCGTGTACGAGCCGGACGGCGTGCTGCGCTACGTCGGGCGCGTCGGCAGCGGCTTCAGCGAGCGCGAGCTCGCGCGCCTGTCCGCACTGCTCGCGCCGCTGCAGCGCGAGAGCTCGCCGTTCGGCGCCGGCGAGCGCCCTCCCCGCGAGGCGCTCTTCAGCGAGCCGCGACTTGTCGTGGAGGTGCAGTTCGCGCACTGGACGCAGGACGGCAGCCTGCGCGCACCCGTCTACCGGGGGCTGCGCGAGGACAAGGACGCGGCGCACGTCGTGCGCGAGGACAAGGACGTGGCGCACGTCGTGCGCGAGGACAAGGACGCGGCGCACGTCGTGCGCGAGGACGTCTCGGCGAAGACCGCGCGCGTGTTCGTGGAGGGTCGCGAGCTGAAGCTGTCGAACCTCGACAAGGTCCTGTATCCGCGTGCGGCCGTGTCCAAGCGCGCGGTGATCGACTACTACGCGGGGGTCGCGCCGGTGCTGCTCGCCCACCTGGCGGACCGCCCGCTGACCGTGACGCGCTGGCCGGACGGCGTGGAGGCGAAGTCGTTCTTCCAGAAGCAAGCGCCCGCGCATCGCCCGGACTGGGTGCGCACGGTGGCGCTCGCCGCGCGGGGCAAGCGGATCGACTACGTCCTCGCGGAGGACCTGCCGACGCTCGTGTGGCTTGCGAACCTCGCGGCGATCGAGCTGCACGTGCCGCTCGCGCGCCGCCAGGACATGCAGCGCCCGACCGCGGTCGTGTTCGACCTCGACCCGGGCGCGCCGGCGGGCATCGTCGAGTGCGCGCGCGTCGCGTTGCTGCTGCGTGCGACGTTCGAGGGCGTCGGCTTGCAGAGCTTCGCCAAGACCTCGGGCTCCAAGGGCCTGCAGGTGTACATCCCGCTCAACTACGACGGCGTGGGCTACGAGCGCACGAAGCCGTTCGCCAAGACCGTCGCGGAGCTGCTCGAGCAGTCAGAGCCCGACCTGATGATCTCGCGCATGACGCGCGCGCGTCGCGCCGGCAAGGTGCTGATCGACTGGAGCCAGAACGACGCGAAGAAGACGACCGTGTGCGCGTACTCGCTGCGCGCGAGCGAGCGCCCGACAGTGTCCACGCCGGTGGAATGGGAGGAGGTGGAGCGCACGCGCGACTCCGGCGACCCCGCGAGCCTGACGTTCGAGGCGGACGCCGTGCTCGCGCGCGTGGCCGAGCGCGGCGACCTGTTCGCGCCGGTGCTGTCGCTGGTGCAGCAGCTGCCGGGCTGAGACCTGCTCGAACGCCGGCGTGCCGCACCCGGGCATCGCGTCGGGCAACCGGTCGCTGCCGCGAGCATCCGGCACGTCACACGCCCGTCCCCGCGGGTGCCCGCCGGTCGGCGAGCACCCGTTTGCGGGGGACGCGGACTTTGCCGGCCGGCCCGCTCAACCGACCCTGATGCTCGTGCTCGCCGCCGAGCTTGCTCCGCTGACCGGCTTGAACGAGACCTCGAGCTCGATGTCCAAGCGGCGGTGGCGCCTGCGCAGCGAGGCGCTCCGGGCCTTCGTGAGCACGGCTCGCAGTGTCACGCGCTCGGCCTTGTCGGTCTGACGGCTGAGCGACTTTACGCCCTTGCCCTCGACCGTCAGCCTGCCGGCGGCCGGGGCTTGCACGGCGAGCGTGATCGTCTCACCCTTGACCTTGCGGCCGAGGATCTTGACCTTGGCCGTCGGCTTTGCCCTCGCAGCCGTCGAGGTCGGGCTCGGCGAGACGAGCTCGTCGACGATCGTCGTGCCGCCGGGCGCGCCGGAGGATGCCCCGCCCGCGCCGCCCGCGCCGCCCGGGCCGCCCGTGCCGCCGCCCGTTCCGCCCGAGCCGCCACCGCCCGAGCCGCCCGACCCGCCCGAGCCGCCACCGCCCGGGCCGCCGCCGGCGAGTTCGTGCGTGAGCGTGCCCACGTCGATCCCTTCCAGCGCGTCGAGCACCCCAAGGGTCTTGCCGTCGCTGAGCGGGGCCGTCAGCGCCATCGCTTTCCCGGGCAGCTGTTCGGCGGTCGCGCCGAAGTCCGCCGCCAAGCCTTCTGCGCTCGTGCCGACCTGGCTGGCGAGCGCTTCGACGGTCCCCGTGCTGAAAGCTTCGCCGGTGAGCGCCGCGCCCAGCGCTTTTTCCAGTGCGTGGGGGCTCGGTGCGGTGAGCACTTCTTCGATCAGCTGTTCGGGTCCGACCGGCAGGCCGGTTTCGGACACGCTGTTCAGCAGTTCGCCCACCAGCTGGCGGGCGTCGAGCGAGCCGAGCGCTTTGTCGAGCGTTGCGGGCAGTTCGCTGCCGCCAAGCAGTGTTTCGAGGTTCAGCTTTTCGAGCGATGGCAGTTTTTTCAACTGCTTTTCAAGTTCCTGCGCCAGTTCGGAGGATCCGGCCAGCTGCCCGAGGGCGCCTTCCTTCGCGGCCAGGCCGTCGATCGTCTTTTCGAGCGCTTCCTTCAGGCCGTTCGTCGGGGATTTGCTCAGATGCCTCGCGAGCAGTTCGCTCAGCTGCGACGCCGGGAGGTCTTTGAGCGGAACGCCTGATACCAGGGTTTCGACTTCGGCGGGCGTCAGAGCCGAGACCGATAGCGCGGACGCGCTTTCGGCGCGCGCCGTCGCAGGAGGTGGGACAACCACGACCAGCACGATCAGTGCCCCGGCGAGGATCCATGCCGCCGCGCGGCGAGTCACTGCCGGCCCGACTGTCGAGACCGAGATCGATGATGCAGACATTTGGAATCACTCCTTGAGAGGTCGGATCCGAACGTGATCGCTGCATCTCTACCCCAAAATCAATACATCGGAATTAAACCGAACATCTGGCTACGCTGGCCGGCTTCCTGCAACACTTCCTGCGTCGCCGTCGCAATCGATCGTTTGGACTACGACGAACGTCGAGGGTCGCCCGCCAGCCTCACCCCGGGGACGCACGCGCACCTGAGACGCGAACCGCCCACAGAGCCGCCGGCGGTCCCAGCTACTCGAACGCCGGCGCGCTCCAACCGGGCATCACGTCGGGCAGCCCGTCGCTGACCCGGTCGGGGAAGCGCGCGGGACGCTTCTCGAGGAACGCGGTGATGCCCTCGACGGCGTCGGCGGACTCGCCGCGCGCGACCATGCCGCGCGAGTCGGCGCGGTGGGCGAGCATCGGGTGCCCGGCGCCGAGCATCCGCCACATCAGCTGGCGGGCGAGCGCGACGGACACCGGCGCGGTGTTCTCGGCGATCTCGCGCGCCAGCGCGCCCGCGGCGTCGAGCAGCTGCTCCTTCGCATGCAGACTGCGCACGAGCCCCGCCTCGAGCGCCTCCCGCGCGGAGAACACGCGCCCGGTCGCCACCCACTCCATCGCGCGACTGATGCCCACGACGCGCGGCAGGAACCAGCTCGAGCACGCCTCCGGGATGATCCCGCGGCGCGCGAACACGAAGCCGATGCGCGCGTCCTCGGCCGCCAGCCGCACGTCCATCGGCAGCGTCATGGTCGCGCCCACGCCCACCGCCGGACCGTTGATCGCACCGATCACGGGCTTCTTGGACTCGAAGATCCGCAGCGTGAGCTCGCCGCCGTTATCGCGCGCCGGCCCAGCGCTCTCGCGCTTGCGATAGTCGAACGTGTCGCCGCCGCCGGCCAGGTCGGCGCCGGCGCAGAAGCCGCGGCCGGCGCCCGTGACGATGATCGCGCGCACGTCGTCGTCGGCGTCTGCGCGGTCGAGCGCCGCGCGCATCTCCACACCCATCTGCGCCGTCCACGCGTTCAGGCGCTCCGGGCGGTTGAGCGTGATCGTCAGCACGCCGTCGGCGCTCTCGGCCGTGATCTGCTCGAAGTCCATGCCCTACGGCGGATCATATGCCGTAGCGCGTGTGCCGTAGCGCGCATCGCAAGCAGCGGGGGCGGAGACGGGGGCGCGAGGCGGGACTTAGCGCTCTCTCTGTCCTGTTCGGCGCGCGCGACGCGCCGAGGATGAGCGGCGCGGCGCGCGCGACGCGCCGAGGATGAGCGGCGGCCTCAGCGCTCGAGCGTCAACTGGCGTTCGTACGGGCCGCGCCCGGTCAGGCACACAGCGCCGCAGCGAGCGGCCAGAGCGAGGGCGTCCACGAGCGCGAGGCCCACGCCCAGCCCGTACGTGAGCCCCGCGGCGAACGAGTCCCCGCAGCCGTACGTGTCGGCCGGCGCGCCGGGCGGCGGGACGGGCGCCCATCTGCCGCTCTCGCCGGAGCGCGCGCGGTAGCTGCCGCCACGCTCGCCCTCGGTGAGCACCAGCAGCTCGGCTTCCTCGCGCGCGCGATCCATCTCGCCGCGCTCGATCGCGTCATCGGCGCTCAGCACGAGCGCGTCGAGCGCCACCCCGTGACCGAGCGCGTCGCGTGCGCGCGGGCTCGCGACCAGCACCCGCGCAGCCTCGCGCGCGGCCCGCAGCGCGCGCTCGTCGCCCGCGGTGAAGTACAGCGCGTCGGTGCCCGCGAGCGCATGCCATTCGAGGCTCTCGTCTTCCCCGTGCGGGTCGAGTCGCTCGCCGAAGGTCGTGATCGTGCGCTCGCGCCGGTCATCCACGAGCGTCACCGCACGGCGCGTCGGCGAGTCCACCAAGCACGCGCGAACGTCGACCGCGAGCTCGTGCAGGCGCGCGCGCGAGCGGCGACCGTGGTCGTCTTGGCCGAGCGCCGTCACGAGCGTCGCCGCACCCGCCAGGCGCGCTAGCTGGACCGCCGCGACCGCTCCGCCGCCGGCCGGCTCCTCGAACGTGCCGCTCGCGTGCACCACCTCGCCGGCGACCGGGACGTGCGGCACGCGCGCGAACCGCACCCACTCGACGTGGCCCACGACCGCGACCTTCGGCCGGCTGTCCTGCACGCGCGCCAGTCTCACATAATGCGTGTTCCTTGCACTCCCCACAGCCACCAACCCCGCGGCAGGTCCGCGACACGATGCCCTTCGCCGTGCTGATCGGCGCCGAGCTGCTCGAGGTCGGCCCCGATCTCGTTCGCGGCCGCATGGCGTGGGCGCCCGAGCGCTGCACCGCCGGAGGGTTGATGCACGGCGGCGCGCTCATGGCGCTCGCCGACGGCTGCGGGGGAACGTGCGCGTTCTTCAACCTGCCCGACGGGGCGATCGGCACCGCCACGATCGAGTCCAAGACAAACTTCCTGCGCGCCGTCCGCGAGGGCAGCGTGACGGCCACCACTCGACCGCTGCACAAGGGGCGCACGACGATCGTCGTCGAGACCGAGATCGCGCGCGAGGACGGCTCGCTCGTCGCCAAGGTCACACAAACCCAGGCCTTCCACTATCCGCGCGCATGAGCGAGCGTGGCACGGCTTTGCCGCCTGCGCCGCTGTCCGGACCCCGAGGTCAGGGAGCTTTGGCGAAGTAGCTGTGCCCGGCGGTCACCGTGACGTGACGGTGGTTGACGAGGTTCGTCACCCTCACGCGATCGGTGACGACGTGGATCAGGGTGCCGTCGCAGAGGTCCTCGGTCAGCCAGCGCGTGCCCAGGACGGCTCCGCTCGCGTAGTTGCCCTTGGTCGAGTATTTGCCGTGACCTTCAGACCAAAGTTTGCGCACCACGTGCTTGCCCGACGCGCGCGTGGAGCTCGCCCGTGCGAGATGGCTGCGCTCTCGCGCTGTCGGACACACCGAGAAGTTGCCGCCCAGGAGCCTCGCCACGACCAGGCCGCTGCGGCCCTGGGTGAGCTCGAACTCCCCTCCGTAGTACGTCATCACCTGGAGCCGGCCGTTGGGTCCGACGGTCGTGACCCTGACCTTGCCGTGGGTGGCATTGATGATCGTCCCGAACGGCACCTGGCGAAGCCCCGTAAGCAGCGTGAACGAGCTGGACCCGGGCAGTTTCACCAGCACTTCGCCCGAGACCGGCGCGAGGTTGCCCGTCAGCCCGAGCTGCGGGGCGGGCAGTGCGATCACGACGTTCGAGAGAACACCTCCGCCGGCCGGCGAATTGCCCCCTCCGGACGGCGTGCCCGAGGAGACGGCCGTGAGCGGAGTGATCGTCGGTTCTTCGTAGGTGTAGTCAGGCCCGCCCGTGGATATTCCATCGGCGTCGTCCACCACCACTTCCTCCGATCCCGCGGCGTGCGCCGGGGTGACGGCCGTCAGTTCGGTTTCCGAGAGCACTTCCACGGAGCTCGCTTCGCCTCCGATCTCGACCGTCGCGCCCGTGAGGAACCCGCTGCCGGTGATCGTCACCCGGGTCCCGCCTTCGCTCGGGCCCGATTCCGCGCTGATGCTCGCGACCGTAGGCGGCGGCACGGAAGTGTTCTGAAACACCCACGCCGCGCCCGCGCTGGCGTCTGCGCTGGGCCCTCCGATCAGCGCGGTCGTGCCATCGGAGGAGAGCGCGACGCTCGCACCGAAGCCATCCCCTTCGACGCCCGCGATCTTCGCGCCCTGCTGGCTCCAGGCGGCGCCCGGGCGGGTGAACAGCCATGCGGCCCCCGCTCGCGCGTCGTCAGGAGCGCTGATCAGCGCCACCTCGCCGTCCGCCGAGAGCGCGACCTTCGCGCCGAACTGGCCTTCGCCGGCCTCTCCTTCGCCGCCGAGCTTCGGCCCTTGAGGCGTCCACGTGGAGCCCGAGCGCGTCAGCACCCACGCCGCACCGAGACCTTCGTGATCGGTGCGAGCGCCGATCAGCGCGGTGTTCCCGAAAGCCGACAGCGCCACACTGGAGCCAAACCGACCCGCTCCGATCTCTTCTTCGCCGCCCGTGAGAATGGCGCCCTGCTGAGGCCATGTCGCGCCCGAGCGCGTGAACACCCACGCCGCGCCGCGGTATTCGGTGTCGCCCGGGGCGCCCACCAGCGCCGTTTCGCCGTCGGCGGACAGCGCCACGCCGTGGCCGAAGTGACCTTCGGGCATCTCCTGTTCGCCGCCCGTGAGCATGTAGCCCGGCTGGGCCCAGGTCGAGCCCGAGCGCGTGAACACCCACACCGCGCCGCGACCTTCGTCATTTTTGCTGGCGCCGACGAGCGCCGTGTCACCTTCGCCGGACAGCGCCACGCTGCGGCCAAAGCGCGCATTGCCCTGCTCCTGCTCGCCGCCCGTGAGTTCCACGCCCTGCTGGCTCCAGGTCGAGCCCGAGCGCGTGAACACCCACGCCGCGCCGCGACCGTCGTGATCGTAGGGACCGCCGATCAGCGCGGTGTTGCCGTCGGCCGACAGCGCGACGCTGCGCTCGAAGCCGCATTCGCCGGTTTCTTCGCATTCTTCCTTGCCGTCTTCTTCTTCTTCGATTTTCAGGGGCTGGCCCTGCTGGGTCCATTCCGAGCCCGAGCGCGTGAACACCCACACGCCTCCCGCAGCGGCCCGCGTTCCGACCAGCGCGGTGTCGCCATCGGCGGACAGCGCGACGTTGTAGCCGAAGCGCTCGCCTTCGCTTTCGATCCCCCCGTGCAGCGCCGCCTGTTGAATCAGCGGGTCGATCCGCAGCGGGTAGCGGGCCCCGCTGGTGTCCACTCGGAGCAGGATCGTCCGCCCGTCGAGTTCGAGCCAGCTTCGCAGGCGCCGTCCGTGCGCGCCGGTCGCCAGGAGCGCACCGTAGCGAAGCGAGGCGCCGCCGGCCCCCCGCAGCACGATGCTCCGGCGCCCAGCTTCGAGGTGGGGACGGGTGTCTCCGGAGAGCTTCATCGCGATCGTCAGCGGCCCGGCGTGACGACCAGCCGGCGCCTGCGGCAGCGTGAAGCCCTGCTCGACGCCCAGCGGCCCGTTGACGTACCACTCGTCGAGCCCCCCGCGCCGGTAGAGCACGCGGTTGGCGCTCACGCGCGGCGCCGCGGCGCCGAGGGCCCGCAGGGAAGGCCCATAGCCGGCGGCGCGCACGCTCAGGCCCAGCTGCACGCCGGGCGCGTCGAGCTGCACGCCGGGCGCGGGATCCCGCGCGCCCTCCGTGCCGAAGCGCTCACCCAGGCGCTGAGCGGGGTCCCGCGCGCGCCACCCGCCCGCCGAGGCGCTGATCCGATATGCCGCTCCGGCCGCGCCGATCGCAGCCGAAACGGGGGCGAGAGCCGCGCTCGGCAGCATCGCCGGACGCTCCCGCGAGGAGCTGCGCGGTGATCCGGCCGCCACCGTCGAGCTGCGCCCGCCGCTCAGCACGCCCCACAGCGAAACGCCGAGCAGCGCGCACGACAGCGCGAGCGCCACCGGCACCCGCGATCGCGCAAGACGCGCAGCCGGGAGCCCCCTCGAAACGTCGATCGAGCAATCTGCCGGCGCGAGCGACCCAGCAGACCCGGATATCGGCACGTCACGACCCCCAGGATGTCCGCATCTCACCCCGTCCGTCACCCCGACCCGCGGACATCCATCCGCGGCGTGACCGACGGAGCTTTACCGTTAGCGGCCCAAGATAGTGCTCACGGGAGCCGAAGTCAACGAAATCGGGCTCGCATCACGATCCCGAGGGCGCACTGGTCTGTCTGCGGGAGCGGGGGCGCAGCGCAGCCGCCGAACGCCTGGGGCTAGCATCAACCCGTGTCGAGCGGGGGAAGTGCAAGGGAAGCGCGCCCATGACAGGCGCGCGCAGACGGCGACGCAAGGTGCTTGCACTGCTGGCGGTCGCGGCGCTGGCCGGTGGCATCGGCGTGCTCGCCTACGCGACGAACGTTCTCAACCGCAGCGAGCTGCAGACGCTCGACGCCCGCTACTCGATCCGCGGCGACTCCGGCGCGCCGTCGAACATCGTGTTCGTGGCGATCGACGTCAAGACGCTGCTGGCGCTGCGCCGCGACTACCCCTTTCCCCGCAGGTGGGACGCGCGGGTGATCGACCACCTGCGCGAAGCCGGCGCACAGACGATCGCCGTGGACATGGACTTCTCGATCCCCACCAACGAAGTCGAAGACGACGAACTGTATGAAGCGGTGGCGCGCGCCCACGGCAAGACGGTGCTCGCCGCGACGAACGTCGAAGCCGACGGGAACACCGAAGTGCTGGGCGGCTCGCGGAACCTGCGCGAAGCCGGCGCGCGTGCCGGCGAGGACCACCTGGTGCCAGACACGGACGGAGCGACCCGGCGCTTTGCGCGCGAATACAACCACCTCGCGAGCTTCCCGGTGGCGGCGGCGGAAGTCATGAGCGGGCGGCGCTATCCGAGCTCACTGTTCGAAGGCGGAACGTTGCCGATCGACTTCGCCGGGCCGCCGGAAACGTTTCACACGATCCCTTATGAAGATGTGCTCCGCGGCCAGTTCCCAAAGGCGGCCGTCCAGGGAAAGCTCGTCGTGGTCGGCGCCTCCGCCCCGATCCTCGGAGACAACCACCTGACAGCGATGGGCGGCGAGATGCCCGGCGCTGAAATCTGGGCCAACGCGATCTCCACGCTGCTGCGCGGGGTGCCGCTGCGCGGCATCCCGGGCTGGATCAACGTGGCGCTCGTTCTGCTGCTCGGCGCCGCCGTACCCCTCGGCAGCCTGGGCCTGCAGCGCTGGCGCGTGGCGGCCAACGCGCTGGCGCTCGCCGTGCTGTTCACGATCGCCGTGCAGGTGGCGTTCGACGACGGGCGCATCGTCACCCTCGTCTACCCCATGCTCGCGCTCGTGCTGGGGACCCTCGGGACGCTCGGCGTGCTGTACGCGGTCGAGACGATCGAGCGCGCGCGCGTGCACGACCTGTTCGCGCGCTTCGTGCCCGCCGACGTCGTCGACCAGGTCGTGGCGAGCGCCGGCGAGAACCTGCGGCTTGGCGCGGTCGAGCGCGACTGCACGGTGCTGTTCTCGGACCTGCGCGGGTTCACGAGCTTCTCCGAGAAGCTCCCCGCCACGCGCGTGATCGAGGTCGTGAACTGCTACCTCAACGAGATGACCGAGGCGATCCTCGGCGCCGGCGGAACCCTCATCTCCTACATGGGCGACGGCATCATGGCCGTGTTCGGCGCGCCGCTCGAGCAGCCCGACCACGCCGATCGGGCGCTCGCGGCCGCCAGCGAGATGATCGGCGCGCGCCTGGACGCCTTCAACGCGTGGATCGCGCGCAACGGTCACGACCACCGCTTTGCGATGGGCGTCGGACTCAACAGCGGGCCGGTCATGGCCGGCAACATCGGCTCCGAACGGCGCGTCGAGTACACCGCCCTGGGCGACACCACCAACACCGCCTCGCGCCTGGAGGGCATGACCAAGGGCAGCGGCCACATGCTGTTCATCGCGGACACCACGCGCGAGCGCATGCAGCGGCCACCCGACGACCTCGTGCTCGTCGGTGAGCTCGAGGTCCGCGGGCGCGTCGCCCCGGTCCCGGTGTGGACGATCGCCGAGCGCGACGACGCGGCCGCGGCGACGGGCACGTCCGCGGAGGGCGTGGTCTCCGCGGGCTCGGCCTGACAGACACACCCTCGGCGAGCGCCCGCGCGAGCCGCTCAGGCGCGACGAGCGGCGGCGCGAGCGGCTCAGGCGCGGCGAGCGCCCGCGCGAGCCGCTCGGGCGCGACCAGCGGCGGCGCGAGCGGCTCAGCCCCGGCGAGCGGCTCAGGCGCGGCCCCGGGGGAAGGACACGACGCGCCTGACGCGCGACTCCGCCAGCGCCAAGCGCGCGGCGGCGCGACCGGATACGCCGTGCACGCCGCCGCCGGGGAAGGTCGCGGCGCTGCCCAGGTACAGGCCGCGGACGGGAGTGCGGTAGGGGACGAGCGACGGCAGCGGGCGGAAGACCAGCTGGTCGAGCGCGTAGCTGCCGCCGCCGACGTCGCCGCCGATGAGGTTCGCGTTGCGCGCGTGCAGCTCCGCCGGGCCGAGCACGTGGCGCGCGAGGATCAGGTCGCGAAAGCCCGGCGCGAAGCGCTCCACCTGAGCCTCCATGCGCTCGGCGTGGCGTCCTTGCTCGACGCTCCAGTCAAGCGACTGCGGGCCGTGCGAGTACGCCCACGCGGTGTGCTTGCCCGCGGGCGCGCGCGAGGGGTCCGCGAGCGACTGCTGGCCGAGCAGCATGAACGGGCGCTCGGGCAGGCCGTCGCTGAACGCGGTGGCGCGCAGCACCTCCGTCCCCGAGCCGCCCACGTGCACGGTCCCCGCTTCGCGCGCCGCCGGCGCCGTCCACGGGATCGGGCCGTCGAGAGCCCAGTCGAGCTTCAGCGTGGCCGGGCCCGGGCGGTAGCGGCGCAGCGCCTGCGCATAGCGCGCGGGCAGCGCCTCGCCGGCCAGCCCGGTGAGAGCGCCCGGCATTACGTCCGCGACCACCAACGGCGAGCTCACGCGCTCGCCGCCCTCCTCATAAACATCGATGTCCACACCCACCACGCGACCGCGCGCGACCGCGATCCGCGTGGCCGCCGCGCCGGTGCGCAGCTCCCCGCCCAGCTCGCGCAGGTAGGACACGAGCGCCTCGGCGAGCCGCCCCGCGCCGCCCTCCGGGCTCGGCCAGCCGACGCCGTGGCCGAGCAGCATCAGATACGCCGCCGCGATCGCGCTGCCCGCCGCCGCAAGCGGTGCGTCGGAGTGCATCGCCGAGCCGTACAGCCACGCGCGCGCGCCGTCGTCCGCGAACAGCTCCCCCCCCAGCGCCAGCGCCGGCATCAGCACCACGCGCGCGAACTCCAGGATCCCGCGCGGCCCGAGCGCAGCGGTCAGGCGCACGGGGCCCGCGACCGGCGGAAAGCCCGTCAGCATCGTGTCACGCAGCGCCCGGAAGTCGCGCAGCAGCGGCGTCGCGAACGCGCGCCAGCGCTCGCCGTCGCCCGCGCGCAGCGCGTCGAGGCTCGCGGCCGTGGCGTCGAGGTCGCGGTACAGCGCCACCGCCCTGCCGTCCTGCAACGGGTGGGCCATGCACACGGGCGGATGCACCCAGCGCAGGCCGTGGCGCTCCAGCGGCATCGCCGCGAACACCGGCGAGGCCGCGCCCGCCGGGTACACCGCCGAGTAGGTGTCGTGCTTGAAGCCCGGCAGCGTCAGCTCCTCCGTGGCGATCGCCCCCCCCGCGCGCTCTGACGCCTCGAGCACGAGCACGCGCCGGCCGGCGCGTGCCAGCGTTATCGCCGCCGCCAGGCCGTTCGGGCCGGATCCCACGACCAGCGCGTCATAGCTCATGGCCGCGAAGGATATGGATGCGCGATAATCCGCAGCGCATGCGGCACCAGAGCTCCATCACCTCGGTGTCGTGGATCCCCTCGGAGGCGATCGAGGGCTCCCAGCGCCTCGCCTTCGACTACGGGCTCGCCCATTACGACGAGCCGCCCCCGGAAGTCATCGACGACCTGCTCGCGCTGCGCGACGCCGACCGCTTCCGCTTCGCCAACGAGCTCACGGGCTGGATCGAGGTCGACGAGAAAGGTCGCATCAGCGACTACGGGCAAGGGGGGGGCGGGCTGATGGGCTCGACCACCGTCAAGGTCGGTCCCGTGATGCGCACGTTCGAGGCGATCGGCCTCCCGGACCTCGCCCCCAAGCCCGTCGAGGGCGACGGCTGGGTGCGCTTCACCCAGACCGTCGGCGGGCGCACGGGCCTGCCCGCCCCCCGGCGGGTGCGCCGCAAGCCCTTCATCCAATGGCAGGCGCCGCTCGTGTGGACCACGCTCGAGCTCACGATCCACGCCGACGGCGCCGCCAGGGCGACGATGACCGGAGCCAGCCGCTTCCCCCGCCACTGGGTCTATGACGCCGAAGGCAAGCTCACGCACAAGTCCGGACTCGCGGACTTCAAGGACTGGTATCGCAAGTCCTTCGGGCGCCACACGCCGTGGGGGGACATGGACTCCAAGGCGCTCGTCACCGCCGTCGAGACCGCGCTCGAGCGGATGCTCTCCGCGCAGATCATGCAGGGCGCCGCCAAGCCCGCGATCCGTCGCGTCAAGCCCGGCGAGGCGCTCGTCGAGCAGGGCGACAGCGGCGCGGAGGTCTTCCTGCTGCTCGACGGCGTGCTGCGCGTCGAGGAGCACGGCCGGCGTCTGGCCGAGTACGGACCCGGGGCGCTGCTCGGCGAGCGCGCGCACCTGGAGGGCGGCAGGCGCACCTCGACGCTCGTCGCCGTCACTCCCTGCCGGGTCGCCGCCGTGCACGCCTCCCAGCTGGATCGCGGCGCGCTGCAGGAGCTCTCCAAGGACCACCGCCGGACACAGCCGGACCGGAGCTGAGCGCGCTTGCTCGTCCGCGTCTGCGGCGTGCGGGGCTCGACTCCGGCGCCGGGCATCGAGTTCGTGCGCTACGGCGGGCACACCTCGTGTGTCGCGCTCGTGCACGACGGCGCACGGGCGCCCGCGCTGGTGCTCGACGCGGGCGCCGGCCTGCGCGCGGTCACCCGGATGCTCGACGGCGCGCCGTTCACCGGCACGATCCTGCTCACCCACCTGCACTGGGACCACACGCTCGAGCTGCCGTTCTTCGCCGCCGGCGACCGCACCGACGCGGCTCCCACCGTGCTGCTGCCCGAGCAGCCGGGCGGCGACGACGCGGCGGCGCTGCTCGCGCACGTCATGTCGCCGCCGTACTTCCCGATCGAGCCCACCGAGCTGCGCGGGCGCTGGACGTTCGCAACGCTCGAGCCCGGCGAGCACGAGATCGAGGGCTTCGGCGTCGCGGCACGCGAGGTCCCGCACAAGGGCGGGCGCACATTCGGGTATCGCATCAGCGACGGGCGCGCCACGCTCGCGTACATCCCCGACCACTGCCCGACGGTGCTCGGTCCGGGCGAGCACGGCTTCGGCGAGTACCACGAGGCCGCGCTCGAGCTCGCCCGCGATGCCGACCTGCTCGTGCACGACGCCCAGCTGTTCCCCGAGGAGCTCGCCGCGGAGGCCGACTTCGGGCACTCCGTCGCCGACTACGCCGTCGAGCTCGCCGCGCGCGCGGGCGCGCGCGCGGTCGCCCTCTTCCACCACCGCTTCGACCGCGACGACGACGCGCTCGACGCGCTCGCGCACAGGCTCGGCCGGCCCGCCGGCGCCGGCGGACGCGCTCCGGCCGTCAGCGTCGCGGCCGAGGGGACCGACGTGCAGCTGTAAGTTCGCCGCCCGGCGATTCCTGCTCGGCATCGTCGCGCTCGCGCGCTCACGCTCGCATCTCGCCGGCGCTGAGCGACCTGCAAAGATCACGCACGTGCTGCGCCGCGCGAGCCTCCTCGGCGAAGACATGAAGTACGACGCCGACGACCCCGAGGGCTACCGCTCGGGGATGCTCGACGTCACGCAGGCGATCGGCGCCGAGGCGCTCGCCGTGAAGCTCCTCGAGGTGCCGGTCGGACAGAGCGTTTGCCCCTACCACTACGAGTACGAGGAGGAGTGGCTCGTGGTGCTCGACGGGAAGGTCGTCGTCCGCACGCCGGACGGCGAGCAGACGCTCGAGCGTGGCGAGATCGCGCACTTCCCAGCCGGTCCCGCCGGCGCCCACAAGGTGAGCAACGGCGACCGGCAGACCGTTCGAGTGCTCATGTTCTCGAGCGCGCGCGAGCCCGCCGTCGCCGTGTACCCCGACAGCGACAAGATCGGCGTGTGGCCGGGCAATCCCGACGACAAGGTGATGCTCAGGCGCAGCGACGGCGCCGTCGACTACTGGGACGGCGAGCGTTAGTCCCGGACAGCCCTCCGTCGCCTGGCCCGCCGTCACTTGGCCCGGGGTCGCCTGGCGGCCGCGGCGCGGCTGAGCACGGCCGCGCCTGGCAACATGCTTTGGTGCGTATCGATCCCTACCGCCGGGTGCTGTCCGTGCCGGGAGCGCGCTCGCTCTACGCTCTCAGCCTCCTCGCCCGGATCCCCGTCACCGCCGCATCCACGGCGCTCACCCTGCGCGTGGTGCTCGGCCTGCACCGTGACTTCGCCGACGCCGGCCTGGTGGCGACCTCGGCGGCGGTCGGGGTAGCGGTCGGCGCTCCGCTCCTGGGGCGCCTGGTCGACCATCGGGGCGCACGGGCCGCGCTCGCGCTGACCACGTTGTCCGAGGCCCTGTTTTGGACGGCCGCGGCGTGGCTGCGTTTCTCGTGGCTGGCGCCCGCGGCCTTCGTCGGCGGCGCGCTCGCCCTGCCGGCGTTCTCGCTCGCCCGGCAGGCGATCGTCGCGCTGCTGCCCGTGGACTACCGACAGGCGGGGCTGTCGCTGGACTCGATGTCCGTCGAGGTCTCCTACGCGATCGGCCCGGCCCTCGGAGTGCTGGCGGTCACCCAGCTCGGATCGGCAACCGCGATGCTGGCCATCGCCGCCAGCCTGGTCGTGGCCGGGACGGGGCTGATGGTCCTCAACCCGGCCACCGCGTCGACGTCGCCGCCGCGCGAGCAGACCCGGCCTTCGCCGCACCCTCAGCCGGGGCGCTGGTGGCTGACCCCGGTCGCCCTCACCGCGCTGGCGGCGACGTGTGCCGCGACGATCACCCTCGCCGGGACCGAGATCGCGCTCACCGCCTCGATGCGAGCGTTTCGTCACGTCGGCCTGCTGGGAGCGGTGATCGCGGTCTGGTGCTTTGCCTCGCTCGTCGGCGGCTTCGTCTACGGGACGATGACCCGACGACGAGAGCCGCTCGTGCTGCTCGGGCTCTTGGCCGCGCTGACGATGCTGCTCGCCCTCGCCGGCACCTGGTGGGGACTGCTGCTGCTCGTGATCCCGTCGGGTCTCTTTTGTGCGCCGTTGCTCTCGTGCACCGCCGAAGTCATCGCCCGCGTCGCGCCGCCGAGCGTGCGCGGGCGTGCCCTCGGCCTGCACACCTCGGCGCTGATGTTCGGCGCCGCCGTCGGCGCCCCGCTCGCCGGGGCGGTGATCGACCGGTGGTCGCCCGCCGCGGGTTTCCTGGGGGTCGGCATCGTAGGCTCCCTGCTGGCGCTGCTCGCGCTCGTGGTCGTGCAGCTTTGGGGCAGGGCCGCGCCCGACGCGCCGGCGCTGCCGACCCAGGCGCGGGTCGAGCCGTGAGGATCCGCGCCCCCGCCCGGGCAAGCCCGTCGGCGCAGGCCCCAAGCCGTCGCGGGCGGAGCTCGATCACACGCTCCGCCTGGCCTTGCGGCAGCGGTCGGGCAGCTCGCTCAGGAGCCGTGCCGCCTCCTTGCGGTCGCGGTCGCGGGCGACCGCGTGCACGTTTCGCCCGGCCGTGTCCAGGTGGACGCTCGACAGGCGCAGGCGCCGCTGCAGCGGACCCTCGAGCAGGCGCACGCTCTGGACCTTCGACAGCGGCACCCAGTCGGTCAGGCGCCGGATGCGGCCGCTGGTCGTGACGGCGTAACGGTCGTTCGCTCCCCACGACAGATAGCGAAAGCGCAACGGAGACTTCCAGCGAGCGCGCGAGGGCGGCGCCAGTCGCTCGGTTGGCAGGCCCGCGAACAGCTTCGAGAGCAGCATCTCGGCCTGCGCGCGACTGCCGACCGGGAGCAGCGCGCGCCCCGCCCTGTCCTGGTTGCGATCCTGGCGCCCTTTGGACTTCTGCGCGGCGACGTCGACTTCCAGCCGGCACCACCCGCACAGGCGCCAGACCAAGGGCTCGACCATGCGCACCGCCTGGATGCGCCCGCGCGGGATCGTCTCGGACGAGGTTTCCACCAGGCCCGAGCGCAGGCGCAACCCGTCATGGGCGTCCGCGACCGTCAGGCGGTAATCGCCGTTGAAGCGCCGGAACACGGCGAGCGCGACGCCGATCAACCCGGCGGCGCCGGCGCTGATCGCGGCGCCCGCCGCGGCGGGCGCGACCACGGCGAGCACCGCGAGCGCGACGAGCGCGAGCTCGAGCGTCAGGCCGGTGCCGCTCAGCAGCAGCGAGCCGAGCAGTCTCGCGGGCGGTACGACCAGCAGCACGTGCTCGGGCGGCGCCTCGCGAGCGCCCGCCTCCCAGACCGCGCTCGCCCGCCCCGGCGCGCCGGCCTCGGCGGCCACGCCCGCCGGTCCGGGCCGGCCCGCCCCGCCCGCGCTCGCGGCTGCCGCGGCGGCCGACGCGTCGCGACTCATGGCGAGCAGGCGCGCGCGCAGCGTCTCGGCCTGCTCGGCCGTCAGATATGCGAGCCGGCCGGCCTTGCGCCCGCCGCCGGCCAGCCGGATTCGCAGCTCGGCAAGGCCGAAGACTCGCGCGAGACCCGGTCGCACCGTGTCGATCGCCTGGATCCGCGCGAGCGGCAGGCGCTCGGAGGTGCGGCGCACGAGGCCGCTGTCCACGCGCAGCACTCCATCTTCCACGCGCCACCTGGTCACCAGCCAGGAGATCAGCGCGAGCACGAACACGAGCCCGAGCACGCCGAGGTGGATCACGTCGCTGGTGCTCGTCGACCCTTGCTGGCCACCGGCCGCGGGGATCAGGAGGATGACGACGAGCGCGAGCAGGCCGCGACCGGCTCTCACGAACGGCGAGAGCGGGTGCAGGCGCTGCCAGTCGCCGCGCAGGCCGGCCATCGCGGGCGGGGCGCCGGCGGCCACGGCCGGGGGGGCGGGCGCCGTGGGCGCGGTGGGCGCGGTGGGCGGGGCGGGCGCGGCGGGCGGGGCGGGCGGGCCCACTTTAGGCGGCTCGCTCACAGCCCCATCGCGTGGGCCTCACCCAGCGAGGTCAGCTGATCGCGCAGCCGGGCCGCCTCCTGGGCGAGCAGCCCGGGGATGCGGGCGTCGCTCGCGGCCGCCGCCGTGTGCATCTGCACGGTCGCGAGTCCGAACGCACGCTCGAACGGACCGGCGGTCACCTCCACGTACTGCATCCGTCCGTAGGGGATCACGGACGTGCGCCTGAACATCACGCCGCGCTTGACGATCAGGTCCTCGGCGCGCTCGGCATAAGCCCACGCGCGCACGCGGCGCCCGGCGAGGAGGTCGGCGCTGGCGCCGGCGAGCAGCACGCACGCCGCCGCCACCGCCGCGAGGATCGGCGCGGCGAGCGCCAGGATTAGGCCGAGCGCGAGCGCGAGCGCGGCGAGCGTCGCGGCGGCGACCTCCCAGCGGCGCAGGGCGCGAAGCCGCAGCGAGGGGGCGTTCCAAACGAGCTCCGCGTCGTCCGGCTCCTGCTCGGGCGCCATGCCCGCGACGATACTGGCGTGCGCGGGCGGGAGGTGCGCACGGAGCACGCCCGCCCGTGAGAGTATTTCGCCGCCGGCTTCACACAAGTGATCGGCCGGACGCCGCCAAGCGATCACGCGGACCCCAAGGAGTTAGACATGCCCGACATCGAGTTCCCCATCAGCGCCGGCGCCGCACCAGGCTATCTCGCCGCTCCCGCGGGCGAGCGCGGACCGGGGGTCATCGTCCTGCAGGAGTGGTGGGGCCTGGACGAGCACATCCGCTCGCTGTGCGATCGCTTGGCCGCAGACGGGTTCTTCGCGCTCGCCCCCGATCTGTATCGAGGCGAGACGACCGACCAGCCGAGCGAGGCGCAGCAGAAGATGATGGCGCTGTCGATGGAGGAGGCGGAGGAGGAAATGTGCGGTGCCGCCGACTTCCTCGCCGCACAGCCCGGCGTCGAGGGTGCGGGCGTGGGCGCGGTCGGCTTCTGCCTCGGCGGCGGGCTCGCGGTGTGGGCGGCCGCGACGTGTCCGACAGTCGTCGCGGCCGTCACCTACTACTACGTGATGCCGCACGGCAAGCCCGACTTCCGGGGCATCAAAGGCCCGGTCCTCGGCCACTTCGGCAGCGCCGATGAATTCGTTTCGGTCGATGACGCGAAGGCGCTCGAAGCCGAGCTCGGCGACGCGGGCGTCGACGTCGCCTTCCACTTCTACGAGGGCGGCGGGCACGCGTTCGTCAACGACACCAATCGCCTCGGAACCTACGATCCGGAGCTGGCACAGACGTCATGGGAGCGAACCGTGAGCTTCCTGCGCTCGGCGCTCGCCTCCTGAATCACGGCGACGCCGCCGCCGCGGCGCGCCGAGCCGACACGGGGCGCAAGGGCGCGCTCGCGGGCCGCGGCGACGCGGCGGACGAGCGCGAAAGCCGCTCGCGTGGATCGCGGCTGCTGCCCGCGCTTGTGAGCTGCGGCGTGCTCGCGAGCGCGCTTGTCCTCGGCGTGCCGCTGCACACCGCGCAAACCGCGCGCACCGTGCAGAGCGCGGCGAGCGTCGTGGCGGCCGCCGCGCAGAGCTCGAGCTGGTCGGCGCCCGCGACGCTCGGCGCGTGCCCCGCGGGCGCGCACGCGTGGGTCGTGTTTCCGAGCGACAGCCCCAGCCATGCGACCGGCGCGGGCGCGATCGTGTGGAGCGCGTCGGCGCGCTGCCCCGGCGGCGAGGGGGCGCGCATCGCGCCGCTCGGCGCCGGCGACGCGCCCGCGCAGAGCGCCGTCCCACGCACGTCCGCGGGGCGGGCGCTCGCCCCCTACGGCCCGCTGCTCGCGAGCGGCGCGCCGCGCGGGCAGATCGCGATCGCCGGCTCCGCGCCGGGCGCGGCGGCCGCCGGGATGGTCATCCAGGGAGCCGCCACAGGCCCGTTCTCGACGCTCCCCGCACCCGAAGGCTCGCGTTCGCCGATGGCGCTGACGACCGCCTACCTCGGCGACCTCGCGCTCGCCGCCCCGCCGGCGCTCTCCTCCGGCCGGCCCGCCCGCGCCGTTCGACCGGCGCGCGGCGCCGGCCGGGACGCGGGGCTGCGTGTCCACGTCGAGCGCTTCTACGACCCGCACGGCTTCGCTCGCGACGGCTTTGCGGGCTCCGCGGGCGGGGGGCCGGTGCAGGCGCCCGCGATCGCGCTCGACTACCGCAGCGAAGCGCTCGCGGTGTGGGCGCAGGCCGGAGCGATCTACGCTCGCCTGCTGCCCGCGCAGGGAGCTCCCGGGCCGATTCAGCGGCTGGCACGCGGCGCACGCGACCCGCAGATCACCGCCGTGCTCAGCGACGATGAGCACGGGATCGTCGCGTGGAGCGAGCGGCGCGGAGACGAAACCGCGGTCTATCTCGACCGCTCGGCCGTCGGCGTGCGCTTCGGCGCGGCGGAACTCGTCGAACGCTTTCGCGATCCGGACGGTCTGCTCGCGCCGGCCGCGTCGCCGCGCCTGGTGCGGCTGAGCTCGGAGAGCGTGATGCTCGCGTGGGCCGGCGAAGCGGGCGGGCGCTGGGTGGTGCGCACCGCGCCCGTTGACCTCGACAGGCTCGGGCCGGCCAGCACGATCGCGGCGCCCGGCGGCGATGCGCTGCTCGCCGGTCTCGCCCCCGGCCCGCACGGCGAAGCGCTCGTGCTGTGGACCGAGCCCCAAGACGAAGGCGCGGGACGCGTCGAGCTCGCACGCCAGGCGCTGTTCGCCGCGCGCGGATATGACGCTTATCCCGGCGAGACGTACTTCGGCGAAGCCGAACAGATCGCGCCACCCGCGCCGGTCGCCGGGGCGAGCGCGGCCTTCGACCCGGACAGCGGACGCGCGGTCGCGGTCTGGCGGGGGCAGGGCGGCGCGATCGAGTATTCGATCCGCGCCGCCGGCCCGCCCCGCTGATCGCCGGCCGGCGCGCGAGCCGCGAGCGTAAACGCCGCTCTTTAGGAAAAGATGGTCGTGGATGGATAGGGACTACGAGCGCCAGACGCACGCGGCGGAGGATCGCCACTGGTGGTACAGAGGACGGCGGACGGTGATCAACGGAGTGATCGCGGGCCTGGGCTTGCCCGAACACGCGCGGATCCTCGACGCCGGCTGTGGCAGCGGGCGCAACATGGTCGAGCTCGCCCGCTATGGCACGGTCACGGGCATCGAGCTCTCGCAGACGAGCGTCGAGCTCGCCCGCGAGCGCGACGTCGGCGAGGTGATCGCGGGCTCGGTGCTCGAGCTGCCGTTCGCGGATGACAGCTTCGAGCTCGCCGCGAGCCTGGACGTGATCGAGCACCTGGAGGACGACCTCGGCGCGCTGCGCGAGCTGCGCCGCACGGTCGCCCCGGGCGGCGCGCTGCTGCTGACCGTGCCCGCCTACCAGTGGCTATGGAGCGGCCACGACGTGATCAACCACCACCATCGCCGCTACACGCGCCGCTCGCTGCGCGCCGTGGCCGAGCGCGCGGGCTGGCGGCAGGTGCGCACGACCTACTTCAACTCGCTGCTGCTGCCCGTCGCGGTCGCGCTGCGCGCGCTCGACCGGCTGAGCAGCAAGACGACCGAGTCGAGCCTCGATCTGTGGGTGCCCCCGCAGCCGCTCAACTGGCTGCTCGAGCGCCCGCTCGCGACCGAGGCGGCGCTGATCGCCCGCGGCGGGCGGATACCAGCCGGGCTGTCGCTGCTGGCGGTGTTCCGCTAGAAGCGAGTTTCCGGCGGCGCCGACGGTCGTGTTCGGCCGGCTCGCCTACGCGTCGGCGTCGGCGATCGCGACGGCGACCGGCGTGTGCCCGCGGAAGGTCCACGCGCGGTTGACGAAGAAGGTGCTGACGGTGACGACCGCGGTGGCGCACAGCTGCGCGATCAGCTTGTCGAGCTGGGCGTCGTGGACGAATACGAACAGCAGGCCCTCGTTGACGCCCAGGCCGCACGTCTGCACGACCCCCCAGCGCACCGGCGTGAGCGCGTCGCCGACGTGCCCGCGGAAGGTCCAGCGGCGGTTGAGCAGGAAGCCGTTGACGGCGCCCACGAGAAAGCCGATCGCCGAGGCCGCCAGGTACCAGACGCCGAAGACCTTCAGCAGCAGCGTGTACACGGCGAGCGTGAGCAGCGTGTTGGACACGCCGACGATCCCGAACTTCACGAACTGGACGAGCACCAGCACGTGCGGGTGACGGGAGCGGGGCGCTAGGCTTGGGGGCGACGCGCGCGCTTGTGTCTGCTCGATCGACATTTAACAGGCAGCATGAACGATAAATTGAGCGCCGGCTTAACGCGCGCGCCGAAGATGCACGTGAGCGCATCGCCCGCGTACACGTAGCGAGGACAGACGACCATGCCCGACACGCCCCTTCGCACCCCGACCCTGCTGAGTGTGGTCGCGCCCGTGTACGACGAGGAGGAGCTGGTCGAGGAGTTCGTCGCGCGCACGAGCGCGGCGATCGCCGACTACGAGTTCGAGCTGGTGCTCGTCGACGACGGCAGCTCCGATCGCACGCCCGATCTGCTCGATCGGATGGCCGCGACCGACCCGCGCGTGCGCGTCGTGCACCTGTCGCGCAACTTCGGTCACCAGGCCGCGCTGACCGCCGGCCTGGAGCACGCGGCCGGCGACGTGGTCGCGATGATCGACGCCGATCTGCAGGACCCGCCCGAGCTGATCCCCGACATGATCGCCCAGTGGAGCCAGGGCGCGGACGTGGTGTATGCGGTGCGCAAGCAGCGCGAGGGCGAGACCGCGTTCAAGCTCGCGACCGCGGCGTGGTTCTACAAGCTGTTCGACAAGCTCGCGCAGGTCGACCTCGAGCCCAACTCCGGCGACTTCCGCCTGCTCGACCGGCGCGCGCTGGACGCGCTGCTGGCGATGACCGAGCGCTCGCGCTTTTTGCGCGGCATGACCGTGTGGGTGGGCTTTACGCAGACGGCCGTCTCATATCAGCGCGACGCGCGTCACGCCGGCGAGACCAAGTACACGCTGCGCAAGATGCTGCGCTTCTCGCTCGATGCGATCGCGTCCTTCTCGCACCTGCCGCTGCAGCTCGCGACGTACGTCGGGATCCTCTCCGCGGGCGTCGCGTTCATCGCGATCCCGGTGGTCGTCGCCTTGCGCATCGCCGGCTCCTACCTGCCGGGCTTCGGCTCGATCACGATCGCGATCCTGTTGCTCGGCGGCATCCAGCTGATCGCCCTGGGCGTGATCGGCGAGTACGTCGGGCGCATCTACGACGAGGTCAAGCACCGCCCGCTGTACATCGTGCGCGACGAGCGCAACCGTCCGACCGGCGCCGGCCGAGCCGTCACCCTCCCCGCCCGCGCGGGCCTGCCCGCACGCACGCCCGAGGGCACCGTCGTCCAATAACCGCGACACCGATGAGCACCGAGGATCCATTCGGCGAGGGTGACGGGCCGCCGATCGACCATCGCACCGAGCGCATCCGCATCGAGACCGAGCGCCACCGCATCGAAGGCCTGCTGACACTCGCGCGCGACGGCTACCGCAGCCGCGTCTCGGACGTGCTCAACGCCTCCGAGCGCGACTTCATCACGCTCACCGACGTGACCATCGCGCCGCTCGAGGGGGGCGCCGTCGAGCTCTACCCATACCTGAGCCTCGCGCGCCGGCACATCGTGTTCGCCGTCGCCGGCGCCGACCCGCCCGCGAGCTGACGTCCCGGCCGCGCGTCCTCGCCACGAGAACCCGCCCGCGGGCTGACGTCCCGGCCGCGTTCATGGCGTGTAGCTGTCGGCGCTGGAGACCGTGCCGGCGGGCGCGGCGGTGTTCGTCACGGAGATCCGCCCGGCGCCCGCGCCGGCGGGGACCTTCGCCTTGAGCTTCTTCTTGGAAGCGGACTCGACGTGCGCCGGCGTCCCGTCGAAGCCCACGCTCGAGTGCGCGTCGAAGCCGACCCCCTTGATCGTGACGACCGTGCCGGCGGCTCCGTGTTTGGGCGTGAACGAGGTCACCGACAGCGTCGGCAGGAACTTCGCCTTGCTCTTGATCGGCCCAGCGGGCGTGACGAGCGTGATCGCGCTCCTGCTCGCGCCGTCGGGCACGATCGCTTCGATCTCCGACGAGGAGACCACGGTGAACTGGGCCGCGCGCATGCCGAACTCGACGCCGCTGACGGCAGTCAGGCCGGTGCCGTCGAGCGTCACCGTGCTGCCCGTGATCCCCGAGCTCGGTTTGAACTCGCCAAGCGTCGGCGTTTCGGGCGCGGCGAACGCGCCCAGCCCGAGTGGGCTGCCGAGTCCCGATGGACCGTCGTAGCCGACCGCCGCCTGGCACGAGCTCGCGCCGCCGCACGACCCGTTGGAGCCCGAGACCACGTCGTAGAAGGCGCCGGCTTCGCCGGCGTGCAGGTAGAGCGTCGCCGGCGGGTGCGTGGCGTTCTGCGCACCGCCCGCGAGCGCGAACTCGGCGGCGATGATCGGCGCGGACACCGAGGTGCCCCCGAACGAAGTCCAGCCGGTGGGCTCGCCGTTGCCTTCGGGCGTGCTGTCGTAGATGTCGACTCCCGTCTGCGGATCGCCATCGGCGGCGACGTCCACCAGCGAGCGCTGTGTGCCGCAGCCGGTCGCCGCGAAGTTCGCCACCGCGAGCTGCCACGCGGGCGCCGAGAAGACCTGGCTGCAGCCGCCGCCCGACCCGGGCCACACGCTGCTCGTCCAGGTTTCGCCTTCGTCGCGCAGCTCCGTGCCGCCGACGGCGACCACGTCCGGCGAGTCCGCCGGGAAGTTCGCGGTCGCGGGTTCGCCCGAGCACCCGGTGTTCAGGTATCCGCAGTCGCCCGACGCGGCGGTGATCGCCACGCCCGGCTGATCGTAGGATTCGGCGTTCAGTTCTTCGTAGAAGCTCGCCATCGCCGGTTCTTCGGGGCTCTCGTAGGAGTTGCTGACCTCGGTCGCGCCCGCTTCGACCGCGGCGCTCACCGCGTCGGCGAGGTCGCTCAGCGATTCGCTTTCGGCCTCGACCAGCAAGACGCGGCAGTCCTGGCAGATCGCGTGGACCATCTGCACGTCGATCGAGATCTCGCCGGCCCATTCGCCCTGCTCGGCAGGCAGCGGGCTCGCCTGGCCTTCCTGGTTGAGCTCGCGAAAGCAGCCGTTTGCCCTCGTACACGCAGGCAGGCCGAACTGTTCGTCGTATACGCCCAGGTCGGCTTCGGCGCTCGGATCGTTGAACGCGTCGATCACCGCCACCGTCTGTCCCGCCGAGAGCTCCGTTTCGGTCGGCAGATCGTACGCGGCGTGCAGCTGCTGCGGCGTGAAGAACCCGCTGGGCGGGCTCGTCGATTCGACCGCCGGGACGCCCGGCGCCCCGCCCCCGGCGCCGCCGGCGCCCGACCCCCCGGTCTGCGCCTGCGCTCGCCCGGACGCGCCGTGCGCGAGCGGCACCAGCCGCAGCGCCGTGCAGGCCGCCGCCAGCGGGCGCGGCGGGCCGCACACGCGGCGCACGCCATAGCCCGGCGGCCCGGCAGCCGGCGCCTGCGCGGCGAGCGCGCTCGACGATGCGAACGCCCCGAGCGCCGGCAGCGCGCACGCGAGGAGCGCGAGCGCCGCGGCGGCGTGGAGCGCGTTCGCGGCGCCCACGGTGACCCGGACGCGAGCCACGGCGGCGATCCGGGCGCTCGCCGCGAGCCGCGCCGTCGCGGGCCGCGGCCGCGGTGGCCGCGGTCGCGCGGCAACCGAGCCCAGCTCCCGCGCACGCGCGCACCCGATCCCCTGCCCCTCCCCAGGGCGGGCCGACCCCTCCATGACACCAATGATACAAGCGCTCGCCCAGTGCTCAAGCCGACGGTGTGCCAGTGGGAGACGCCCGCGCATGACCGATCACGCACTACCCTCCCGCCGCGACCCCCGAGCGAGTGTGACGGCCGTGTGACCGAGCTGTGACGAACTTGCGCGGCGGAGCTACTGCTGGGCCGCCGGCGGGCTCTGCTCGCCAGCGGTCGGCGGGCTCTGCTCGCCGGCGGCCGGCGGCTGCTCGTCCGGCTCCCCCGCGTCCTCCGCCGGCGAGGAGCCGTCGGCTCGCTTGAGGCTCTCGACCAGGCTGTCCGCCTTGGCGCCCGCCTTCTGGATGTGCTCGCGGTACTTCCCGCTCGTGCGCTCGTCCGCGGCGGTCGCGACCTTGTCGACCGCTTCGTGGAGCTTGTCGCTGCGTTCGGCGGCCGCGTCGGTGGCCTTCGCCTTCAGGTCCTTGAGCCTGTCCGTGATCCCCATGGCCAGCCTTTCCAAGAGCGTCGCTCCGTGCGGGGCACGCACGGGGCCGGTATGCGGCCATGCTACTCCGACTGGAAGGCATCGAGCACCGCGTCCGCCGTGCGGCGCTCGGCGACGCATGCAGCCAGCTCGACGCCTGCCAGCTGCGCGCGCTCCGCCAGCCAGACCCTGACCCTCGCGCGCTCGCTCTCGAGCTGCCGCTCGGTCCGCGCGAGCGCGTGCTCCTCGGCCGGTATCTGCGTCGTCCTGTCCAGGCGCGCGCTCAGCAGCGCGAGCTGCTCGCGCTGCTCCTCCCCGAGCAGCGCGCCACCCGGCTCGAACTGGAGGCGTGTGACGTCCTCCAGGGGCAGCTCCCAGCGCGCGCCGGCGTCCTCGAACGCGCACACGAGGACACCGAACATCCCGCGCTCGCGATCCACGCCCGTCACCTCCACGGGCGTGCGCCGCGCATCCAGCAGGCGTCCGCGATTGCCCGCGACCAGACGCTCCAGCCGCCCGGGCTCGAACGCCTCGTCGGGCGTCGCGTCGGGGTCCGATTGGTAGACGGCGGTGTGTTTGTCCGGGGAATTGCCCATCAGGGCCCGCGATCAGCCGGGGTGCCGCGTGGCGCAGCCCAGACGCCGGCGAACGACAACGACGCGTGCTCGACGATGATGTCGCAGTCGTGGTCGTGGTGCAGCACGCCAAGGCGGCGACTGAGGGTCGGCGAGCTGCGCATCTTGCGGCGAGCGGTCGGCGACGGCAAGCGCAGGCGCGCGGCGCGCGTCATCCACCGCCGCGACCTGGAGCGAGCGCTACGCACGCTCGGCGACTGATCCACTGAGGATTCCATACGGGCGCCAAGAGAGGGCTCCGAGCCCGACGGCCGGCGTCCGCGGCTCTCGCCAGAAACCGCTCATCCAAGCGGTTTATGCGGGTACGGAGAGGGCGGGATTCGAACCCGCGATGGAGTTGTTACCCCATACTCGCTTAGCGCCCTATGGCTGTCATCGCCCGCTGAGCTTCGGTGTGTTTCCCTGCAAATCCGGCACTTCGGGTCGCTGAGCGATTGGGCGCTTGTTGCCGTCCACTGCGGTCTGCCGCTTCCATAAAGCTTCCATGCGCCGCGCTCGGGATCAAGCGGGCGCGTGTGGGCGGGGCCCGGGACGCCGAGCCGTCGCAGGCTGGGCGGTGAGCGTAGTTGACGGGCGTCTCAACCAGCTCGAACACCTTGGCGCTGATGCGGTGGTGGTGGACGCCCGGCACTTCGCGCAGCCGTTGAGCGAAACTGCGGCTGCTCCAGGAGGTCGTCTCGATCCGACGTGCGCCCTTCAAGCGGGAGATCATCTCGACCGCTGGCAGCAGGTCGGTGTCGTGCGTAAAGAGGATCGCCACGTCAGCCGTGTCGGTGAGGATCGTCTCGGCCGCCGCGAGCGCAAGCTGTACGTCGATGCCCTTCTCGACTGGTGTCTGATCGGTCGCGTGCGATGGCGGGTAGCGCAGCGGTCGCAGGCGCGGCACGACGATCGAGCCGCCTTCCCTGATCCAGGCCGCTGCCTGGCGCCGGTTTGCTCCGTAGCCCACCGGGTCGCGTGCCGAGCTTGGCAGCCCGCGGTGGACCTCTACGCGGACGAGCGTCGCACCCTCGCCACGCCCGCGCCCGGCGGCAAGGATGCGCGCGAGCTTGAACGGGCTGAAGTTGCCCCGCTCGTTCGGCAGCGCGCGCAGCCCAAACGCCTCGCGGGCGGCCTTGTAGGCGTTCTGCCAGTCGATGAAGACCGCGATCCGAATCGGCGAGCCGGCCATAAAAAGATTCCCCGCCAGTGCGGCCGAGGCCGGACGGCGGGGAGCAATGGCTACAGCATAGCCGCTACTGGGTCGTGCAGCGATGTTCGGCGATCTGCCGCACAATGGCGAGTATGGCTACCGTCTCGATTCGAGAGTTGGGCCGCAAGGTCAGCGGTGTGGTCAACGAGGTCAGGGCCACCGGGCGACCGACGTTCGTCACCCATCGCGGTACGCCCGTCGCCGTCCTGCTGCCGGTCGACGCGGAGCAGTTGGAGGACTACGTGCTCGCCAACGCCCCCGAGTATGTCGCCTCGATGCGCGCCGCCGACGAGGCGATCGAGCGGGGTGAGCCAGGCATTGCGCTCGCCGACGCGATCGCAGAGTTCCGGGCCGAGCACGGCCCCCTCGATAGCGAGAGCTGAAGGCGCGTGGCGAAGGTCGCGGTCGAACTCAACCGTCAGGCGCAGCGCGATCTACGCAAGCTCCACCCCGACGCCGCGAGCTGGCTGCCAAGCCGGGGCGTCGAAGGCCTAGCTCAAGCAGCCTGATTCCCATAGCAACCTGCGAGACGTTGAAGCTCTCGGCGAGCATTACGGGGTCCTGGGTCGGCCGGAACGTGGCCGACATGAGCCGGCGGGCATCAGGAGGTCGGCGGCGAAGTCGTTGGCTGCTCGCTCGGCGCGCCAGTCGAATCCTGGTGGTGTGTTCTCCGCGAGGTCGAGGTGGAAGCGGTCTTCGTAGGCTTCGGCTCGTTCGTGGTGGCGCAGCAGGTAGTGGCCTAGCTCGTGAGCCATCGTGAAGCGCTGGCGTGTTTCCGGATGGTCGGCATTGATGCCGATGACGGCACCGTCTCCGTAGGTGAACACCAAGCCGGAGAGTGCTTCGCGGAACGCCGATCATCCGCTCCTACGCCGCCAAGCGCGCCCGCAACAAGCGCTGCCGCGGCATGGCCCGAAACCTCCTAAAGGCCTGGCCGGCGCTGTGGAGCTTCGCCGCACACGACGGCGTGCAGCCGACCAACAACCACGCCGAGCGCGGACTGCGCAGCGCCGTCATCTACCGCAAGCTCTGCCTCGGCAGCCAGTCCGAAGAGGGCGAGCTACGCACCTCAAGGCTGCTCTCAGCCCACACCGCCTGCCGCCTGCAGCACCGCTCGCTATTCGCCTACCTCACCGACGCGATCGCCGCGCACGCCCGCGGCCAACCAGCGCCGCTACTCACTTGAGCAACCACCAACTGAACGGTTACCAAAAGCCACGTATTTGCAGGGGATTCGATGCTACGGAGAGGGCGGGATTCGAACCCGCGATGGAGTTGTTACCCCATACTCGCTTAGCAGGCGAGTGCCTTCAGCCACTCGGCCACCTCTCCCGGGATCGGCGCCAAGCCAGTGTAGAGGCTGGCCGGCGCGCGCAGCGGGGGGTGCGCGCCGAGCGCGCGCGCTCCACACCGCGAGATATCCGCCGCGAGGGTATCCGCCAGGCCAGTTTCGGCACATGGACAAACCTGGCCGTGGATTCCTGGCCAACAGGCCAGTGCGGGCGAGTGTGCCCGTCCGCGAGATTGTCGCACGCATGAGCACCGAGGTGATCATCTCCTACGACGGCACCCCGAACGACGACGACGCGCTCGCGCTCGGGAGGCTGCTCGCCACGGACACGACGAGCCTGGCGCTCGCCTACGTGCGCCATGCGCCGGAGTTCGATCCCGGCCGCGAGGCGCTCGCGCAACACGACGCCGAGCGCCGGCTCGAGCACGGCGCCGCCCTCCTCGGCGATCCGGACGTCGCCCGACACGTGGTCTTCGCGGCCTCGACCGGGGCCGGCCTCGAAGAGCTCGCGGCGGCCCAGCAAGCCTCGATCATCGTGTTCGCCTCCGACTACCGGACGCCGCCGGGCCACGCCGAACCCCCGACCTCGGCTCAGCGACTGCTCGAGATCGGCACGACCGCGATCGCCGTAGCCGCCGCCGGACTGCGCGCGGATCCCGACGCCAAGATCGGAACGATCGCAGTGCTCCCCCCGGGCGGGGACGACGCGGCCAAGCAGACGGGCGACGCCCTCGCGGCCAAGCTCGGTGCGCAGATCGTCGCCGCCGACCCGCCCGTCGCCGACCTGATCGTGGTCGGCTCTCAGCCGGGGACGCCCGCCGGGCGAGTCGCGCTCGGCGGCTCCGCGCGCACGATGCTCGACGCCTCGCGAGGCTCGGTGCTCGTGATACCCAGCGGCAAGCCCGTACAGCCCTGACTCAGGCGAGCGCCGCGATGTGCTCGCGCAGCTCTTCGCGGGCGTCGGGGTGGGCGGCGCGGTCGACGATCAGCCGGGCCTGCGCGCGCTCGCTGCGCCCGAACAGGTGCGCGCAGCCATGCTCGCTGATCACCGCGGAATGCTGGAAGGAGGTGACGGGGTCGGGCAGGCGCGGGACGATCGTCGAGCTGTCGCTTCGCTCGTGCCAGGAGCGCAGCGCGATCACCGCGTGTCCGCCGGGGGAATGCAGCGCGCCCGTGACGAAGTCCGGCTGACCGCCGAAGCCGGAGTACAGGCGCCCGTCGATGTGACTGGCTCCGGCCTGGTCTGAGAGGTCGACCCGCAGCGCCGTGTTCACGGACACCATCGCGCGGTGTGCGGCGATGCGCGCCGGGTCGTTCGCGACCTCCGTGCGGGTCAGCCTCAGCCTCGGGTTGCGATCGACCCAGCTGTACAGCTCGGGCGAGCCGAACAGGAACGAGCACACGACCGGGCGCTGCCGATCCAGCGCTCCATCGCGCTCGAGCGCCATCACACCGTCGCTGACCATCTCCGACCAGATCGCCAGCTTGCGTCGTCCCCGGAGCGCGCGCAGCGTCGCGTCGGGGACCTGGCCGATGCCGAGCTGCAGGGTCGAGCCGTCGTCGACCAGGCTCGCGACGAGCTCGGCGATGCGGTCGGTGTCCTCGTGCGCTCGGCTTGGCGCCGGCGAGGGAAGCTGCTCGTCCACCTCGATCGCCAGGTCGAGCAGATCCTCCGGCAGCTCGCCGTCGCCGAACGTGTATGGCATCCGTCGGTTCAGCTGGGCGATCACCAGGCCGCCGCGCGCGCGCACCGCTTCGACCGCCGCGACCAGGATGTTCACCTCGATTCCCAGCGAGACCTTGCCGTCGCGGGGAGTCGAGGCGTGCAGCAGCACGACGTCGGGCGGGCGCATCGTCGCGAACAGCCGCGGCACGAGCGACAGGCGCATCGGCAGGTAGTCGAGCCGCGCGCCCGCGTCGCGCATCCCGGGACCCACGAACGGGGTCTCGAAGATCACGCCGTCTCGCTCGGGCAGCGGCGCCTGCGCGGCGAGCATGAACAGGCGATAGCGCGGGAGCGCCCGCTCCAGCGACGCGAGCAGGCTCCGCGGGGTCGCGAGGTTGCCGCTCGCCACCACCCGCGGCTCCCCGCTCGAAAGCCCCGCGAGCGCCTGCTCGAGCTGCCGTTCGGAGACGAGCCGCATGCTCAAGCCGCAGCGGGCACGGGCGCCATGACCCTCGCCGCGAGGTCCGCCAGGCGGCTCGAGTAGCCCCACTCGTTGTCATACCAGGCGATGACCTTCACCTGGGTCGCGTCGATCACGCTCGTCAGCTGCGCGTCGAGGATGCAGGAGAAGGGCGAGCCCACGATGTCGCTCGAGACGATCGGGTCCTCGCTGTAGGCGAGCAGCCCGCGTAGCGGCCCGTGCTCGGCGGCCGCCCGGAAAGCGCCGTTGACCTCGTCGGCGCTGGTCGCCCTTTCCGCCTCGGCGGTGAGGTCGACGATCGAGCCCGTCGGTGTCGGCACGCGGATCGCGATCCCGTCGAGGCGGCCCGCGAGCTCGGGGATCACGAGGCCGAGCGCCTTCGCCGCGCCCGTCGACGTCGGCACGAGGTTCAGCGCGGCGGCGCGCGCGCGGCGCAGGTCGCTGTGCGGACCGTCGAGCAGGTTCTGGTCGGCGGTGTACGCGTGGATCGTGCTCATCTGGCCGTGGCGGACGCCGACCGTTTCGTGCAGCACCTTGGCGACGGGCGCAAGGCAGTTGGTCGTGCACGACGCGTTGCTGATGATGTGATGGCGCGCGGGGTCGTAGACCTGCTCGAAGTTCACACCCAGCACGACCGTCGCGTCGAGCGGCTCCGAGCCCTTGCCGGGCGCGGAGACGATCACCTTGTGCGCTCCGGCCGCGAGGTGCTCGGCGGCGGCCGCGCGGGTGCGGTGACGTCCGGTGGACTCGATCACGACATCCACCTCGAGCTCGTGCCACGGCAGCTTCGACAGCGATGGCTCGGCGAGCGCCCGGATCGGGTGGCCGTCCACCAGCAGCTCTCCCGCGATCGCCTCCACGTCACCGGGAAATGCGCCGAAGACGGAGTCGTGGCGCAGCAGGTGGGCGAGGGTCGTGGCGTCGGCGAGATCGTTGATCGCCACGATCTCGAGGTCTGAGCGCTGCTCGTATGCGGCTCGAAGGACGCTACGTCCGACGCGACCGAAGCCGTTGATGGCGACTCGGGTGGGCACCTTGGATCTCCTCTGCTCGGTTTGTGGAAGGTGGGTATCTGCCGACCGCTTGGGCTCGGGGCCGGCGCCCGATGCGAGACCGCCGGCCAACGACCACGCTACGCCCGGACCCGAGCCCGGTCATGAGTGACGAGCCCCCTCGCACACCCGTGACAACTACGGATCCCCTGCAGTGGCCAGCCCGGTCGTCGCAGGCGCCGGCGCGCGGTTGACTGTCACTGGTGATCGCAAGCCAGCCAACCCGAGGAGCGTGAACAGGATGACCGTCACCGACGCAGCTGCCCCCCGCCTGGTCGACGACGCGGTGCGTCCGTTCGCGGGCCTGGGCCGCGAGGACGTCGAGTACGCGGGCGGCAAGGGCGCAAACCTCGGCGAGCTCACCGCCGCGGGCCTGCCGGTGCCCGACGGCTTCGTCGTAGGCGCACCGGCATACGCCGCGTTCTGCGCCCAGACCGGCCTGCGCGGGCGGCTCACCGAGCTGCTGCGCGACGTCGACGTCGATGACACCGCGGCGCTGCGCGCGGCGAGCCTCGCCGCCCGCGAGCTGTTCGACCGGACGCCGATACCCGAGCCGCTGGCGGCCGAGATCCGCTCGGCCTATGGGCAGCTTGCGCGAGGCGACGCGCAGGCGCCGGTCGCCGTGCGCTCCTCCGCGACCGCCGAGGACACCGCCGCGACGTCATTCGCGGGCATGAACGAGACCTACCTGAACGTCCGCGGCGCGCACGCCGTCGTCGACGCCGTGCGCAGCTGCTGGCGCTCGCTGTTCGGCGCGCGCACGATCTACTACCGGGGCGTCAACGACTTCGCGCAGGCCGACATGGACATCGCGGTCGTCGTGCAGCGACAGGTCGACTCGACCCGCGCCGGGGTGATGTTCACGGTCAACCCCGCGACCGGCGAGCGCGACGAGCTGGTCATCGAGGGCTCCTTCGGCCTCGGCGAGGCGGTCGTCTCGGGCTCGGTCTCCCCCGACCGCTACGTCGTGGACAAGGCCACGCTCGCGATCCGCCGCCGCGAGGTGCACCACAAGGACCTCGCGATCGAGTATGCCCCCGGCGGCGGGACGGTGCAGCGCGCGCTCTCCGAGGAGGAGGCGCTGCGCCCGGTGCTCGGCGACGACGAGGTCGTGGCCGTCGCCGGGCTCGGCCGGCGAATCGAGCAGCACTACGGTTCCCCGCAGGACACCGAGTGGGCGTTCGACCCCGACGGCGCGCTGTGGATGCTGCAAAGCCGCCCGATCACAACGCTGCACGACGCCCCCGCGACGGGGTCGAGCGCAGAGGCCGCCGGCGCCGGTTCGGGGGGTGGTGCGCCGGCGGCCGTACTGCTGCGCGGGCTCGGCGGCGCGCCCGGCAGCGCGAGCGGCGCCGCGCGCGTGCTCACCTCGCTCGACGACGCCGCCAAGCTGGGCGACGGCGACGTGCTGGTCACCCACATGACCTCCCCGGACTGGCTGCCGCTGCTGCGCCGCGCCGCAGCCGTGGTCACCGACTCCGGCGGCATGACCTGCCACGCCGCGATCGTCTCGCGCGAGCTCGGCATCCCCTGCGTCGTCGGGACCGGCGAAGCGACTCGCAAGCTGCGCGACGGGGAGCTCGTCACGGTCGACGCCACGCGCGGTCTCGTCCTCGAGGGCGCGCCGGCTCCCGCCCGCGTCCCCGGGCCGGCCCGCGCATCCACCGGTGAGCAGGCGGCGGCAGCGCAGCCGGCGGGCGCGCCCGTGACCGCCACCCAGATCCTCGTGAACCTGTCGGAGCCCTCGCAGGTGGCGCGCGTCAAGGACCTGCCGGTCGACGGGGTCGGGCTGCTGCGCGCGGAGATGATGGTGCTCGAGGCGCTCGCCGGCGACCACCCCCGGACGCTGCTCGAGGAGGGCCGCGGCGACGAGTTCGTCGCGCGCATGGCCGAGGGCCTGAGCACCTTCGCCTCCGGCTTCGCGCCGCGCCCGGTCACCTACCGCACGATCGACTTCCGCACGAACGAGTTCTGCGGCCTGCGCGGCGGCGAGCGCTTCGAGCCGCACGAGGCCAACCCGATGATCGGCTACCGCGGCGCGCTGCGCTACACGCGCGAGCCCGACGTGTTCGCGCTCGAGCTCGCCGCCGTGCGCGAGGTCTGGGACAGAGGCCTGCGCAACCTGCACGTGATGCTGCCGTTCGTGCGCAGCACGCGCGAGCTGCGCCGCTGCCGCGAGCTGATCGCGCACCCTGACGGGCACAGGCAGTCCGGGCTGCTCGATCGCGCCGGCTTCGAGCTGTGGGTGATGGCCGAGGTGCCATCCGTGCTGTTCAACCTCGCCGACTACGCCGCCCTCGGCGTGACCGGCATCTCGGTCGGCTCCAACGACCTCACGCAGTTGCTGCTCGGCGCCGACCGCGACAACGAGGTGCTCGCCGAGACCTTCGACGAGCGCGACCCGGCGGTCACCGCCTACCTGCGCGAGCTGATCCCCCGCGCCCGCGCGCTGGGGCTGCGCACCTCGATCTGCGGCCAGGCTCCCTCGGTGCACCCTGAGTACGCCGAGCTGCTCGTGCGGGCCGGGATCGACGCGATCTCCGTGAGCGTCGACGTCATCGCGCGCACCCGCGCGCTCGTCGCCGCGGCCGAGCAGCGGGTGTTGCTGGATCGCGCCCGCGAGAGCGGACGCGGCCGTGCGGGCGATCGCGCACCCGAGCTGGATCGCGCCCGCGAGGGCTGTCGCGCCCGCGGGGAGTAGCGATGTTCGAGGTGCGCATCCACGGACGCGGCGGCCAGGGCGTCGTCACGGCCGCCGAGCTGCTGTCGCTTGCGGCGTTCCTCGAGGGCCTGCGGGCGCAGGCGTTCCCGAGCTTCGGCTCCGAGCGCATGGGCGCGCCCGTGATCGCGTTCTGCCGCATCGACACCGCTGCGATCCGGCTGCGCGAGCCGATCGCAGAGCCGGACGCGGTGGTCGTGCAGGACCCGACGCTGCTGCACCACGTCGACGTGTTCGGCGGCCTGCGCCCCGAGGGCTTCGTGCTCGTCAACTCCACGCGCACGCTCGAACAGCTGGGGCTCGGCGAGCTGCGGACCCGGATGGGCACGGATCAGCGCCGCGGCGGCGAGCGACTGCTGACGGTGCCCGCGAGCGAGATCGCCCGCGCTCGCCTCGGACGCCCGATCCCCAACGCCGCGCTGCTCGGCGGCCTCGTGGCGCTGACCGGGCTCGTCAAGCTCGACTCGCTGATGAACGCCATCGGCGAGCGCTTCTCCGGCGCCGCGGCCGAGGGCAACCGCAACGCCGCGCGTGACACCTACCAGCGCGCCGCCACGCTCCTGCACGCGGGCCCCGACCAGGACCGCGCGCAGAGCGCGAGCGACGCGACCCCGCTCGCAGGCCGGCCTGCGGCCGAGCCTGCCCTTAAAGACGAAAAGGCGTCCGCGCATGCCTAGCCAGATGGAGGGCTCGCTGGCCGTCGCGCGGACCGTCGCGCGCTGTCGCCCCGAGGTCGTCTGCGCCTACCCGATCACGCCGCAGACGCACATCGTCGAGGGCCTCTCGCGGATGGTCGCGAGCGGCGAGCTCGCGCCGTGCGAGTTCGTCAACGTCGAGTCGGAGTTCGCCGCAATGTCGGTCGCGATCGGCGCGAGCGCGACCGGCGCGCGCGCGTACACTGCGACCGCCAGCCAGGGGCTGCTGTACATGGCCGAGGCGCTGTTCAACGCCGCCGGCCTCGGGCTGCCGATCGTGATGACCGTCGCCAACCGCGCGATCGGCGCGCCGATCAACATCTGGAACGACCACTCGGACGCGATGGCGCTGCGCGACTGCGGCTGGGTGCAGCTGTACGCCACCGACAACCAGGAGGCCGCGGACATGCACGTGCAGGCCTTCCGCCTCGCGCAGGAGCTCTCGCTGCCGGTGATGGTGTGCATGGACGGCTTCGTGCTCACCCACGCGTTCGAGCCGCTCGAGGTGCCCGCGCAGGGAGACGTCGACTCCTACCTGCCGCCGTTCGCGCCGCGCCAGGCGCTCGACCCGCGAGACCCGGTCACGATCGGCGCGATGGTCGGGCCCGAGGCGTTCACGGAGGTGCGCTACCTCGCGCACGCCAAGCAGCTGGAGGCGCTCGACGCGCTCCCCGCCCTCGCGGCGGAGTTCGAGCGCGGCTTCGGCCGTGCCTCCGGCGGCCTGCTCGGCTCCTACCGCTGCGAGCGCGCGCGCACCGTGATCGTCGCGCTCGGCTCGGTGCTCGGGACGCTCGAAGAGGTAGTCGACGAGCTGCAGGCGGACGGGCGCGCGGTGGGCGCGCTCGCCGTCAAGTCCTTCCGCCCGTTCCCGCTCGCCGAGCTGCGTCGCGCGCTGTCCGAGGCCGCGCACGTGATCGTGCTCGAGCGCGCATTCGCCGTCGGCGTCGGCGGAATCGTCAGCGCCGACGTCCACGCCGCGCTCGCCGGCCTGAACATCCCGATCCACACGGTCATCGCCGGGCTGGGCGGACGCGCGATCACGCGCCGCTCGCTGCGCACGATGCTCGACGACGCCCACGCCGGGCGCCTCGGGCAACCGCAGTTCCTCGATCTGAACACCGAGCTGGTCGGGCGCGAGCTCGCGCGAGCTCGCGAAGGCGGGACCGAGGGCGCGCGGCGTCCCGGTCCGCACGCCGAGAACATCCTGCGCGACCTCGGCATCGTCGCCGCGGGGCCCGTATGAGCGCGAGCGAGCCGCACCCGACGCGCTTCTACCAGACCGGGACGTTCGCGGTCGGCAACCGGCTGCCCGACGCCGGCGAGCCCTCCGTCCAATCCGACCCCGAGCGCGCCAACGCGCTCACCAAGGGCCACCGCGCGTGCCAAGGCTGCGGCGAGGCGCTCGGCGCGCGCTACGCGCTCGACGCCGCGCTGCGCGCGACCGGCGGGCGCCTGATCGCGGCCAACGCGACCGGCTGCCTTGAGGTCTTCTCCACGCCCTTCCCCGAGTCCTCGTGGCGGCTGCCCTGGATCCACTCGCTGTTCGCCAACGCGCCCGCGGTCGCGACCGGGATCGCCGCGGCGCTGCGCGCGCAGGGCCGCACCGACATCCGCGTCGTCGGACAGGGCGGCGACGGCGCCACGGTGGACATCGGCCTCGCGTGCCTGTCGGGGATGTTCGAGCGCGGCGATGACGTGCTGTACATCTGCTACGACAACGAGGCGTACATGAACACCGGCGTGCAGCGCTCCGCCGCCACGCCGCCCGCCGCGCGCACCGCCACCACCGAGCCCCTCGGCGGGCGCCCCGGCAACGCCTTCGGGCAGGGCAAGAACCTGCCGCTGATCGCGATGGCGCACGAGATCCCGTATGTCGCGACCGCGACCGTCGCCGAGCTGCGCGACCTCGAGCGCAAGGTCGCGCGCGCGATGGAGCTCCGCGGCCCGCGCTACATCCACGTGCTCGTCCCCTGCCCGCTCGGCTGGGGCTCCGCGACCTCCGACACGGTCAACATCGCGCGCCTGGCCAAGGAGAGCGGCCTGTTCCCGGTGTTCGAGGCCGAGCATGGGCAGATCGTCTCGGTGTCCGCGATCCGCCGCGTCGTTCGCGTCGAGCAATACCTGCGTCGCCAGTCCCGCTACGCGCACCTGTTCGCCGGCGAGGGACGCCCGGACGTCGTTCACAGGCTGCAGGCCGCGGCCGACCGCAACATCGAGCGCTTCGGGCTGCTCGCGGGGGACGAGCGATGAGCGCGCCGCGCCCGTTCGCGATCACGCTGGACGTCGGCTCGAGCCTGGCCAACCGCACGGGGGCGTGGCGCACCGAACGCCCCCGGTACGTGCGCCGGCTGCCCCCGTGCAACGACGCGTGCCCCGCCGGCGAGGACATCCAGCGCTGGCTGTACGAGGGCGAGTCCGGTGGCGACGGATATGAGCGCGCGTGGCGCGCGCTCGTGCGCGAGAACCCGCTCCCCGCGGTCATGGGCCGGATCTGCTACCACCCGTGCGAGATCGCGTGCAACCGCTGCCAGCTCGACGAGGCGGTCGGGATCAACTCGGTCGAGCGCTTCCTCGGCGACGAGGGCATCCGCCGCGGCTGGGAGCTGCCCGTGCCGCCGGCGGCGTCCGGGCGGCGCGTGCTCGTCGTCGGCGCCGGCCCGAGCGGCCTGTCCGCCGCCTACCACCTCACCCTGCGCGGCCACCACGTCACGATCAAGGACGCCGCCGCGGCGCCCGGCGGCATGATGCGCTACGGCATCCCCGCCTACCGCCTGCCGCGCGAGGTGCTCGACGCCGAGATCGAGCGGATCCTCGCGCTCGGGGTCGAGCTGCGCTGCGGCGAGCGCGTCGGCGACCTGCGCCCGGAGCTGCGCGAGGGCGGCTACGACGCGGCCTTCCTCGCGGTCGGCGCGCACGTCGCGCGCAACATCGAGATCCCCGGCGGGACCGCCGCGCACGTCCTCGACGCTCTCGCCCTGCTGCACGGCATGGAGGAGGGCGAACGCCCCCGGCTGGGCAGGCGCGTGGTCGTGTACGGGGGCGGCGACACCGCGCTCGACGCCGCCCGCAGCGCGCGCCGGCTGACCGGCGCCGAGCCCGTGATCGTCTACCGGCGCACGCGCGAGCGGATGCCGGCTCACCCCGAGGAGCTGGCCCAGGCCGAGCAGGAGGGCATCGCCTTTCGCTGGCTGTCCACGATCGTCGCCGCCGAGCCGCGCGACGCGGGCGCGCGCCTGCGGATCGAGCGCATGCGCCTGGACGAGCAGGGCATGCCCCAGCCGACCGGCGAGCTCGACGAGCTCGACGCCGACAGCGTGATCCTCGCGCTCGGGCAAAGCTCCGACCTGGGGCTCCTCGCGGAGCTGCCCGGGGTGCGCGTCGAGGACGGCGTCGTCGCGGTCGACGAGCGCATGATGACCGGCTGCCCCGGCGTGTTCGCCGGCGGCGACATGACCCCGGGGGAACGGATGGCCGCGGTCGCGATCGGCCACGGGCGGCGCGCCGCGCGCTGCGTGGACGGCTGGCTGCGCGACGTTCCCGTCCTCGCGCAGCCGCGCGGGGAGCTCGCGGGCTTCGACGCGCTGAACACCTGGTACTACTCGGACGCCCCGCGCAGCGTGCGTCCGCTGCTCGACGACGTGCGTCGCCAGAGCAGCTTCGAGGAGGTCGTCAAGGGCCTGGACGCGGACTCCGCGCTGTATGAGGCGCGGCGCTGCCTGTCGTGCGGCAACTGCTTCTCGTGCGACAACTGCTACGGCGTGTGCCCTGACAACGCCGTGCTCAAGCCCGGCCCGTCCGGCGAGCCCTACGCGATCGACCTCGACTACTGCAAGGGCTGTGGCATGTGCGCCGCCGAGTGCCCGTGCGGCGCGATCGAGATGGTCCCCGAGGAGCTCTGAAAGCGCCCGCCGTGGGCGAGCGCTAGCGTAGCTTGCATGCCGCGCGCCGTGCGATTCGACCACTACGGCGGCGTCGAGGTCTTGAACGTCGTCGAGGTCGAGCGGCCCTCCCCGGGGCCGGGCGAAGCGCTCGTGCGCGTGAAGGCCGCGGGCATCAACCCCGGGGAGGCGTCGATCCGCGAGGGGCGGGTGCGCGAGCGCTGGCCCGCCACGTTTCCATCGGGTGAGGGCAGCGACTTCGCCGGCGTGGTCGAGGAGCTCGGGGACGGCGTCCAGGACACGGCGGTCGGCGATCAGGTGATCGGCTTCAGCAACGAGCGTTCCAGCCACGCGGAGCTCGTAGCCGTCCCGGCAGGTCAGCTGACCGCGCGTCCGCCCGGAGTCCCGTGGGAGGTCGCCGGCGCGCTGTTCGTCGCGGGGACGACCGCGTATGCGGCCGTGCGCGCGGTCGCGCCCGCCCAGGGCGAGACGCTCGTCGTGTCCGCCGCGGCCGGCGGCGTCGGCTCGCTCGCGGTGCAGCTCGCGCGGCGGACCGGCGCGCGCGTGGTCGGCATCGCGGGCGAGGCCAACCACGCGTGGCTGCGCGAGCACGGCGTGCTGCCCGTGAGCCACGGCGACGGGCTCGCCGAGCGCATCCGCGAGCTCACCGGAGGCGCGGTGGACGCGTTCATCGACGCCTTCGGCGGCGGCTACGTCGAGCTCGCGCTCGAGCTGGGCGCGCGCCCGGAGCGGATCGACACGATCAGCGACTTCCGGGCCGCCCGCGAGCACGGCGTCAAGACGGACGGCACCGCCGCCGCCGCGAGCGCCGAGGTGCTCGGCGAGCTCGCGCGCCTGATCGACGAGGGCCAGCTCGAGGTCCCGATCGCGCATGTGTTCCCGTTGGAGCGGGTGCGCGACGCCTACGCCGAGCTCGAACGCCGTCACACGCGCGGCAAGATCGTGCTCGTGCCGTGAGCGCCGCGAGCGCCCTCGTGACCGAACGGGATTCTACGGAGCCGCGATGCGAGGGCACCCCGATGCGCTCGCTCGCGGACGCCGCTAACTTCTTCGATGCCAGACCGTTTCACCGACCGAATGGAGGCCAGTAGTCATGCCTGGATCACTCACACGCTGGGAACCGTTCGCCGAGCTCGGTGAGCTGCGCAGCAGCTTCGACCGGATGTTCGGCGACCTCATCGATGGCCGCGAGCGCGGCTGGACGCCGGCGATCGACGTCGTCCGCGACAACGGCAACCTGGTGATACGTGCCGACGTGCCGGGGCTCAAGCCCGAGGATGTGAAGATCGAGGTCGAGAACGACATCCTCACCGTCTCCGGCGAGCACGAGGAGAAGAAAGAGCAGAAGGGCAAGCGGTTCCTGCGCCGTGAGCGCCGCTACGGCTCGTTCAGCCGCTCGATGGCGTTGCCTACGGGAGTCGAGCCGAAGAAGATCAAGGCCAAGACCCACGACGGCGTCGTCGAGATCGTCGTGCCGCTGCCCACGGAGGAAAAGAAGGAAGCCGTCAGGATCACGCCGAGCGCCGCTTGAGGACCGGCCACCGCCGATCGGCCGGGGCGCCGTACGCGTCTCGGCCGTCGCGGCCGCGCGCCGCGAAGCCCCGGACGCGCCTCGGCCGTCGCGGCCGCGCGCCGCGAAGCCCCGGACGCGCCAGTCAGGAGGCCGCGGGGACCTGCTGGGTGATGCAGTGGATGTTGCCGCCGCCGAGCAGGATCTCGCGGGCGGGCACGCCGAGGACCTGGCGGTCGGGGAAGCAGCCACGGAGGATCTCTGCGGCCGCGTCGTCGAAGCGCTCGTCGAGCAGCGGAAAGACGATCCGGCTCGTGCCCGCATAGAAGTTGACGTAGGACGCGGCCAGCCGGTCGCCGGCCCGTCGTGGCAGGCTTCCGGCGACGGCATCGACGCCCTTCGCCTCCTCCTCGGTGATCGTGATCGGGCCAGGCGAGGGCAGCGGCACGACCTCGATCGCGCGGCCCCGCGCGTCGCTCGCGGCTTCGAGCCGCTCGCGCGCGTCGCGTGAGATCGCGTGCTGCGGATCGGAGGGATCATCGCTCCAGGCGAGCAGCACGACCCCGGGCCGCGCGAAGCAGGCGAGGTTGTCGACGTGCCCGTCGGTCTCGTCGTCGTAGACGCCGCGGCCGAGCCAGATCATCTTCTCGGCGCCGAGATACGCGAACAGCGTCTGCTCGATCTGCGCGCGCGAGAGCTCGGGGTTGCGGTTGCGGTTGAGCAGGCACTCTTCGGTCGCGATCAGCGTGCCCTCGCCGTCGACGTGGATCGAGCCGCCCTCGAGCACGATCGGGGCGCGATAGCGCCCGGCGCCTTCGATCTCGAGGACCTTGCGCGCGACTCGTTCGTCGCGGTCCCAGGGAAAGTAGAGGCCGCCGTGCAGGCCGCCCCACGCGTTGAAGCGCCAGTCGACGCCCCGCAAGCCGCCGGCGCCGGCGCCGTCGAGGAGGAAGGTTGGGCCCATGTCGCGCATCCACGCGTCGTCGGTTGAGATCTCGACCACGCGGATCGAGGGCGAGAGCACCGAGCGGCAGTGCTCGAACTGCGTGTCTGAGACCGCCATCGTCACCGGCTCGCTGGCGCCGATCGCCTCGGCCACCGCGGCATATGCCGCCTGCGCCGGCTTGGCGCCGAGACGCCAGTTGTCGGGTCGCTCGGGCCACGCGATCCAGCAGCCGCGATGCGGCTCGAACTCGCCCGGCATCCGGTAGCCGTCGGCGGCGGGCGTCGAGCCGAGCGTGGCGCTCATCCGAGTGGAAGATACGCCACACGATCACCGCCTAGAGTGCCCTCGATGGAGGAGCTCCGCCTGATCGCCGCCCTCGTGCCGCCCGACTCTCCGGCGCGCAAGCGCCCGCCCCGGCGCGCGCGCTTCAGGATCGCCGCGGTGCAGCAGCGCTGGCATCCGGATCCCGACGAGCACGAGGCCGCGCTGGAGGCCGGCATTCGCGTGGCCGCCGGCGAGGGCGCGCGGCTCGTGTGCCTGCAGGAGCTGACGCTAAGCCGCTATTTCGCGGCCGACCCGGGAGGGCCGCGCGCCGCGGGGATCGAGCCGGAGGAGCTCCCCGGCGGCGCCACCCACCGCTTCGCCGCGCGGATGGCCCGCGCGACCGGCGTGCACGTGCACGCCTCGCTGTACGAGCGCGCCGAGGACGGGGGCCTCGGCTTCAACACCGCGATCATCGTGGCGCCCGACGGCGAGCTGCGGGCGCGGACCAGGAAGCTGCACATTCCGGTGAGCGCCGGATACCACGAGGACCGCTACTTCAGGCCGGGGCCGGGCGACTCCGACCCGTTCCCCCTGGTCGCGCTCGAGCAGGCGCGTCTGGGACTGCCGACCTGCTGGGACCAATGGTTTCCGGAGGTCGCCCGCGCCTACAGCCTGGAGGGGGCCGACATCCTCGTCTACCCGACGGCGATCGGCTCAGAGCCCGAGCACCCGGACTTCGACACCCAGCCCCTGTGGGAGCAGGTGATCCTCGGCAACGCGATCGCCCACGGCGTGTTCATGGTCGCGGTCAACCGCATCGGCGCGGAGCCGCCGTTGCGCTTCTACGGCTCGTCGTTCATCTGCGACCCGTATGGACGCAAGCTCGTGCAGGCCCCGCGCGAGCAGCCCGCGGTGCTGGTCGCTGATCTCGACCTCGACCAGCGCCGCGACTGGCTCGAGCTGTTCCCCTTCCACGCCACCCGCCGCCCCGACACCTACGCGCGGCTCACCCGAGCGCCCGGCGCGCCCGCGGACGAGGGCTGAGCGCCCCGATGCGGGTCGTGGCGGCGCTCGGCGGCAACGCCCTGCTGCGCCGCGGCGAGCCGGCGGACGCTCAGACGCAACGCGCGAACGTGGCGCGCGCCGTCGCCCCGCTCGCCCGGGTCGCACGCGAGCACGAGCTGGTCGTGACACACGGCAACGGGCCCCAGGTCGGCCTGCTCGCGCTCCAGGGAGAGGCCTACAGCGGCGTCCCCGCGTATCCGCTCGACGTGCTCGGGGCCGAGTCCGAGGGCATGGTCGGCTATCTGCTCGACCAGCGGCTCGTGGGCGAGCTGCCCCAGCGCAAGGTCGCGACGCTGCTCACCCAGGTGATCGTCGATGCGGCCGACCCGGCCTTCGCAGCGCCCTCGAAGCCGATCGGCCCGGTTTATGACCGCGAGCAGGCGCAGCGGCTCGCGCGCGAACGCGGCTTTGCGATCGCGCCCGACGGCCGGAGCTGGCGGCGGGTCGTGCCCTCGCCCGAGCCGCGGCGCATCGTCGAGATCGAGCCGATCCGGATCCTGCTGGAGGCGGGCGTGATCGTGATCTGCGCCGGCGGCGGCGGCGTGCCGGTCATCGAGGCTGCGGGCGGCGGGCTCATCGGTGTCGAGGCCGTGATCGACAAGGACCTGGCCGCCGCGCTGCTCGCACGGCAGCTCGCAGCCGACGTGCTGCTGCTGCTCACCGACGTGCCCAACGTCGAGCTGGACTGGGGGACTGCGCGCGGACGTCCGTTGCGGGCGGCCAGCGCTCAGCAGATCCGCGGGCTCGGGCTGGCGGCGGGCTCGATGGGCCCCAAGGCCGAGGCGGCGGCTCGCTTCGCCGAAGGCGGCGGGCGCGCGGTGATCGCTGCGACGGAGCAGGCCTCGGATGCGCTGAGCGGCGAGGCGGGAACTCAGGTCGGTCCGCGCGTGCAGGCCTAGCGCGCGCTAGGCGCCCCTACGCGCCGTTCGGCGCGCGGGCGGCGAGCAGCCTGGCCACCTCCTCCTCGCTGGTCGGGGAGAAGTCCTCGTACCAGGCGCCCACCGCCCACAGGTCTTCTGGCGCCTGCACGCACACGATCTCGTCGGCCTCGCCCCGCAGCGCCTGCGCGGAGCGCGGCGCCGCGACTGGCACCGCGAGGATCACGCGGGCGGCGCCGCGCTTGCGCAGCGAACGGATCGCCGCGCGCGCCGAGCGGCCCGTCGCGAGCCCGTCGTCGACGAGTATCGCCGTGCGCCCGGCCAAGGCGACGGGCTCGCGCACGCCGCGGAAGCGGGCGCTCTGGCCCGCGAGCTCGCCCTCGACGCGCGCGATCAACGTCTGGGCATCGGCGTCGGACAGGCCGAGGGCGCGGGCCGTCTCGCTGCTGAGGACGTGCACGCCGCCCTCGGCGACGGCGCCGATCGCATACTCGGGGTTCTCCGGCGCGCCGATCTTGCGCACGAGCACGACGTCGAGGGGCGCGTCCAGCGCGCGCGCCACCTCGGCCGCGACGGGAACGCCGCCGCGGGGCATGGCGAGGATCACCGGGCGCTGCGCGCGGAAGCGCTCGAGCAGCGCCGCCAGCTTGCGCCCGGCGTCCTTGCGGTCCGTGAACGCGCCCCCGGCGGGCGCTAGCAGCGGCGGATCCTGGAGCAAGGTCACCGCGCCGGTCGGGTGCGGTTTCATGGGCATACAGAAGCGTCGCGGGCTCGGCTGAGCTCGGTGATCTCGATGTGGCGGCTGAGCTGCTCGATCTCCTGTCGGGTGCCGGTGCCGAGCCCGCGCCTGGTCGCGTTCAGGCAGCCCGCGGCCATCGCCAGCCGCAGGGCGTCGGTGAGCTCGTGACCGCCCGCGAGGCTCGCGCCGAGCGCGGCGAACATCGAATCTCCCGTGCCGCGCGGCTCAACGGGCTCGACGCGGGGTCCTGTGAGCCTCAGATAGCGCGCGCCGACGCCGTCGAACGCCAGCGCGGGCCGCTCGGCGCGGGAGATCAGCACAGCGTCCGCGCCAAGCCGATGGAGACGGTCGAGCGCTCCCAAGAGCTCCTCCTCTGCGACTCCTGACAGGATGCCCGAGCCACCGAGCTCCTCGTCGCTGACCTTCAGGAGGTCAAGCCCGCCGGCGAGCGCGGCCCGCAGCGCAGGGCCCGAGAGGTCGGCGATGACCTGAACCCCGTTGCCGCGCAGATCGCTGGCGAGCCGTCGATAGAGGTCGCTTTCCAGGACATCCGGCGGGTCGACTCCGGTGAGCATCGCGATCCGTGCGTCGAGCGCCGCGCTCAGCGTCACCCCGTACAGCGCATCGGCCTCGTGGCGGGACAGGCCCATGCAGTCGGTGCGGGCGAACTGCTCGCGCACGCCGCCGCGACGGGCGTGGATGTAGACGCCGTTGGCCGCGGCGCACTCGACCGCGAGCAGCTGGACGTTCTCCTTGGCGATCAGCGCGCGCAGCACGGCACCGGACTCGCCGCCCAAAGCGCAGCAAAGGCCGACCTCCGTGCCGAGCAGCGCCGCCATCCTTGCCACCCAGAAGCCCTGGCCGCCGGCGTGCAGGTGAATCTCCTGATGGTCGGAGCCGGCCGCCTCGACGGTGATCGTCAGCAGCGGCGAGGGAGCGAAGACGATCAGCGCCGGCCTGCTCATGTGCGCGGCTCGAGCAGCTCTAGGAGGCTGTCCTTCAGGCGCGGCGCGGAAGCGATCGTGAAGCGGGAGTCCACGCCGTGCTGAGATCCATCCCAGTCGTACGCGAGACCGCCCGCCTCGCGTGCAAGCAGCACGCCCGCGCTCACATCCCACGCACGGTTGGAGAGCATCACCGAAGCGCCCAGCCGTCCGGCTGCCAGCCACGCCAGGTCGAGCGCCGCCGAGCCGTGCGTGCGCACCCCGAGCGCCAACGGCGCAAGACGCGCGAGCAGCGCCACGTGGATTGGGTTCTCGGTCGCGCGGTCGTCGGCGACCGCGAAGTCGGTCATGCCCACGACCACGTCCGCGAGCGTATGCGCGTCGGGCATACGCAGCCGCGCACCGTTGAGATATGCGCCGCCGCCGGCGCGTGCCACGTAGCGCTCGCCGAGCAGCGGCAGATCGACGATCCCGAACAGCGGCTGTCCTTCGCTGAGCAGCGCGAGCGAGATCGCACACAGCGGACTGCCCTTGATGAAGTTGGTGGTGCCGTCCACGGGGTCGAGGACCCACAGCAGCGGCGCGTGCAGGTGACCGCCGCGCTCCTCGCCGAGGAAAGGGATGCCCCGCGCCGTGGTCGCAAGCGCCGTCTTCACGGAATCCTCGATCTGAAAGTCGACCCGAGTGGCGTAGTCGCGGTCGCCCTTGGCGATCAGCCCGCCGAGGTGCGAGCGACCCTGCACGAGCAGGCGCGCGGCGTCGTCGACAGTCCTGCCGGCGATCAGCAGCAGCTCGTTGGCGTCGCTGTCGGAGATCCACCCGGGGCTCGCGCCCTCGGCGCTCGAGCTCGGCGTTGGACCCTCGGAGGCCGGACGCGCGGCTGTGCGAGGGGGAGCGGTCATCGTCAACGGACATAATGCTCGACGGCGTCGATCGCGACGATCAACGCGAGGCCGGCGGCGGTCATCGCGTGGGGGCGCCGATCAGCGTCTTGCTCGGGCGCGGGCCTCGAGGGCAGCGCGAGCAGCGCGAACACGGCCGCGGCCAGGGCGACGATCGCCGCGGTCAGCAGCGCGAGATCCATGCCGCTGATGAACGCCGAGCGGGCGAACCGGGAGAGAAGCTGTCCGGTCGCGCCACCCACCTGCTTTGCCACCTCGAGGGCACCACCGAGCGATCCGCGGATCGTCTGCTGGATCGCGCCCGGGACGTGGTAGGGCGCAAGCGCCGAGATGACGCGATTCTGGTAGCGCGTCGAGAGCAGGCTGCCGACGATCGCCACGCCGAGAGCGCCGCCTACCTGCATGAACGAGCCGTTCGTCGCCGAGCCGACACCCGTGTGGGCGGAAGGAAGCGAGCCCATGACGGCCCCGGTCGAGGACGGGATCACCAGGCCGGCGCCGACGCCGAGCATGACCATGCCGGCGACCGCGCCGCCGTAGGCCGTCGCGACCGTCGCGCCCGATAGCTGCCACAGACCGCCGGCGGCCAGCAGCAGGCCGGCGGCGACCGTCAGCTTGGTTCCCGCCCGGCGCACGAGCACGGTCGACAGCGGCGCCATGAGCGCGATCGCGCCGGCGGCGGGGAGCACTCGCAGCCCGGCCTGCAGGGGCGTGTAGCCCAACTGGAACTGCAGCAGCTGGGTCAGCACGAACAGCGCTCCGTACAGCCCAAACGCGAGCAGCCCGTTGCAGAGCACAGCGGCCGAGAACCTCCGGGATCTGAAGAACCGGAGTTCGAGCATCGGATGCGAGCTCGTCCGCTCCCACATGACGAAGCCGACGAGCACAGCTAGCCCCCCGCCGCCCGCGCCGAGCACGAGCGCCGAGGACCAGCCGTGCACGGGCGCTTCGATGATCGCCCACAGCAGCAGCCCGAGGCCGGCGATCGACAGCAGCGAGCCGAGCGAGTCCGCTCGCTTGGCGTCCGGGTCCTTCGAGTCGGGCACCAGCCTGATCGCAAAGAGCAGGCCCAACAGGGCGATCGGCACGTTGATCAGGAACACCGAGCCCCACCAGAAATGGGCGAGCAGCAATCCCCCGACGACCGGGCCGAGCGCGACACCCGCGCCGCTCGTCGCAGCCCAGAAGCCCAGCGCGCGCTGGCGCTCGCCACGATCAGTGAACGTCGCGGTGATGATCGAGAGCGTCGAGGGCATGATCAGCGCCGCGCCGATCCCCATGCTCGCGCGCGCGGCGATCAGCACCCCGACGGCGCCGGACAGCGCCGCCCACGTGGAGCCCGCGGCGAACGCCGCGAGGCCCGCGAGGAATGTCCGCTTGCGCCCCACCCGGTCGGCGAGGCTGCCCGCGACCAGCATCAGCCCGCCGAAGACGAGCACGTACGCATCGACGATCCATTGCAGCTGGCTGGTGGTGGCGTGAAGCTTGCGCACCAGCGTCGGCAGCACCACGTTCAGCACCGTGTTGTCCAGCGAGACGATCAGCAGCGGGACGCACAGGACCGCGAGCGCGAGCCAGCGACGCGGCGCCGCCCCGGAGGTTGACCGCACTCGCTGTCGCGATGCGCTCTGAGGCCGCAGGGCTGTCACGCGAGCAGGTGCCACACCGGGAAGCCTCGCGCTCGCTCGCACGGGCGTCATCGGTAGTTACATACGTTCAGACCACAGGCAAGCTACGTACCCTTGCGTGCCGCCTCGAGCGTCACGGGGCAGCCGTGTGAGAGACGGCGCCCGGCGCTAGAGGCTCGCGCTCAGGCACTCGATCAGGTACGCGCCGCTGGCGTCGCGCTCTACCCCGTGGATGTCGTGTTCGAAGCCGGGGAAGCTCCGGTCGAACTCCTGCAGGGCCGTCAGGTAGCCGAGCAGCGGCCCCTGCACCGCGCCCGCGCTCTCGCCGGGCATCAGGATCGGGATGCCGGGCGGGTAGGGCACGACCATCACCGCGGCGGTGCGCTCGCCCATCTCCAGCAGGCGCAGGCGCTCGCTCGCGCCGCGCACCAGGCGCCGGTAGCTCTCGCCGGGGGTCAGCCGCGCCTCGGGCAGCTCCCGGAAGGCGTCGTCGAGGAGCGCCGGCAGCCGCCGGGCGCGCATCTGCTCGTGCATCTGCTCGCATAGGTCGCGCACGCCCAGCTCGCGGTAGCGCTGCGGCGCTTCGGTGACGAGCTCGGGGATCGCGACTGCCAGCGGCGTGTTCGCGTCGTAGGCGCGCTTGAACGCGAGCAGCCCGTCGAGCAGGGTGCCCCACTTGCCTTTGGTCATGCCGATCGAGAACAGCACCAGGAAGCTGTAGTCGCCGGTCTTCTCGACTTCGATGCGCTGCGCCTCCAGGAACAGCGTGACGACGACCGCCGGTATGCCCCGCTCGGCGAGCGCGCCGGCGGCGTCGATGCCGGGGGTGGTGACCGTGACCTTGATCGGGTCGAGCATGCACAGGCCCTGCTCGATCTCGCCGAAGCCGTGCCACGCGGCGCCGGGCTCCAAGAGCCAGCAGCGGCGCTCGCCGGCGAGCAGCTGGTCGGGGGTCTGCGCGAACGGTCTGTGCTCGCCGGTGTCGGGGTCGGTGACGTACTCGGGCTGCCATACGCCGAAGAACCAGCCGTGCTCGCCGTCGCGCTCGCGGAGCTCGCTCTCGACGGTGAGCATGCGCTTGCGAAAGGCGATCGCCTCGCGGATCGCTTCGTCGGTCAGGGCGAAGCCGCCGGGGCCGTCCATCATCGCGGCGGCCACGTCCAGGCAGGCGATCATCGGGTAGAACGGGGAGGTCGAGCCGTGCATCATGTACGCCTCGTTGAAGCGCGAGGGCTCGACCGGCGCGCGCGGGCTCGAGCGTATGTGGATCATCGAGGATTGGGAGAAGGCGGCCAGCAGCTTGTGCGTGGACTGGGTCGCATACAGCGTCGGCCCGTCGGCGGCGGGTTCGTCGTGCATCGCGTAGCGATCGCGGTAGAGGGGGTGAAAGCGAGCGTAGCCGAACCACGCCTCGTCGAAGTGGATGCGCGGCACGCTCGGGGCGAGCGCCTCGCTGACGCGGCGGGCGTCGTAGCAGAGGCCGTCGTAGGTCGAGTTGGTGATCGCCGCATACACGGGCGCGCGCTGCTCGGCGCCCGCCGCGAGCGGGCTGGCGCCGAGCGCCGCGGCGACGGCCCGCCGGGAGAGCTCGCGCGCGGGGATCGGGCCGATGAGCCCGTAGCCGTTGCGCGTCGGGCGCAGGTAGGAGGGGATCGCGTCGGTCACGGTCAGGGCGTGGTTCATCGACTTGTGGCAGTTGCGGTCGGCGAGCACGACGTCGCCGGCGACGATCGCGCTGTGCGCGACGATCTGGTTGGCGGTGGAGGTGCCGTTCAGGACGAAGTAGGTCTGTTCGGCGCCGAAGATGCGCGCGGCGTTGGCCTCGGCCTCTTTGACCCTGCCGGAGTGGTCGAGCAGCGAGCCGAGCTCGCGCAGCGGGCCGAGCGCGACGGCGAGGTCGGTGCGGAACAGGTTCTCGCCGTAGAAGTCGTAGAACGCCTTGCCGACGGGCGTCTTGCGGAAGGCGGTCCCGCCGGCGTGGCCGGGGGTGTGCATCGAGTACTCGTGCGTGTCGCCGTATTCGAGCAGCGTGCGGAAGTACGGCGGCAGCAGCGCGTCGGTGTAGCGCCGCCAGGCGAAGTCGATCCGCCCGGCGACGAACGCGGGCGTGTCCTCGAGCACGAGCACGCACTCCTGGACGGTCTCTGTGACCGCCAGCGGCAGCTCGCCGAGCTGCTCGCGCTCGAGCATCAGGAAGATCGGCAGCCGCTCGCTGCGCGTGCGAGCGGCGCCGATCACCGCCATCGCGGCGTCCTCGTGGCCGTCTGAGCCGAGGCCCCAGTCGAGCACCACGCACGCGAAGGAGGGGTCGGAGGCGACCAGTGCGCGCCCGTCCTCGAGCGTCTCGGCCTGAACCACGCGGTGCCCGAGCGCCTGCAGCTGTGCGACGATGCGGCTGAGCGTCTGCCCGGCGGCCCGCCTGCGCTGCACGGCAGCGACGAGCAGGACGGGGAACTCCTGGCGTTCGAGCACTGCAGCTTCCTATGACGCGATGCAGGGGACGCGGTAGGTCCCGTCGGGCTGGATCTCGACACCGTGGATCTCGGTCTCGAAGCCGGGGAAGCGCGCGTCGATCGCCTCGCTCGTCGCGAGATAGCGCACGAGCCCGCTGTCGGGCGGGCCGAAGCGCTCGCCGGGCATCAGCACGGGGATGCCGGGCGGGTAGGGGACGATCATGGCCGTGCTCACGCGGCCGGCTAGCTGTCGCACGTCGAGCATCTGGATCTCGTCCGCGACGAGCCGCTCGTACGCCTGCGCGGGGGTCGTGACCGGTTCGGGTATCTGCGAGTACATCGCCTCCACCAGCGCCGTCATGTCGGCCTCGCGCAGCGCCCTGTGCAGCTCGTCGCCGAGCTCGCGCAGCGTCATCCGCCCATAGCGCTCAGGGTGAGCCTCGACCAGGCGCGGCAGCGCCTCGCGCAGCGGCGCGCCGGCGTCGTACAGGCGCTTGAACTCCAGCAGCTCCGCGAGCAGCGACCCGGCCCTGCCGTGCGTGACGCCGAGCGAGAACAGCACCAGGAACGAGTAGGAGCCCGTCTTCTCGACGACGATCCCGCGTTCGTTGAGGAAGTGCGAGACGAGCGAGGCCGGGATGCCGTGCTCCTGCAGCGCGCCGTGTGGGGCGATGCCGGGCGTGAGGATCGTGACCTTGATCGGGTCGAGCAGCGCATGGCCGTCGGCCACATCGCTGTAGCCGTGCCACGCCTGGCCTTCGCGCAGCGCCCAGCGGGCGGGGTCGCGCTGCTCCTCGGGGCTGCCCGCGGTCGCGTCCTGCGGCTGCCAGATGCCAAAGCTCCAATCATCCAGGCGGCAGCGCTCGGACAGCGCCTGCAGCTCGCGGCGAAACGCAAGCGCCTCCTCGATCGCGTCGTCGATCAAAGCCGTGCCCTGCGGACCGTCCATCATCGCGGCCGAGACGTCGAGCGAGGCGATGATCCCGTACTGCGGCGAGGTGGAGGTGTGCATCATGAACGCCTCCTCCAGCGCCGCGGGGCTGACGCTGTTCGTGTCGTCGCGCACGTGGATCATCGACGCCTGCGAGAACGCCGCGAGCAGCTTGTGCGTCGACTGCGTCGCGAACATCGCCGCCTGCCCATGGTGGTGCTGCACGCCCATCGCGTGACGCCCGCCATACAGCGGGTGGAAGTGGGCGTAGCCGAACCACGCCTCGTCGAACAGCACGCGCTCGCTCGTCTCAGACAGTGCGTCGAGAACCGCGCCGGCGTCGTAGCAGAGCCCGTCGTAGGTGCAGTTGGTGACGACCGCCAGCGCGATGCTCGTTGACCCGACCGGCACGAGCGGGTTGGCCGCCACGGCCGCGTGCACCGTCTCCGCGCTCAGCCCGGCGGGCGGGATCGGGCCGATGATCCCGTAGGCGTTGCGCGTCGGATGTAGATATACGGGGATCGCGCCGGTCATCACGATCGCGTGCATGATCGACTTGTGGCAGTTGCGGTCCACGAGCACCACATCGCCCGGGCGCACGCACGCGTGGAAGACGATCTTGTTGGCCGTCGAGGTGCCGTTGGTGACGAACATCGTCCGCTGCGCGCCGAACGTCTCGGCCGCCTGCGCCTCGGCTTGCCCGACGGGGCCGGTGTGCTCCAGCAGCGACCCCAGCTCCCCCACCGACACCGACAGGTCGCTGCGCAGCGTGTTCTCTCCGAAGAACTCGTGGAAGGCCACGCCCACCGGCGTCTTCAGGAACGCGGTGCCGCCGGAGTGCCCCGGCGTGTGCCATGAGTAGCGCCCTTCCTCCACGAAGCGCGCGAGCGCGCCGAAGAACGGCGGAAGCAACGGCTCCAGATACCCGCGCCGGGCCTCCTCGACCCGCGCCGCGATGAACTCGGGCGTGTCCTCGAGCTTCCACACATAACCCGTGACGATCGCGAGCAGCTCCGGGGGCAGCATCTCGGGGATCGACTGGTCGGCGAGCAGGAAGATCGGCACCGTCGGGTTGCGCGTGCGCAGCTTGCGCACCAGCGCCTCGGTGCGTGAGACGGTGCCGAGCGCGCTCCCATTGCCGCCGCCGTCGTGGTGAGCGTCCCAGTCGATCAGCAGGCAGCTCAGCGACGCGGTCGATGTGACGATTTGCTCGGCGTCGTGCAGGTCGGCGGCCGTGACCACCTGCGTGCCGTCGGCACGCAGGCGGTCGAGCAGGGAGCGGGTTGCGCGTCCGGCGGCGGTCTCGTCACGCAGCTCGTCGTCGACGAGCAGGATCGGAAACGAGTCCAGGACATCCATGTCAGCCCACCACCTTGGGACGAGCGGCGTCCTTGCTGGAACCGTTGGGGCTGCCGTCGGCAGCGGCGCCGGTCACGCCAGCTGCGGAGTTCGAGCCCGCCAGCCCGTCGCTGGTCGCGGTCACGTCGGCGCTGTCGAGCGCGACCTCCACGCCGAGCTCTTTGGCGACCTCTTTGAGCTCCTCGACCTCGAGCAGGACGTTGTCGGGGTGCTCCATGATCCAGCTTCCCTTGCGCAGCCGATGCGTGATGAACGGCGGGACCGAGCAGATCACGATCGCGGCGGCCATTGCGGCGATGTAGATCGGGGTAGGCCAATGCTTGTATTCCGAGGGCGGGATGAAGCCGATGACGAACGAGAAGCCGCAGCCGAAGATCCCGATGCAGCCGGTGATCCACATCCCGAGCTTCCCGCCGGGCACCTTGTAGGGGCGCTCGACGTCAGGCTGGGTGTAGCGCAGCCGGATCCCGGCGGCCATGATCATCGCGTACATCATCACGAGGATCTGAGTGGTGAGCGCGGTCAGCATCCAGTAGCTCGTGTTGACGCTCGGCACGAACAGGAAGAACATCGCGAACACGCTCGTCAGGATCGCCTGGAAGCTGAGCAACGAAACTGGAACGTGGCGCCTGTTCACTTTGTGCAGTGCCGGGGGCAGCTCGCCGGTCGACTCCACCGCATAGAGCCCCTTGGAGGGCCCGAGCAGCCAGGTGCTGATCAGGACGAGCGTGCCGATCGTGATCAGCACCGCCATCAGTTTGCTCGCCCAGCCACCGATCCCGATCGACTTGAACGCCAGCGCGAACGTCTGCGGGATGCCGGCCACGAGGCTCAGTTCCTTCTCCGGCACGACGAAGCTGATCGCGAGCGTCGCGATCACCGAGACGCCGACGATCAGGGCGACCGCCATCGCGAGCGCGCGCGGGAAGTCGCGTTTGGGGTTGCGCGTCTCCTTGGCGTGAAAGCCCGCGAGCTCGATCCCCGCGTAGCCGAGGACTACTCCGACGAAGAACACGAGGTTGCTGACGTGGGAGAAGCTCGGCGCGAGCTTGCTCGCGTGGAAGGGAATCTGGTTGTGCTTGCCGGCGATCAGCCAGTAGATGCCGATCCCGATCAAGACCGCGCACGGCAGCAGCGTACCGATGATCACTCCCGGGTTGTTCAGGCGCAGCATCCAGCGCAGGCCGAGGAAGTTCAGGAACGTCAGCCCCCAGAACACGCCGAGCATGACGAGCACCAAATAGAGTTTGTTTTCGGCGAGGCTCGGGTCGAACACGTACGCCGCGGCGGCCGCCACGAACGACAGCACGGTCGGGAACCACACCTGGTCCTCGATCCACTCAAACCAGATCGCGAGCACGCCGGAGCGCTCTTTGAAGGCCTCCTTCACCCAGGCGTACAGCCCGCCGGCCTTGGGGTAGGCCGAGGCGAGCTCGGCGGCGATCATCGCCAGCGGCACGAGGAACAGCACGGCGCCGGCGATGTAGTAGGCGATGCTCGCCCAGCCGTACGTGGCGACCGCGGGAAAGCCCCGCAGCGTCAGCACGGCGGCGAGGCTGAGCAGCGCGATCGAACTCGCGCCCATGAAGCGCGGGCCTGAAACCGACCTGGAGGAGCCCTCCGCCCGCGCGATGCTGCGCTCTGCTCCCCTCCTTGCGTGTCGAAGATGAAACGAAGGCATGACTCCCCCTAAGGGTCGTTTGACGAATGCACACATCAAACCCGCGCCCATGCCGTCCAACATCGACCATGTTCCGCACGATCGGTCAGTGGTTCTCCGAAGAGAAACATCCGTGCTCCGGCGCTCGTCCGCGTAGCCATCTCGACTTTCGGACGATGCGCGTTACCGTGCGGAGACCGGCCCACATCGCCGCAGACGGCAAGGTCAGCGATCGGCACTTCAAGCCGCGTTGCCGAGCGGCGCTCGCGCCCTTCTCAATGCGCCGAGCCGGCGTCGTCGCGCTCGATCGGGCAGGACATGCAGCGCGGGCCGCCGCGACCGCGGCCCAGCTCTGCGCCGGCGATCGTGATGACCTCGACGCCGGCGTGGCGCAGGCGCGTGTTCGTGTCGACGTTGCGCTCGTAGGCGACCACGACGCCCGGTTCGATCGCGAGCACGTTGTTGCCGTCGTCCCACTGCTCGCGCTGGGCCTCGTAGCTGTCGCCGCCCGTCTCCAGCAGCCTGATCCCCCCTACACCGAGCGCCCCGGCGATTGCCGCGAACAGATCGTCCTCGGCGTGCACGCAGACCCCCGTGCCCGCCGCTGTGAGGCTGAAGGCGCGCAGCGAGTCGCGCAGCTCGGGGTAGATCGTGAACACGTCGCGGTCGACCTGGGTCATCACCGTGTCCAGGTGCATGCTCGAGCGCTGCGCCGGCATCGCGACCGCGATCACCCGCTCCGCGGCGCCGGCAGCGAACAGCCGCCGCGCGTACTGCTCCACCGCCGCGGGCCGGGTGCGCTCGCCCATGCCGACGAGCACGCAGCCGCGCCCGATCACGTGGATGTCGCCGCCCTCCAGGTTCGCCGGGCCGCCAAGACCCTCGTTCCAGACCTGGTGGCGCTCGCCGGCGAACAGCGTGTGATGACGGTAGATCGCGTCGAGGTGGATCGACTCGCGCTCGCGCGCGGGCTTTGCCATCGCGTGCACCGAGACGCCCTCGTACGCCCACGCCGAGGTGTCGCGCGTGAACAGGTGGTTCGGCAGAGGCGCCAGCACGAACTCGTCTCGCGAGCTGACGAGCGCCGGCAGCGATGCGCTGCCGAACGGAAGCTCGCCGTAGGCGACCCCGCCGATCAGCCGCCGCGCGAGCTCCTGACCCGCAAGCGACGTGAGCCACTCCGACACGGCCGGCCCGAGATCGCCCAGCCGTGCGGCCCGTATCGTGTCGGCGACGACCTGGCTTCGCACCTCCTCCTGGTCGAGCACGCTCGCGAGCAGCTCCTGCAGGTAGAGCACCTCGACGCCGCGTTCGCGCAGCGCGTCGGCGAACGCGTCGTGCTCCTGGCGGGCACGCTTGACCCACAGCACGTCGTCGAACAGCAGCGCGTCCTTGTTCGCCGGCGTGAGCCTGCGCAACTCGAGGTCCGGGCGGTGCAGCATCACGCGCCGCAGCCGCCCGACCTCCGAACCGACGTACAGGCGCGGCGCCGGGCTCATTCTGTGCGCGAGAACCCGCGGATGGCGAGCGCGATGAAGATCGCGGCGAACACCACCACGATCGCTATCTCGGTGCCGATCGAGAGCGTATGGCCGAAGAGCTCGACGGTCGCGGGGAAGCGCCGGCGCGCGGCTGCCGGCATGTTCTGGGCCGCGAACACGACCTGGCGCAGCGGCGCTACCGCATACGTGAGCGGATTGATGCGTGTGAGGACGGTCAGCCAGCCGGGCAGCGAGTTCAGTGGGAACAGCGCGCCCGACAGGAAGATCATCGGGAACAGCAGCATCTGCATGACCACCTGGAAGCCTTCCATCCGTTCGATGTGGCTGGCGACGAACACGCCGAACGCCGTCAGCGCGATCGCCATCAGCAGCTCCAGGCCGATGATCTCGAGCACCAGCACGACCGTCAGGTGCACGCCGATGAGCGGCGCGAGCACGAGCATGATCGTGCCCTGCACCGCCGCGACGCTCGCGCCGCCGGCGGTCTTGCCAAGCGCCAGCGAGGCGCGGCTGGTCGGCGCGACGAGCATCTCGCGCAGGAAGCCGAATTCGCGGTCCCACACGATCGACATGCCGGAGAAGATCGCGGTCGTGACGACGCTCATCGCCATGATGCCGGGGAACATGAACTTCTTGAAGTCAAAGCCCGCGGTGCTGCCGACGAGCCCAGCCATGCCGTAGCCGAGCACGATCAGAAACAGGATCGGCTGGATCAGCCCGCTGAGGATGCGCGTGCGGGTGCGCTCGAACCGGATCAGCTCGCGCAGCCACACCATCCCGGTCGTGCGCAGCTCGTCGCGGAGGACCGTTTCACGGCCTTCGAGCAGGTTCGGATGAAGGGGAACGCTGCTCATCGGCCCCTTCTTGCGAACCGCGCCTGCAAGCGCGCGGGCATCGCATCCGCGTGGGACTGGCGGATCTCGCGGCCGGTATAGCGCAGGAACACGTCGTCGAGCGTCGGCCTGTGGACGTGCAGGTTGCGGACGGGTACGCCCGCCGCGTCGATCAGCGAGGGAACCGCGTTCTCGCCGTCCTCGACGAAGACCCGCGTCCCGCCCGAGACCGGCTCGACCCGGTAGCCGGCGCGTTCGAGCGCGCCCATCGCCACGGTGTCGTCGGTGGTGCCGAGATCGACCGTGTCGGCGCCGACCGCGGCCTTCAGCGCCTGGGGGGTGTCCAGCGCGATGATCTTGCCGTGGTCGATGATCGCGATGCGATCGGCATACTCGGCCTCGTCCATGTAGTGGGTGGTCAGGAAGACCGTCACGTCGGCCTCCTCGCGCAGGCGCAGCACGTCCTCCCAGATCAGCGCGCGCGTCTGCGGGTCCAGACCGATCGTCGGCTCATCGAGGAACAGCACGCGCGGGACGTGCATCAGCGCCCGCGCGATTTCAAGGCGCCGCGCCATGCCGCCGGAGAACTCGGAGACGAGGTCGTAGCGGCGGTCGCTCAGGTCGACGAGCTCGAGCACGCGCGTGATCCGCGCGTCGACCTCGGCGGCAGGCACGCGATACAGGACGGCGTGGAAGCGGAGGTTCTCCTGTGCCGTGAGCCTGTCATCGAGGGTCTGGTCCTGGAAGACGAGGCCGATGTGGCGGCGTACGACCTTCGGATGGCGCGTGACGTCGACACCTGCGATCCTGATCTGGCCCGCGGTCGGACGGGCGAGCGTGCAGAGCATGCTGATCGTCGTCGACTTGCCTGCCCCGTTCGGTCCGAGGAACGCGAACACCTCGCCGCGAAACACGTCGAAGCTGATCCCGTCCACGGCGGTGAAGTCGCCGAAGCGCCGGACGAGATCGCGTACGGCGACCACGGGCTCGTGGCGAGCGTCGAGCGCCACGGGCGAGCGGTCTCGGACGGCGAGCGCGGGCATGACGCCAGTCTCGACGCTCGCCCGGCGCCGTTCATCCGCACCGGCAACGGTCGCGAGCGCGGGAGACTACGTACGCGCGGCCGCGCCCACGGCGGCGGACCGCTGCGCGGCGCACTAGCGTCTCGGGACGGTGCGTGGCCCGCTCGACATCCGAGCCGATGCCAGCTCCGGGTCGGCCACAACCGCTCCGGGCGAGGGCTACAAGTGGGTGGCGCTGTCGAACACCACGCTCGGGGTGCTGCTGGCGACGATCGATGCGTCGATCACGCTGATCGCGATGCCGGACATCTTTCGCGGCATCCACCTGGAACCGCTGGCGCCTGGCAACAGCTTCTACCTGCTGTGGATGATCCTCGGCTTCCTGGTGGTGACGAGCGTGCTGGTCGTGAGCCTGGGGCGCCTCGGCGACATGTTCGGGCGGGTGCGCATGTACAACCTCGGCTTCGCGATCTACACGGTCGGCTCTCTGTGGCTGACGGTCGACTGGCTGAACGGGCGCGCGGGCGCGAGCTACCTGATCGGGTTCCGAGTCGTGCAGGGGATCGGCGCAGCTTTCCTGCTCGCCAACTCGGCGGCGATCCTCACCGACGCGTTCCCGCCGGACCAGCGCGGGCTGGCGCTCGGCATCAACAACATCGCGGGCATCTCCGGACAGTTCATCGGCCTGCTGCTCGGCGGGCTGCTGGGCCCGATCGACTGGCGGCTGGTATTCCTGGTGTCGGTGCCGGTGGGCGCGTTCGGCACCGTGTGGGCGCACCTGAAGCTGAGAGAGCTCAGCCACCCGCGTCGCGTGCCGATCGACTGGCGCGGCAACGCCACGTTCGCGGTCGGCCTGGTCCTGGTGATGATCGGGATCACCTACGGCATCCAGCCCTACGACGACCACGTGCTCGGCTGGAGCAGCCCCAAGGTGCTCGCCGAGCTCGCCGCTGGCCTCGCGCTGCTGGTGGCGTTCGCGCACTTGCAGCGGCGCGTGCGCAACCCGATGTTCCGCCTGGAGCTGTTCCGCATCCGCGCGTTCACGTTCGGGACGCTCTCGAGCTTCCTCTCGGCGATCGCGCGCGGCGGGCTGATGTTCATGCTGATCATATGGCTGCAGGGCATCTGGCTGCCGGCGCACGGCTACAGCTTCACCCGGACCCCGCTGTGGGCCGGCATCTACATGCTGCCGCTGACGCTCGGGTTCCTGATCGCCGGGCCGGCGTCGGGCTATCTCTCCGACCGCTACGGCGCGCGGCCGTTCGCCACAGGCGGGATGCTGGTCGCGGCGCTGTCGTTCTTCCTGCTGGCGCGGCTGCCGATCGAGTTCTCCTACGCGACGTTCGCGCCGATCCTGCTGCTGAGCGGCCTGGCGATGGGGTCGTTCGCCTCGCCCAACCGCGCGGGCGTCATGAACAGCCTGCCGCCCGAGGACCGCGGCGCGGGCGGCGGCATGAACCAGACCTTCCAGAACTCCGCACAGGTGCTCTCGATCGGCATCTTCTTCACGCTCGTGATCGCCGGGCTCGCCTCGACCCTGCCGACGAGTCTCGCCGGCGGCCTGATCGCGCACGGCGTCCCCGGCTCGCTCGCCGAGAAGGTCGGCCACCAGCCCCCGGTGTCGGTGCTATTCGCCGCCTTCCTCGGCTACAACCCGATCCAGAAGCTGCTCGGCACGCACGCGCTCGCACACCTGAGCGCGCTGGACGCAGCCACGCTGACCGGCCGCTCTTTCTTCCCAGAGCTGATCTCCGGCCCCTTCCACGCGGGCCTGCACGCGGCCTTCGACTTCGCAATCGCAGCATGCGTGCTGGCCGCGCTCGCGTCGTGGTCGCGCGGGCGGCGCTACGTCTCGGGCGAGGTGCCGCCGGAGCTTCACGCCGAACACGCTCGCGCCCAGGCGCCGGGGGCGATGCCATGAGGATCGCGAGCGCGGGCGCCGTCCGGCGCGAGAGAATGAGCCGATGATCCTGATCGCCTACGACGGCTCAGCCGACTCGCAGGCCGCCGTCGAGCGCGCCCGCGGACGCCGTGGCTCCTACGACGGCTCAGCCGACTCGCAGGCCGCCGTCGAGCGCGCCGGCGGACGCCGTGGCTCGGGGCCATGAAGCCAAGCCGTCTCACACTCGCTGCACTGCTCGCGTGCCTCGCAAGCGCGTTCGCGCTCGCGGCTTGCGGAGGCTCCTCGAGCAAGCACGAGAACTCGACCGCCGCCCGTCGAACGGGCGCCACCACGACCTCCTCCTCCACCACCGCGAGCGCACCTGCGACAGCGCCGTCGACGCCCACCTCGCCGGGCGCCCCGAACACGGTCACCGTCTCCAAGGAAGGCGTCACCGCGACGCTGCACGCGAGCACGCACGCTCCGCTCGTCGAACGCCCGTGGCCGATCAGCTTCACGGTCACCCGCGGCGGCATGCCGGCGCGCGCGAGCGTCAGTTACGAGTACCTGTTCGGCGGCCAGGTCGTCGCGCGTCGCTCGCACTACGCCTTCGACGGCCACTTCTCCGACGTCTTTCACTGGCCTGCGAGCGCCGTCGGCTACCCGCTGACCTTCCGGGCCGTGATCGGCGCCGGCACGGTCAGCATCGACCTCGACTACGCCGTCCAGGTCGCCAGGTGAGCGATGCGATCGGCCCCGAGGTCGCGCTCGAGGACGTCAGCAAGAGCTTCGGGCAGATCAGGGCGCTGCGAGCGGTCTGGCTGCGCGTCGCGCCCGGCGAAGCGGTCGCCATCACCGGACGCTCGGGGTCGGGCAAGAGCACCCTGCTTGCGCTCATCGGTGGACTCGAGCAGCCCGACAGGGGCAAGGTGCTGCTCGACGGCAGGGCCGTGTGGAGGGAGCGCGGGCAGGCGCACGCGCGGCGCGAGCTCGTCGGCTTCGTATTCCAGCGCCACCACCTGCTGGAGACGCTCTCGGCGCGGGCCAACGTCGAAGTGCCGCTGATCGGCACGGGCATGCACCGTCGCGCGCGGGGACGTCGCGCGCTCGCGCTGCTCGCCGACGTCGGCCTCGCCGAGCGCGCCGACCACGTGCCCGCCGAGCTCTCCGGCGGCGAGCGCCAGCGAGTGGCGATCGCGCGCGCGCTCGCCAACGAGCCGCGACTGCTGCTCGCGGACGAGCCCACGGGAGCGCTCGACACGGCCACCTCCCAGACGGTGCTCGAGCTGATCTTCAGCCTGCGCGACCGCCGCGGGATGACGCTCCTGATCGTCAGCTACGACGACGCGGTCACCGCGCGCGCCGAGCGCACCGTGCGTCTCGCCGACGGCGCGCTCAGCGACGGGGTCGCGGCGGGCGGCGCGCAAGCGTAGGTCGAGTGCTCGCGATCATCGTCACGAACCTGCTCAGGCGACCGGCGCGCACCGTGTTCACCGCGTCGGGGATCGCCGTCGGCGTCGCGATGGTCGTGGCGCTGCTGTCCTTCACCGCCGGCCTGCAGCAGAGCGCCGCCGGGTTCGTGCACCTCGGCGGCTCGAGTCTCGGCGTCTTCCAGGCGGGCGTCGCCGAACCGACCACCTCCGTGCTGCCCGCCTCGCTCGTCGGCCGGCTGCAGGCGCGCCCGCAGGTCGCGCGCGCCACCCCGCTGTTGCTGCTCGTGGAAGCCGTCGGCGCAGATGCGGCGGCGATCGTCTTCGGCGCCGAACCAAGCGGCTTCTTCACGCGCTCGCTCGTCATGCTCGCCGGCGGCGCGCCGCCCGCCGGCACAGACGGGGCGCTCGTCGGCGACCGCCTGGCCGCACAGCTGCATCTGCATCTCGCAAGCCTCGTGAGGATCGACGGACACGCCTACCCGGTCGCCGGCATCTACCACTCCGGGATCCTCTTCGAGGACTCCGGCGCGGTGCTCCCGCTCGCGCTCGCCCAACGCATCAGCGGACGCCAGGGCGAGGAGACCGACGTCGTCGTGCAGCTCGCTACCGGCGTGCGCGCGCCGGTCGCGGCCGCCGCGATCGAGCGGGCGTTCCCCGGGACGCGGGTGATCAGCGACCCCGAACAGGCGCTGCGCGCCGGCGCCAACGCCACGCTCATCTCCCAGGCGATCCTCGTGATCGTCGTGATCGCCCTGATCGTCGGCGCGCTCAGCGTCGCCAACACGATGGCCATGTCCGTGATGGAACGCCGCAGCGAGCTCGGGCTGCTCGGCACCGTCGGCTGGTCGCCGCTGCGCGTCGCGGCGCTGATCTTCGGCGAGGGCGTCGGCGTCAGCCTGCTCGGCGCCGCCCTCGGCCTGCTCGTGGGCGTCATCGGCGGCGGCCTGCTCGTGCGCGCGCTGGGCGTCGAAACGTACGTCTCCCCCGCGATCACCGCCTGGGGCCTCGGGCGCGGCCTGCTCGTCGGGGTCGCGATCGGGATGCTCGGCGGGATCTACCCGGCCTGGCGCGTCACGCGCATGTCGCCGCTGCGCGCATTGTCGGGGACTTGAGCCGCGGCCGTGCGCGCGAGCACGAGCAGCGAGCAGCGCGCGTGGCGCTCGAGATAGTCCGAGGTGCAGCCGCTGACGAGGCGGCGCACCGGCCCGTAGCCGCGCGAGCCGACGACCAGGAGGTCGAGCTTCTCGCCGAACGCCGCCAGCTCCTCCCCGGCGAGGCCATACACGGCGCGGGCCTCGACGTCCGCCAGCTTGCTCATGCGCGCCTGCGCTTCCCGGAGCATCTCCTCGATGTAGCCCCCGATCGCGGGGGTCACCAGGCCGGCAAAGGAGACAGGCGGTGGCGGGATGACTTCCTGCGCATGCACGCGCGCCCCGCTCGCCGCCGCCAGCTCGCGGGCGCAGACCAGGGCCGCGGCGCTCTCGGGCGATCCGTCGTAGCCGACGCCCACTCTCGCAATCCGCGCGGGGCGCTCGGCGAAGCCGCGGGCGGCGACCGCGACCGCGCACGGGGCGCCGTTCAGCGCGGCGCGCGTGTCGTCGCCTAGCATCGCGCGTCCGAACACGCCGTGGCTGCACGAGCCGACGACCAGCAGATCCGCGCCCTGCCCCTCCGCCTGCTTGTGCAGGCCGCGGCCGGGGCTCGGCGCGACGACGCCGCGCAGCTCGGCCTGCACGCCCGCCAGCGCACGCTCCCGCTCGAGCAGCGCCTCGCAATCCTGCATCTCCTCCGCGACCTCGCCGCTGTGTACGTACGCCAAGGTCAGCCTTGCGTCGGCGCCGCTCAGACTGCGGGCGAGCGCGATCGCGTCGCGTCCGCCCCATCCGCCGTCGACGCCGATCAGCGTGTTCTCGAACATCTAGCGGCCCGGAGGGACGACCAGCACCGAGCACGGCGCGTCGTGCACCACGCGCCTGCTCACGCTGCCGAGCGCCCGCAGGCCGCTCACCCGCCGGCTGCCGATCACCACGAGCGCGGCGTCCGTGTCCTGCGCCGCCTCGAGGATCACATCCCAGGGCTTGCCCGGCGCGATGCGCGGCTCGGGCGCGTCCGGGAGTATGCGCTGCAACGCGCGCTGCTGGGCCGCGATCGCGTGCGGACTCATCCTGGACTCCGGGCCGAGCGCGTTTACGAGCGTCACCTGCGCCCCCTGGCTCTGTCCCAGCCGACCGGCGAGCTGCACGATGCGATCCGAGCCCTCATCGCCGTCGCTCGCGACCAGCACCCGCCGGCCGCGCAGCGGGCCGGCGGATGACCGGCGTACGACGAGCATCGGCGTGGTGAAGTGACTCAGCGCGACCGTCGCCACGCCCCCGAGGAGCGCGTCCCCGAGCCACGACGTCGCCGGCGCGCCGATCGCGAACAGGTCGTAGCCGGCGGCGCGCCGGAGGATCACGTCGGCCGGCGGCCTGCCCGGATCGACCACGGTGCTCGCCGACACGCCCGCGCGGTTGGCGATGCGCCTGGCGTTCGCCAGGACCAGCTCAGCGCGCCCGGGCGCGATCGCGGCCGCCGCATAGGCGCCCGAGCCCGATACGGCTGTCACCGCGAGCAGCGTCAGGTGACCGTCGGGGCCCGCCAGCGCCGCGGCCGTCTTGACAGCCGCCGTGCTCGTGTGCGTGCCGTCGACGGCGCACAGGATCCTCGCGAAGACCGGCGCGGCCGGGGTGGCCGGCTCACCGGATGCGGATGGCTGCTGCTGCTTGCGCGACCGGGGGGTCTGTGTCTTTGTCATGCGCAAAAGCTAGCGCGCCGTCTTGGCCGGGTCATCCGCAGGTTCCCGCCGGCGCGAGCCGGGAAATGCCGCATCGCTAGGGACGTGCTGCGTGAGCCGCGAGACACGAAGGGCTCGCTGCACGTCCGTTATCGAGATCAGGCCGACGGGCCTCGAGCGCTCGTCGACCACCACCGCGCGCCCGACACGCGCGAAGGCCGGGCGCTCGAGCAGCCGCGCGACGTCGTCGTCCTCGCCGACGATCAGCTGCGGGTCGCGCGCGGCGATCTCAGCGACTCGGCGAGCAGCGCGCTGCTCGCGCGGGAGCGTCTCGATATCGCCGACGCTCACCAGGCCAAGCGCCCGGCCCTGCTCGTCCACGACCGGAAACGCGGTGTAGCGGTAGGGCAGGAAGTAGTCGGCGCCGGCGCGCTCGGCCGAGGTTCGCGCCGGGATGCTCACCACCGGGGAGGACATCAAATCGCGCGCGCGCACGTTCGCGAACGCCGCCTGCACCTGCGCGCCCATCGCCTGCTGGCCGGAAGCGATCACCACGAAGAAGCCGATCAGCGCGAGCCACAGCCCCTCGGGAGCGCCTCCGACGAACTCGAGGGCGCCGAGGAAGACCATCAGATAGCCGAATCCGCGGCCGACACGCGCGGCGGTCTGCGTCGACCGTCCGATCTCCCCGCTGCGCCGCCAGAGCGCGGAGCGCAGCACCCGTCCGCCGTCGAGCGGAAACGCGGGGAGCAGGTTGAAGACGAGGATCAGACCGTTGACCAGCAGCTGGTATTCGACGAGGGCGCGCACGACTTCCGGCGTCGAGGATGGCAGCAGCGCGAGCGCCACGCCGAAGACCGCGGCGATCGCCGCGGTCACCGCGGGCCCGGCAAGGGCGTAGCGCAGCTCGTCGCCGGGAGCGTGAGCCTCGTTGCGCATCCGCGAGACGCCGCCGAGCAGCCACAGGTCGATCTCTTCCACTTCGATCCCATGCCTGCGCGCGACCAGCGCGTGACCGAACTCGTGCGCGAGGATGCTCGCGAACAGCAGCAACGCGCTCGCCAGACCCAGCGCGTAGGAGACGCCCGGCCTGATGCCGTGGACCACTTCGGGGAAGTACGAGGCCCCGAGCGACCACGTGATCAGCGCGACGATCACCAGCCACCACGGGCTCACCCCCACGGGGATCCCCGCGATGCGCGCTATGCGGATGCTGCGACCGGGCATCTCGGCGCCTATGCTCGCGCCCGACCGCCCTGAGCACATCCGAACATCTCCCCAACCACGTGGGGGTTTTCCGCACTCACCGATCAGCCGAGCGCCGACCGCTGCGTGTCGTGCGGGCGGGCCGCCCGCGTCGCGGGCGCTCAGGCGGCCGCGGGCGGCGCGAGAGATCGGCGCCGAGCGTCAGGCGGCCGCGGGCAGCGGCGCGAGATCGGCGCCGAGCGTCAGGCGGCCGCGGGCAGCGGCGCGAGCTCGGCGCCGGGCGTCAGGCGGCCCCCGCGCAGGCGCAGCACGCGGTCAAAGCCCGGCAGCGCCGTGAGGTCGTGGGTGATCACGAGCACGCCGCGGTCCTCGCAGGCGCTCAGCAGCCCGTCCATCACGCGGCGGGCGAGCGCCGCGTCGAGGTGGGCCGTGGGCTCGTCGAGGATCAGGAAGCGCGCGCGTGAGAGCAGCGCGCGAGCGAGCGCGATGCGCCGGCGCTGCCCGCCGGAGGCCAGCTCACCGTCCTGGCCGACGAGCGTGTCCAGCCCCTGCGGCAGGCCGGCGACCCACTCGTCGAGCTCGACGATCGCGAGGGCTTCGAGGATCTGGCGCTCGCTGGCGTCGCGGCGCGCGATCAGCAGGTTCTCGCGGATCGTCGTGTTGAACAGATGGCAATCCTGGGCGCACAGCACGACGGCGCCGCGGAGCGCGCTCTGGGTCAGCTCGCGCAGGTCGATCCCGTCGAGCGTCAGCCGGCCTGCGCCGGGGTCGTTGAAGCGCACGAGCAGCTCCGCGAGCGTGCTCTTGCCGGCGCCGCTCGGGCCCGTGACGGCGACGTGCTCGCCCGGCGCCAGCCGCAGGTCGAGATCGTCGAGCACCAACGGCTGGCCGGGCTCGTAGCGGAAGTGAACGTGCTCGGCGCACAGCTCGCCGGCCGCGGTCGGCCGGCGAGGAACGGCGGGGTCGACGACCGGCGCCGGCCGGCGCGCGATCTCCTGCACGCGAGCCGCCGCGGTCGCGCACACGCGCAGGCTGCGAGCGGCGGCCGACAGCGGCAGGACGCTGTCGTACGCGGCGAGCAGCAGGAACACGAGCGCCGCCAGCAGGACGCCGCTGAGCGCGCCGGAATGCACCGCGGGGATCGCGACGAGCAGCAGCGCGAGCAGCCCCGCCGCGGCCAGGATCCCGCCGGCGGCGGCCGCGGCGGCTGCGGCGAGCGCATCGCTGCGGGCGATCCGCGCCAGAGCACCGTCGCTCAGCGCCAGGCGCTCGGCGTGCGCGCCCGCGCGACCCGCGAGCGCCAGCTCGCACGCTCCGTCGATCCCCTCGATCAGCTCGCCGGTCAGGCGCGCGCGCGCGGGCGCCTGACGGCGCGCCGCGCGCGCCGCGATCGTGGCGCTCAGCGACGGCAGCAGCAGGATCGCGAGCGTCAGCGAGAGGAATATCGTGAGACCCGCGGTCGGGAGCATCAGCCACGCGGCGAGCGTCGCCGCGATCAGCACGAGCAGCGAGACGAGGCCGGGGAGCACCACCCGCAGGTACACGTCCTCGAGCGTGTCGACGTCGGCGACGAAGCGGCTGAGGAGGTCGCCGCTGTGGTTGGCCAGGCCGCCGGGGACGAGCGGCACGAGGCTGCTGTAGAAGCGCCGCCGCAGCCGCCCGAGCTGGCGCAGGGCGAGATCGTGGGAGGCCAGCCGTTCGCCGTAGCGCATCACAGAGCGTGTGAGCCCGAAGGCGCGCACCGCGACGATCGTGACCATCAGCATCAGGATCGGCGGACGCTCGGCCGCCCGCGAGATCAGATAGCCCGAGGTGGCGAGCAGCCCGATCGCCGCGAGCGCGGCGCCGCCCGCCAGCGCCACCGACAGGCACAGCCGGCGAAGCTCGCCGGCCCGCGGGCGCGCGAGATCGAGCAGCGCCGGGGCTGACGGTCGGCTCATGCCGCCACCCAGCCTGGCTGCCCGCGCGCCGCTCGCTGCCCGCTGGGATGCGGCGGCGGGCTGTGCAGGCGCCCGTGGCGGATGACGTGCAGGTGATCCGCCAGCTCGGTGAGCAGCGGGTGATGGACGATCAGCAGCGTCGTTCGTCCGTGCGCGAGCTTGCCGAGCGTCGCGCCGATCGTCTGCGCGCTCTGCTCGTCCAGGTGCGCTGTCGGCTCATCCAGCAGCAACAGCGGCCGGTCGGCGAGGAACGCGCGCGCGAGCGCGATGCGCTGGGCCTGGCCGGCGGACAGCCGCCGAGCGCCCTCGCCCACCCGCGTCTGCAGCTGCCGCGGCAGCCGCCGGATGAACTCCTCGGCGCCCGCCGCGCGGGCGGCTGCTCGGATCTCCTGCGTCGTGGCCGTGGGACGGCAGAGCGCGATGTTCTGCGCGATCGTTCCCGCGAACAGCGTGGGGCGCTGGGGCACCCAAGCGATCTTGCTGCGCCATGCCTGCGGATCGAGCTCGCGCAGGTCGACGCCTGCGCACGTGACGCGCCCCGCCGTCGGATCCGCGAGCCGCATCAGCAGCCGCGCGATCGTGCTCTTGCCCGCCCCGCTGTCTCCGAGCAACGCCGTGACGCGGCCGGGCTCGAGCTCGAGCTCGACGCCGCTCAGCGCGCCGCCGGCGCGCCGCGGGTACTCGTAGTCGACCGACTCCAAGCGGACGGGCGCGCGCGCCGGATTCGGCGCCGGGCGGCCGCGGCGCGCCGGCGCGAGCGCCGGCGGCCCGTCGAGGGCCTGGAAGATCCGCTCGGAGGCGGTCGTCGCGTCGGTGCTCGCGTGGAACTGCTGGCCGACCTGGCGCAGCGGTCCGTACATCTCCGGCGCGAGCAGCAGCACGGTCAACCCGGCCTGCAGGCCGAGCGCACCGGACACCAGCTGCACGCCGATCGTGGCGGCCACCAGCGCGGTGCCGATCATCGCGCACAGCTCGAGCACGAACGCGGACAGGAAGGCGACCCTCAGCGTCGCCATCGTCTCGGCGCGGTAGCGCTCGCCGACGTCGGCGAGCGTCCGCTCCTGGGCGTCCTCGCGTCCGAACGCGCGCAGTGTCGCCAGCCCCTGGACGACGTCCAGGAAGTGCGCGCCGAGCAGCGCGAGCGCCCGCCAGCGTCGCTGCGCCTGGGCGCGCGCGCCCTTGCCGATCAACACCATGAAGGTGATCAGCAGCGGCACCGTCAGGGCGAGGATCGCAGCGGTGATCGGGTCGAGCGCGATCACCCAGCCGATCACCGCGACGGGGACGAGCGCGGCGAGCACCAGCTGGGGCAGGTAGCCCGCGAAGTAGGACTCGAGCGCGTCGACTCCCTGCACGGCGGTGCTCGCGAGCTCGCCCGTGCGGCCGTCCTGGGGACGCTGCTCCGGGCTCTCCAACAACAGCCGGCGAACGAGCCGGGCGCGCAGCTGCGAGATCACCCGCACCGCGCCCCAGCGCCCGGACAGCTCGAAGCCGCCGCCCGCGAGCGCCCGCGCGAGCAGCACCGCTGCCAGCGCGATCAGGTCCGGCTTCAGCGACGCGAGCGTCGCGCGGTGCATCGCCGCCCGGTCGATGATGTGGGCCAGCAGCGCGGCCTGGGCCACGATCAGCGCGGCCGAGAGCGCTCCGAGCGCGCCCGCGAGCGCGAGGTGGGTCCTGGCGACCCGGCTCTCGCGGATCAGCCGGCGGTCGACCGGTCCAGCCATGGCCTCAGCGGGAGGAGCCGGCCGGCTTGGGTGCGGGCGCCGGCGGCAGGGGCTGTGGCTCCTCGGCGGCGCTGCCGTCGCCGGCGCCGAGGCTCGCGAGCACCGCGATCGGCGTCGGCGTGCCCTCGAAGTCCTCGCGCCCGAGGCGGTGGCGAAAGACCCAGTAGGTCCACGCCTGATAGGCGAGCACGACCGGCACGAAGACCACCGCCACGACCGTCATCACCGTCTGCGTGTAGTGACTCGAGGACGCCGCCGCGAGCGACAGGCTGAAGGCGTGGTCGGTGCTCGAGCCGAGCGCCGTCGGGAACAGCTCGACGAACAGGCTCACGAACAGCAGCGCGATCGCGCCGGCGCTGAGCGCGAACGCGCGGCCCTCGCGCTCACGCCGGAGCATCGCCGGCACGGCCGCGGCGAGCGCCACCGCCAGCGCCGCGAGGATCTGCGCGGAGATCTTCACGCCGCCGCCGTCCTGGTCGATCGCGGTCCACACCAGGAAGCCGCTCATCAACGCGACGCTCGCGAGCGAGGCCCGGATCGCCACCGCGCGGGCGCGACTCACCAGCCCGCCGCTGGTGCGCAGCGCCAGGAAGATCGCGCCGTGCGCGAGGAACAGCGACAGCGTCACCAGCCCGCCCAGCAGGGCGTAGGGGTGCAGCAGGTCCCACAGCGACGCCGTCACGTTGTGGGCGGCGTTCATCGGCACGCCGTGCACGATGTCGGCCCAGCTGACTCCCCACAGCAGCGCGGCCAGGAAGCTGCCGATCACGGCCGTCCACTCCCACATCGCGCGCCAGCGCGGCGAGTCCTCCTTGCCCCAGAACTCGAACGAGACGCCGCGGATGATCAGCGCCGCGAGGATCAGGAACAGCGCGAGGTAGAAGCCGGAGAAGAGGCTCGCGTACCAGCCGGGGAAGGCGGCGAACGTGGCGCCGCCGGCGGTCAGCAGCCACACCTCGTTGCCGTCCCACACGGGTCCGATCGAGTGGATGATCATGCGCTTCTCGGTCTGGTCGCGCCCGAGCGCGCGCAGCAGGATGCCGACGCCGAAGTCGAAGCCCTCGAGGATGAAGTAGCCCACCCACAGGACGCCGATGAGGATGAACCACAGCGTCTGCAGGAAGTTGGGATCGGGCATGCTCGTCGCTCGCTCTCGCTAGTAGGCCAGGATCAGCTCGGGTCGCGGCGCCCCGTCGCCGGGCGCCTTGGGCTCGCCGGTGGGTTCCGCTTCGGGGCCGTGGGCGATCTCTTTCTTGAAGAGTTTTCCGCCGATCGCGAGCAGCACGCCATAGAGCGCGGTGTAGCCGACGAGGCTGAGGACGATGTCGGTGGAGCTCACCAGCGGCGAGCGCGCGTCGCTGGTCTTGAGCAGTCCGTAGACGACCCACGGCTGGCGGCCCATCTCGGTGAAGATCCAACCGGTGAGGTTCGCGAGCGGCGGCAGGAACGCGCCCACGACCGCCGCGCGCAGGAACCAGCGCTTGCGCTCGAAGACGCCCCGGCGCAGCAGCCACAGGCCGATCAGGGGCAGCACCAGCAGCGCCACGCCGACGCCGGCCATCAGGCGAAAGGTCCAGTAGGTGACGCCGAGGATCGGCACGTAGTCGCCGGGCCCGTATTTCTTGACGTCTTCGGCCTGCAGCTGGTCGACGCCCTTGACTTCCCCGTCCCACGAGGCGGTGCCGAGGATCGAGAGCAGGTGCGGGATGCGGATGTCGGTGTTCAGGCGCTTGGGGAAATGTTCGAAGGGGCCGACCGCGAAGATCGACAGGCTCGCGCCCTTGGTCGTCTTGTACAGCGCCTCGGCGGCGGCCATCTTCATCGGCTGCTGTTTCTCCATCAGCATGCCCTGGCCGTGGCCGAAGGCGCCGGTGAGGATCGCGGCGGCGAGCGCGAACGGAAGCGCCTGGCGCGCCGAGCGCCGGTACACCTGGTTCGAGCGGCCGCGCAGCAGGCCGAAGGCGGAGATCCCGAGCACGATCATCGCGCCCGTGCACATCGCGCCGAAGATCGTGTGCGGGAACGCGAGCAGCAGCGTCGAGTTGGTGAGCACCGCCCAGATGCTCTTCAGTTCGGCCTTGTGGGCCGCGTGGTTGATCACGTAGCCGACCGGGTGCTGCATCCACGAGTTGGCGGCGAGAATGAAGTACGCCGAGAGGATCGTGCCGAAGGAGGTGAGCCAGATGGTCGCGAGGTGCACCCGCGGCGAGAGCCGGTCCCAGCCGAAGATCCACAGTCCCACGAACGTCGACTCCAGGAAGAAGGCCATCAGGCCCTCCATCGCCAGCGGCGCGCCGAAGATGTCGCCGACGTAGCGCGAGTATTCAGACCAGTTCATGCCGAACTGGAACTCCTGCACGATTCCCGTGACCACGCCGATCGCGAGCGTGATCAGCATGAATTTGCCCCAGAAGCGGGTCATCCGCAGGTAGACCTCGTCTTTGGAGCGGTACCAGCGCGTCTGGCAGTAGGCGACCCACGCGGCCAGGCCGATCGACATCGGCACGAAGATGAAGTGGAAGATGGTCGTGACCCCGAACTGCAGGCGGGCGAGTTCAAGCGTGTTCACGCCGCCCAACCTACGCGCGGCGCTGCGGCCGTTTATCCGCGTGCAGCACCCCCACCCCTGCGGCAAACTACCGAAGGCGTGCCTGCTCGTCAGCTATGAGCCCGAGCCACTCGGGCTCTTCTGATACGTGCTTTACCACCGCCGAGGGCGTGCTTACCCGGTGTTATCCGGCACCCCTGTGCGTCTAGCGTAATCGTATGCCCGCACATCTGCACCTGGCGCACAGCTCCGATGGGGAGCAGCAGACAGCCGCGGCGGACGCGCCGATCCGCGTGCTGCTCGCCGACGACCATGCGCTGATGCGCCGCAGCCTGCGGCTGCTGCTCGACGGCGAGGACGGAGTCGAGGTGGTCGGCGAAGCGGACGACCTTGCGGCCGTCGGGCGTCAGGTCCACGGCCACCGCCCCCAGGTGCTCGTGCTGGACCTGGGCATGCCCAACGGGTCGAGCATCGCGACGATCGGGCGGCTGCGCGAGCGGGCGTCGGACACCCAGATCGTCGTGATGACGATGGAGGAGAACCCGGCGTTCGCACAGCGCGCCCTTGCCGCCGGCGCGCTCGGGTTCATCGCCAAGGACCGCGCCGACACCGAGCTCCCCGAGGCCGTTCGCGCCGCGGCGCGCGGCGAGGAGTTCGTGAGCCCGCGGGTCGCCGAGCGCCTGGAATCCCTGCGGCGCTCGCTCACCGGCGACGCGCTGACGCCGCGGGAGGTCGAAGTCCTGCGGTTGATAGCGCTCGGCCACACGAGCGTCGAAATCGGGCGCAAGCTGCACCTCTCGCCGCGCACCGTCGAGACGCACCGCGCGAACATCCACCGCAAGCTCGAGCTCGCGACGCGGGCGGAGCTCGTTCGCTACGCGCTAGGACGCGGTCTGCTCGGAGGCTGAGCGCTCGCGCGCCGCCCCGCGCAGCACGGGCACGCTGGCGCTCAGCAGGGTGCCGTGCTCACCGGACTCGATGCTCAGCGCGCCGCCGGCGAGTCCCACACGCTCGCGCATTCCCGCAAGCCCGAAGCCCTCGCTCGAGACGCCCGGGTCGAAGCCGGCGCCGTCGTCCTGCACCTCGATCAGGATCGCGCCCGCGGCTTCGCCGAGCGCCACCCGCACGCGTTTCGCGCGCGCATGCTTGGCGACGTTCGTGAGCGCCTCTTGGACCAAGCGGTAGACCGTGGTCTCGAGCTCCTCGCCGAGACCCAGCTCCTCCCCGGGGGAGCCGGGCAGCGCCAGCTCCGCGTCGATCTCCAAGCCGCTCTGCTCGCGGTGGCGATCGAGCAGCGCCTCGATCGCCGTGCGCAGCCCGAGCTCGTCCAGCGCGGCCGGTCGCAGCTCGGTGATGATCGAGCGCAGGTTCGCGATCTCGCGCTCGATGTGCTCTACGGCCTCGCCCATCGCCTCCTGGGCGTGCGCGAGATCCTCGCCGCGGCGCGCCGCGGCGAGCAGCACCCGCAGCCCGCCGAGGCCCTGCAGGGTCTCGTCGTGCAGCTCCCGCGCCCAGCGGCGCCGCTCGGCGTCCGCCGCGGCCATCGAGCTCCGCAGCCGGTCCGACTGCACGCTCTGGGCGAGCGCGACCGCGGTGGCGGCGCTCGCGGCGAATGTGCGCATCAGCTGCTCGTCCTCTTCGCTGAAGACGTTCCCGTCCTCGCCGCGATCGAACGCCGCCAGGATGCCGAGACCCTCGCCGCGGTAGAGCATCGGCACCAGCAGCGCTGTCTGAGGGTCGGCGACGCCGAACTGCGTCGGCGCGATCCGCAGCCGCGCCGCCACGTCGGTGATTCGCTCGGGACGGCCGCGTTCGAGCACCTGTCCGGAGGTCGAGCCGGCGATCGGCAGCCGCGCGCCCCCGGTCTCCTGGACGTGGCCGGCGCTGGCCTGCACGACGAGCTCGTGGCCGTCGCGCAGCATGATCACGAGGCTGCGTGCGCCCACGAGCGCGCGTCCGCGCTTGACGATCAGCTCGAGCACGTGCTCGAGCGCGATCTCGCCGCCGATCGCCACCGCTATGTCGCGCGTCGCCTCCAGACCCCTGATCGCCTTCTCGGCCTCCTCGCGGCGGCGCTCGCTGGTCTCGTACAGGCGCGCGTTGCCGATCGCGACCGCCGCCCAGTCGGCGAGGATCACGGCGGCTTCCTCGTCGCGCTCGGTGAACTCGCCGCCGTCCTTCTCGGTCAGGTACAGGTTGCCCCACGCCTCCCCGCGAACGCGCACGGGCACGCCCAGGAACGTGCGCATCACCGGATGCCCGGCCGGGAAGCCGTAGCTCGAGGGATGCACGCCGACGTCCGCCAGGCGCAACGGCCGCTGGTGCTCGATCAGCGCGCCGAGCACCCCGCGCCCGCGCGGCAGATCGCCGATCGCGCGGCGGGTCTCCTCCTCGATCCCGGCGGTCAGGAACTGTTCGAGCTCCGTGCGCCGCTCGTTCAAGATCCCGAGCGCTGCGTAGCGTGCGCCCGTTATCTCCCGCGCCGTCTCCAACACGCGCTCGAGCAGGACGCCAAGATCGAGCTCGGTCACGAGCTCGCGGCCGAGATCGAGCAGGCGTCGGATCCAAAGCTCCTCCGAGGGGGCGCTCATACCGGGAGCTTAACTCCGCCAAGCGGCGTCGTGGCCGGCGCGTCTAGGTAGAAATCCCCCAAAAATCGGACCCCGGACGGCGCCGCGTCGATCCGTGGTTTGCCGCATGCATCGCGCGGGTCTTCCCCGAGGGCGTGCCCGCACGGCGGCCCTACGTTGTCCTGACCGGACCATGGAAGGGCGAGCTTGGTGCAGCCACGATCGATCCAGCCCCGTGCGCATCGGGCCGCAGGCCAGCGCCGGCAGAGCATGAATGAGGCGCTGCGCTGCCGGCGCTGTGGAGTCGTGATCGGCGTGTATGAGCCGCTGGTGAGGCTCGTCGGCGGGCGCGCTCACGAGACCTCGAGGATGCTCGAGCCCGACCTGGCGGACGCGGACGGCCGCTGCTACCACGCCGCCTGCTACCACGCCGCCTGCTACGAGAGCCTCGGCGATGACGAGCGCGCAGCCAGCTGAGAGACTCCTTTGCGAATTCGGCGCGAGTCGCGCCTCGGCCTCGTGCCGGAGTGGTCGGAGCTCGCGCGCGGTCTGCTTGTAGCGGTCGGCCATCACACGCTGGAAGTCCTCGCGCATGGCGATCACTCGCGCCAGGACGGCGGGGCGGTGCCGCCATTCGGCCGGCTGGCGCCGGGTAGCCCTGACGGGAGCGGTGTCGAGCGTTCGCTTTACTCGGGCGGGCCTTCGGCGAGCGTGACCGTCGCGGCCTGCCGTTCGCCGGCGGGGTTCCGCCAGCTGACTCGGACGCCGGCGCCGGGGTGCTCTTTGAGGATAAGTTCGGTGAGCGCCGTCGGCGAGCTGACAGCGGTGCCGTCGAGGGCTGTGATCACATCTCCGGCGCTCAGGCCGCTCGCGGCCGCCGGCGTGCCGGAGATGACGTTCCTGACGAGCGCGCCTTCGTCGCCCTGGCTTTCGACGAACACTCCGAGCAGGCCGGTGGCACCGATGTGGATCGTGCCTGAGGTGCGTGCTTCACGGATCCGGCTCGCGATCGTCTGCACCTCGGCGATCGGGATCGCGAAGCCCTCGCCGGCCGAGGACTCGAACTGGAAGGTCGCCGACGCCGCGGTGTCCATGCCGATCACTTCACCGGAGCTGTTCACGAGCGGGCCCCCGGAGTCGCCCGGCTGCAGATCGCCGCTGATCTGGATCAGGCCGCTCAGATGCTCCTGGCTGCCGTCGAGCTCGTCGCCGGCAGTGATCGACTGCTCGAGCGCGCTCACCTGTCCGCCGGCCGCGCTCGGAGTCCCACCCGCTCCACCGGCATTGCCGATCGTGGCGATGCTCTGGCCGACCTTCAGCGAGCTCGAGTCGCCGAAGCTGACCGTCCTCAGACCGGAGGCGCCTTCCAGTCGCAGCACCGCGATGTCACGGCCGTAGTCGTAGCCGACCACGTGAGCCGTGTAGGTCGTGCCGTTGCCGAGGTCAGTCGCGGTGATCTTGGTCGCGCCGGTGATCACGTGGTTGTTGGTGATGACCACGCCGTCGGAGGTGACGACCATGCCGGTGCCGGCCGCCTCGCCGTCCTCGAGGCCGAGATCGGTGTTGATGTCCACCAGCGCGGGATCCACCTTGGAGGTGATCGAGCTGGAGACGCCGCCGGCGGAGCCGGACGAGCCGCCGCCGTCTTCGCCGGAGCCGAGGCGGCCCGGCCCGGCGTCCCCGGAGCGACCGAACCGCTCGGAAGCCGGGCTCAAGCGGAGCGTCGTCGTGGTCGCGCTCCACGCGAAATGCCCGACGAGAACGCCCGCCGTCACCGCAACCAGCGCGATCAAGCCGCCGCGCACGAGCACGCTCCGTGATCGAGCTGATCCACCGTTGGAGCTCATGAGAGCAATCTGACACGCCGGCGTTCGCGTATTCTCAACACCGTGTAGGCGGCAGATAAATCATTCAGGCGGCCAGAACCGACGGGGAGCTAGCGTCGCTCGAAGACGAGCCTGTGATGATCGATGAGCTCGCGTTCGAAGCACACCTTGTTCGCGCTCACACCCGAGGTGAACGCGAGGCGGAAATCGGCGCTCGCGAGCCAGCGCGGGACGAGTTGGAGCTTGAGCATGCTCTTGCGCAGACTCCGTGCCCCGATTCGCGCGTTCCATTGCTTGATCGTCTCGATGTAGTCGAGTCGGCCGTTGCTGGTGGACAGGAGCCGAAAGCTCGGCTCTGCACAGCGAACCACTTGCTCCTGCCCGAGCGGCAGCCAGGAGCCGGGGAACTGCCGCTCCATCAGCGCGAGCACGAACGCGTCCGAGCCGCGCGGAGCGTGGATGTCGACCTGATCCAGCGGGATCATGTTGCGCCCGAAGACCATCGTCTGCAGGTAGAAGCGTCCGCGCTCGGGCAGCACGGCCGCGACCCGCGCGAAGATCGCCCGGTATATCTCCTCCTGGCGTCCAAGGCGATACTCCTCCACCGAGCAGAAGTGCTCAAACGCGCCGAGACTCGCGACCGCGTCGAACGGCCCGAAGCTCTCACGATCCAGCTGCCGCGCGTCGTAGAGGCCAACGCAGAGACCGTGCCGGCGGCAGGCGGCCTGCTGCGCGCGCGACAGGGTGACTCCCACTCCCACAGCTTCGCGGGCGCGGATGAAGCTCAGCAACGGCCCCCAGCCGCAGCCGAGGTCGAGAACGCGCTTGCCAGGCTCGATCCCGATCTGGTCGGCGACATACTCGTGCTTTCGCCGCTGTGCCTGCTCCAAGCTGAGTGAGAAGTCGCCGTCGTACTTGGCTCCGCTGAAGTCCGCAAGCTCGCCCATGCTCAACCGAAATACGCGGTCTGTCAGCGAGTAAGTGAAGTCGATGTCGTTCCGGTCAGCCATCGCGCAAGCCGTCGACCACAGCGCGGCGGGATAGGCCTCGGGTGGCTCCCCGAGCTCCCCACGTGCCACTCCGCTCTGGCGGCTCGCGTGCTGTGAGCGCTCGAGACCACCGTCCGTAGCGGCGCCCGCGATCGCCAGCGGCGAGTGTTGTGGCTTTCCACTGAGCCTAGCTGAGGTCGCGCCCCGATGCTCGGCCCCGGAGCCCGACTAGCGTCGGAAGCACGTTGTCATTGTCGTTCATCGAGGTTTAGGAGACAAGTCGTGCCTGGAGCGCTGACGCGTTGGGAACCATTTGCCGAGCTCGGCGAGCGCAAGGGGCGGAAGGACAAGCGCTTCCTGCGCCGCGACCGTCGCTACAGCTCCTGTCCGTATGTGGAGCGGCGGGAGCATGGGAGCGCGATGTCCGCTCCCCGGTCGTTCGCTCACGCTCGTTTCCCCTGATCGTGATCGCGGTACGGCCGATGCCCGCGACGACAGAGATAGGCTGCGACCCCGGCTTGCTCGCGGCGCTCGCGGACCCCTCGACATACGGCGCCACCAAGCCCGTCGAGGTGCACGAGACACACGCCTCGTGGGTGTTCCTCAGCGGGGACCGCGCGTTCAAGCTCAAGAAGCCGCTCAATCTGGGGTTCCTGGACTACAGCACGCTCGCACGCCGGCACAGCGCATGCCTGGAGGAGGTGCGTGTCAACCGGGAGCTTGCGCCGGGGATCTACCGCGGCGTGCGAGCGATCGTGAGGAGCAAGGAGGGAGTTGCGATGACGTCCGAGGGGACGACGAAGGCGGTCGACTATGTCGTCGAGATGCGCCGCTTCCGCGACGCAGACACGCTCGCGGGCCTGATCGCGTCGGCAGGACTCAGCGCTGTGCACATCCAGGCGGTCGCACGCCGTCTGGCGGCCTTCCATCGCGACGCCGCAGTGGTGGCTGGCGGTGGCGCGCAAGAGCTGCTGCGCAGGTGGCGGGTGAACGTTCGCGAGCTCCGGGAGGCGGGTCGTGCGACGGGGTCGTCGGCCGACCTCAGCGCAGGGTTCGCGGAGGCGTTCGTGAGCGTGCACAGCGAGGAGCTCGAACGTCGTCGCCGCGCCGGGCTCGTCCGCGACGGGCACGGCGACCTGCGGTGCGAGCACGTGCTCGCGGTGCCGACGGTGCGGGTCGTCGACCGCATCGAGTTCGATCCCTCGCTGCGCCACGCCGATATCGCCTGCGATCTGGCGTTCCTCACGATGGACCTCGAGGCGCACGGTCAGCGCTGGGCGGCCGAGGAGCTCGTGGGCGCCTATCGCAGGGAGGGGATGGATGCCGGCAGCGAGACACTGCTGGCCTTCTACGCCGCCCACCACGCGCTGGTGCGAGCAAAGGTCGCGCTGATCGCCGCTGCCGAGCACGACCGGAGGCGTTCGGCGGAGCTGCTCGAGCAGGCAGGATCGATGTTGGCCCTGGCCGAACGGTTGTGCTGGCGCGCGCGAGGACCGCTGGCGGTGCTGATCTGCGGACCGGCAGCGAGCGGCAAGTCGACCCTCGCTGCCGAGCTCTCGCGGCGCGCGGGGTTGGCGGTCCTCTCCTCCGACGCCACGCGCAAGGCCGCCGCCGGGCTGAGCGCCACCGAGCGCGCGACTCGCGAGCACTACAGCCACCGCTTCACACACCTCACCTATGAGCTGCTGGCAGCCCAAGCACGAGAGCTCCTCGACGCCGGCAAGGGCGTGATCGTCGACGCCTCCTGCCGTTCGCGCTCGCAGCGCTCGACGCTGCTCGGGCCCCTGCGCCGCAGCGGCCTACCACCTCTGGTCGTGCGTTGCGACGTTCCACTCGAGGTCGCGCTCGAGCGAGCCGCACGTCGCATGCACGACCCCGACCGCGTCTCCGACGCCGACCCACGAATCGTCACCGAGCAGCACCGCTCCTTCCAGCCGCTCGAGGAGCTCCCGCCGGGCAGCGTGATCGAGCTCGACGCCACCCTCCCGTTGAACACCCAGGTCGAGGGGCTCACACGCGCGATCGACCGCCGGCTCGCCGCGGATGTTGCGTCGGCGCGTTAACTCGCGGGCTCGAGACGACGTCCTGAGCGTTGCGGCCGCAACTGAGCTTGGGCGGTGGCGCTTGTGTGGGGCAGGTAGTTCTCCGCAGCGACTGGCCGGGAATCGCCCGATGGCGCTCAGCGGAGGCGGACGTAGGCTCGCAAGAACATGAGTGCTCACTCCCTCCCGACGTGCTGATGATCGTCCTCGGCCTCGTTCTGGTTCTCGCGGCGGTGGCGCTGCTACTGGCCGAGGCGCACCTGTCGAGCGGTGGCCTGATGGCCGCGTGCGCCGGCGTCGCGGGCGTGGCCGGCGTGGTGCTGCTGTTGGTCGCGGCCGGCGCGGGCGGGGTACTGGTGCTGGTCGTCGGGCTGTGCGCCGCCGCGGCGGCGGTGTCGCTGCTGCTGCTAGCCAGGCGCCGGATCCTGGTGCCGCTGCGGGCGCGTCCACGCACGGGCAGGGAGGCGCTCGTCGGACACGTGGGCGTCGTGCGCGCGAACGGCGGACCCGAGCGGGAGGTGTTCCTCGATGGGTCGCTGTGGCGCGCCGAAACGAGCCCGATCCATCACGAGAGCGAGCTGCACGACGGCGACCGCGTGGTCGTCGAAAGCGTCAACGGCTTGACCCTGCGCGTGCGCAAGGCCGAGCAATGGGAGCTGAATCCATGATCGTCACGATCCTCATAGTCGTAGTCGTCGTTCTTTTGCTGTTCGGCTTGATCCTCGCGGCGGCGGCGGTGCGGATCCTGCGCGAGTACGAGCGTGGAGTCGTCTTTCGCCTGGGACGCCTGCTCGACCAGAAGGGACCGGGCGTGGTGCTGCTGATCCCGTTCGTGGACCGGCTGGTGCGCGTCAGCCTGCGCACCGTCACCCAGCAGATCCCTCCACAGGAGGTGATCACGCGTGACAACGTGCCCGCGCGCGTCACCGCCGTCACCTATTTCCACGTAGTCGACCCCAGTCGATCGGTCGTCGAAGTGCAGGACGTGCTCGCCGCGACCTCGCAGATCGCGCAGACGACGCTGCGCTCGGTGCTCGGCAAGGCCGAGCTCGACACGCTGCTCGCCGAGCGCGAGCGCCTCAACGAGGATCTGCAGAAGATCATCGACGACCAGACCGAGCCGTGGGGCATCAAGGTCACGGCCGTGGAGATCAAGGACGTCGAAATCCCCGAGGACATGCAGCATGCGATCGCCCGCCAGGCGGAGGCCGAGCGCGAGCGCCGCGCGAAGATCATCAACGCCCAGGGCGAGTTCCAGGCCGCCGCCAAGCTCGGCGAAGCCGCCGACGTGATCAGCCGCAACCCGGTTACGATCCAGCTGCGCTACCTGCAGACGCTGCTCGAGATCGGCAGCGAGCAGAACTCCACGATCGTGTTCCCGCTGCCGATCGACCTGATCGGGCCGCTTCTGCGGACGGTCGACGGTCACGGCCCTGTCGCGGGCGCACCCCAGCGATCCCCCGCCGGGATCGATGCGGACCCCACAGACAATGGCCAGCTCGCTGCGAGCGTCGCCGAGCGATAAGCAACGCAGAGGGCGGGCTGCCGCAGCGGTGGTTTCGCCCGGGAGGGTGTGAGCTCGCCCGCGATCGCCGTGTTCGCGCCGAATCCGCTGCTCACGGTCACGCTCGAGCTCGAGGGCGGTGAGCATCAGAGCATCCACTTCCATGCCGGCGGCCAGGGCCCTCGAGAGCCAGCTCTCGGCGGTGCTTTGCGCCGTGCGGGGAGCTACTGAGCGTGCTTGTCGGTTTACCCGGACGCCGCCGCCACAGGCGCTTGGCAGCCTTGCTGCATGAGCACAACGACCCCGAGCGCCGCGCCTGCCATCGCCCAGCTCGTCGACCTGAGCGGCAAGACCGCGATCGTCACAGGCGGCTCGATGGGCATCGGACGCGGCATCGCAGAGCGACTTCACGAGGCCGGCGCCGATGTGGTGATCGCCGACCTCGATCTGCCGACGGGTGAGACCGTCGCCACGGAAATGAATGCCCAGCGTCCCGAGAGCGCCTTCGCGCTGAAAACCGACGTCAGCCAGCGAGCCGACGTCGAGGCGACGTTGGCGGCTACGGTCGAGCGCTTCGGCGGCCTGGACATCCTCGTCAACAACGCCGGGATCTACCCGTTCGCCCCGTTCCTGGAGATCGAGCCCGAGCTGTTCGAGCACGTGCTGGCCGTCAACCTGCTCGGCGTCTTCACGACCATGCAGGCGGCTGCCAAACAGATGATCGCCCAGGGGCGGGGTGGGAAGATCATCAACGTCAGTTCGATCGACGCGCTGCACCCCTCGATGGTGGGACTCGCCCACTACGACGCCTCCAAGCACGGAGTGTGGGGCCTGACCAAGAACGTCGCGCTCGAGCTGGCCGAGCACGGCATCGCCGTCAACGCGATCGCACCGGGTGCGATCGCCACCCCCGGCGCCACCGGCGGCGCGCTCGACCCCGATGTTCTGCGCGAAACCGAGCAGCGCATCCCAATGCAGCGGATGGGCTTGCCAGACGACATGGGACGCGTCGCGCTGTTCCTGGCGTCGGGCCTCTCCAGCTACCTGACCGGGTCGCAGATCGTGGCCGACGGTGGAATGCTCCTGCGCTGAGGCGAGCGTCGGTGCTGCTCGTGGCGCGACGCGCGTCGGTAAGTAGTTGAGCGCATCCGGATACGGGGCCAGCCCCGATGAAGCCGCCACGAGCGCGACGTAGGTTGAGCTCATGTCCTCCCCAACGCTCGATCCTCCACGCAGCCCGACCATTGCGCGCACCGCCGTCACCTCCGGGCCGGCCCTTGCGCTGGCGACGCTGGCGGTCGCCGTGATCGGCGCCGCGGTCGCGCTCGGCCTGGCACTGGCTACCGGGGCGCTGCACACGGGGGCCTCGCCAGTGAGGAGCACAACGGTGACGCAGATACAGACGCGGCCGGTCAGCGTCTCCGGTGCCGCCGGCGAAGGCTGGGCGCCGATCTACGCGCGCACGGACCCGGGTCTCGTCGACATCACCGTGCAGGCGACGGCCACCGTGAACACGCCATTCGGGGCCGAGGAAGAGCACGAGACGGACCTCGGCTCGGGGATGGTCGTCGACGGCCGCGGCGACATCCTGACCGCCGCGCACGTCGTCGCCGGCGCCAGGTCCATCTCGGTCGCCTTCGATGACGGCGTCACACGTGGCGCCAAGGTGCTCGGCGCGGATGACTCGTCCGACGTCGCGGTGCTGCGCGTCAGCCCCGCCGGCCTGGACCTGCACCCCGTGACCCTCGGCAGCGACCGCGCGCTCGCGGTCGGCGACCCGGTGGGCGTGATCGGCGACCCGCTCGGCTTCGACCGCAGCCTCAGCACCGGCGTCGTCTCGGCCCTCGACCGCACGATCGAAGCGCCCGACGGGTTCACGATCGCACACGCGATCCAGACGGACGCCGCGCTGAACCCCGGCAACTCCGGCGGCCCGGTGCTCAACACCCACGGAGAAGTCATCGGCATCTCAGACCAGATCGCCACCGGCACAAACGAATTCGGGCGCTCCAGCAGCGCGACCAGCACCGGCGTCGGCTTCGCGGTGCCGATCGACCTCGCGACCGCCGAGCTCGCAGAGCTCGAGCGCGGCGAACACGTTAGCCACGCCTACCTCGGCGTCGCCACCAGCACAGATGAAACCGCAGGCCAGACGGGTGCGGCCGTGCAGGAAGTGAAGTCGGGCACCCCCGCCGCCAAGGCGGGGCTGCGCAAGGGCGACGTGATCGTCGCGTTCGACGGTGCGCCGGTCGCCAACGCCAACGACCTGATCGAAGCGCTCGCCGCCACTCGGGCAGGCGCCAAGGCCAGGATCACCGTGCTGCGCGACTCCAAACGCCTCACCTTCACCCTCACGCTCGCCACCCAGCCGGAACGAGCCGCCTCGAGCTAGGCAGCTGCTCGCGCGGCCGGCACGCGGCCGGCTGTCTACGTCAGAGAAACTGCTCGATGGCGGATGCGATGCCTTCGGCGATCACCATCTGGCCATGGGCGCTGTCGGCGATCGATCCGCGGTGAGGCTGCCTGCGTTCGCGGTCGAGGAGTTGGCGTCGAAGTAGATGCCGACCAGGACGCTCGCGTGCGCGAGGTTTGCGCAAACGTCGCGCGCCGCCACGGCGGGCGCCGCCGCGCGAGCGCAGCGTGCCCGCGACCGGCCGCCGTTCAGGCCTGCGCCTCCGAGCCGCGGCGCGACCTGCGTCCCATAGGAAGCTGGCGCCGGCGCAGTTCTTCATCGCGGCGCGCTTGCGCTCAGCCAACCCAGAGCGCCAGCAGGGTCGTGCACACGAGCACCTCGGTGAGGGCGACGGTCGCGCCGAGCGTGTCGCCCGTCCGGCCACCGAGCGTCTGCCGGGCGAACAGCGCGGAAAGTGCGGCGAGGAGGAGCGCGGCCCCGATCGCCGCCGCGCCGGGGGCGAGCCCGCAGAGCGCGAGCGCGAGCGCGATCGAGACGCCGCTGCCGGCGGCGAATGCGAGGCGTCCGACGCGCAGCGCGGCCCCGAGACCCTCCGCGCGGGCAGCCGGCGTGGCGATCGCGTGCGCCAGCGCCGCCCAACGCCCGAGCGCGCACGCGACGATCAGCGCCAGAAGCGCGCGCGAGGCGTCCAGCGAGGCGAGCGTGCTCAGCAGCAGCAGCGCCCAGCCGATCAGCGCGAGCGCCCCGAAGACGCCGGTGGCCGAGTCGCGCATCGCCTGCAGGCGCCGGCCGCGACCTCCGCGGGCGCCGAGCCCGTCGGCGGTGTCGGCGAGCCCGTCCTGGTGCAGCGCGCCGGTCACGACCACGAGCGCGATCATCGCGAGCACGGTCGCGGGCGTACGCCCGAGAAGCTGCTGTGCCCCGACCCGCACCCCGCCCGCGAACGCGCCGACGGCCGCCCCCACGAGCGGGAACCAGCCGGCTGCCGCGGCCAGCTCGGTGGTCGCGGCCGCGCCGGGAATCGGCACGATCGTAAGGAACGCGATCGCGCCGGGAAGGCCGCTCCACGGCGCAGCCCTGGGAGGTCTCGCGACGACCGCGCCCTGTGCGGGCGCCTCACCGTCAGCGTGGGCGTGCAACGCGGGCCTCCTCGAAGGTGCCCATCTCGTCGTACAGGGCGCCCGCGGCCTCGATCAGCCCCAGCGCCAGCAGTGCTCCGGAGGCCTCGCCTAGACGCAGGCGCAGGTCCAGCAGCGGCTCCAGGCCGAGCTCGGCGAGCAGCAGGTCGTGTCCGGGCTCGGCCGAGCGATGCCCGGCGAGCAGCGTCTCGGCGGCCGTCGCCTCGAGCTGCACGGCGGCGAGCGCGCTCGCCGCCACCGCGTAGCCGTCGAGGAGCACCGGCAGGCGCAGGCGCGCCGCCTCGAGCATCGCTCCGGCGAGCGTCGCGAGCTCGAGCCCGCCGACGGCGAGCAGCGCCTCGCCCGCCGGCAGCCGCGCTCCGTGGCGCTCGAGCGCGGCCGCCACGATCGCGCGCTTGCGCTCCAGGCCGGCGGCGTCCATGCCGGCGCCGAGGCCGACCATGGCCCGCGGCTCGGTCCCTGTGAGCGCGCACGCGAGCGCGGCGGCGGTCGTCGTGTTCCCGATCCCGATCTCTCCCAGGATCAGGCAGTCGACCGCGCGCCGCGCGAGCTCGCCGGCGAGCTCGGCGCCCACCTCCAGGGCTGCGTCGAGCTGTGCCCGCGAGAGCGCGGGACCGGCCGTCATGTCGGCGCTCCCGCAAGCGAGCTTCGCGTCGCGGACGCCCGCAGGGGTCAGGGCGCTGAGGCCGACGTCGGCCACGAGCAGCTCGTGGCCGCCGCGGCGCGCGAGCACGCCGACCGCGGTCTCCCCGCGGGCGGCCGCGGCGGCGACCTGCGCCGAGACGGCGCCGTCGAACAGGCTCGTGCCGTGCCGCACGTGGCCGTGGTCGGCGGCGCACACGAGCACGCCGGCGCGGACGCGGCTAGGCGGCGGAGCGCCGCTGACTGCGGCCCAGCGCTCGATCGTCGCCTCGAGCGCCCCGAGGCTGCCGGCGGGCTTGACGAGCTGATCGAGCCGGTCGCGTGCGGCGATCGCCGCCGCACGACGGGGCCCCGCTGGGACCCTCGCCGATCGCGCGCTCGCGCGCTCGCCCGCTGCCTCGCCGCCCGCTCCCTCGGCTCGCCGTTCGCGCCAGCGCTCGTGCATGAGCACCGCGTCCAGCGCCAGGCGGCTCGACCAGCCGGCGGCCTCCAGGCTCGGCCGCACCGGGCGCTCGTCGGGCCAGCCCACGCACAGGTATGCGATCGGGTCGACCCGGTCGGGGATGCCGAGCAACGCGCGCAGGTCGGCGGGCCGGTAGAAGCTGACCCAGCCGACGCCCAGCCCCTCCGCGCGAGCCGCGAGCCACATGTTCTCGATCGCGCAGGCGGTGCTGTAGAGGTCCGTGTCGGGGATCGTGCCGCGGCCGAGGATCTCCGCGTCGGGCCGGCCGTGGTCGCAGCACACGCAGATCCCGACGGGCGCCTCGACGACGCCCTCGATCTTCTTGTCGAGGAACTCGCGGGCGCGCTCGTCGAAGCGGGCCGCCTGGCGCAGCCGCTCGCGCTGGGCCAAGCGTCGCACTGCCGTCCGCGTGGCGACCTCGCGGATCACGATCAGCCGCCACGGCTGCATCAGTCCGACCGATGGGGCGCGGTGCGCCGCCGCGAGCACGCGCCGGAGCACCTCCTCGGGGACGTCCTCCGCGCGGAAGCGGCGCACGTCGCGGCGCTCTTCGATTACGCGGTGGACCGTCGCTCGCTGCTCGGCGGGGTAGCGCCAGCCGGCGGGGTCGGCCGCTCGCTGGCTTGCCCGCGAAGGGTCGAATCCGGGGGGCGTCGCCGGCCGGGGAAACCGGTGTGCGTCGCTCATGAGCGCAACAGTGGCTGAGCGGGCTCGCGGACGGGTGGCGGGGGATCGCAGCGCTCGATCGCGCGAGCGATGGCGTCCGCGAGCACGGCGTGCTCCGCGGGCGTGCGCACGGCGAGGCGGATGTGGTCTGTGCCGAGGCCGGGAAAGGAGTCACACGGGCGGACCGCGATCCCCTCGGCGGCGAGGCGGGCGATGACCCTCTCGCCGCCGGCCACCTCGATCAGCACGAAGTTGGCCCGTGCGGGCCACGTCTTTACACCGGGTATCCCGGCGAGCCGCTCGCGCAGGTCCTCGCGGGCGGCGGCGACGTCGGCGGCGAGCCCGGCGAGCGCCTGGTGGTCGCGGAGGCACGTCTCGATCGCTGTGAGCGCCGGCGTGCTGACGCTCCACGGCTGGCGGTGGGCGGCGAGGCGCTCGACGAGATCGCCCGGAGCCAGGAGATAGCCGGCGCGCAGGCCGGGCAGGCCCCAGACCTTGGTGAGACTGCGCAGCACGACCAGCCCGGGCAGCTCGCGCCGGGAGGCGAGGCTCGAGCGTTCGCCGGGCACGAAATCGATGAACGACTCGTCCACGACGAGCGTCCTACCGGGGCGAGCCAGCCGCGCGATCCGCGCCGGCGGGTCGAGGTTGCCGGTGGGGTTGTTGGGGTTGGCGAGCACCACCAGGTCGGCGTCCTCGGGCACCTGGCCGGGGTCAAGCGCCCAGTCGCCGGCCTGGCGCATGAGGCGCGTCACCGCCCTGCCCGCCGCCCGCAGCGCCGCCTCGGCCTCGGTGAAGGACGGGTGAACGCAGACGGCGTGGCGGACTGGCAGGGCGTGGGCGAGCAGCCAGAACGCCTCGCACGCGCCGTCGAGCGCGAGCGTCTGCGCGACCGGCCGCGCATGCCGGCGGCCGATCGCCAGGCGCGCGGCCGATTCGTCGGGGTAGCCGCTGCGCGTCAGCGACTCGGTCAGCGCCTCGTTCAGATGCCGCGGTCGCGGCGTCGGCCACACGTTGACGGCGAAGTCGAGCATCCCGGCGCGGGCGAAGCGGTCGCCGTGGACGCGCAGCGAGTCCGTTCGCGGCTCGCTCATCGGCGCGGCCCCCCGGTCGCGCTCGCGCGGGCTCGGGCGAGGGCGAGCAGCGCGCAGGCGAGGACGCTAGCCCTGCCGATGAAGCTGGAGAGCAGCACTGCCCTCGCGATGTCCTCGGTGCCGGGTGCCGGGCCGTCGCCGAGCAGCGGGCGCTGCTCGGTGTGGGTGGGGTAGCGGTTGGTGCCACCGAGGCGCACCCCGAGCGCGCCCGCGAACGCGGCCTCGATCGGTCCGGCGTTGGGGCTGGGGTGGCGGGCGCCGTCGCGCCGCATGATCCGCAGCGCCTGGCGGGCGTCGGCGCGCGCGAGCGGCGCGATCAGCACCGTCAGCAGCGCGGTCAGCCGCGCCGCCGGCCAGGTCAACAGGTCGTCCACCCGGGCGGCCGCCCAGCCGAAGCGTTCATAGCGAGGGCCGCGGTGCCCGATCATCGCGTCGAGCGTGTTCGCGGCGCGGTAGACGGCCACTCCGGGGGCGCCCGCGAGCGCGCCCCACAGCAGCGCTCCGACCAGCGCGTCGGCGGTGTTCTCGGCGACCGACTCGATCGTCGCCCGGCACAGCTCATGAGCGTCGAGCTCGCGCGGGTCGCGTCCGACGAGCACCGGAGCGTGTGCGCGCGCCGCCGGCAGGTCGCCCGCCCGCAGCAGCTCGGCCATCGTCAGGGCGGCGCGCTCGAGCGAGCGTCCCCCGAGCGCGACCCACACCACCAGCGCCGACGCGGCCGGGCTTGGGTCGGCGCGGCGACCGATCCAGGCGCTCGCGACGAGCAGTAGCCCGACGTGGGCGATCCCGGCGCGGCGGCGAGCTCGCCAGGTGCATCGCTCGAGGGCGGCGGCGAGGCGCCCGAAGCCAGCGACGGGGTGTCCGTGTGCGGGGTCGCCGAGGCCGCGGTCGAGCGCGAAGCCGACCGCGAGCGCGAGCGCGGAGCGCTCGCCGGCTCTCATCGCGCCCCTCCGGCCGCAGGCGCGTGTGGATCGGACAAGCGCTCGAGATCGGGGGCGGCGAGCGCCAGCACCGCGCCCGCGACGACGAGACTCGCCTGCGCGGCCCGCGCGACCCAGGTCGCGTTCACGCGGCCGTGCACGTCGCGGAAGCGGCGCGCGAGCGGATCGACGGGGACGATCCCCATCCCGACCTCGTTGCTCACGGCGATCACCGGCGCCCCCCTCCCGGCCGCTCGCGCGGCTGCCCGCTCGGAATGCTCGGCGACGTCCCGATCGCTTGCCCCGGCGGCGAGCTGGTTGCTGACCCACAGCGTCAGGCAATCGACGATCACGAGCGCATCCTCGTCCGCCTGGGCGAGCGCCGCCTCCAGCTCGAGCGGCTCCTCCAGCGTCTGCCAGGCGGCCGGCCGCTCCGCGCGGTGCTGGGCGATTCGCGCCGCCATCTCCTGATCCCTGGCGGTGGCGGTGGCGATGAAGCAGACCGGCCGCTCGTGGGCTGCCCCGCAGCGGACGGCGAGCGTCGACTTGCCGCTGCGCGCGCCGCCGAGCAGGACCGAGAGCGCCATCAGAAGTCGAGCCCCCGCTTGGCGCGCACCCCGCGGTCGTAGGCGTGGCGCACCTTGACCATCTCGGTGACCGTGTCGGCGGCGTCGATCAGCGCCGCGGGAGCGTCGCGTCCTGTGAGGATCACGTTCACGTGCTCCGGTCGCTCGCGGATCGCGTTCACGACCGCGGCGGTCTCGACCCACCCCCAGTTCAAGGGATAGGTGATCTCGTCGAGCACGACGAGCTGGTGCTCACCGGCCGCGACGGTCGCGGCCGCGAGCTCCCACGCCGCGCAGGCGCGCGCGCGGCTGCGCTCCAGATCGTCGCTGAGCCAGCTGAACCCGTCTCCGGTCTTCGCCCAGTCGACCCCGAGCTGGCGGGCGACCTTCTCCTCCCCGACCTTCCACTTGCCCGACTTGATGAACTGGATCACGCTCACCCGCCAGCCGCGCGCCACACCGCGCATCACCACGCCGAAGGCTGCGGTCGACTTGCCCTTGCCGTCGCCGGTGTTGATCAGCACGAGCGAGCGCTGACGAGTGTAGGAAGGACGCTCGCGCGGCGCCCGCGCGGGGTCGTTTGGGCGGCAGCTCACCCGACACCCGCCAACGCGTTGATCTGATCGAGGTCGAGATGCGCGATCACGGCGTCGGTCAGCTCGTCGATCGCCTGCTCGACGCTCCGGCGGGGCGTTTCGCCGAGCAGCGCGCGCACGATCGCAGGGTCCTCCAGCAGCCCGTGCGGGTAGACGCCGAGCACCTGCTCCTCGACGAAGCCCAGCCCGTCCGGGAGCGCCTTCATCGGGGAACCCCCCCTCCCGCCCGGGCTTCCACGCCCGCCCCCGTCCGCCGACGCGCCCCCGCTCCGGTCCGCGCTCCCGCCTTGCTCATCGTCCACGGCCCGGCTCGAGCCGTGGCGGATCTCATAGCCGCGCGCCTTCAGACCCGAGAGTGCCTGCCAGGGCGCCGGAAGCCTCGCGAAGCGCGCCTCGACCCGGCCGACACGCTTGCTGGGCGCGAACGTGCTCTCGAGTGCCAGCAGGTCGAGGCCCGCGGCGTCGCGCTCCCCCGCGCCGCGGTCGCGCAGGCGCCGGCCGGCGATCTGCATGCCGCCGCAGATCGCGAGCACCCGCCCGCCGGCGGCCACGCGCCGCGCGAGCGCGCCCGCGAGCCCGCGCTCGCGCACCCATTCCAGGTCGGCGCTGACGTGCTTTGACCCGGGCAACACGACCAGGTCGGCGGACTCGACCGCCGCGGGCGCAGCGGTCCACTCGAGCGTGGCGACCTGCTCGATCAGGCTGAGCTCGTCGAGGTTCGACGCGGTCGGGTAGCGCACGACCGCGACGCGCAGCGCCGTGCTCGCGGGACGCGCAGAGCGAGCGGTGCCGTCCTCCTCGGGCAGGCCGTGGCTGATCTCCGGCACGACGCCGAGGGTGCGAACGCCGGTCAGCTCCCGAAGGCGCTGCGGCGCCGGGGCCAGCAGCTCGCGCTCGCCGCGGAAGCGATTGAGGATCCAGCCCGCGATTCGCTTGCGGTCGGGCTCGGCGAGCAGCCGCCACGTTCCGTACAGATGCGCGAACGCGCCGCCCCGGTCGATGTCGGCGAGCAGCAGCACCGGCGCGCCCGAGTGGCGGGCGACCGCCAGGTTCGCCAGGTCGCAGTCGGCGAGGTTGATCTCGGCCGGGCTGCCGGCGCCCTCGATCACCAGCAGCTCGTGCTCGTCCGCGAGCGAGTCCAGCGCGTCCAGCACGGACGGGCGAAGCCGCGAGCTGCGCTCACGCCAGGGGGTGCGGCTCAGCTCCTGCTCGACGCACCCGAGCACCACGACCTGGCTTTCGCGCTCCCCTTCGGGCTTGACGAGCACCGGGTTCATGCGCACGTCCGGGGGCACGCCGGCGGCGAGCGCCTGGAAGTACTGGGCGGCCCCCATCTCGCCGCCCTCGCCGACGCGCGCGTGGTTTGACATGTTCTGGCCCTTGAACGGCGCGACGCGCACGCCCAGACGCGAGAAGTGGCGACACAGCACGGTCGCGATCAGGCTCTTGCCCGCCGAGCTCGTACAGCCCTGAACCATCAGCGCCCTCACCGCGGCACCACCGGGAGCTCCGGGAGCACGACAGGAGGCGAGGCCGAATCCGCCGGCGGGTCCTGCGGGGGACGCGGGGTCACGATCAGGCCGTGGCCGGCGGGCGCGCCGACCCGCAGCCGCGCGCGGTAGCGGCTGTTCAGCAGCGGCTCGCGCAGCACCGTCCCGGGCGGCCCGGCCGCCGCGGTGCGGCCGTGGTCGAGCAGCAGCAGCTCGTCGGCGTACTGGCCGGCGAGCGTCAGATCGTGCAGCGCTCCCACGACGGTCAGCGACCGGTCGCCGCGGAGCTCCGCGACGAGGTCCAGGACGTCCTGCTGGCGCCCGACGTCGAGCGCGCTCGTCGGCTCGTCCAGCAGCAGGACGCGCGCCTGTTGAGTGAGGGCCCGGGCGAGCACCACGCGCTGGCGCTCACCGCCGCTGAGGGTTCCAAGTCGCCGCGCCGCCATGTCCGAGAGCTCGAGCCTGCCGAGCGCGGAGCGTACGGCGTGCTCGTCATCGGGGCTGCTGCGGCCGAGATAGCCCAGATGCGGCGTGCGACCGAGGCAGGCGTACTCCCACACGCTCATCTCCGCGGGAAGCTGTGGGCTCTGCGGCACATAGGCCACGCAGCGGGCGAGCTCGCGCCCGCGGACCCTCGCGAGCGCCCGCCCCTCGAGCGTCAGCGACCCCCCGTAGGGGACGAGACCGGCCAGCGCGCGCAATGCGGTGCTCTTGCCGGCGCCGTTCGGGCCGATCAGCATCAGCCAGCCACCGCGAGGCACGCCGAAGGACACCCCGTCGACCGCACGGTGCTCGCCGAGCGTCACGGTCAGTTGCGCGGCCTCGATCACAGCGCCTCCGAGCGCGTGGCGCGCAGCACGAGCGCGAAGCAGGGCGCTCCGATGAAGGCCGTCATCACCCCGACCGGGACTTCCGCCGGCGAGAGCGCGGTGCGCGAGACGATGTCGGCGAGCACCAGAAACGCCGCCCCGAAGGCCGTCGAGAGCGGGATGATCACGCGGTAGCTCGCACCGATCAGCAGCCGTACGGTGTGAGGCAGGACGACGCCCACGAAGCCGATCAGCCCGCTCACCGCGACCACGGCGGCCGTCCCGAGCGTGGCCGCCAGCACGACCACCAGCCTCACCCTGGCGACGTTCACACCGAGCGCTTCGGCCTCTTCGTCGCCGAGGCGCAGGACGTCGAGCACGCGCCGGTGTGCCATCAGGACGATCAAGCTGAACGCGACATAGGGGACGACGAGCACGACCTCGCTCCAGCCGGACGTGTTCAAGCTGCCGAGCAGCCAGGAGTAGACGGCCGTCGCGCTCTGGGTGTGCTGCTGCAGCAGAAACGTCTGCACAGCGGTCAGGAACAGGCTGACCGCGATCCCCGCGAGGATCAGCGTCGAGACGTCGCGGCCGCTCATCGAGCGTCCCAAGGCGTAGGCTGCGGCTACGGCCAGCAGCGCTCCCGCGAAGGCCGCGGCGATCAGCAGGCTCCTCGAGCCGGGCGGCCCGTAGACGATCTCGGCGGTCGCGCCCAGGCCGGCGCCGGCGGCCACGCCGAGCAGATACGGTTCGGCGAGCGGGTTGCGAAACACGGCTTGGTAGCCAGCGCCCGCGCTCGCGAGAGTGCCGCCGACGATCGCGCCCAGGATCACGCGGGGGGCGCGTATCTGCCACAGCACGCCCGCGTCGAGCGGATCCAGACGATGGCCGACGTGCAAGCCCGGAACGCGGGAGGCGACGTCGGCGAGAATCGCCTCGACGCTCAGCGACGCCGGCCCGATCGCGAGCCCGGCGAGCAGCGAGGCGGTCAGCACCGCGGCCCCGAGCAGCCCCCAGCGCAGGCGCAGGCCCACGCCCAGCGCCGGGGTGCGACGCCGTTCTCTGATTCCCAGAAAACGGGCCGAGGCGGATGACGAAGCGCTCACCGTCACAGGCCCCTTGTCACAGGCCCCTAGTCACAGGCCCGCCGCGTGCGCGGTCTCTATCGCGCGAGCGATTTCCGCAGCCAGGGCCGGCGTGCGCGGCCCCCAACGCGAGGCGACGTCTTCGTTGAGCGCGACGACCGTGTGCTTGCGCACAGCCGTCATGTCCGACCATCCCGGCCTGCGGGCCACCGACGCGACGCTCTGACCACAACAGACGGTGTCGTTGAGCAGCACGATGTCAGGGTTCGCCGCCACCACGTACTCCTCCGAGAGCTGCGGATAGCCGAGACCCTGCGGGTCGGGCGCCCGGTCTGCGATGTCGCGCAACCCGAACAGCGTGAACAGCTGCCCGACGAAGGTTCCAGACGCCGCGGCGTAGTATTCCTGGCTGATCTCGTCGTACACGCTCAGACCGCGACCGCGGCCCGCCGCCGAGCGGACGCTCGCGGCGATCTGCGACTTCATCCGCTTGACGAGGCTGCGCGCCTGCGTGTCGTGTCCGGTGGCGAGCCCCAACTGTTCGATCTCAAGGTAAGCCTGGCTGAGCGACCTCGCGGCAGGGTTGATGAGCACGGGGATGTCGAGCTTGCGCAGCGCGGGAGCGAGCGACGCGGGGCTCTCGTCTGAGATCACCACGAGGTCCGGTCGATAGCCCGCGATCGCTTCGACGTTGGGCTGAAAGCCCGACAGCTTCGTCCGCGGCGCGTTCGTCGGGTAGTCGGACTCGTCGTCCACCGCCACGACCTGCGGGCCCGCGCCAATCGCGAACAGGTCTTCCGTGGAGGTCGGCGACAGCGAGACGATCCGACGAGGAGCGTGCGCGAGGACCGTCACGCCGCCCGCGCCATGCACCGATACCGGAAAGCCGGCGCTCGCGGCCGTCGAGGACGTGCCTGCGTTCGAGCTCGAGCCGCAGCCGGCGACCGCCACGGCCATCACCGTGAGGACCCCGGCGAGCCACACAGAAGAACGTCTGAACATAAAAAAACCTCCGCGCTTAGGCGGAGGAAAGTCAGCTCGCCAGGCCGACCGGCCCGGACGAACCACCCTTCCTCCGAGGGATGATCCGCAGACACGAGTCAGGCGACCTGGCTGGGCCCTGGACGGGGCCATCACAGTTGCGGGACAGCGCCGGAATCGCACCGGCTTCGCTGGACACAGTGCCAGCCGGAGGAGTATGTGCTCCGGCCGCCCCGCAGCATACGACATCCGGGAGGGCCGTCGCCCGCGAGGGGACTCGAGCGCAGCGACGATCCGCTAGCTTTCAGCGCAGTGAGCGATTCGACGCCGACCGTCTACGAATGGGCGGGTGGCCGCGAGGCCTTCGCACGCTGGATGAACCGGTTCTACGATCTCGTCGAGGCGGATGCACCCGATGTCGCGGCGCTCTTCGGCGGGAAGGTAAGCGAGCAGCACCGCATCCGGGTGACCGACTGGTGGGTGGAGGTCATGGGCGGCCCCGCGGCCTACACGGAGCGGCGCGGAGGCTACGAGCACATGCTCGCCCGCCACCGCGATCTCGCGATCACCCCCGAGCAGCGACTCGCATTCGTGACCCTGCTCAGCCGCGCCGCCGACGATGCGGGACTCCCGGCCGATCCGGAGTTCCGCGCCGCGATCATCGGCTATGCCGAGTGGGGCTCGCGTCTGGCGCTGCACAACTCCCAGCCCGGAGCGCAGACCGTGGCGCACGCGCCGGTGCCGCGCTGGGGATGGGGGGTGGCGCCGCCATATCAACCCGCCGGCGACACCAGCACCTGACGGGCGCACCAGCACCTGACGGGCGCGTTGCGATGCAAGACGCACTTGAACCGATCGGTCGGGGCTCAGGCGCTGCCGAGTCTGGTCACCCGGCCGGTCGTGGCACGGGCGTGGGCGAGGAGGGCGAAGCCCGTGATCGCTGCCGCGCCGCAGGCCGCGGCTCCGACAAGGAGCGCTAGCCGCGGCTCACCGGGCAGACCGATAGCCTTCCTCCTGGCCGTGGAAGGGTGGCAGAGCGGTTGAATGCACCGGTCTTGAAAACCGGCAGGCGGGCAACCCCCGCCTCGGGAGTTCGAATCTCCCCCCTTCCGTAAGCGTCTGAAGTTGGCTCGCGCCAGTTGATTGCGTCAGGACTGGCGCGAGTTGGCGCGGCCGAATGTGGCGGCGACGCAAAAGTCGGACACCTCGCACAAGCCAGGTGCTGTACCGAGTGCTACACTGCCTGAGTGCCGACGCGCCACCCTCGTCATTCCATCACCGAGACGCCTCCAGTGCGGGAGGTGCTGGATGCGCTGCGACGCCGCGGTGAGCGTGTGCGGCTCGACGATCTGGTCATCCGCGGAGGACGCGAGCGGTTGCGGGAGATGGAAGCTGAGCGCCACGCTAACGCTCAGGACGTTGAGCTTCGCAAGCAGCTGATCGAGCGGATGCGCAGCAGAGATGGCGTCGATGTGAAGGCCGCCTACGAGGTTCGCGAGCGCGGCTGGACGCATTGAGCGGCTACGACCAGCCTCTCCTGTTCGACAACTCGGTGTGGGCACGAGCACTCGACGGCCGACTCACTGGCAGTCGGCGCGAGATCTTCGAGCAGGCGCTGGCAGCCGGGGAGCTGTGGACCTGCCCGCCGACGCTCTTGGAGATGCGCTACAGCGCACGTGACGGTGAGCATTTCGCGACGCTCGCCAAGGAGCTCGACTCATTGCCGCACGCCTCGCTGGATGCCGAGTCAGCCGCAATCGCGCTCGCGGCGCAGACGGAGCTCGCCAAAGCGAAGGGAATCTCCCACCGCGTCAAGCCGGTTGACCTGCTGATCGCTTCTATAGCCAGCACCAACAGCCTCGGGGTGCTGCATTACGACCATGACTACGACACGATCGAGCAGCACACCTTGCTGTCATTCGCAAGCGTGTGGGCCGCTCCGCGCGGCAGCATGGACTGAGGCAGCGCGCGAGTCAAAAGCGTGGGACTGCAAACCCTCAACCTGGATTCTCGGAGGACTGGCGCGAGCTGTGGCGCGAGCAGTCGATTTTCCGCATTGCAGAGCCAAAAGCTATCGGTCTTGAAACCGTCAGGCGGGTACATCCCGTCTCGGGGGCCTCGACTCCCCCTTCCGTCCCGATGGATCAGGCCCCGCAAGCGTCCGCGCCCGCCGCTGCGCTCGCGCGAGCACCGGCGCGAGAGTCGCCCGCCGCGCGAGTGCCCGGGGGTGAAGCGCGGGCGGCGCTGGCGACCGGCGTGCCACACGGCCTCGTTTCTGCTGCTCGCCTACCCCGCGGCCGCGGGCGCCGGGTGCTTCGCCTACCTGCTGATCATCGACGCTCCCCCGCCGCGCTACCCGGTGCGCTAGCCGCGCGAAGGCCGCTCAGCCGGCCGCGAGCTGCGTCTCGGCGACGATCGCCGATGTGCCGAGCACCTGCCCGGAGGCGCCGAGCGCCTGCACTGCGAGGTCCGGCCCGCGCGTGCCCGCCGGCAGCGCGATGGTCGTCTCGAAGCCGCTGCGCGGCGCCTGGGCCACGACGCTCAGGCTGGTGGGCGTCGCGCCCGCGAGCGCCCGCCACGAGGACACCCCGGTGGCGCCGTTCCAGCTCGCGTACACGCTCCCGGCGCCGGTGCCGCCGGCTTGCAAGGCGAACGCCGGGCGGTGCGCAGGGATGCCCGTCCAGGCGAAGCGGAAGGCGCGATAGGACTCGTCGTGCGCCGGGAAGTGCGCGTCCAGGAGCAGCGCGCCTTCGGGGCTGAATTCGGAGAAGTACGGTTCCTGGCCCCAGCCGACGAACCAGTCGCCGTCTTCCAGCTCCTGCACGCTGCCCTGGCTTTCGGACAGCAGCGGCGGCGTGTGCGTGAGGCGCGTCAGCAGGCTCGCGCTGCCCGGCGGGTCATCGACGCTGATGACGATCGCGCGCGACTGGCTGTGCTCCTTGGGCGAGGCGCCGTTGTCGAACAGGCTGATCGCCCCGTCGGGCAGTTCGCGCGGGTCGTGCTGCCAGGCGGTGCCCGTCCCGGCGCCCATCTTGAAGCTGCTGTGCTTGCCCCCCAGGCGCCAGCGGATCTGACCGCTCGCGGCGTCGAGGTCGTACACGGTCCAGGTGTTGCGGCTGGAGACCAGCAGGCTGGCGTCGCGGGCGAGGTCGATCGAGTTGATATGGAAGAAGTCGAACGGGTAGGCGACGCTCGTCGTGCTCGCCCGTTCATATGATTCGTCGAGCGCCACGTGATCGACGCTCGTCCATTCGTACATCACCAGCCCGGTCTTGACGTCGATCTCCTGGAAGACGCTGTCCGTGACCGCGCCGTCCGCGGGCCCGCCGACGGCGGACAGGTCGCAGAAGATCGGCTCGTACGCGGTGATCAGCGCCGTGCCCTGCGGGGTCAGCTGGAACTCGTGCAGGTCGGCTTGCAGGCCGTTGCCGGCGCGCACGTGCTCGAAGTCCGTGTACGTGTCGTCGGCGATCACGTCTTCCCCCAGCCCGAAGCCGTGCTCGGTGATGTTGCCCTGCCACCACGTGAGCACCGGTTTGCCCTCGTATTCCTGGACCTGGAGGTTGGTCGCCTCGGTGCCCGCGGGCAGCGGCTTGAACCACACGAGCGTCCCGTCCGGTTCGAGGATCATCGGCCCCGCCTGGCCCGGTCCCCCGTAGGGGGCGACGAACACCTCGCCGCCGGCGAGCGCGGGGGCCGGCGCGCTGACGCTGACCACCGGCGGGTGCAGTTCCGGGCGCGAATGGAAGCTCTGTTCTTCGGCGGCGCCGCCCGGCAGGACCTTCCTGGGCGTCGTGGAAATGCGATCCTCGTGCGCGACCGCGAACTCGTCCGTCAGCGCCAGCCGCCTGCCCCCGACCAGCACGTGTGCGCGCACGAGCACGCGCTCGCCTTCCGCGAACGACCTCGCGGGCACGAAGCTCGCGCCGTCGCCCTGCGAGTAGGGCTCGAGCCGTCCGCTGTGAACGCCCGTCTGCGAGCCGACGACGCTGAGGTCGCTGAGGTCGCGCGCGGGCTCGCCGAGGAAGCTGATCTGCGTCTGCGGCGAGGCGTCGCGGCTGCCCGCCAGCGGCGAGACGGTGAGCACTCCGGCCTGCACCGCCGAGTCGTCGAGGGTCGCCGGAGGGCACATGGGACCCTGCTGGGCCGCGGCCGTACCGGGTCCCGCGAGAGCGATACCCAGGCTTGCCCACCCACCTAGGATGAGGACGCGGATGGACGACATCGACCCCAGGCAGGATACGGACGGAGGCCTCGACCGGCGCACCGTGCTCAAGCGCGGCCTGATCGCGGGCGGCCTGCTGACGGCCGGCGGCGCCGCGATCGCGGCGGCCGCCGAGACCACCGGCGGCGGCTCGAGCCCGAGCCCGGCCAAGCCCCGGCCGGCCCGCCCTCCGGCCACGTCCAGGCCCGGACGCCGCCGCACGCAGCCGCCCGCGCACGCAAGCCCGAACATCCTCGTGATCGTCGTCGACCAGCTGCGCTTTCCGCAGTGGTTCTCGCCGAACCCTGCAGGTCTCAGCCTGCCGCCGAACCTGCAGCGGCTGCGCGACGGCGCGGTGTCCTTCGCGCGCCACTACACGGCCTCGAACGACTGCACGCCCGCCCGCTCGACGCTCTTGACCGGGCTGTACACCCACCAGACCGGGTGCATGATCACCGGCGGCAGCACGCTCGACCCCGGCTTTCCGACGTGGGGCACGATGCTGCGCGAACACGGCTACGGCACGTGGTGGTTCGGCAAGTGGCACCTGACACACGGCGATAACCATTGGACGGCGCTCACCGGCCCGCCGGCGCTTGCGCGCTACGACTTCGACGGCGGCGTCTACCCCTCGCCGGACGGCGGGCCCGGCCAGGGCTGGCGCGTGGACCCGCGGATCGCCGCGACGTTCGCGGAATGGTTCGGCGAAGAGGGCGGCGCCGAGCCGTGGTGCACGGCTGTCTCGTTCGTCAACCCGCACGACATCGCCTGGTGGTACAAGTGGACCGACCGCGTCCCGCCGGAGCGCACCGCTCCGCACGTGATCGGGCGCCTGCCGCCGAACTACGAGACGCCCGAGCAGCTGCGCGCGCGCCACAAGCCGCGCCTGCAGCTGTCCTTCGAGGAAACCACCGCGTCGTCGTTCGGCGCGGTGCCGTTCACGGGCCCGGAAGCGGGCGAGAAATGGTTTGAATTCCTGGACCTGTACATCAAGCTGCAGCTCGAGGTCGACCATCACATCGGCAACGTGCTGCGCACGCTGCGGAGCCGCCCGAAGGTCGCGGCCAACACGGTGATCGTGTTCACCTCCGACCACGGCGAGTACGGCGCCTCGCACGGGCTGCGCGGCAAGGGCGCGAGCGCCTACGAGGAGGCGATCCGCGTGCCGCTGCTGGTCAAGGACCCGCGCGGCGTGCTGACGAGCGCGACCGGGCAGCAGCGCACGCAGCTGACCTCGAGCGTCGACGTCGCGCCGCTGCTGTTGACGATCGCGAGCGGCTCGAACGACTGGCGCGAGGAGCCGCGCTACGCGCACATCGCCGGGCGCGCGGACCTCGCGAGGATCCTCGCCGACCCGGCCGCGCCCGGGCGCCCCTACGCGCTGCACGCGACCGACGAGACCGTCACCGAGTACGCGATCGAACCTTACGCGGCCGACGCGCCGCTGCACATCGTCGCCCTGCGCACCCCGGGCGCGAAGTACGCGACCTACTCCAACTGGGGCGGAAACGGGATCACGCCGGTGGCGGCCGGCGAGGAAGTCGAGCTGTACGACTACGCCGACACGAAGGGACGTCTGGAGCTGCACAACTCCGCCGGGCACAGCGCGCTCGAGGCCGGGCTGCGCGTGGAACACGAGCGCGCGTTCCTCGACGAGCTGCGCGAGCCGCTGCCGCCGCGCCTGGCCGACGCGCACGAGCGCGGCTTCGCCGACTACTTCTCGACCGCGCGCCACGTCGCGACGGCCGCCGCCGCGCGCCGCAAACGCCGGGCGGAACGCGAACTGGAGGAAGGGCTGCCGCCGAACTCGCTGTTCCGGCGCGGCCCCCACGCGCGGCGGCTGCCGTTCAGGCTCGACCCGAGCGGGCCGCCGCCGAAGGGGCCCTGACGGCGATCGTGCGCGAGCTGCCGATCACCGCGCCGGCCGCGTTCAGCGCCTGCACCGCGACGTACGCGCCGGCGCCGAGGCCGGGGACGGCGAGCGCCGTCTCAAAGCCGCTCCTCGGGCCCGCGGCGGCGGGCCTCAGCGCGCCGGGCGAGCTCCCGGCGAGCACGCGCCAGGAGGCGACTTCGGTGGCGCCGTTCCAGCTCGCGTACACGGTCGCGCCGGCGTGCGCGCCCGCGCCGGGCGCGGCGGCGATCGCCGGCGGGCGGGTCGGGTGCCCGTTCCAGGGCGCGACGAACGCGCGGTAGGACTCCCAGTCGGGCGGCAGGTGCGCGTCGAACAGCAGCCGGCCGGAGGGCGAGAGCTCGGACAGGTAGCCCGCCTGCCCCCAGCCGACCACCCAGTCGCCTTGCGGGGTGACCTGCAGGTTGCCCTGGCTGTCGGCGACCAGCGGGTTCTCGTGTGCGTAGCTGCGCACGAGCGTCGCCGTCATGTCATGCAGGTCGAGCGCGACCTCGATCGCGCGCGACTGCGGCTGCACCTGCGGCGAGGCGCCGTTGTCGAAGAACGTGATCTGGCCTTCGGGCAGTTGCACGGCGTCGTGCTGCCACGCGGTGGCGGTGCCGGGCCCCATCGCGAAGCTCGAGCGCTTGCCGCCGAGCTGCCAGCGCACCCGGCCGGTCTTGGCGTTGACGTCGTATGCGGCCCAGGTGTTGCGCGAGCCGATCAGGAAATCGCCGTCCCGCTCGACGTCGATCGAATTAATATGAAAATAATCGAACGGGTTCGCGCGGCTGGTGCTCGCGGGCGAGGAGTAGGAGTTGGCGAGCGGCACGTGATCGAGGCTGTGCCATTCGTACATCACGAGACCGGTCTTCAGGTCGATCTCCTGCATCAGCGTGTCCGCGAGGGCGCCGTCGCGCGGGCCGCCGACGCTCTGGAGGTCGCAGTCGATCGCGTCGTACACGGTGATCAGCGCGGTGTCCTGGGGGGTGATCTGGAATTCGTGCAGGTCCGGCTGGTAGCCGTTGCCGGCGCGCACGACGGCGATCGTGTGGTAGGCGCTGTTCGCGATCACATCCCCGGAGGTGCGGCTGCCGTCGGCGATCAGCGGGTCCTGCCACCAGGTGAGCACGGGCTTGCCCTCGTATTGCTGCACGCGCAGGTCGCCGGCGCGCGTGCCGGGGGGGCCGAGCGCCTTGAACCAGATGAGTTCGCCGTGGGGGCTGAGGATCATCGGCCCGTACTGGCCGACGCCGGCGTACGGTGCGAGGAACAGGTCGCCGGTGGCGGTGCGGTCCCGGCTCGAGACGGTCACGTCGGGAGGGCGCAGTTCCGGGCGCGAGCGAAAGCTCCGGTAGTCCGTGGGCCTGGGCGCGGTGGCGGCGGGGTTTTTGGCGACGCCGACGACCGCCGCGCTGTACGCGCCCGGGTCGTCGCGCACGGCGACGGTGAAGCTCCACGAGAAGGGGATCGCGCTCGCGCCCCGGCGCAGCTCGGCGTGGACGCTCACGAGCTCGCCGTCGTCGAACGGGCGCCGCGGCACGAAGCTCGCGCCGTCGCCCTGCGAGTAGGGCTCGAGCCTGCCGGCGTGGCGCCCGCTGCGCGAGCCGGTGACGCTCACGTCGGCGAGCTCGCCCGCGGGCACGCCGAGCATGCTGATCTGGGTCTGCGCGGAGGCGTCGCGGGTCTGCGGACCGGGCGAGACGGTCACGCGTTCGCCGGCCAGCGCCTGCGAGACGTTCAGGCGCGCCGGCACGCAGCTGGGCGAGACGCCCGCCCGGGCGGGCGCGGAGCTCGTCGAGGACAGCGCCAACACGCCGGCGAGCGCGGCGATCACGACCAGCGAGAGCGCCGCGGCGAGCAGCCTCCGGCGGGCGGGCGGACGCGCCACTAACCTTCGACGGTGGCCGAGGTCCCGATCACGCCGCCGGCGGAGTCGAGCGCCTGCACCTGCACGTAGGGGCCGGCGCCGGGCACCGCGATCGTCGTCTGAAAGCCCGCCTTGGCGGCGCTCGCCGCGGGCGCGAGCGCGCTCGGCGAGGCGCCCGCGAGCACCCGCCAGGAGGCGACTTCGGTGGCGCCGTTCCAGCTGACCGAGACGGCGAGCGTGCCGCCGGCGCCCGGCGCGGCGACGACCGACGGCGGGGTCGTGGGCTGCCCGCTCCAGGGCGAGAGGTAGGTCCTGAAGTCCTGCACGCTCTTGCCGAGCGTGCCGTCGAGCAGCACCTGCCCGGCGGCGTCGTACTCGGTGAAGTTGGGCAGGCCGCCGTAGCCCATCAGCCAGTCGCCGCCGGGGAGGCCGAGCATGTCGCCCTGGCTGGAGGCGAGCAGCGTCTTGGTGGGGTTGGTGAACTGCTTGACGAGCGTGACCGTGCGCGTCTTCGGGTTGGGGTCGAGGATCAGGCCGCGCGACTGCTTCTCCTTGGGCGGGTCCGAGCCGTTGTCGAACACGGAGATCAGCCCGCCGGCGTGCAGTTCGGCGTCGTGCTGCCAGTAGGTGTGGGTGCCGGGGCCGAGCTTGAAGCTCGAGTGCTCGCCGCCGAGGCGCCAGAGCACCGCGCCGCTGCGGATGTTCACGTCGTACAGCGTCCAGGTGTTGCGCGAGGACAGGAGCACGTTGCCTTCCTGACCGTTGCTCTGCGACCCCGGCGAGATCGAGTTGATGTGCACGTAGTCCCACGGATAGGAGGAGGTGGGCGGCGGGTTGTGCGATTCGGCGATCGGGATGTGCCCGAGCGCGTGCCATTCCCACATGACCAGGCCGGTCTTGACGTCGATCTCCTGGATGACCGAGTCGGTGAGCACGCCGTCGGCGGCGCCGTGCGCGCGCGAGAGGTTGGCGTAGATCGGGTCGAACGCGTCGATCCACGCGGTGCCTTCGCTCGTCAGGCGGATTTCGTGCAGGTCGGCGTGGTAGCCGTTGCCGGCGCGCACGGTCGCGACGTGCTGGTAGTCGGAGTTGTAGATCTCGTCTTCGCCCTGGCCGAAGCCGACCTCCAGGATCCGGCCCTGCCACCAGGTGAGCACCGGCTTGCCTTCGTAGGTCTGGACCTGCAGGTTGGTCGCCTCCCAGCCCGCCGGCAGCGGATGGAACCACACGAGGCCGCCGTTCTGTTCGGCGATCATCGGGCCGGGCGAGCCGACGCCCTGGTAGGGCGCCATCAGCAGGTAGCCGGGGGCCGCGCCGGGCTTGGCGGGCGTCGTGATCGTGACCGTCGACGGCGTGAGCGCGGGCGCGGTGCTGTAGTGCTGCACCGCGCGCGGGTCGCCCGGGTTGATAGGGAACTCTTTCGGGCTGACCGGCGCCTCGTGCGCGATCGTGAAGCTCGTGCTCGCCGCGCGCCTGGCGCCGCCCACTTCCACGGTCGCGGACACGCGCACGCGCTCTCCGGGCGTGAACGGGCGCGCCGGCAGGAAGCTCTCGCCGGTCCCGGTCGAGTACGCGCGCAGGACGCCCGCGTGCACGCCGCTGTGCGAGCCGACCACGCGCACGCCGATGACGCTCGTGCCGGCGGCGCCGAGGAAGCTGATCTGGGTCTCGGGCGAGGCGTCTGGGGTGCCCGGCTGGGGCGAGACGGCGACCGGATTGGCCGGGAAGGCGGCGGGGGCGTCCACGCCGATCGCGCCCGACACCGGGCCGGCCGGCGAGGCGGAGCCGCATCCGCACAGGCCGAGGACCGCCGCCAGCGCCGCGAGTGGCACGATCGCCCGGGTCATCATCGAGTCGAACCCGGGAATGGCCGCGAAGTTCCGATCACGCGGCCGTGCGCGGCGAGCGCCTGGAGCTCGAAGGTCGCATAGCCTCGGCGCACGGGGATCGCGGTCTGGAAGCCGGACCTTGCGGCGCTCGCGACGGCGCTCAGCCGGCTGGCGCTCGCCCCGGCGAGGACCCGCCAGGAGACGACCTGGGTCGCGCCGTTCCAGCTCGCGTACACGGTCGTCCGGGCGCCCCGCCGGCGGGCTGCGCCGACGGGCGCGTACAGCGGCAGCCCGACCCACGGCTCGAGCATCGAGCGATAGCTCAGATCGGAGCCGGGGAAGTTCGCCTCGAGCAGCTGCCGGCCGGAGCGCGTGTACTCCGAGAGGTACGGTTCCGAGCCCCAGCCGACGAACGTGTCGCCGTTGGCCAGCGGCTGCGTGTCGCCCATGTATTCCGATTCGAACTGGTCGCCGCCGGGATACTGGGCCACGAGCGTCGCGGTGCGCGTCGCCCGATCGAGCCTCAGAATCAGCCCCCGGGATGGTCCGGTCGCGGGCACGGAGGTGCCTCCGCCGGTCAGCTGGCAGCAGTGATCGTCGAACATCGTGATCGTAAGGCCGGCATGCCCGCCCACCCCGAACGCGACGTCGTGCTGCCACTGGAAGGCGGCGCCCGGGCCGAACTCGAAGCTCGAGTGTTTGCCGCCGAGCGTCCATTCGATCCTGCCCGTCTTGACGTTCACCAGGTAGGCGGCCCACGTGTTGCGCATCGAGACCAGCAAGTCTCCATTGCCCGCCAGATCGATCGCGTTCACGTGATAGGCGTCCCACGGGAAGCCGTTGGTCGGAACCGTCGCGTACGAGTCGCCGAGGGGGATGTGTTCGAGCGCGTCCCAGCTGCGCAGGAGCTTGCCGGTCTTCAGGTCGTACTCCTGCACGGCCGAGTCGATCAGCGCGCCGTTGTAGGCGCCGCCGTAGCTCGAGAGGTTCTTGGCGATGTCCTTGTTCGCGGTCACCCACGCGTCCTGCCCGCTGATCACGAGCGCGTGCAGCGTGATCTTCCAGCCATCGCGGCCCTTCAGCCTCGCGACCGTCTGGTAGTGCTGGTTGACGACGACGTCTTCGCCGCTTTCGGTGGCGCCGGTGTTGGTTACGACGCCTTGCCACCAAGCGAGCGCCGGCTTGCCTTCGTAGGTCTGCAGGCTCAAGTTGGAGGCGACCATGTCTTCGGGCACCGGCTGGAACCACACCGGCTGCAGCTCGTCGTCGAGGATCAACGGCCCGCTCTGGCCGATCAGCGGCGGGTAGTTGAGGTTGTAGAAGTTGGCGGTGAAGATGTAGCCGGGCGCGAGCTTGGAGGCGAGGATCGGGCCGTCGGCGTGGAGCTTGGGCGGATGCAACGAGGGCTCGGTCACGAAGCTGTACGTGCCGTCCTTGGAATAGCTTCCGATCGGCGCGCCGTGGGAGCCGGCGAACGCGACCTCGAGCGCGATGAAGCCGACGAGCACCGCGCCGACCGCGAGCGCCAGGCGGCGCACCGCCGGGGCCGGCGCGCCGGCTGGCTTGGGCAGCGCCGTGAACGTGACGAGCGCCGCCGCCGCGGCCAGGCCGCCGCCGATCAGGTAGGCGAGGCGAAAGCCGTCGGTGAGCGACTGCGCCACCCCGTGGCCGGCGCCGATCAGGTGGCTGCTGCGCGAGGTCGCGAGCGTGACGAGGATCGCCAGGCCCAGGCCGCCGCCGACCTGGCGCGAGGTGTTGACGAGGCCCGAGGCGAGCCCCGCCTGGCCCTCCTTCGCGCCCTGCGTGGCGGCGATCGTCGAGGGCACGATCGACATCGCGATCCCCGCCGCCGTGAGCAGCCCCGGGAGCATCACGTACACGAGCGGGCTGCCGCTCGAGCCGATTTTCGCGAGCAGCAGCATCCCGGCGGCGAGCATCACGAGGCCGCCGCCCAGCACCGGGCGCACGCCGAAGTGGCTCACGAGCCTGCCGGCGCGCGAGGCGACGAGCATGATCACCAACGTCATCGGCAGGAACACCAGGCCGGTGTGCAGCGGCGAGAGGCCGAGCACCTGCTGCAGGTACAGGGAGCTCACGAACCACATCGGGAACAGCGACGCGCTGAACAGCAGCACGATGTTGTTGGCGATCCGCAGCGGCTTGGTCAGCTCCTTGAAGGGGATCAGCGGTTCGGTTGCCAGGCGCGTCTCGATCACGCCGAACACCACCAGCAGCACGATCCCGCCGACGATCGGCCCGAGCGCGGCGAACGTGCCGAGGCCGGCCAGGCCCGCTTCGACGATCCCGAACACGAGCACCATCTGCCCGATCGTCAGCGTCAGCGCGCCGGCCAGGTCGAAGCTGCCGGGCGGGTCGGATCCTGATCCCCGGCGGCGCTCGCTGACGACCGCGTACGCCACGAGCGCGGCCGCGATCCCGATCGGAGGGTTGATCAACAGCACCCAGCGCCAGCTGAGCTCCTGCGTGATGATCCCCCCGAACAGCATTCCCGCGGCGCCGCCGAGGCCGTTCATCGCCGCCCACGCGCCGATCGCGCGGTGCAGCTGCGGTCCGGGGGCGAATGACGAGGTGATGATCGCCAGCGAGCACGCCGCCATCAGGGCGCCGCCGAGGCCCTGACCCGCGCGCGCGGCGACGAGCAGTTCGCGATCGGGCGCGAGGCCGCCGGCGAGCGAGGCGAGCGCGAACAGCAGCAGCGCGGCGACGAACATCCGGCGCTGCCCGAAGTGGTCGGCGGCGCGGCCGCCGAACATCAGGAAGCCGGCGAACGTGATCGAGTAGGCGTCGACGATCCACTGCAGTTCCGGGGCCGTGAAGCCGAGGGCCGACTGGATCGAGGGCAGCGCGACGTTGACGATGCTCAGGTCGAGGATGACCATGAACTGGGCGACGCAGCAGACGACCAGCAGCCACCGCGAGCGCGCGCCTTGCCCGCGAGCGGGCGAGGTCGAGGAGGGCGCGTCGGCGCGCGCGTGCGCCTCGCCGCGCTCGCCGGCGCGAACCGCGGCGGCTACGGCCACGCCGCCGGCGGCGCCCTCGCCCTCCAGGGCGCGAACGAGCTGCACTCCCGGGCGAACGCCGTCTTTCTCTCTTTTATTCCATCTCATCGTGCGTGGTAAGGGCTCTGATCGTTGCCTGCGCCAGCCTTCGTCCGGCCCGAGCTCCCAAGCGATCGAGCGCCGAGCAAAGCGCGATCGGCGCCGAGAACCCCTGGTAGTGTGCGGGGCCGAACTCGTCGAGCGAGACCAGGAGTCCAGCCCATGAGGAAACGTACGCTACCGACCGCAATCCTAGCGCTGGTAGCCGCGATCACGGCCAGCGTCGCGATCGCCGGGTGCGGTGGCAAAGAAAGCAAGAGCGGGACGACCAAGCCGAGCACGACGACGAGCACGCACAAACACTCGACCAAACCGGCGTACTGAGCGGGCCCACCGGGCAGGCGCTCGGCCGGCTCGCGGGCCCGCGGGACTAGCCGCCGGCGCAGCTGCGAGCCCGCCCGTCCACCTGGGAGCGCGCTCGCGCACACCGTCCGGGCGCTCATCCGGACCGCCCGGCGCGCGGCAGCGAAGCGGCGTAGCTGATCACCGACGTCTCGCGCGAGCCGGCGAGCACATGGCCGGCCGCGTCGAGCGCCTGCACCGCTACGCGCGCGTACCTCTTGGGCAGGGTTGTCGAGCTTTCAAAGCCGCTCGCCGGGATCGTGGCCCGGGCCGCGAGCGACCCCGAGGACTTGCCCGCGAGCACGCGCCACGCGGACACTTCGCTCGCGCCGTTCCAGCTCGCGTGCACGATCGTCTCTTCGCCGGTGTCGTTCAGGCTGGCGAGGACCGCCGGCGGGCTGAGCGGCCGCCCGCTCCAGGGGAAGCGATACGCACGGTAGAAGGCCATGTCGAACGGCAGGTGGGCGTCGAAGACGAGCGCGCCGCCTCGCGCGTATTCGCTGATCTCCGGCACGCCGCCGTAGCCGACGACGGTGTTGCCGTTCGCCAGCGTCTGCATGTCGCCCTGGCTGTCGGCGAGCAGCGGTGGGCCCGGATGGGTGTATGCGTAGCGCAGGCGCGCTTCGTGGGTCTTGAAGTCGAGCACGATCCGCACCGCGCGCGACTGCTGGTGGATCGGCGGGTTCGAGCCGTCGTCGAAGAACGTGACTTCGTCTTGGGCGAGCATCCGCCCGTCGTGCTGCCACGCCGTTTCGGTGCCCGGGCCCATCTTGAACGAGCTGTCGGTGCCGCCCAGGCGCCAGAGCACCCTGCCGCTGCCGCCTTCCAGCTGATAGCCGGCCCAGGTGCTGCGCGCCGAGATGAAGATGTCGCCGTCGGGCTCGGGGTCGATCGAGTTCAGGTGAAACCAGTCCCACGGCGCCGACGTGGTCGGCGTTTCGGCCTCGGACTCGGCGACGCCGACGTGGTCGAGGCTGTGCCATTCCCAGCGCACGAGCCCCGTTCTCATGTCGATCTCCTGGATCGCCGTGTCGATGATCACCCCGTCACGCGCGCCTTTCACCGAGGCGAGGTCGCAGCGGATCGGGTTGAACGCCGTGATGTACGCGACGTCGTTCGCGGTGATCTGGAAGTCGTGCAGGTCCGCCCGCAGGCCGTTGCCGCCTCGCACCCTGGCGACGGTCCGGTAGTGGGAGTTCATGACGATGTCTTCGCCCTGACCGAAGCCGAGCGAGAGCACGCGCCCCTTCCACCAGGTCAGGTCGCGCTGACCTTCGTATGTCTGCTCGTTGAGGTCCTCCGCGGTTTCGCCCCGGGACAGCCGCTGGAACCACACGAGCTGACCCTGCGCGGTGTAGATCAGCGGTCCGTACTGGCCCGGACCGGGGCCGTTGGTCGTGAGCACGTCGCCGGCCGCCGGATCCCGATCGGGCACCGCGACGGTCAACACCGGGACCTGCGCGCCGGGCATCGTGTAGAAGCTCTGGTAGTCGGCGGGCGCCGCCTGCGGGTTGGGGAACTCGCCCGTCTTGGCCGTCGAGTACGGGGTGTCGACCGAGAAGGCGTACGCGACTTGCTTGCCGGCGCCGCCCGGCCCGATCAGCGCATGCACGACCACGCGCTCGTCGGGGTCGAAGGGGACGGCGGGCACGAAGCTCGCGCCGTCGCCCTGCGAGTAGGCCTCCAGCCGGCCGGTGTGGCGGCCGCTGCGCCGGCCGACCACGGAGATCTCGTGGATCTCCGACGCCGGCACGCCGAGGAAGCTGATCTGGGTATCCGGGTTGGCCGTGTCGGTTCCGGGCTCGGGCGAGACCTCGACGGCGGTCCCGGGCAGGCTCGCGCTATGCGCGAGCGTCGTCGGCAGGCACGCGGGCGAGACCCTGCTCGAGTTGCGGGCCGTGCTCGTGCCCGCGAGGCCGAGGTCGGCAGAGCCGATCACGATCGCGGCCACCGCCCAGGCGAGGATCGCGACCACCAGGACGATGGACCCGTTGCGTCTCATGTGTGCATCGAAGCGCCGACATTACTTATGAACCCAGCTGCACCCTGCCGGGATGCGAGCTTTGGCGGCGATCCTTACCAACTTTTTCGTGGAGCTTCGTGGCGCCCGCCGCGCCCGCATGGCGTACGCTGCGTGGCGCCCGCCGCGCCTTCATGCCATACGTTTCGCGGCGCCCGCCGCGCCCGCATGGCGTACGCTGCAGGGGATGAGGGTGCGCCTGCTCATCCTGGCGCTGGCGACGGCGGCCGCTGCCGCCGGGGCTCCCGCGACTGCGCTCGGGAGCTCCTCGGACGCCGCCGCCACGCAGGCCTACGTGCAGGCCAACTACGCGCTCGTGCGCGTCGCCCGGGCACACCTCGCGGCGTCCGAAGCGGCGCCGCTGCAGGTCCTCGCGCACGTGCGCCGGGAATGCCCCGACGCGGGCGCCGGCTCGCCGCAGGACCCGGAATCGACGCAGCTGAGCAACGAGGTGATCGGCGCGATGGTGCTCTCGGCGGCGAAGCCCGACCTGTCAGCGATCAGGACGTTCGTGCGCGCCGTCGCGGGCCTGCGCTGGAGCAGCCATGCGCTGAGCGGCGCGATCCACGCGTACGTCGGCGATCTGAAGACGGTCCTCGGGCTGTCCGCACCGAACCTGTGCGGGGACGTCAAAGCGTGGAGCGCCGACGGCTATCACGCGCTGCCCGCGAGCACCGTGGCGTTCGTCGGCAGGTTCATGCCCGCGTGGGTCGCGCTCGGCTACCAGCCCGCGCAGCTGCGCGGCTACGAGAGCGGTTCGGCGAGGGCGCTCGCCGGGCGCTCGCTGCCGCTGGAAGAACAGCTGAGCGAAGGCGAAGCGCGAGCCGTCGAACACTGGGGCGAGATCATGAACGCGCTCATGCTCTGGCCCTGAGCGCGTCCGGGCGCCGGCTCGCGGCGGCTCAGGCTCAGGCGCGGGCGCCCACCGGGCCGCGGGCTTGCGGGCTTCAGGCGACCGCGCGCAGGTGGCGGTAGGGGGCGCCGCGCAGCTCGCGCACGAGCCCTTCGAGCACCCCCTCCTCGTCGTGCTCGCGCCCGTCGGTGACCGCGCCGATGACCGCGCGCTTACGCTCCAGCAGGGTCGAGATCGTCTCGTCGATCGTCCCCGCGGCGAGCAGGTAGTAGGCGCTGACGGCGTCCTGCTGGCCGATGCGATGGCAGCGATCCTCGGCCTGATCGTGCTTGGCGGGCGTCCAGCCGAGCTCGAGGAAGGCGACGTGCGAGGCGCGCGTCAGCGTGAGCCCCTGCCCGGCGACGTCGATCGAGCACACGATCAGCTGGTTGCGCTGAGCGTCGCACGGCGCCTGGAATGCCGCGAGCGCGGCGTCTCTGGCGCCGGCGCTGTCCTCGCCGAGGATGTGCAGCGCGTGGGGGAAGCGCGCGAGCACCGCGCGCTGGATCTCGCGGTGGCTCGCGAACACGATCAGGCGCTCGCCCGAACAGCAGAAATCGTGGATCCACGCCAGCGCCGCGTGCAGCTTGCCGCGCGCCGCCAGCAGCTTGAGCGCGTTGCAGCGAACCAGGCGCTCGGCGCGCAGCGCGGCCGCGACCCTCGCGTCGAGCTCGCGCAGGTCCAGCGGCTGGCTGCGAAGCCACGCCACGAGGTCGCGCTCGGCCAGGCGATACTCGGCCTCGTTGTCGAGCTCGACCGGCACGACCGCGCGGGTCTTCGCCGGCAGCTGTGGCAGCACGTCCGCCTTCAGGCGCCGCACGAAGCAGCGAGCGCGCAGGTGCCAGTGCAGGCGCAGGTGCGCGTCGCCGCCGCTGAAGCGCGCTCCGAAGCTGGCACCCGAACCGAAGTCGTGCAGGCGTCCGAGGATCCGCAGCTGGGAGATGAGCTCGGCCGGGCGATTGGTCACGGGCGTGCCGCTGAGCGCGAGCACCAGCCCGTCGCGCGGCACGGCCGCCGACAGCCGCTGCACGGCCTGGGTGCGCTTGGCGGCGGCGTTCTTGCAGTAGTGGGACTCATCGAGCACGAGCGCGCGCGGCGCGGGCGCGCGCAGCTCGGGCAGGCGGGCGGCCACGATCTCGTAGTTGAGCACCGTGACGTCGGCGCAGGCCGGGCCCGTCTGGGCGCGGTTGCCGCTGAGCACGCGCACGCTGCGGGCGGGCAGCCAGCGTTCGAGCTCGCGCCGCCAGTTGAGCTTGAGGCTCGCCGGACACACGACGACCGCGGGGTAGGCGCCGGCCGCCTCGAGCGCCGCGAGCGCCTCGATCGTCTTGCCCAGGCCCTGCTCGTCGGCGAGAAACGCGCGCCTGCACGCCAGCAGGTAGCTCACGCCCGCGCGCTGGAAGGGCTTGAGCTCGCCGCCGAGGCCGACCACCCGCAGCGACGCGTCGGTGGCCGCGGACAGCTCCACCAGCCCGGCGGCATGGGCGTGCCGCTCGCGGATCTCCTGCAGCAGCTCGAGCGCGTCCGGCGCGACCCACACCTCGCCGTCCGCCAGGAAGCGGTCGAGCTGGGGCACGCAGAACGGGTCCGCGCGGATCGCCGGCGGGCGCTCGTGCTCGCCGCCCGCGACGGCGCGGGGCGCGCCGCCACGCGCGATCGCGCGTCGGCCCGCGTCTTGCAGCGTGCCCCTCAAGGCAGCGAACTCGCGTACCCGGGCGGGGTCGTGGCCCTCGACGAGCACGAACATGCGATCGTCCTGCTCGCCCGCGAGCTCGAGCACCGCGGCCGGCGCCGGGCGCCCCTCCTCGAGCGCCGCGACGCAGCGTCGGGCCGCCGCGCCGAGCCACGGCTCGAGGCCCTCGATCAGCCGCCACGAGCGCAGCGTCAGGGGGACCGTCGCCCCGCCCGGCACGCTCGTGGCCAGCTCGCGCAGCGCTCGCGGCAGGCGCCGCTCGTCGCCGAGCAGCAGGAACAGGGGCGCGTCGCCCGGCCCGCCCACCTCGAGGCTGCCGCGCCAGGTGCGCGCGCGCGTGAGCCAGGCGCTCACGCGCGGATCGACGCTCGCCGGCGCGCGCCCGCCGTCCGCCTCGGCGGGTGCGCCGAGCGCCCGCCGCGCACGCTCTTCGAGCGCTCGCCGGGCCGCCTCGCTCAGTCGCACGCGACCGCGGCGCGCGAGCGCACGAGCGAGCTCGCACCCGCGCTCGTCCAACGGCAGGAGCGCGCGACCGATCGCGGGCACCTCGCGCGCCTCGGGATGCTCGAGCAGCGCAGCGACCGCCTCGGGCGCTGCATCCGTGGCGAAGCTCAGCCACCAGCGCTCATCCGGGCGCGCGAGCTCGAGCAGGCACTCGTCCAAGCGCCTGCGCGTGCGGCGGCGGGCGAGCGCCCGCGCGAGCGCCTCGCTCACCCGGGGCGGCTGCGGCAAGCAGCCGAGCAGGCGCGTGAGCGCCTCGGCCTGCTCAGGGCCGAGCGGCAGGCACCAGGCGCGCTGCACCGGGTCCCAGCGACGGCCGGGGATGGCGCGCAGCAGCTGGCGCAGGCGCTCGTCGTAGGGGAAGCGCAGCACCGCCTGCTCGTCGGCGAGCGTCGCGGAGAGGGCGTCGTGGGACACGAGCCCGAGACGATAGGCGTTCGAGGGGATGCCTCAGCGCCGGCCCGACGGCGCGCTCAGCAGGGCCTCGAGTCGCTCGAGCGCGGACGGCGTTCCCATCGCCACGATCACGTCGCCGCTGAGCAGCGCGGTCTCGGCCGGCGGCTGGGACTGGAAGCCGGGGCCGCGCCGCAGCCCGACGATCATCGAGCCGCCGCGGATGTCGCCGACGGTCTGCCCGACGCCAGCGCAGCCCTCGCCCACGGCGATCTCCTCGAGCCGATATTCGACGTCGACGTCGACCACGCCGCTCAGCTGCGGGTGCAGCGCCAGCCGCGCCATCTCGGTGCCGCTGGCCTTGTACGGCGAGATCACGCGGTCGGCGCCCGCGCGCTTGAGCTTCTTCTCGGTGTCCTCGATCGCGGCCCTCGCCACGATCGAGATGTCCGCGCGCAGCTCGCGCGCGGTGAGCGTGATGAACACGTTGTCCGCGTCCGAGTCCGCGCACGCGATGATCGAGCGAGCGCGCGCGATGCCCGCCTGGAGCAGGACGCGATCGTCGCTGGCGTCGCCTTCGACGAAGCACAGGTCGAGCCCCTCGGCCGCGTGGCGAGGGTCGCTGCCGGAGTCCACCACGACGCAGGCGGCGCGCGCGGCGAGCAGGTCGCGTGCGACCTGGCGCCCGACGCGCCCGAAGCCGCAGATGATGTGATGGTCGGTGAGGGAGTCGATCGTCTTCTGCATGCGCCGCGCGGCGAGCAGGTCGCCGAGGTGGCCGGCCACGAAGAACTCGGCGATCGTGGCCAGCGCGTAGAAGAGAGTACCGACGCCCACGAGGACCAAGGCGACGTCGGTGACCTGGCCGGCGAGCGAGTGGGGCTGCGGGAAGCTGCCGACCGTCGAGGCGGTGTCGAGCGCCCAGCGAAACGCATACCAGAGGCCGACGTGCTCGCTGAGCGACAGCCCGAGCGCGCCGAGCGCGAGCAGGCCGAACACGACCACGCCGAGCAGCGCGATCCGCCGCGCGAACAGCGTGAGCTGCGCGTTGACGTGCGCCTGCGAGCGATCGGACGTGTGCTCTGGAAGCTGATCCAGGCCCGCCAGGCTAGCCGGTGCTCTATTCGTATGTGAACTGATCGGCGGGCGGGTTGGCTGCGCTTTGCAGCTTGCCCACCTTGGCGATCACCTGCACGGTCCCCGCCTTCGCGCCGGCGGGAGCCTTCGCGATGCAGGCTTTGGTCGAGCTGCATTCGACGCCGCTCGCCGTCTTTGCTGCGAACTTGAACACGGTCGCGCTCGTGCCCGGCGCGAAGCCCGCGCCCGTGATCGTGACGATCTCCCCGCCGGCCAGCGCCCCGCCGTCGGGTTCGACGCCTTCGACCTGCGGCTTGTATGCGAAGCGATCCTTCTTGGTGGCCTTGCTCGTCCCTCCGGCTGTCGTGACGGTGACGTAGACCGTGCCCGCGCCCGGCGGCGAGACGGCGGTGATCGACGTGTCGGAGTTGACTTCGAAGCTTTCGGCCGCGCTCGTGCCGAAGGTGACCGCGGTGGCTGCGTCGAGGTTGGCGCCCTTGATCGTCACCTTCGTGTGCCCGCTGCCGGCGCCGCCCGTGCTCGAGAGCGACTTGACCGTGGGCGCGGCCACGTAGGTGAAGCGATCGGCCGAGCCGGTGGGGCTGATGCCGGCCGGAGTGCTGACGGTGACCGCGACCGTGCCGACCGACCCGGCCGGCTCGACGGCCGTGATCGAGCTTGCGGAGTTGACGGTGAAGCCCGCGGCGGCGTTCGCGCCGAAGTGCACCGCGGTGGCGCCTTCGAGGTTGGAGCCGGTGATCGTCACCGATGTTCCCCCTGCCGTCGGCCCGGCATCGGGATACACGGCCGTGATCGCCGGCAGCGGTTCGCTGAGGGCGAGGTCGTGCCAGCCGCCCGCGGCGATCGCGACCGCCTCGCTCAGCCCGCTCACGCTCACCGGCACGTCGCTCGGTTCGCCCGCGCTCCCGTCGCCGAGCTCCCCGTAGCGGTCCTCGCCCCAGGTCGCGATCGTGCCGTCGGAGAGCAGCGCCATGCTGCCCTCGCCGCCCGCCGAGATCGCCGTCGCGCCGGTGAGCCCGCCGACGGCCGCCGGCGTTTCGTCGCTGAGCGTCTCCTTGCCGTTCCCGAGCTGGCCGAAGGCATCTTCGCCCCAGGCCATGACCGTGCCGCCCGCGAGCAGCGCGAGGCTGTGGTGGGCGCCGGCCGCCACAGCCGTGGCGCCGCTCACCCCGTCGACGCTCACCGGCACGTCACTGCCCGGCCCCGGGCCTTCGCCGCCTTCTCCTTCTTCGCCGCCTTCTTCTTCTTCTTCGCCTCCGTGTCCCCCGACTTTGCTGTTGCCGAGCTGTCCGAATTCGTCGCTGCCCCACGCCATGACCGTGGCTTTGCCGGTGAGGGCGAGGCTATGTTCGCCGCCGGCCGCGATCGCCGTGACGTCGGTCAGGCCCTTGACGGCGACCGGCACGTCCTTGTTGGTGTGGTCGGCGTCGCCGAGCTGCCCTTGTTCGTCGTTGCCCCACGCCTCGACGGTCCCTTTGCCGAGCAGCGCCAGGGCGTGTTCGCCTCCGGCGGCGATCGCGGTCACACCGCTCAGGCCTTTGACCGGGACGGGCACATTGCTTTCGGTGAAGCTCGCGTCGCCGAGCTGGCCCGATTCGTTTGCGCCCCATGCCATCACCGTGCCGTTTTCGAGCAGCGCGAGGCTGAAGTCTTCCCCCGCGGCGATCGCCTTGACGCCAGTCAGTTCTTCGACCGCCACCGGCACGTCGCTCGAGGCGTTCTCGCCGTCGCCGAGCTGCCCGGAGACGCCGTCCCCCCACGCGACCACGGTGCCGTCGCTGAGCAGCGCGAGACTGTGGCGGGCGCCGGCGGCAATCGCCGTGACGAAGTTCAGCCCACGCGCCGGCACCGGGAGATCGCTTTGCGCGAAGCTGGCGTCACCGAGCTGGCCGAAGAGGTTCTGGCCCCAATCGAGCACCCGATAGTGATGGGTCGCGACGGTCAACGTCGCCGCCTCGCTCCTCGCCGTGCCGGCGGCGTTGGTGAACGCCGCGCGGTACAGATCGCCGCTTTCCGACGCGGCGGCTTCGGCGATCGTGAGCCGCTCGGAGCTCGCGCCGGGGACCGGGCTGAAGCTGGCGCCGCCGTTGCTCGAGACTTCCCACTGCACCGTCGGCGCGGGGAACCCGCTGGCGGCGGCTTCGAAGCTCGCGCTCTGGCCGACTTCCACGGTCAGGCTCGCGGGCTGCTCGGTCACGACCGGCTTGTCGTGCACCGTGAGCGTGGCGGAGTCGCTGATCGCCTGGCCGGCCGCGTTGGTGAACACGGCTCGGTACTGATCGCCGTCTTCGGAGGTCTTGGCGCTCGCGACCGTGAGCCGGTCGGCGCCGGCGCCTTCGACGGGGCTCCAGGTGGCGCCGGCGTCGGTGGACAGTTCCCACTGCACGCTCGGCGCCGGGGAGCCGGTCGCGGCGGCTTCGAAGCTCGCGCTCTGGCCTTCTTCGACGCTCGCGTCGGCGGGCTGTTTGGTGACCGCGGGAGGCTTCGTGACGGTCAGGGCGGCGGCTTCGCTCGCGGCTTTGCCCGCGGAGTTGGTGAACACGGCCCGAAACTCATCGCCGCTTTCGGAGGTCTTGGCGCTTGCGATCGTCAGCTGGTCGCCGGTGGCGTGCGTGATGTCGCTCCAGGTGGAGCCGCCGTCGGTCGAGCGCTGCCATTGCACCGTCGGAGCGGGCGTCCCGGAGGCCGCCGCTTCGAAGCTCGCGCTCTGGCCTTCTTCGACGCTCGCGGCGAGCGGCTGCTGCGTGACTTTCGGCGCCTGGCTGACGGCGGGCAGCGCCGAGCCGACCTCGCGCGCCGAGGCCACGGTGCTCGACGCGACGCTCGCGAGCAGCGCGCCCGAGATGACGATTGCGCGTACGGCCTTCCTTGCCACCTGCATACCTCCCCCGTCGCCGATCCGCGAAGAAGCGTACCAGGGCGCGCGCGCGCCGCCGTAACCTACGATCGAGCCATGGGCACGCCGCTCCGAGGATCCGACCCGAGCGCGCGCGTGGGCACATGAGCGCGCTTCGCCGGCTCGCGCGCTCGGCGCGAGCGCTGCCGCTGAGGACTCGCTGGCTGATCGCGATCGTGTTCTACGCCGTCCTGATCGCGGCGGTCGTGATCGTCGTGCGCGGCGCAGGGACGGGCGGGGAAGGCGCGAGCGTGTCGGGCGCGCCCCGGGAAGAAGCGCAGGCGGCGGCCGAAGCCGACCGCGAGGGCCGCACGGCGATCGCGCAGGACGAGCGGCCGCACACCGCGAGCCTGCCGCCGGGCGCCGCGGTGCTGAGGGCGCTGACGGGCGTGATCACGAGCGACGTCCACCACCGGATCGCGCACGGCGAACTGACGGGCCCGCTGCAAAGCGTGCGCTGCCAGCCCGCGGGCGCGCCGCGGGGGGCGCGCCGCCCGTTTCACTGCACGGTGCGCAGCGCGGGCATCGCCTATCCGTTTCTCGCCGTCGCCGACGAAGGCGCCCACGAGCTGACGTGGTGCAAGCTCGACCCGCCGCCGCAGGCGGGCGAGCCGCTCGAAGTCCCGGTCAGCCCGAGCTGCCGAGCTTGAGCGGCGCGGCGGGCGCGATCGTGCGCGCGCGCCGGGACCAGCCGAGGGTACAGCTGGCACGCCGGCGGCCGTACGCAGAAACCCGCATCGATCTCCGCGGGCGCACCCCGATCAGCGCTGCGGTCCGCTGCGGATGCGCCGGCGAGGTCCTGGGGCGAGACTGACTGCACAGAAGAACCTGGCAAGCGACACACACAAGTCCACATCGTCAAAGAGGGTGAAGTCATGCGTGCATTCCTGAACAAAATCACGAGCCTCACGCCGATCGCAGCGGGCGCCGCGGCGGCGATGGTCGCGCTGGGGATCGTTGCGATCGTCGGCGGCAGCTACGACCACAACGTCGTGCGTGAACAGCTGGCGCCCCAGAAGATCTACTTCCCCAAGCCGGCCGAGTACGCCGACCTGAAGGGCTACGCCGGACAGCAGGTGGTCAACGGCACCCAGGCTCACGCCTTCGCCAACGACCAGCTCGCTCCCGACATGAACAAGGTGGCCGGGGGCCTGACCTACTCGCAGGTGAGCGAAAAATGGATCGCCGGCGGGATGAAGAACGAAAAGCTCGCGGGCGAGCGGACGACCCTGTTCATGGGCGAGACGCTCAAGGGCCTGCTGCTGAACGCGTGGGGGTGGGCGCAGGTCGGCAGCATCGCGATCCTCGCCGGGATCATCCTGATCGGGGTCGGCGCGATCCTGTTCCTGCTGCCCGTGCTCAACTGGTGGCTGAACCTCAAGCGCGAGCCCCGTGAGGCATTGGCGGGGCCGGCGAAGCACGCGCCCGTCGCATCCTAGCTCCGCGCACGCTGACGAGCACCAGCCGCTCGACGCCCCGGGACGCGCAAGCGCCCCGGGGCGTCAGTGGTTTCGCGGCGGCCGGGGCGAGCGGCCGTCCGCGCGGGCGGCCACCTGGCAGGCGGTCACGACCAACGCCATGACCGCCAGCCAGATGAGGGGGAGGAGGATGACGAGCATCGCGGTCAGCTTGGCTCGCGTTCCTGAAGCCAGCGTTGGGCTTTGCTCAGCGGCGGCTTAATCTTCGCCGGGCGGAGACCGTCAACGCGAGGCGATCACGCGGCCCCGGCCGTCCCGCGCCACGTACGTCTTGGCGCGCCCGGCCTCGGCCTCCCTACGGTGACGCTCGGCCTTGCGGCGCCTCCAGCCCCTGAGCAAGCCCGTGAACGCCGTCATGTTTCAAGTATCGGCCCGCCGGGCCTCCGCACTGAGCGGACATCGCCGCACGCTCGCCGACAAAAGCCGCGAGGGCGCGCGGGCGAACTACGGGTCCGCACGCCGGTCCCGCGGCTGGGCCGGCATGTGCTCCTTCAGGCGACGGGGTCCTCGGAGGTGGGCGCCGCGGACTGGAGTGCGGATCTCGCCGGGGCGGGTCCCGAGCGCGTCGCCCACCACCCGAGCGGCACGATCCGGAGCGCGAGCTGTAGCGTGCCCCGATCCAGACGCTCGGCGAGCTGGGCGATCGTAACCAGGCTCTCGCTGAGCCATTCGTCGCCGAACTCTCCTTGCAGCTGCACGGCGGGGCTGCTGCGGCTCAAACGCCGGCGTCGCGGGTCATCGTCGGTCGGCTCGAAGTGGTCGAGCAGGCTGCCCACCCAGGCCAGGCGCGTGTACAGCTCGACGTGACGGTCGATGACCTCGGCGTAGGCGTCGGAGTTGAGCATCACCGGGGCCCAGCGGCCAAGCAGCTCGTCGCTGCGGCTCATCAGGCGCTCTATGAGCCCGTGCAGCCGCTCGCGCCGTTCGTGGTCGGCGAGCAGCGCGCACATCGCCCCGATGACACGCGGCGTGTCGCGCAGCGCCTCGGCGCCGGCGCTCAGCGCCGCCTCGGTCTCCTCACCCGCGAACGTCAGGCCCAACAGCTCCATCAGCGTCGTCCAGGTGAGGCGGGCGCTGCGGACGAGCTCCATCAGCACGTACTGGGCGAGCACGCTCCAACGCCTGCGCTGGCGGCGTTCGAGCACCTCGTTGACGACGGCGACGGTGAGGATCACCGCCACCAGGCTCGCGACGAGATTGCTGAGCAAAGGGTGGCGCTCCCAGAAGCTTTTTGCCAGCGGGTCGGAGGCGACAGCCGCCGCGAGCAGCAGCACCGCGAGCGCGGCGAGGGCCCAGGTTTGACGCAAACGGCTGCGAGCCGACCGCGACCGCAGAGGGCTGAAATCCTCATGGACCATTCCCGCCGAGGATACGCCGAGCCCGTGGTGGCGACGCCCACGCGCGGCGCTAGCTGGCGTCGGTCGCCGGCTCGGGTGGACGTGCGGAAGGGCTTGTGAAATTTCGAACCGCCGGCATCGAGAGCACCACCCCGGTGAGCAGCAGCACGAGGACGCCGGCCGCATACAGCGTGGTTGAGATTCCCACCGCGACCGCGATCGGCCCGACCGCCACGAGCCCGATCGGCTGCAGGCCATAGCTGCCAAGTTGATCCCATGAGCTGACCCGTGACAGCTCGGCCTGGGGGACCTCGCGTTGCAACGCCGTAAACCAGTAGACGTTGAAGATCGTCGCCGCCATCCCCGACACGAGCGAGAAGACGATTATCGGCGCGAGTGGGCCGGGGCCCGCGAGCAGGAACAGCAAGACGGGCTCTCCCGCGAGGGTCAACAGAAACCCGGTGCGCAGCGGGTGCCGTGGCCACCATCGCAGCGCGACCGCGCCGCCGACGGTCGCGCCGATGCCCGACGCCGTGCTGATCGCCGCCCATGCGCCGGCTCCACCGAGGTGGGCGCGAGCGACCTCGGGCCCGAGCACGTACAACGGGGCGAAGACCACGGTAATGATCAACGTGAGGGACACGACGCTGACCCACAGCCAGGTGCGTGATTGGAACGCCCGCCATCCCTCGCGCAACTCCGCGAGCGTGCCGCGCCGCTCCGGCGGGCCGAGCGGTGCGAGGCGCATCATCCGGAGCGACACCGCGCTGACGAGAAACGCCGCACCGTCGCAGGCGAGGCCCCATCCCGCTCCCGCCGCGACGACGACCACACCGCCGAGGGCCGGCCCGACGATCCTCGCGAGGTTTTCGGCTACCCCCATCAGGCCATTCGCTTGCTGAAGCTGATCCGAATCCACGGTCTCCGGAACGAGCCCCGTCGCGGCCGGACCGAAAAAGGCCCTCGCGGCTCCGTATAGCGCCTGCAGAGCGGCCAGCTGCCACACCCCGGCGGCGCCGGTCAGCAGTAGCGCTGCGCTGCCGCCCTGGACGCCGGCTCGCACGAGGTCAGAGCAGAGCATCACCGACCCGCGCGAGACGCGATCCGACCACACGCCGCCAAGCAGGACGAACACGAGCAGCGGGACGCTCTGGGCGGCGAGGACCAGCCCGAGATCCCCCACCGAGCCGGTCAGGTCCAGAACTGCGAACGCGAGAGCGACGGGGGCGATCCCGTCCCCGACGGCGGACGCGCCCTGCCCGACCAACAACAGGCGGAACGATCTGTTCCTCAGCGGCGCGATGCGCATCGCCCGAGGCTATCTGCGCCGCTGGCGGGGCCCGCCGTGCGCTGGTGCGGCCTCAGGACGCCTCGCGGGTGGCGAGCTCGCTCGCCGCGGCGGACTCGTCGTGCACGAAGGCGCTGCTCATCCGTTCGATCGCGCTGCCGTCGAGGCCGTACTCAGCAGCGACGTCTTCCCAGCAGCCAGTCGCTGCCGACAGTTCAGCGACGATCTCCCGCGCCTGTTGATCGTCGAGACGGAAGTAAGGGGCCACGGCCAGAAGCGCCTCCAGCTTCGCCTCGTCACGACCGACGTCTATCGGCGTCCTTAGCAACTTCGGCCCGGGTGACGGGTCGGGATTGAGGTCGAAGGCGGGTGCGAGCGACCAGCCTCCGGTGCTCCGACGCAGGAAGCCGTGGTTGCGCAGGTGGTCGTCGGTGTTGCTGATCAGGATCGAGAACCCTATCCGTCGCCACAGCTCAGCCAGGTCGGCGCTCGCGCGAGCATGGCCGTCGGCCTCATGCCGGTTGGATTTCACGCGTTCCGGCATACGTTCGCGTCCAAGCTGTACGCCGACTGCAAGGACATCAGGAAGGTATCGGCCTGGCTCAGTCATTCCAATCCAGCGTTCACGCTGCGAACTTACATCCACCTCGTAGACGACGACCTAGTCCACCGCGGTAATCACCGCCTCGCAGGACCCTCGCAGAACGGTTAGATGATTGGCGCGGGCGTGGGCCGCGCCCATTGGGGAAACGACGCGTAGGCATGTTGCGCGAGGGTGTTGGCTTCAATCATCAGGGTCTTCGCCTCAGTAAACCAGGCGTCGCGTTCAGCTTCGGTGTAGGGCCCCGCTTCAAGGGAGTGCATCCGCAGAGACAGGGCATGAATGTAGATCTTGATCGCTTGAAGAGTCTCTGTGTCTGCTGAGCGGTACTGCGAGGGGACTGAAACGCCCTTCAGCGATTCGTAGAGGCGGGCGAGATCAACCGCGACGTGGGAATCGGTTTCGTAGCACTCGGTCTTGACGCCGCCACGGTTACAGACGCCGGGCGAGGTTGACGTGGGGATGTACGGAGCCGAGTCGCGTTCCACCGTCTTCCAGCCTTGATCCCACGCCGCGAGGTAGGGCCCGTTGTTGCTGATGACCCCGCCGCTCACGGATACGGACGCGCCGCAACCGCCGATGCACAGCGCACCGATCACGGCGAGCACAAGCCACCAATGCCTCACGCGCGCGGTATCGGCGCGTTCAGCCCGGACCTTGACGACGACCCAGGGCAGGGCCGCGCGGCACTTGCCCCAAACCTTGCCCCGAGCAGGAGTCGGGCGGACTGGTTGCACGCGACAAAAGCGCAGAAACCCCGCCGTGACGGGGTTTCTGGCGAAGCCGACGCGGGGACTCGAACCCCGGACCCCTTCTGCGCTGGTCCTCGCTAAAAGACGGGTTCGCGTGGGTGCTCGAGGTGCTCTCAAACGGGCGCCTTGACGAATGGGGCAAGTCCGAGCACTCAACGCAGCGCCGCACCGTCATCCCGTCGCTGCTCGAAGGAGACCTCGCCGCGTGGCGAAGGACGCTCGAGGACTCAGGGCACCCGGTCGGCGCCCTGGACTTCATCATCCCCGGCGATCTGGCAGGCCCCGAGCACGGCGCCCGGGACCCGCGCACAGGCGCCTGCCACTTCAGCGAAAACCAGGCCCGCGCCTGGGGCGAGCGCTTCTTCACGCCCGCCGTCGAGAAAGCGGCCGAGCAGCCCGAGCTCTTCGCGATCCTCGGCGCCACCCCGTACTCGCTGCGCCGCGGCGGCATCTCCCTGCGCCTGCGCGCCGAGGATCCCCAAACCGTCGCCAGCGAGTGCGGCACCAGCCTACGCACGCTCAGCACCCACTACGCCTACGCGATCGAGGATCTCCGCCGCAACGGACCACGCTCAGCGGATACCGAGTGGCGCGCAGCACGCACCGAACAAGCGCAAAGGCAAGCGCAAGCGCGCCCTCCCAGCAAGATCCGCAGCTGGCTCGACACGCACAGATACAGGAGGCGTGGGGTGTAGCCGAGTCGGGTTGACGGCGCAGCGTTTCGCGGGTGGTGCCGGCGAAGCAGACTCGGCCGCTCGAACACCAGACGGCTCTCCCGCAGAGTCAATGTCGGCATCTTCTTTCCAGTATCTATGGGTTATCGGAAAGAAGTGCTAGGCTGATTCAATGACCAAGCGAGAGCGAGGAGCACTGGCAGTCGGCTTCATCACGCTCGACGACACCTTGCATCGGACTGAAGACGCCCTACAGCAGGGCAGCCTCGAGCGAGCGCTCGACCAGCTCCGACAGACGCGGCACACGGTCGCCAGTATGCGACCGGAGACGATCGACGTGGCACAGGCCGCCCTCGCGCTTGGAGTGTCCGCGCCTACGGTGCGTGCGTGGGCGCGCCGCGGGCTGATGAACATCGTGACCGAGCAACCGATGACGCTGGCCTTCGCCAGCGTCATCGATCTGCGCAACCGTTTGGAGCGTCTGCGCGAGACAGCTGGCGACACCAAGCGCTGGCAAGCGCTGCTCGCAGCTGCGGCCGACCAGCGCGAGTTCGCCGAGGACGGCGCCCGCGAGGGCTTGGCCGATGCCCTCACGGGCAACACAGAACCGCTGACGCGCACGTGAGGTTCACCGTCACGGTGGCCCCGCGGGCCAATCCGCGAGTAAAGAAGCTTCGCGGGAAGGCCAAGAGCAACTTCTGGGAGGCCATCGACCGCCTGGGGGATGAAGGCTGCGCCGCCGGCCACTACCGAATGCGAGCGCCCGACGGCGGAGATGCTCACGTATGCGGGCTGCGCTTCTACGCAGACTGGAGAATGCACATAGTGTTCGCCGATGACAACGAGATTGTCGTCTCCTGGCTGGGCCGACACACTGACGCGGAGAACCCGCACGTTGACGGAGCGGTGGACTTGCCGCAGCTGGCAGAAGTTGGCCGCCCGCGAAAAGACCAGCCGCCCTGCTGCGATGAGCACGAAACGGCAGCCGTCGACCAAGATCTGGTCGACCTGATCAACGCACTACGAGCACCCAGACGATAGGGCGGCGTAGGCTGCCCGCCAGAAGCTGGCCGTGCAACTGAGCTACGGCGGCTTGACACCCAAGCGCTGCGACCAAGCACCCGCATCGGGTACCGCGGGCGACACGCTCGCTCTTGCTTGCGAGCAAGCGCTGGCAATGAGCCGACCGAGAGTACCGCACCTCGTCCAACTCGGGCGTCTCGACGGCTAGGCGGTTCACGCCTGCTTTCCGCTCGAAGCGAGACCAGTTGACTGCTCTGCCCGGCGAGGCGTCGGATCGGCCCGCCACCTCGCTCGCTAGACCGGCCGCCGCTCGCTGCAGCTCGTCGCAGTTCAGCCCTGTGGGTTGACCGGCGCTGATTCCTTCAGGATTGTCGTGAGCTCCTCGACGCTCGTGATCGCGCCAAGCAGGAGTCGCTCAAACCCTGCAGCTAGGTCCTCGGGGTCGATCTCCGCGCGGCCAAGCGCCTCAATGCCTGACGAGCCACCGCGGTGGGCGCCACCAGCCTTCGAACGAATGGCCTGGATCGCAAACAGACCAGCGATTACGTCCTTGGCGTCAGCGTCAATCTTGCCCGTGGCGTTGCGTAGCCAGGCGGTCAGCCGCTCCAGCGAGCCGCCCTTCTCGACGCCCGCCTTGACGAAGAATTGGGCATTCAGGTGCTCGACGAGCAGGATCGCGAGGCTCATCACCTCGTCCTGGAAGGCTGGCATCGAGCCGTTGCGTGGAACCCTGATGTTCCTCACTCGATCGCCACTCAAGCCCTCAACGTCGGCGAACAGCTTCTCTCCGCAGTACCGCTGAGCGGCTTCGTTGCAGTCACGGATCGCTCGGCGGAGACGATCGATTGGCTCGCTCTCGGGCGGACTGGCGAACTTGGCGTGCAAGTCCCGTGCGATACGCCACTCTGGGACGGGATCATCATCAGCGATGTTGAAGCGCTTCCAGTGCTCCTGTGCAGACTTGGGGATCCTCCCGAGATCTCCCAGCCAGACCTGGACGTGCCCGCTCTTGGTGATAGCGATTGGAATGCCCCACATGTGACCGGCGGTCACCTGATGATTGTCGATCGAGTAGTGCTTCGGATCGTCGAGGTAGTAGTCCAGGACGTCGCGCTTGAAGAGCACCGGCGTCAGGAAGTTGTCACCTCCGGCACCCTCCCAGGTGGTCTCCTCAAGCGTCGGACCAGGAAAGCTGGCAGTAACCGGTTTGCCGGTGACGGGATCGGACCCGATGACATAGTCGAGCGACGAGGTGGAGTACCTGTCCTCGTCCTCGTCCTCGCGCGCGGGCGCCTCGATCACGGTGACGCAGCGTAGAACGACTCGTGTGTGTTCGGTGAAGCCGGCCGACGCCCAGCAACGCCAGTACCGCAGCGGCTCGCGCTCATCGTCACGCCACTCCCCGGGTACGGAATCGTCGGCGATATTCTCCTCGAAGTAGATAGCGAGGTCGAGGTCGAACACGGCGAGAAAGTTCAGGAGCTTGTCGCGGCGGATTCGCAGGACGCCCTCATACTCGGTCTGAGGAGTCCTGCTCCAGGTCGCGATGATCTCAGGCTTCCCGTCCTCATCTGGGACCTCCCAGTCGATTTGTCCGTCCCGCCCCAGGTGTGGCGATGCTGGCCTGACCCCCTGAGTTCGGTCCGGCCCTTGTGAGAGTTTCTCGCGTCCACGATGATGGGCGAGGAAGGAACTCCACGATGAAGCGACGCAGGCATACGCCGGAGCAGATCATCCGCAAGTTGCGGGAGGCCGAGCG
>DATJTT010000022.1:0-106583 GCA_035503075.1 Solirubrobacteraceae bacterium
GCTCGATCACCTGCGGCTGGTGCTCGCGATCGTGGTGCTCGGCGGGATCGCGCTGGCGGCGGCGCTCGGGCTGCTCGTCTCGCGCGCGGCGCTCGTGCCCGTGCGCCGGCTCACCGGCGCGGCCGAGCGCGTGGCCCGCACACAGGACCTCGGACACCGCATCGAGGCTGGCGGGGAGGACGAGCTCGGCCGCCTGTCGGCGAGCTTCAACACGATGCTCGCGGCGCTCGAGCGCTCGCGCCTGGCCCAGCGCCAGCTCATCTCCGACGCCTCCCACGAGCTGCGCACACCGTTGACGAGCATCCAGGCGAACCTCGACGCGCTCGCGCTCGGCGAGCAGCTCCCGGCCAAGGAGCGCGCACGCATCCTGGCCGCCGCGCAGGCGCAGCTGCACGAGCTGACCGTGCTCGTGGGCGATCTCGTCGACCTCTCGAAGAACGAGGTCGAGGAGATCGAAGTCGAGGACGTGCGCCTCGACCTCGCCGCCGCCGCCGCGATCGAGCGCGCGCGGCTGCATGCCCCGCGCTGCCGCTTCGAGCTCGACGCCGAGCCGTGCCTCGTGCGCGCCGCCCCCGCGCGCCTGGACCGCGCGATCGCGAACCTGCTCGACAACGCCGTCAAGTGGACCCCCGCGGGCGAGCGCCGAGATTCATGCGAGGAGCCCGCCCCGCCGATCGAGGTCCGCGTGCACGGCGGCGCGGTGGAGGTGCGCGATCACGGTCCCGGGATCGCCGAGGAGGACCTCCCGCGCGTGTTCGACCGCTTCTACCGCGCGCCCGCCGCGCGCGGGCGCCCCGGCTCGGGGCTGGGGCTGGCGATCGTGAGGCAGACCGCCGAGGCCCACGGCGGCGCGGTGCAAGCCGGCAACGACCCCGGCGGCGGCGCCCGTCTGACGCTCGAGCTGCCGCCGCTGCCGATGACCGACGCCGAGCTCGCATGGCCGAGGGAGCCTGCGGCTGTGAGCGGAGCGCCTGGCTCCGAGGGCGCCGGAGCAACTTCACGAAGCTCCTCCCCCGCCGGGTAGGGGAAGGGGCGCCGGCGCACCCGGGCTCCGGGCCCGGTCGATCCTCCTCCGGTGTGGCGGTCGCTCTTAAGCGGGCGCTGAGCAGCTTCACGAAGCTCCTCCCCCGGTCTCAGGCGATTCTCAGCTTCTGCGTCGACAGTGTCGCCGGAACCCGAACCCCGCCGCTTGCGACGCGGGCCCCGCTCGAGCAGGAGGAGCGAGCCCGCGCGAGCAGAAGGAGAACCGAGATGCAGACGCCCGGTACGCCCACGATCCGGTCCGGAGCGCAACCGCGCGCAGGGCGCCGGCGCCGGCGTCGTGCGCTGCGCCGCCTCCCGCTGCCGGCGGCGACGGCGCTCGCCCTGGCGCTCGCGCTCGCGGGCTGCGGCAGCTCCTCCTCGAGCCCCGGCGTCGCCCACGTCGGCAGCACGAGTGCATCCAGCGGTTCGGGCGGGTCGGGCGCGTCGGGCGGCGGCGCCGTGGAATCGAAGGGAACGGGCGCCCCCGACCAGGCGCAAATGGTCAAGTTCGCGCAGTGCATGCGCACCCACGGGGAACCCGAATTCCCCGAACCGGTCGAAGGCAACATTCAGATCCACAGCCAGAACGGCCACGGCCCGAACCCCGAATCGCCCCAGTTCCAGGCGGCCGAAAAGGCGTGCAGCAAGTACGCGCCCCAGAAGGTGGCCCCGAGCCCGGCCCAGCAGAAGGAACACGAGGAACAGGCGCTGAAGTTCTCCGAATGCATGCGCCACAACGGCGTCCCGGACTTCCCCGACCCGAACTTCTCCGGGGGCGGCTCGAGGGTGACCTTGAAGATCAGCAAGTCGGGCGGCATCAACCCCAGCTCGCCGCAGTTCCAGGCTGCGCAGAAAGCGTGCCAAGGAGACCTGCCGGGTAAGGGGGCGGGACTGCACGCGGCCCCCGCGCCCAGTGGCTCCGCGTCATCCTCCTCCGGTGCGGCGGTCGCTGCTCCGTGAGCGCGCCCGCCACCGCCAGGAGCCGGCCCGCAGCGCGACCGCGCCCGGGACGCGAGGGCCGGCGCCGGCGCCGCCGCTTCGTGCTGCCGGCGGCGACGGCGCCGGCCCTCGCGCTGGCGCTCGCGGGCTGCGGCGGGTCCTCCTCGAGTCCCGGGGTCGCCCACGTCGCCACCACCAACGCGTCCGACCCTTCGGGCGGGTCCGGCGGCGGCACGCCGGGGTCGGGCGAAACGCTCTCGGGCGAATCGGTCGCCGCCGCCCAGCGGAAACTCGTCAAGTTCGCGCAGTGCATGCGCACCCACGGGGAACCCCAGTTCCCCGGACCGAACGAAGGCAACATCCACATCGAAGACCGCGACGGCCACGGCCCGAACCCGGAATCGGCCCAGTGGAAGGCGGCCGAAAAGGCGTGCAGCAAGTACGCGCCGGCGAACGTCGCCCCGAGCCCGGCGCAGCAGAAAGCCCACCAGGAACAGGCGCTGAAGTTCTCGGAATGCATGCGCCACAACGGCGTCCCCAACTTCCCCGACCCGAAATTCTCATCCGGCGGCGGCGTGAACATGAACCTGAAGGGGATCGACCCCGGCTCGCCGCAGTTCCAGGCGGCGGCGAAAGCGTGCCAGTCGAACTCGCCGTTCGCCAAGCTGATGGCTAAAGGGCCTCCCGGCGCCAAGGCGGGCGGCGCCGGGGGCAGTGGCGGTCAATCCTCCCAACAAACGGCGGTCGCTCCGTGAGCGCGCGGCCGCGGCGCGGCCGCTGGGCGGCTCTCCTCGCCATCGTCGTTGTCGTGATCGCCGTGCTGCTAATCGTGTTCGAACCGTTTCACACGTCCGGCAAGGCGAGCGCCGGCGTGGCCGACAACTCCACGCCGACGAGCCTCACGACGGTCAAACGCCAGTCGCTGTCCTCGCAGACGCAGGTCGACGGGACGCTCGGCTACGCGGGCTCCTCGAAAATCCTGGTGCCGTCGGGCAACGCCTCCACGGCCGTGCAGCAGTCAGAACAGCAGCTGGCGAGCGGCGAAGCGCAGCTGGCCTCGGCGCAGAGCTCGCTGGCGAGCGACGGCGCGGCGCTCCAGCGCGCCCGCAGCCAGCTGGCGGCGGCGCGGGCCAAGGAGGCGGTGGACTGCGCGGGCGAAGGCGCCGCCGAAGCCGGCTCCTCCGCCGGCGGCGGCTCGGGCACGTGCGCGGGCGACCGCCAGACGGTGACGAGCGGCGAACAGGGCGTGAGCGGCGCCGAAGCGAAGGTCGCCGCCGACCGCACGCAGCTCGCCTCCGCGCAGTCCTCGCTAGCGCATTCCTCCTCGGCGCTCGCCACGGCCCGATCGACGGCGGTCGGCTACGCGCAGGGCGCCGTCTACACCTGGCTGCCCTCCGTCGGTGAGGTGATCGCACGCAATCACAACGTGTACGCGATCGGCGGACAGCCGACGATCCTGCTGTACGGGCGGACGCTCGCGACGCGGGCCTTCCTCGCGGGCATGTCCGCGGGCCCCGACGTGGCCGAGCTGAATGCCAACCTGGAAGCGCTCGGCTACGGCTCCGGGCTGAGCGGCGAGGAATTCAGCGCCGCCACCGCCACGGCGATCCGCGCTTTCCAGGCGGCCCACGGGCTGGCGCAGACGGGCGAGCTGGCGCTCGGCTCCGTCGTGTTCGAGCCTGCAGCGGTGCGGGTGACGAGCGTGACCCCGACGGTCGGCATGAACGCGTCCCCGGGACCGGCGCTCGCGGTCAGCTCGACCGCGCGGCAGGTGGTCGTGAAGCTCGACGCCTCCCAGCAGTCCAGCGTGAAGGACGGCGACCGCGTCCTGATCACGCTGCCGGACGGCCAGACCACGCCCGGCACGGTCTCGTACGTCGCGAGCGTCGCGGTGGCGCCTCCGAGCGAACACGGCGAAGAAAGCACGCCGACGATCGAAGTCGACATCACCCCCGACGAACCGCAGGCCACCGGCCATCTCGAAGCGGCGCCGGTGCAGGTCTCGATCACGACCGCGAGCGTCGAAAGCGCGCTGGTGGTCCCCGTCACGGCGCTGCTGGCCCTCGCCGGCGGCGGCTATGCCGTGGAGGAGGTGCAACCCGACGGGGCGCACCGGCTGGTAGCGGTGACCCTGGGACTGTTCGACGACGAAGCGGGCGACGTGCAGGTCAGCGGCCCGGAACTGGCGGCGGGTCAGAGCGTGGTGGTGCCGAGCACATGAGCGACGCGGTGAGGGTGGGAACTCCTGTGCTCGAGCTGCGCGAGGTGAGCAAGCGCTACGGCGCCGAGCCGCCCGTGTACGCCCTGCGCGACGTGAGCTTCGAGGTGTGGGAGGGCGAACTGCTCGCGATCGTCGGGCCCTCCGGCTCGGGCAAGTCGACGCTGCTGCACGTGATCGGCACGCTCGAGCACCCGAGCTCGGGCGTGGTGTCGATAACGGGCGTGGACGTCGCGAGCCTGTCGGATCGCGAGCTCGCCGCGCTGCGCGCGACGAGCATCGGCTTCGTCTTCCAGCAGTTCTTCCTGGCCGAGCACTCCACCGCGCTCGAGAACGTCGCCGACGGGCTGCTGTACGCCGGCATCGCGGTGGGCGAGCGCCGCGAGCTGGCGGCGCAGACGCTCGCCCGCGTCGGTCTGGCCGAGCGCGCGAGCTTTCGCCCGAGCAAGCTCTCCGGCGGCGAGCGCCAGCGCGTGGCGATCGCCAGGGCGTTGGTGGGCGCTCCCGCGATCGTGCTCGCCGACGAGCCGACCGGCAACCTCGACAGCGCCTCCGGCGCGGCGATCATCGAGCTGCTGGAGGAACTGCACGCGCAGGGCGCGACGATCCTCGTGATCACCCACGACACCGCGGTGGCCGCGCGCCTGCCGCGCCAGGTGCAGATGCTCGACGGGCGGATCGTCGCGGACACCAGCTCGCAGGGCGTCCTCGAGGGGGCGGGCCGATGACCTGGCCGAGCGGGCGACCGCGGGCGCTGGTGATCCTGGCGCTGACCGGCGCGCTCGGCGCGGGCGCGAGCACGCTCGCCGGAGGGGCGGCCGCGGCCAGCGGAGAACCCGGCGGCTCCGGCTCGAACTGCCCGGCCTCCACCACGCCGAACGCGATGACGCTCGTCGCCGGCACCCCCCAGACCGCAGCCCTGAACAGCGCCTACGCCTCGGGACTGCAGGTCGCCCTCGCGAACACCGACGAATGCGCGGTGACGAGCGGCGCCGCCGGCGTGGCGGTGACGTTCACCGCGCCCTCCAGCGGCGCCAGCGGCGTGTTCTCGGCCAGCGCCACCAACACGGTCACCGTCGGCGCGGACAGCAGCGGCATGGTCGCCGCGCCGACTTTCACCGCCAACGGGATCGCGGGCAGCTACACGGTCACCGCCTCCTCGGAGTACGGGACGGTCTCCTTCGCGCTGACCAACACGGCCGCGGGGACACCGGCGCGGCTGGTGGCGATCTCGCCGCCGAAGCAGACGGCCACCGTCACCCGCGGCTACCGGCGGGCGCTCGCGGTGCGGGTGCTCGACGGCGACGGCAACCCCGTGGCGGGCGTGAGCGTGACCTTCGCGCTCACCGCCTCCGGCGCCGCGAGCCCATGCGGCACGAGCTCCGGCTCGAGCGGCGCGGGCTCGGTCGCCGACGCGAGCTTCGCCGGCGGCGCGAGCGAGGCGAGCGCGACGAGCAACGCCGACGGCGTCGCGACCTCGCCGGCCCTGACCGCCAACGCCCAGGCCGGGACGTTCACCGCGAGCGCCGTGCCGGGGAGCTCCAGCGGCAGCGAACCGCACGGCGCAGGCGGCTCCGGGAGCGCCGCGCCGGTCCTCTTCACCCTCACCAACCTCGCGGGGGCGCCGGCCAAGCTCACGCCCGGGGTCGGTGAGACACAGTCCGCGCGCGTGGGCGCCCGCTTCCCGGTCAGCCTCGCGGTCACCGTCACCGACCCCCAGGGCAACCGCGTCCCGGGCGCGCTCGTGTCCTTCGCCGCGCCGATCGCCGGCCCCGGCGGGCACTTCACGACGCGCGTCGCGTCGCGATCGCACAGGCGCTCGGCGCGTGCGCACCAGACGCGCGTGGCGCGCGTGCGGACGAACGCGTGCGGCGTCGCGGTCGCGCCCGCGTACACCGCCAACGCCGAGCCGGGCGGCTATGTCGTCAAGGCGAGCGCCGGCCACGCGCGGGCGGCGGCGTTCGCGCTCGTCAACGAAGCCCCGTGATGGGGCAGTCGTGAGCGCGGCCGTTGAGACCGAGCGGACTGGCGCCGCCAAGCTGGTTCCCGCCAGGCTGCGCCCCGGCGATCTCGGGCGGGTGGCGAGCGTGGGGCTGCGCACCAGGCGCGCGCGGGCGGCGCTGTCGGCGCTGGGGATCGCGATCGGGGTGGCGGCGATCGTCGCCGTGCTCGGCCTGTCCTCCTCCTCCCAGGCGGGGCTGCTGGAAGAAATCGACCGGCTCGGCACGAACCTCCTGATCGTCACCAACGGCCAGAGCTTCGCGGGCAAGACCGCCGAGCTGCCGCTGGCGGCGCCGGCGATGATCGCGCGCATCTACCCGGTCGAACACGTCGCCCAGACGGGCAAGGTCAGCGGCGCGGTGTACCGCTCGCCGCTGATCCCGAGCGTCGACACCAACGCCCTCGAAATCGAGGCCGCCAGCCTAAACCTCCTGCACGCCCTGAACATCACCATGGCGCAGGGGAGCTACCTGAACGCCGCGACCGCGACCGAGCCGGTGGCCGTGCTCGGGCCGGCCGCCGCCCAGCGCCTGGGCATCGACCGGATCTACCCCGGCGAGCGGATTTGGGTCGCAAACCAGTGGTTCTACCCGGTCGGCATCCTCGGCTCCTCGACGTTGACGCCGGAACTGGAAGGCGACGTGCTCGTCGGCTTCCCCGCGGCCAAGCGGTATCTCGGCTTCGACGGGCACCCGAACACGGTCTACGTGCGCGCCCAGAACAGCCAGGTGGCGGCCGTGCAGTCCGTGCTCGCCGACACCGCCGACCCGGAAGCCCCCAACGAAGTCGACGTCAGCCTCCCCTCGGCCACGCTCACGGCGCGCGCCGACGCGCAAGGCGCCTTCAACGGCCTGTTCCTCGGACTCGGCGCCGTGGCCCTGCTGGTGGGCGCTGTCGGCGTCGCGAACATCATGGTCATCTCCGTGCTGGAACGCCGCTCGGAGATCGGCTTGCGCCGCGCCCTCGGCGCCACCAAGGGCCAGATCCGCCTGCAGTTCCTCTCCGAAGCGATCCTGCTGTCGCTCGCCGGCGGAGCCGTGGGCATCGCCGCCGGCATCGTCGCGACCGCCGTGTACGCCGCCACCAAGCACTGGACGATCGTGATCCCCACGCTCGCCTGGGCCGGCGGGTTCGGGGCCGCAATCCTGATCGGCGCGATCGCCGGGCTGCTGCCGGCGATCCGCGCCGCCCGCCTGTCGCCGACCGAGGCGCTGCGCTCGGTGTGAGCCCCTCGGCGCACTCGCCGGCCCGGCTAGATTGAGTGGCGTGGCAAAGACGTGGGTCCTCGACACCGAGACGAAGGGCACCGGAGCCCACATCGCGCCGCTGAAGGCCGAGCGGGCGAGCTCGCAGCCCGAGCTCGCGACCGTCACCTTCGAGCGCCCGCCGCGACCTGTCAGGGCGCCCGTGCCGCCAGCTCCGCGGACGTTCAAGGTCCTCGACGTGCTGGGCGCGCGGACCCTGGCCGAGGGCGTCGACGCACGCGAGACGCTCACACTGCTGGCGGGGATGAGAAGCGTGCTCGACGCGCGTGTGTACGTGTGGGCACCGAGCACCGAACGCTGGCGCCTGTTGACGCTCGAGGAGCACAAGGCGCTGTGGAAGATGCGCGAGAGCGTCGGCAGCGAAGAGCGCACCGGCGCCGGTTAGGCTTCGCCGCGCGAGCTAGCGGCGAGAGGAGCCAGTCGGGTGACTCCACAGCGGGGCAACTCCATGAAGACGGGGGGCTGGAGCGTGATCGTCGCGTACGCGTGCGTGTGCACGGCGACGCAGATCCTGTGGCTGACCTATGCGGCGATCACCACCGAGACCGCCCACCGCTACGGCGTCTCGGTCGGCGCGGTCGGGTGGCTCGCCGAGATCTTCCCGCTGCTCTACGTGGTGCTCGCGATCCCCGCCGGAATCCTGCTCGACCGCTGGTTTCGCCCGGCGCTCGCCGGCGGCGGGGCGCTGGTCGCGCTCGGCGGCCTGGCGCGGCTGGGCGGCGAGACCTTCGCGTGGGCGATGGCCGGCCAGGTGCTGGTCGCGATCGCACAGCCGGTCGTGCTCAGCGCCGTCAGCAAGCTCGCCGGCGAGTACCTGCCGGTCGGGCAGCGTGCCGATGGGATCTCGCTCGGCTCGGCCGGGAACTTCCTCGGGATGCTGCTGGCGCTGCTGCTCGGACCCACGCTCGGGGCGCACGGCCAGCTCGAGCGGCTGCTCGTACTCGAGGCCGCGCTGGCGCTCGCCGCGGCGCTCGCGCTAGCGATCGTGCTGCGCCGCCCGGGACACGCGAGCACCGAGCACGCCGCGATCGCATCGTCCACGGAGTGGGAGGGCGGCGCCGCGCGCGCGCTGTGGCGGCTGCGGCCGATGCGCGTCCAGTGCGGGCTGGTGTTCCTGGGCTTCGGCCTCTTCGTCGCGCTGGCCACCTGGCTGCAGACGCTGCTGCATCCGTCGCACGTCTCGGAAACGACCTCCGGCGTGCTGCTCGTGGGCATGGTCATCGCCGGGATCGCCGGCTGTGCCGTGCTGCCGCCGCTCATCGCGCGCAGGCGCGCCGAGCGCAGCTTCATGCGCACCGCGGTGCTCGTCGGCTTCCTCGGCTGCCTGACCCTCGGCGCCGCGCCGTGGCTCGGGGTGCGCGCGCTCGCGCTCGTGGCGATCGGGATCGTGCTGCTGCCCGCGCTGCCCGTGATCCTGACGGCCGCCGAGCAGCTTGCGGGCGCAGCCGCGGGCACCGCCGGCGCGATCATCTGGATGGCGGGCAACCTCGGCGGGCTGATCGTCGCGCTGATCGTGCAGGCCCTCGTGCACCACCCGCTCGCCGCCTTCGCGGCGATGGCCGGGGTCTCGCTGTTCGGGCTGCCGCTCGCTTCGCGCTTGAGGCCGGCGCTCGCCGACGAGCACGGCGCCGCGCCCGCTCCCGTGACCGTCGGCTGACCGGCGGGGGCAAGCGCGACTTTCCGGGGCTAGACCGCGCGGTCGCGCCCCGCCCAGTAGGGGTCGCGCAGGCGGCGCTTGAAGATCTTGCCCGAGTCCTCGCGCGGGAGCTCTTGGACGAGCTCGACCACGCGCGGCGTCTTGTACGCCGCCAGCCGCGCGTGCACGTGAGCGCGAACGTCCTCGGCGCTCAGCTGCGCGCCGTCGTCGAGCTCCACGTGCGCCGCGAGCGCCTCGCCGAACTGCTCGTCGGGGATGCCGAAGACGGCGCAGTCGCGAACCCCCGGCAGCGACAGCAGGCACGCCTCGATCTCCGCCGGATAGATGTTCACGCCGCCGCTGATCACCATGTCGCTCGCGCGATCGTTCAGGTACAGGTAGCCCTCGGCGTCGAGATAGCCGATGTCGCCGCAGCTGATCAGCCCGTTGCGCTCGACCGCGCGGCGCTTGCGCGGATCGCCCTCGTAGGTGAAGTCCGAGAGCACGTCCAGGCGCATGAACACCTCGCCGGACTCGCCGGCGGGCAGCTCGCGAGCGTCGCCGTCGAGGATCTTGACCGTCGCCTGCGCCAGCGCGCGCCCGACGGTGCCGGGGCGCGCGAGCCACTCCTCGCTGGTCGCGAACGTGACCGGCCCGGTCTCGGTTCCGCCGTAGTACTCGGCCACGATCGGGCCCCACCACTCGATCATCGCGCGCTTGACCTGCGGCGGGCACGGCGCCGCGGCGTGCACGACCCAGCGCAGCGAGGACAGCTCATAGCGCGAGCGCACCCGCTCGGGCAGCGCGAGCAGCCGCACGAACATCGTCGGGACCATCTGCACGACGGTGATGCGCTCCTCGGCGACGATCCGCAGGAACTCCTCGGCGTCGAAGCTCGTCATCAGCGTCATGTGCATGCCGCGCAGCACCGCCGCGCTCGCGTAGGCGTTGGGCGCCGAGTGGTACAGCGGCGCCGGGATCACCGTGCGCTCGCCCGGCGCCAGCTGGAAGATCTCGCCAAACAGCGCGCTCGTCGCCTCGCGCTGGGAGTCGGTCGGCGGGCTGCGCACCACCCCCTTGGGGCGTCCGGTCGTGCCGGAGGTGTAGATCATGCTCGCCGGCGCCGACTCCGGGGCCTGCGCCCAGGGCTCGTATTGCGCGAGCCAGTCCGGCCACCACAGCACGCCGTCCAACGGGCTCCCGTGTAAGTCGCGGGCGCGATCGCCGCAGGCGCCCGCCTGCAGCGGCTGCGCATCGGCGGGCACCGCGATCACGAGCAGGCCCTCCGGGATGCTCGCGCGGATCGCCCCCAGCAGGCCGGCGTGCACGACGAGCGCCTTGGCGGAGCTGTCGGCCAACACATAAGCGACCTCCTCGGCGCGCCAGTGCCAGTTGATCGGCACTCGCACCGCGCCCACGGGCACGGTCGCGAGCGACGCCTGCACGAACTCGATCGAGTTGTGCAGCAGCAACGCCACCCGGTCCCCCGGGCCGACCCCGAGCTCGACGAGCCCTCGGGTCGCGCGCAGCGACCCGTCGTATAGCTGCTCGTAGGTGCAGAAGCGCGCACCGCAGCGCACGCCCGGCTGCTCGGCCATCCTCACGGCGCCGCCGGCGCCGGCGCGGGCGGGGGCGCAGCGCAGCGAGCGCGGACGGCGGCGGTGGCGCTCGCGGGCACGAATCCGGACATCGGGGACCGCGGCCATCCTAACGGGCCGGGAGCACTACGGTATCGGGCAGTCGATGAGCTCACCGGTGATGCCGCCCGCCGCCGAATGGCCCTCCCTGACGCCCGGTCCCCAGACGATCACGTGGCAGCGCGCGGGCGACGTCCGCGTGCTGATCGCCGCGGGCTACGCGCTGCTGCTGCAGGTCTCTCACCCGACGGTCGGCGCCGGGGTGAGCGAGCATTCCCAGTTTCGCCGCGACCCGTGGGGGCGGCTGCTGCGCACGCTCGACTACACCTGCACGATGGTCTACGGCGGTCCCCAGGCGGCCGGCGAGATGGGCCGGCGCATCCGCAGCTTTCACCGCCGGATCAACGGAGTCAGGCCCGACGGGCAGCGCTACCACGCGCTCGAGCCGGCCGCGTACGCCTGGGTCCACGCCACGCTCGCCCAGGCGATCGTGCTCGCCCACGAGCGCTTCGTGCGGCCGTTCACCGCTGCGCAGCGCGAGCAGTTCTGGAGTGAGTGGCGCGCGCTCGGGCCGCTTCTGGGCATCCGCGAGCGCGATCTTCCGCGGGATTGGACGGCGTTCAGCGCGTACGTCGAGGAGATGGTCGAGCGCCAGCTGCAACGAACCGCCGCCGTCGATGAAGTCCTGGAAGCGCTTGCGCGGCCAGCCGCGCCGGCGCTGTCCGAGGCGCTGCGCCCGCTCTGGGTCGCGCTCGCGCGCCCGCAGCTCGGTCACCTGTTGCGCGTGAGCACCGTCGGTCTGCTGCCGCCCGTCCTGCGAGGACGGTTCGGCGTGCCGTGGACGCGCGCCGGCGAGCTCGAGTTGAGCGTCCTCGCGCGGGCGCTGCGCGCGGCCACACCGCTGCTGCCCGCGTCGCTGCTGAACACCGGGCCGGGCTACCTGCGCTGGCGCCGCGAGGCGCTCGCACGGGGCGAGGTCGCTGCGCCGGCGACGCTCCTCGCCGTTTGATACATTGTTATAGCTTTGTCGCAAACGATCGCTTGGCCTCGAGCGACCGGCGACCGCACGTACGGCAGCAACCCTCAATGAAAGCGAACCGCCCCGGAGCGCACGCGCGCCGGGGCGGTCTCGCTTTGACAGCGATCGCCGCGCATGAGCACCCGGGATGCGCGCGAGCCCGCTCGCGCGCCGGCTGATCGAAAGCTCGCCGGGGCGCCGTCGCAGCCCGCGGCTAGCGCGAGTTTCCGGCGGCGCGCTAGCCGGCGCGGCTCGGCTCGGGCTCGGGCCCGCGGGCGCCGGGCGGCGCGTGCGGCTCGACCGCCTGCGCCTCTTGCACGCCCGGGCGCAGGCCGAGGAACGCGACGATCGCGCCGGCGGCCATGATCGCTGCCATCACATACAGCACCGAGCGCCCGACCGCCGCGAGAACCAGGTTCCTCGAGCGCCCCACGCTCGCGCCGCTTGCCATTCGCTGGATGTAACCACCTGACCGTCACTCAGGTGGGCTGGGCTCAGCCGAGAGCAAGCCGCGACTCAGCGGTAGAGAGTCACATTGCGGTCGAGCGGCGTTCCCGCGAAGCCCTGCGGCCTTCCGCCCTGCGCGTCCAGGTAGGCGAGCTCGCGCGAGATGTCACCGAGCCCAGCCACCCCGCCGGGCACGTGATCGAGCATCCACGTCTGGATCGCGGCGCCGCCCGCGCTCGCGCGCACGCGCAGGGCGCGTGCCTGCTGCGGATAGTCGATCAGCGAGGCGGTGTTGATCAGCCAGTAGCCGCCGGCCGGCCCCGGCCGCGGCACGATCTGGTTGCGGTGCGTATGTCCCCAGACGGCCGCGAGCACGCGCGGGTGGGCGTCGAGCAGCGCGAGCAGCCGCTCGCCGCCGGCGGTGCTCGTGAGCGGCTGGTGCGAGAACAGCAGCACCCAGCGCTCGCCCGCGCTCGCGAGCTGCGCTTGCAGCCATCGCGCCTGGCCGGGGTGGACGAGCCCGCCGGAGCCGCCTTCGCGGCGCACGAGGTCGAGCACGATCACGCGCAGGTGCAGGCCGAGGTCGAACGAGTAGTCGAGCAGCTGACCGCCGCCCGGCAGCCCCGCCTGCGTGCGCAGGCGATCCACGACCTCGGCGGCGGCCAGCGGCCGGCGGCGCGCGTCCGCGGGCACGCGCACCGAGGGCGCGGACAGCAGCACCCCGATCAGCCGTTCCATCAGGCCGCCGGTCGCGAGCCCGTCGGGCGCCGCGGCGGCCAGGCGCGCGATCCCGTGGGGGACCTGCAGGTCGGCCGGCAGTTCCCAGACGGCGCGCGCGCCCGTGGCGATCGCGTCCGCGAGCGGCGTCGGCGCGACCACGCCTTGCAGGAGCAGGTCGTGGTCGCCGAGCACCGGGTAGCAGGGCGCGCCGAGGCCGCGCGCGCGGAAGGCGCTGGTGGCGCTCGCGAGCATCCCGGGATGGCGCGGCGCGTCGACGTCGGGCCGGTAGTAGAAGGGGTCGGGGTCGCCCGCCCACTGCACGCCGAAGTAGCCGGACGCGCCGCTGCTCGGATCGACCGCGCCGCCGTGCAGCGTCGCGAACGCGCGCTCGAGCTCGTTCGCCTGTGCGTTGTCGATCAGGTCGCCGCCCTGGATGACCGCGTCGGGCGCCAGCTCACGGACCGCCCGCAGCGCCCCATCGAGCACCTGCGCGGTGAGCGCCTCGTGCGGACGGAAGGTCGAGGTGAACGGCGGCCCGAGGCGATCGAGGAACGTGACGCGCGCGGGCGACTCGGCGTCGAGCACGTGCGCGTCGGTGACGTGCGCGAGCGTCGCCCACACCTCGCCGAGCGGCGAGCTCGGCGCGAGCTCGGTGCGCTCGAGCAGCGCCGCCCCGGCGCCCGGACGCAGCTCGCCGGTCGCGCGCGGGTCGCTCCAGCTGCTCAGCAGCGTCGAGCCGCTGCTCGCCGGGCGGGTGGCGCCGCCGCAGGCCCCGAGCGCGAGGGCGCACGCCCCGGTGGCGGCCCCGGCGAGGATCTCGCGCCGGGTGAGCTCGTGCCGAACGCCGCTCACGCGAGCCCCCGCGCGATCGGCTCGGCGAGCGCACGCGCGGCGACCCACGCGACGGCCGCGCACGCGAGCGCCAGCAGGCCGGCGAGCAGCAGCGCGATCGCGCCCGCGCCCGCGCCGAGCGCCAGGGCGGCATAGCCGGCGGCGATCCGCGCGATCGCCGGGCCGAGCAGCAGGCGCTCGAACGCGACCGCGATGAGCGCGGCGGGCACCAGCACGGCCAGCGCGGCGCCGGCAAGCAGCGCGCGGATCGAGCCGGCGCCGGCGCCGCACGCGCGCAGCAGCGCGATCGCCGGGCGGCGCTCGCTGGCGGTGAGCGCGAGCGCCTGCGCGAGCGTGTACAGGCACACGAGCGCGTCCACGACGGCGACCGAGCGCAGCAGCGCCTGCAGCGCCGCGACCAGCGCGGCGCCGCCGCCGCCGGCGGCGACCCCGCCGGCGCTGGCGACGTTCGCCCCCAGCCGGCTGAGGCGGGCGGCGACGCTCGCGGAGCTCGCCCCGGCCCGCAGCCGCACCGCGAGCTGCTCGGAAGCGCCGGGATCGTCGGCGAGCAACGCCGCCGCCGGCACGTACGCGACACGGCCGTCGTGCTGCAGCGAGGAGACGATGGCGGCGACGCGCACGCGCAGCTCGCTGCCGCCGGGCAGCGCGAGCGCGAGCGTCGAGCCTACGTTCAGGCCGAGGACCTGAGCCAGGCCCATGCCGACCTCCGCCGCGTGCGCCCCGGCCGCGGGGTGCCCGGCGAGCAGCGGCGGGTCTTCGAAGGTGCCCTGGTCGCCGGGGTAGGCGATCACGTCGATCGCCTCGCCGAGCGAGAACGAGTCGAGCGCGCCGACTTCGTACTTTGGGGCGGCGGCCCGCACGCCGGGCAGCGAGCGCACGCGCGCGGCGTCCGGCGGCGGCAGCGAGGTCGTCAGCTGATAGCGGCGCCCGAGCGCGGCGGGGTCGCTTTCGAGCGCGCCGAGCTCGCTGGCGAGCGCGAGCATCAGCAGCACGAACGCCGAGCACACTGCGAGCGCGGCGACGGTCGCCGTCAAGCGCACTCGGCGCGCGCTCGCGAGCCTCGCGCCGAGCGCGACCAGCCCGTGCCCACGCGCGCCCAGCCCGTGCCCACGCGCGCCCAGGGCGCGCCCGCGAGGCCGCCAGCGAGCGCGCAGCTCGGCGCCGCGCAGGAGCGCGACGGGAGCCCCGCCGGCGGCGCGCCACGCCGGCCACGCCGCAAGCAGCGTGGGGATCGCGACGCTGATCAGGAAGCACAGCGCCAGCGGCAGCGCGAGCGCGGCGCCAGGGCTGGCCTCGTTGAGCAGCGCGAGCAGCCGGTCGCTGGGGCCGGCGCTGACGAGCGCCCCGCCGAGCACGCCGAGCGCGGCCGCGGGCGCGGCGCCGATCAGGGCTTCCCGCGCGCACACCCCTGCGACGTACCGGCGCGAGGCGCCGATCGCGCGGCGGATGCCGATCGCGCGCAGCCGGCGCTGCACCTCGGCGCGCGCGGAGGCGGCGAGCATCACCCCCGCCGTGAGCAGCGCGACCAGCGACAGCGCGGCGAGCAGCGCGATCACGATCCCGGCGGCTTCGTCGATCTGCACGCGCACGCCGCTGCGCGTGAGGATGCTCAGGTCGTGCAGGCCATAGCTCGTGACGCGCGCCTGCACCAGCACGGCTTCCAGCTGCGCCGGATCGCGCAGCCAGATCTCGGCGAGGTTCACGCCCGGATCGGGCCCGCCCGCGCCGTAGCCCGCGGCCCGCAAGGTCGCGCGCGTCGTGTACAGGCGCGGCGCCGCCAGCGGGTAGGCGACGTCGTCGGGAGCGCGCGCGAGGCCGACGATGCGCTGCTCTCCGAGCCCGGCGATCGCGATGCTCTGGCCGGGAGCCAGGCCCCACGCGCTCGCGACCCCCGCTTCGAGCACGACGCCGCCGGGCGCGCTCGAGAGGTCGCGCCCGGCGAGGATCGCATAGCCGCGACGCCCCGGGCCGAGCACCTCGACGACGCCGTTGCTCGCTTCGTGCGAGCCCGCCGCCAGCCCGACGCCCGTCACCTCCCTGCGCAGCGAGAACGCGGCCACGTCGGGCAACGCCCGAATCCGAGCGGCGACCTCTGCTTCGGACACGGGGTCAAAGCGCGCGATCACGTCCGGGAGGTGGGCCGCGTTTGCGCTGCGCGAGAAGCCCGTGCGCAGGCCGTAGGCGACGGTGCTCGCGACCGCGAGCATCGCGGCCGCGAGCCCGATGCCGAGCGCGCGCAGCGCCAGCCTGCTGCGCTGTGCGCGCACGCCGCCGAGCGCGTCGCGCAGCACGCCGCTCACAGCGCCAGGGGCGAGGGCCTAGAGCCTCGCTGGCGGATGCCCTGTGGCCGAGCGTCCTCCCGTGCCTGCAGGCGACCGTCGGTCAGGTACAGCACGCGATCGGCGACCGCCGCCGCCTGCGGTTCATGCGTGACGAGCACAACCGCACGGCCCTCGGCGGCGAGCTCGTGCAGAAGCTCGAGCACCGCCGCGCCGGAGCTCGCGTCGAGGCTGCCGGTCGCCTCGTCGGCGAGCACGAGCAGCGGATCGTTGACGAGCGCGCGGGCGATCGCAAAACGCTGCTGCTCGCCGCCCGAGAGCTCGTGCGGCGTTCGCTCGGCGACCGGGGCGACGCCGAGTCGCTCGACCAGCGCGGCGGCCCGCCGGGCGCCGCCCGGCGGCGCTCCCGGCAGGCGGGCCGCAAGCATCACGTTCTCGGCTCCGCTCAGCTCCTCGACGAGCGCGAAGGACTGAAAGACGAAGCCGATCCGGCGCAGGCGGATGCGCCCGAGCACGCGCTCTGAGACGCCGGTCAGCGACTGGCCGGCGACCTGGATGTGGCCGGCGTCCGGCCGGTCGAGCCCGCCGAGCACGTGCAGCAGCGTGGACTTGCCCGAGCCGGAGCGCCCGAGCACGGCAACCATCTCGCCGCGGTCAACCTCGAGGTCGAGCTCGCACAGCACCTCGCGGGCGGCGCGTCCCCGACCAACGCGCTTGCGCAGGCCGCGGGCGCTCAGCGCCGGCCATGCCCGCGCCGCGGAGGCCGCGGGCACATGGTCCTGGCGGCGTGTGCGTGCGCGTCGGGCTGCCATCAGCCCAAGGTAGCGCCGCGGCGCAGGCCGCCGACGCACACCGCCCACGCGAGCTCTCCGCGACGCTTCGACACGAATACACGGTCACCTCAGGCGCACCACGGTCACCTCAGGCGCACTTAGGCGTTTGCGAACATGCGTGTGAGCAGAGCGGGCACGTCCGCGATCGAGTCGACGGTCGCCGTCGGCGTAATCGACGCCCGCATCGCGTCCGCGCGGTACTTACCGGTTCTCACGAGCACGCCCGGCAGGCCCGCGGCCATCGCTCCGCCCACGTCGGCCTCGAGGTCGTCGCCGACCATCACGGCGCGCTCGAGCCCGAGATCGGCGATCGCGGCGAGGAAGAAGGCGCGCGCGGGCTTGCCGACGGTGACCGCCTGACGGCCGCTCGCATACTCGAGCGCGGCGACGTACGCGCCCACGTCGAGCGCCAGGCCGTCCTCACGACGCCAGTAGCGGTTGCGCTGCAATGCGACAAGCTCCGCTCCGTCCATGAGCGCGCGGAAGGCGCCGTTGAGGACCGCGGGCGTGAAGGCGTCGCCGAGGTCGCCGAGGACGACCGCGTCCGGTTGCGCTTCATCGGTTGCACTCTGCAGCGTCGCGAGGTCCTCGCGCAGCCCCTCGCTTACGAGCACGCTGACCGCCGCGTAGCCGTGCTCGCGGCAGTGGCGCTGCGCCATCGCCGCCGGGGTGAGCAGCTCCTCGATGCGGACGTCGAATCCCATCGCGAGCAGGTGCTCGTGCACCGCGCGCCGGGAGCGCGAGGTGGTGTTCGTAAGCAACCGCACCCCGGCGCTCAGCGCACGAAGCTCAGCGACCGCCTCACGGGCTCCCGAGATCGGCTGATCGCCGACATAGAGCACCCCGTCGATGTCGAGCAGAACGCCAAAAGGGCCGCTCTTCTCCATTGGCATCCTCGAACGGTAGTCGCTGGGACACACGGGGCGCCAGCACGCGCTCCGGGGCCGGCGATGCCGCGATTGGGGGGGCCTCTCGGCTGGCCAGCGGGAGGGTGGCGATGTTTGGCCGGCAGTCCATACCGAGTCCGCGCGGGAGCTGGCTTCCTTAGTCGGGAGCCGTCGCGCCGCAAAACGAGCTAGGCCGGTCTCGGCAGACGTTGCGCTGCAACGAGCCGGGCCGGTCCGGAAATCCGAGGAGGGCAAGCTTTGGTCTTCAAGTCGAAAGTCCTGGTGGTCGCCAACCGGACCGCGACGTCCGCGGGGCTCGAGGCGGCGCTGCGGGCACGGCTGGAGCGCGGCCCGGCGCGCTTCACGCTGCTGGTGCCGCTCGGCTCGACGGCCGCAGCCGAGCACAGCGCCGCGAGCATGGCCGCGCATCTGCGCGTCGCCGGCCTGGACGTCGACGGCCGGGCCGGTGACAGCGACCCGCTGACCGCGGTGCTGGAAGTCTGGAGCCCGGCGGCGTTCGACGAAATAATCGTCTCCACGCTTCCCGCCTCCACGTCGCGCTGGATGCAGACCGGGCTGCCGCGGCGGATCGAGCGGCACACCGGTGCGCTCGTGCGTCACGTCGAGGCCCGGGAGGCTCTTGCCGGCGGGCCGAGCCGGCCGCTGGCCGGCACCGGCGTGTAAGGCCGGCCCGGGGAGGCTCTTGCCGGCAGGCCGAGCCGGCCGCTGGCCGGCACCGGCGTGTAAGCCGCCGGTCCTCGCCGAGCAGCTCAGAGCACGAACGGGATCAACATCTTGCTGTTCGTCCTGTAGCGCTGGTATTCGCCCGGGAACGAGGATGTCAGCAGTCTTTCCTCGACTTTGGCGCTATAGATGAAATACGCCCCCAGGACGGCGAACGCGATCAGCCAATAGACGTTGGTCGCGAGCGATGTGCCCAGTATGGCCAGCAAGACGCCGGCATATATCGGGTGACGCACGAAGTGGTAGGGACCCGAGGTGACAAGTTCCGGCTCGTCCTTTTCTGTCATCGGCATTCCCCAATTTTGCCCGATATAGATTCTCGCCCACACCGCCAGGCCCAAGCCGGACGCGAACAGGACCATTCCCACTCCCTGCACGATCGAATTGTGAACGGCCAGGGTGCCGGGTCTGAAGACGCGCAGCAGCACGAACCCCAAGACGAGGATCATGAGACCCGGGGGCCGCGTCCGCCAGGTCCGCGAGCCTTGCTTGGCCCCGGCCGCGGAGATCAGCCAGTAGACCCAGAAGACGATCCAGGCGACGAAGATGACGGCTTTCAGCGTCGGCACGTCACGGCCTCGGGATGATCCGGTTTGAGAGCAATGTCGCCAGGTTAGGCGCTGGCACGCCCGCAGGGAGCGCCTCAGGACGCGAGCGCGGCGGCCATCTGCTCAAACGCGTGCACGTAGGCGTCCACAGCCTCATCGGTGTGCGCCACCGACAGCGTCCACTCCTCCTCGCGCCCGGGGGTCATGTAGATGCCGCGGTTCATGTTCCACAGCCAGGCGAGCTCCGTCAGGGCGGCGTCCTGGCTGGCCTTGAAGCTCTCGTAGTCGACGACCGGTGCGGTCGAGAAGGTCACGCACCCCTTCGAGCCGATCCCGACCGCGTAGCCCGGCAGCCGGTGGCGCTCGATCACCGCTTCGCAGCCGCCGAGGATGCGCTCGTTGAGCGCTTCCAGGTGCTCGTACGCGGGCGCGGTCAGCACCTCCTGCAGGCTCGCGCGCGCGGCGGCCATCGTCAGCGGGTTGCCGTTGTAGGTGCCGACCTGGTAGACGCTGGCGTCCTCGACGACGCTCATCGCGCGCTCGGTGCCGCCGATCGCTCCGCAGGGGAGCCCGCCGCCGAGCGTCTTTGCCAGCGTCACGATGTCGGGTCGCACGCCGAAGCGCTCCGTGGCGCCGCCGGCGGCGATCGCGAGGCCCGTCTTGACCTCATCGAAGATCAGCACGACGTCGTGGCGCCGGGTGACCTCGCGGACCCGCTTCAGGTAGTCCTCCCGCGGGAGCACCACGCCGAGGTTCATCATCGCCGCCTCCATGATCACGCACGCGGGCTTGCGCTGTTCGCGCTCGAGGCGTTCGATGCGCCGCTCCATCGCCTCGGCGTCGTTGAACGGCACGGCGACGGTCAGCTCGCTGACCGCGCGCGGGATTCCCGCTCCATAGGGGAGCGAGGCGAGATCGTCGCGATCGCCGATGTCCTCGTAGGGAACGCCGATCGAGACCATCACCGCGTCGTGGTGGCCGTGGTAGGAGCCGAAGATCTTCACGATCGTCTCGCGGCCCGTGACGCGCGCGCCCTCGCCCGTTGCCAGGTAGATCGGCCACGGGTCGCGCAGCTGGTAGGAGGATGCGACACCCCCGCTCAGCGAGGCGCGGGCGCGCTCGTACATCCTCGCCGAGCCGGCCGTGCGCGCGTTCAGCGCCTCGAGCTCGCGGCGCGTGAGCGCGTGCACCCGAGCCGCGTCGATCTCGATCGGCGTCGCCGTTGGCATCGGCTTAGTCTACGAACGCAGATGAGCGCGATCCGTGCCGAGAGCCTGACGAAGCGCTACGGCGAGACGCTCGCGCTCGACCGCCTCGACCTGTCGGTCGAGCGGGGTGAGGTGTACGGCTATCTGGGGCCGAACGGCGCCGGCAAGACGACGACGATCCGGCTGCTGCTCGGGCTGCACCGCCCGACTGACGGGCGCGCGCAGCTGCTCGGCGTCGACGCGTGGGGCGACCCGGTGAGCGCGCACAGGCGGGTGGCGTACGTCGCCGGAGAGCCGTTTCTGTGGCCCTCGCTGACCGGCGCGGAGACGCTCGTGTTCCTGGCGCGCCTGCACGGCGCCACCGACGTGACGTATCGAGATCTGCTCGTCCGGCGCTTCGAGCTCGACACGCGCAAGAAGATCCGGGCGCTGTCGAAGGGCAACCGCCAGAAGGTGCAGCTGATCGCGGCGCTCGCGACGCGCGCGGAGCTGCTGCTGCTCGACGAGCCCACCAGCGGCCTGGATCCGCTGATGGAGGTCGCCTTCCGGGAGTGCGCCGGCGAAGCCAAGCAGCGCGGACAGACGATCTTCCTCTCCTCGCACATCCTCAGCGAGGTCGAGGCGCTGTGCGACCGGGTGGGGATCCTGCGAGCGGGGCGGCTCGTCGATCAGGGAACCCTGCAGGAGCTCCGCCACCTCGGCGCCCAGCACGTGGACGTCACCTTCGAAGGTCGAGCGCCGGAGCTCGGACCGCTGCCGGGTGTCGTGGTGCAGCGCGCGGGCCCCAACGCGCTGCGCTTCGAGGTCTCGGGCGGCATCGGTCCGCTGATCGCCGCGCTCGCCGAGCACCCGGTCGCGCGGCTCACGAGCCGCGAGCCGTCGCTCGAGGAGATCTTCGTGCATCACTACGACGACTCCGCGCGCGATGTCGAGCGGCCGCGCTGACGCGCCCGCGCCGAGCGCGACGGGCCCGGCGTCACCCGGGGACACCGCGGCGAGCGCCCGCACGGGCGCCGCGCTCGCGCTGGCGCGCCGCGCGTTCCTGGACGCGCGGGTCCGCACGATCGCGTTCGCGTACGTGTTCGCCGCGTATTCCTACATCCAGCCGGTCGGCTACCGCGATGCGTACCCGACGCTCTCCGATCGCGCCGCGTTCGCCCGCGCGTTCGCGTCCAACAAGGCGATACGGCTCTTCTACGGCGAGCCCCACGACGTCCTGACGGTCAGCGGCTACGCCGCGTGGCGCGTCGGCGGGGTGCTGGCGATCGCGGCCGCGCTGTTCGGGCTGCTGGCGGCCGTGCGCGCATCGCGGGCCGAGGAGGACGCGGGCCGCATGGAGCTCGTGCTCGCCGGGGCGATCGGACGCCGGATGGTGAACGTCTCCGCCCTGGCCGCGATCGCCGCCGGGATCGTGCTGCTGTGGCTGGCGGAGCTCGCCGGCTTCCTCAGCGCCGGCCTGCCCCTCGGCGGGTCCGCCTACCTCGCGTTGGCGACCGCGTCCGTCGCGGCGGTGTGCGTCGGCGTCGGCGCGCTCGCGAGCCAGCTCGCGCCCAGCCGTCGGGTCGCGCTCGGGATCGGGGGCGCGAGCATCGCGGCGCTGTTCCTGGCGCGGGTGCTCGCGGACACCGTCGCCGAGCTCGGCTGGCTGCGCTGGAGCACTCCACTCGGATGGGCCGAGCAGCTGCGCCCGTTCACCGGCGCCCGACCACTCGTGCTGCTGCTGCCGCTCGCCGCGACGGCCGCGCTGCTCGCGGCCGCCGCGCGGATCGCCGCCGGCCGCGACGTCGGCACCGGTGTGCTCCCCGCCCGCGACAGCGCGGATCCGCGCCTGCGGCTGCTGTCCTCGGCGACCGCGCAGGCGCTGCGCGAGCAGCGCGGAACCCTGATCGCGTGGACGGGCGGCGTGGCTGCGTTCGCATACATCCTCGGAACGGTCTCCAAGAGCATCTCGCCGGCGGACGTCACCAAGAGCGTCCGGAAGGAGATCGCAAAGCTCGGCACGGGCTCGATCACCACGCCCAGCGGCTACCTCGCGTTCCTGTTCATCTTCTTGATCCTCGCGGTCAGCCTCTTCGTGTGCACTCAGGTCGGCGCCGCCCGAGCGCAGGAAGCGGACGGCCAGCTCGAGACCCTGCTCGCCCAGCCGCTGCGCCGCCGCCGCTGGCTCGCCGGAGCGCTTGTGCTCGCGATCGGCGCCGCCGCCACGATGGCGCTCACGGCCGGCGTGTTCACGTGGGCTGGCGCGAACACGGCGGGCGCACACGTCTCACTCGGGCGGATGCTGGAAGCCGGCGCAAACGCCCTGCCCACCGCGACGCTGTTCCTAGGGATCGCGGCGCTCGCCTACGCCGTCGCTCCCCGCGCGGGCGCGCCGATCGCCTACGGGCTCGTCAGCGTCAGCTTTCTGTGGCAGCTGGTCGGCTCGCTGCTGGGCGCGCCGAGGTGGCTCATCGACGTGACGCCCTTCGCCCACATCGGGCTCGTCCCCGAGCAGCCGTTCCGCGCGGCGGCCGCCGCCGTGATGATCGCGATCGGCGCGGCAGCCGCGCTCGCCGCGCTCGCCGCCTTCCAGCGGCGCGACCTGCTCGGCGCGTGAGCGCACACGCCAGCTAGCTGGCCCATCGAAAGGCCAGGTCTCTCCATTGCGCGCGGGATCGCCGGCCGCGACGCTGCTCGCACTGCAGTCCTACGAGAGGAGCAGCGATGAACCTTGCAGCGCACGCCGCGCGATGGGCGGCGGCCAACTGGAAGAAGGCGGCCTTCGGCTGGCTCGGCTTCGTGCTCGCCGCGGCGGCGCTCGGCCAGGCCGTCGGCGTGGTCACGATCAGGGAATCCGAACAGGGAAGCGGCGCGTCCGCGCGCGCGCAGGCGACGCTCGAACGCGCGGGGGTCGACCAGGCCGCGAACGAGTCGGTGCTCGTCCGCAGCGACACGCTGACCGTGGGCGAGCCCGCCTTCGCGAGCGTCGTGGAGCGCGTGAGCAGGCGCGTCGCTGCGACGGGGCAGGTCGAGGACGTACGCTCGCCGTTGAGGACCGGCGAGCGGGGCCAGATCTCCAAGGACCGCCACTCGGCGCTCGTGCAGTTCTCGATCCGGGGCAGCTCGCGGACGGCCGAAGATCGCGTCCAGCCCGTGCTCGACGCCGTGGCGCTGGTCCAGCGCCGCAGCCCGGGGTTCACGGTGGCCGAGTTCGGTGAGGCGAGCGCCGATCGCGCGCTCAGCCAGGTCAACGGGCAGGGGTTCGCTCGCGCCGAGAAGCTGTCCGTGCCGATTACTTTTATGATCATGCTGGCCGCGTTCGGCGCGTTCGTCGCGGCTGGGATCCCGGTGCTGCTCGCGTTCTCTGCGGTGCTGGCGGCGGTCGGCCTCGCGGCGCTCGCCAGCCATCTCGTCCCTCAGGCTGAAGCCACGAGCTCGGTGATGCTGCTGATGGGCATGGCAGTCGGCGTCGACTACTCGCTCTTTTACATCAGGCGCGAGCGCGAGGAGCGTCGCCGCGGACACACGAGCGCCGTCGCGCTGGGGCGCGCGGCCGCGACCTCCGGACGGGCGGTGCTCGTCTCCGGCTTGACGGTCATGATCGCGATGGCCGGGATGCTGCTCACCGGCACCGGGGTCTTCACCTCGCTCGGGGTGGGCGCGATGCTCGTCGTGTTCGCCGCGGTGCTCGGCTCGCTGACGGTGCTCCCGGCGCTCCTGGGCAGGCTCGGCGACAAAGTCGAGAAGGGCGCGCTCGTGCGAGCGCGCGAGCGGCGCGCCCACCCGCAGCTCTGGGGTCGGGTGCTCGGCCCGGTATTGGCACACCCGCGGCTCGCCGTGGCCCTGTCGAGCGCCGCGCTGGTGCTGCTCGCGCTGCCGGCGCTGAAGCTGCACACGAGCTTCCTGAGCGCCGGCGACATGCCGCGCGGACTGCCGATCGCGGCCACCTACGAGGAGATCCAAGATGCGTTCCCGGGCGCGGCGCAGCCCGCGCAGGTGGTGGTCAGCGCGGCGGACGTCGACTCGCCGCGGGTGCGCCGCGGGCTCGCCGAGATGGAGCGGCGGGCACTGGCGAGCGGCGAGGCGAGCGGGCCGATCACGACCCGCGTCAACCGCGCGCACACGGTCGCCGAGGTGGACATCCCGCAGCCCGGCAACGGGCAGGACGAGGCGTCGAAGAAGGCTTTGGAAACGTTGCGAGGGCGCGTGCTGCCCGCCACCCTCGGCCGAATCAGCGGCGTCGGCTATGCCGTCGGCGGCGAAGCGGCGAGCACGAGCGACTTCAACCGTGCGCTGAAGGCGCATGCGCCGCTCGTGTTTGGGTTCGTGCTCGGGCTGGCGTTCGTGCTGCTGTTGATCGCCTTTCGCTCGCTCGTGATCCCGCTGACCTCGATCGCCCTGAACCTCCTGTCGGTGGGAGCGGCATACGGCGTGCTCGTGTGGGTCTTCCAGGAGGGCCACCTGCAGGGCCCGCTCGGCTTTCACTCCAGCGGCGCCGTCGTGGCATGGATCCCGCTGTTCCTGTTCCCGGTGCTGTTCGGGCTCTCGATGGACTACCACGTGTTCATCGTCAGTCGCATAAAGGAGCTTCGCGACGGCGGCGCCACGACCTCGGAGGCGGTCGCTCGCGGGATCGCCAGCTCGGCGGGGACCGTCACGGCGGCCGCCGCGGTGATGGTCGCGGTGTTTGCGATCTTCGCCTCGCTGCCCACGCTCGACATCAAGCAGCTGGGCGTGGGGCTGGCCGTCGCGGTGCTGCTCGATGCGACCGTCGTTCGCTGCGTCCTGTTGCCTGCGACGATGAAGCTGCTGGGCGAGTGGAACTGGTACCTGCCGCGCTGGCTCGGCCGGCTGGCGCACGTGCGTGGCAGGCCGAGCGCGATGGGCGGCGTCGCCGAGGCGGCGTGACGCCCGCGCCCGTGACACCCTGCTTCTGGCTATCCAGATGGCAGGAGCGACTGACCCCGGCGTGCCGAGCCTCCCGAGCGAGGATCGCGGGCGCACGCGCCGGTCGGCGAGCGCAGCGCGCCGCTTCTCGGTGCATGCGTGGGTCACGGGCGAGACGTCGATCGGGATCGTCCTGATATGGGCGTTCACGGGAGCCGGCGACTTCTGGCCGGTCTGGGTTCTGCTCCCGCTCGCGTACATGCTGGCGCTGCACGCGTGGGTGCGCTGGCTGCGCAGACACGCTGCCTCCTGGCGAGCGCCGCGGATGACGTTCGCGCTCGCGGTCCACGGCGGCGTATGGCTCGCCACGGCGTGTTTCTTGACCGGCATCTGGGGAGCGGCGGGCGGCGGGCGCTTCTGGGCGGCGTGGCCGGTCCTCGGGCTCGCGGTGCCGCTTGCGATCCACGCGAGCGTGGTCTTCCTGACCGCACCCGTCCACCACGAGCTGAACGAGCGCATCGACGTGCTCACGACGACGCGCGCCGGGGCCGTGGATGCCCAGGAGGATCAGCTGCGACGCATCGAGCGCGACCTGCATGACGGCGCGCAAGCCCGCCTGGTCGCGCTCGGGATGAGTCTTGGGATGGCGGAGCAGAAGCTCGATGCCGCCGAGCCGGCGCGGGCGCGCGAGCTGCTCGCCGAGGCCCGCACCGGAGCCGAGCAGGCGCTGCGCGAGCTACGCGACCTCGCCCGCGGCATCCACCCGCCCCTGCTCGCCGATCGCGGCCTCGAGGCAGCCGTGCGATCGCTCGCCGACCTCAGCCCGATGCAGGTCGAGGTCTCGGTGGAGCTCGGCCCACGCCCCGCCGCCGCGGTCGAGAGCGCCGCCTACTTCGTCTGCGCCGAGGGGCTCGCCAACGCCGCCAAGCACAGCCGTGCCGGACGCGTGCAGGTTCGCATCGCTCGGCGCGGCTCGCTGCTGCGCCTGGAGATCGTCGACGACGGCCTCGGCGGCGCCGACGGCCGCGGCCGCGGACTGCAAGGGCTGCGAAGCCGCGTCGAGGCGCTCGACGGGACGTTCGCGCTCGCGAGCCCGCCCGGCGGTCCGACCACCCTGAGCGCGCAGCTGCCATGCGCGTAGTGATCGCCGAGGACCTCACGTTGCTGAGGGACGGCCTCGCCCGGCTCTTGCGCGACAACGACTTCGACGTGGTCGCCGCGGTCTCCGATGGCGAGTCGCTCGTGCACGCGGTCGTCGAGCAGGAACCAGACATCGCCGTGGTCGACGTCCGCCTGCCGCCGGACTTCGGCGACGAGGGGCTGCGCGCGGCGCTGCGCGCACGCGAACGCGTCCCCGCGACCGCGATCCTGATCGTCTCCCAGTACGTCGAGCGCGCGTACGCCACGGAGCTGCTCGCGGACCCGGGCGCCGGCGTCGGCTACCTGCTGAAGGACCGGATCATGCACGTCGCCGAGTTCGTCGAGGCGGTTCGGCGCGTGGCGCGCGGCGGGACGGCGCTCGACCCGCAGGTCGTGGCCCAGCTGTTTGCGCACCGGCGCGAGGACGGACCGCTCCAGCGATTGAGCCCGCGCGAGCGCGAAGTCCTGGCGCTGATGGCCGAGGGACGCTCCAACGCCGGCATCGCCGAGGCGCTCGTGCTCACCGTCGGCGCCGTTGAGAAGCACGTGCAGAGCATCCTCGGAAAGCTCGACCTCCTGCAGACACCCGGCGATCACCGGCGCGTGCTGGCCGTGCTCGCCTACCTGCAGCGCTGAGCGCGATCGCGGCCTGCGACGATCGCGGCCGCGCTGCGTGTGCGAGACTTCCGTGCGTGCGCGCGGTGCTCCTCAGCTCTTTCGCCGGGCCCGACGCGCTCGAGCTCGCGGAGGTCGCCGACCCGCTCCCGGCCGATGGCGAGCAGCTTGTCAACGTGCGCGCGGCGTCTCTCGGGCCGTGGGACCTGGCGGCCGCGCAAGGAGCGTTCGCTGCGATGGGCGGCGCCACCGATTTTCCCCAGGTCCAGGGCTGGGACTTTGCCGGCGAGACGCTCGACGGCCGGCGGGTGCTGGGGTTCGTCGCGCAGCCGTGGATGGGAGTCGGCGCGCTCGCTGAGCAGATCGCGGTGCCCTCGGCGATCCTCGCGCCGCTGCCCGACGCCCTTGGCTTCGCCGAGGGCAGCGCGCTCCCGGTATGCGCCCTGACCGCGCGACTGCTCATAGATGCCGCCGCGGTCGGCGAAGGCGACGTCGTGCTCGTGAGCGGCGCCGCCGGAATGGTGGGCGGGTTCGTGACGCAGCTCGCCAAGGGACGTGCGGCCCGGGTCCTGGCGGCAGTGCGCGACTCCGACGCAGACGCCGCACGCGGGCTGGGGGCCGAGGCGGCGTTCGACACGAGCGAAGAGCTCGAGGACCTGATCCGCGGACAAGCGCCGGACGGCGTCGACGCGTGCATCGACACGGTGGGGCTCGGGGCTCGGGCCATGGCGTGCGTTCGCGACGCTGGCGCGTTCCTGACTTCGGTGCCCACCGCCGTGCCCGAGGCGGCGCGGGGGATCGCTCCCGCGACCGTTCAGGTCCAGCCCGACGCCGCTGCGACGGGCGAGCTCGCAGCTGCCGCCGCGGCGGGCGAGTTGACGGTGCGGGTCGCCGAGACCCTGCCGCTGGAGCGTTTCCGCGAGGCGTACGCGCGCTTGCAGCGCGGAGGGTTGCCCGGGAAGGTCGTGCTAACCCCCTAGCCCGCGAGGGCTCCCGCGCCGGCGACTCGCGCTGTACGCACGGATGTGGGTGTCACACGATTGGGCGCGGCGCGAAGAAAGAGATATGAGGGACTCGCGGGCAGACCCTGAGGACGGCGCCTTGCTGCTCGCGGCGGCCCGGGGCGACGGCGCGGCCTTCGAGCTCTTCTATCGCCGCTGGCTGCCGGCGGTCACGAGCTTTCATCTTCGCCGCGTGGGCTCGCCGGAGGTCGCCTTCGATCTGACCGCAGAGACGTTCGCGGGTGTCGTAGTGGCGCTTGACCGGTTCGATCCCGCGCGCGGCTCGGGCGTCGCCTGGCTGTTCGGGATCGCAGAGCACAAGCTGCGCACGAGTCTCCGTCGCGGGCGCGTGGAGGCGCGTGCACGGCGGCAACTCGGGCATCGCGGAGTGGTCCTCGACGACGGGGACCTGGCTCGCGTGGAGGAGCTCGCGTCGCTGAGCGGCGCGTGCCGACTCCGGGAACTGCTCGAGGAATTGCCCGCCGGCCAGCGGGCGGCGGTCCGGGCGCGCGTGCTCGACGAACGCTCCTATGCCGAGATCGCCATGGATTTGCGCTGCTCAGAGGTCGTCGTGCGCCAGCGGGTGCATCGGGGCCTGCAGCGGCTTCGCCGGCGCCTGGCGGAGGTCTCGTGAACGCGTTCGGGAACCTGGAGCGTCAGCTCGTCGAGAGCGTCGCGTCCCGCGCCAGGCGCAATTGGCTCACCACCGCCGGACACCTCTGGCGCCGCTGGTTTGGTCGATCGCTCGGGGCCGTCCCGGCTGCGATCTCGGTGCTCGTCCTCGCGGTGCTGGTGGCGGCCACGCTGTCGGCGCTCGCGGGCGGCCGCCGCTCCGGCTCGGCGGCCAGCCCGACCGGGACCGCGGGCGCCGCCCAGAGCGCGTGTGAGCGATGTCGCGCGAGCAACGGCCTACTCCACGGGCGGTCGGGCGCCGAGTCTCTTGGTCGCGAGGTCGCGCCGGGAGCCGCCGGCGTCGCCAGGGCCCCGGCGCGAGGCGGCTTTCCGATCGACGTGCGCCGGGAAAGAGCGCCGTCGCCGCCCGGCGCGGCACTCCCGATCGGCTGACCAGAGCCCGCGTTCCCGCCGTGCCCCGCCCGAAAGGAAAGCCGGACCTGCCATTCCCGAACTGCGCCCGCGCGGTGGCGGTGATCGGGCTGGCTTCGCTGCTGCTCGCGGCGTGCGGCTCCTCGAGCTCCGGCAGTTCGAACGCGCGCGGCACGGTCAGCCTCGCAAACCCGCTGAGCTCCGGCGGCTACAAAAGCCCGGCGAGCGAGTCGCTGAGCTGCGCGAAGCGGGGCGGCAGGCTGAACGTGCTCGACGAAAGCGACTTCGAACACCTCGATCCCGGCATCGCCTACTACTCGCAGGACTACACGGTCGTGTATGCGACGCAGAGCCCGCTCTACATGTTCAAGCCGAACACCGAGACCGACCCAAGCCCGCTGATGGCCGCCGGCGAGCCGGAAGTCTCGGACGGGGGCAAGACCCTCACGATCCACCTGCGCGAAGGCGTCCGCTTCAGCCCGCCGGTCGACCGGGAAGTCACGGCCGCAGACGTAGCGTATGCGATCGAGCGCGGCGCGAACCCGAACGTCGCGAACCCGTACTTCCACTCGTACTTCGAATCGGTCGAAGGCGCCCCGACGGCCGACGGTGGACCGATCAAGGGCATCGAAACGCCAAACGGGCACGAGATCGTCTTCCACCTGACCGAACCGAAGGCCGCGATCGTCGCGGATGCCCTGTCGCTTCCGCTGTCGGCGCCGGTGCCCAAGGAATATGCCGCCAAGTTCGACAGGAACAAGCCATCCGACTACGCCGACTACGAGGTGGCCACCGGACCGTACATGCTGAAGAACAACGCCGAAGGCAGGGTGCTGGGGATCGGCTATGTGCCCGGTGGCTCGGCGACGCTCGTGCGCAACCCCAACTGGAGTCCCAGCTCCGATCCCGTGCGGCCCGCGTGTCTGAACGAAATCGACATCAAGATCGGCGGAGTCAGCGCCGTACTCGGACGCCAGACCCTCGAAGGCACGGGCGTCGTCCTCAACACGCCGCCGGCGCAGACCACCGTGCGCGAAGCCGCCGAAAAATACCCCGAACAGCTCGAGATCTCGCCCGGCGCGGGCTCGCACTACATCGGGGTCAACAACAAGCTCGGACCGTTCAAGAGCATCGACCTGCGCAAGGCGCTGTGGGCTGCCCTGGATCGTGTCGCGATGGTTCGCGCCCGCGGAGGGGAGCTCGTCTCGAACGTCGGCACCCACTTCCTCTACCCGGGGATCCCCGGGTATGAACAGGCGGGCGGCGCCGCGGGTCCGAAATTGGACTTCGACGAGCACCCGGAAGGGGACATGGCGATCGCGGAAAAGTACATGAAGCTCGCCGGATACCCGAGCGGCAAATACACGGGCGGCGAAACGGTGACGATCGTCGGCGCGAGAGGCAGCCCCGCCGAACAGGATGCCGAAATCGTCAACTCGACGATCAAGTCGCTCGGGTTCGCCACGAAGTTCACGCTCGATGAAGACGCGACGATGTACGCGAAGTACTGCAACGTGCCAAAAGAAGAGGTCACAGTATGTCCAAGCGTCGGCTGGGTCGCCGACTTCGCCGACCCCCAAGCGGTCCTCGACATCACGTTCAGCGGCAGGCACATCGATGAAACCGGCAACTCCAATTGGGGCCAGACGAATGTCCCCAAAATCAACGATGCGATCGCGGCGGCCGAACTGATAGTCAGCAGGGAAGCCCGCGCGAAGGCGTTTGCCAAGATCGACGAAGAAATCTGCGAGGATGCCGCCGCGATCCCGTTCGACTGGGACAAGGAGCCGAACGTCGAGGGCAAGGGCGTCAACGGGGTGGGCGCCCTGTGGGATCAGGGCGAGTGGGAATACAGCTGGACATCGCTGAAGTGAAAGAGTGTGCCTTCCCGTGTGCGTCGCGCCGCTCGTGGCAGCTCGTTCGGTGTGCCTTCCCGTGTGCGTCGCGCCGCTCGTGGCAGCTCGTTCGCCGCCGAGTGCGGCCGCGTCAAAGCGTGTTGAAGCACCCGTACACGATGTACGGCGGGTTCGTGACGGAGCTCCCGTGGACGTCGAGCATCGTCGGGCCGCCGATGAACGCGGGCGGCGACTGGGCCTGTAGCAGCCGTCGTATTCCACGCTCACGTCGTACTCGACGGAGGTCGCGCTGACAGCGGCTCGATTGTGGGTTCGGCCGCGCCTATGCCCGGCGCGGCCGGCCCGCGAGCGTGCACGAGGAGCAGTCGCTGTCGCGCGGAAGCTAAACGGCGTCGAGCCAGTGACCTCGTACTTCTTCGAGCTGCGTGGATCGTGGATCGCGCGATCGAGTAGGCTCGTCCGGCATGCCGAGAGTGCTCGCCACCTACACCTTCGGGGACGCGCTGCTAACGGTCCTCGAGTTCGCGATCTTGTTCTTGTGGCTATGGGTCGCGGTCGGCGTTGTGTTCGACATCTTTCGCAGCCGTGATCTGTCCAACTGGGGCAAGGCGCTCTGGATGCTGTTCATCATCATCGTCCCGTACATCGGCGTGCTCGCCTATCTACTCGTTCGTGGTCACACGATGCACGAACATCGCGAGCAAGATCGAGCTCAGGCTGATGCTTTCCGGCGCTTCGAGGCGAGCGGGGGCGGATCGCGCAGTCCCGTAGACGAGCTCGCCAAGCTTGCCGAGCTGCACGACCGAGGCAAGCTGACCGACGCGGAGTTCGAGCGGGCGAAGGCCAGGCTCCTCGCCTGAGGGTCCTGCGGCCCGGGGCGCCGGTCGCCGGACGCTCACCGGACCCGAGCGCCGCTGCCGCCGGTCGGCGTTGGCGCCCCGGGCGGCCGGCCGGACGGCCGGGAATCGCCGCGTCGGCCTAGGATGCATGTCGGTGCCGGCCGGCACCTCGACGCGTACGAGAGGGGATAGATTCGATGAGCGACCACAACCGCCGCCTGGTGCTGGCGAAGCGTCCATCGGGAATGGTGGACGAGAGCACCGTCCGCATGGAGGAGATCGAGGTGCCCGTGCCGGGCGACGGCGAGGCGCTCGCCCGGGTGCGCTACATCTCGATCGACCCGACGATCCGCACCTGGATGGACGACCTCCCCGGCTACCTGCCGCCGATAGCGATCGACGAAGTGGTGCGCAGCGGCGGCGTCGCTGAGGTCGTGGAGAGCAAGAGCGAGGACTACGCACCGGGCGATCTCGTGTTCGGCTTCACGGGCTGGCAGGACTACGTGCTGGCAAGCCAAGCTGGCGGGTATCAGAGCCTGCCCGGGGGCGTCCCGCCGACGCTGGCGCTCAGCCTGTTCGGGATCACGGGCATGACCGCCTATTTCGGTCTGCTCGACGTGGGCAAGGTCAAGGAGGGCGACGTCGTGGTCGTCAGCGGCGCGGCCGGCGCGACCGGCTCGACGGTGGGCCAAATCGCCAAGATCAAGAACGCGGCGAAGGTGATCGGGATCGCGGGCGGGCCGGAGAAGTGCGCGTACATAGTCGAGGAGCTCGGCTTCGACGCGGCGATCGACTACAAGAACGAGGATGTCGCGGCACGCCTGCGCGAGGCGGCGCCCGAGGGCATCGACCTGTACTTCGACAACGTCGGCGGCGAGATCCTCGACGCGTGCCTCGCCCAGCTCGCGTTGCGCGGGCGGATCGTGCTGTGCGGGGCGATCGCGAGCTACAACGATCGCAGCTCCGCACGCGGCGTCTTCAACACCTCCGCGTTGATCATCAGGCGCGGGCGCATGGAGGGCTTTTTGATCCTCGACTACTTCGACCGGCTACCGGCCGCGCGCGAAGAGATGGCAACTTGGTTGGCAGAAGGCAAGATCAAGTCCTCCGAGCACGTCGTCGAGGGCTTGGAAAACGCGCCCAAGGCGCTCAACCTGCTGTTCACCGGCGGCAACACCGGCAAGGTGATCGTCCGGGTCTAGGAGAGCTGCCACCGGCGGCCGGTATCGTGGATCTGGTGCGAGTGGTTGAGCTCGAGAAAGTCAGCGACGGAGACTGGCAGCAGGTCGTCGCGGGAGAGCCCGAGCCGTGGGGCGGCGTCGGCGAAGCGCTCCAGTGGCGAGCGAAGAGTCACAGCGTCGGACTACGCGATGACGCAGGGGGTCTGGTTGCGATGGCCGGGCTTGTCCTCGCCGAGGTTCGAGTGGCTGACGCGTCGATTCAGGTGGCAGGTATCGGCGGCGTGATCGTCACTCGCGCCGCTCGCGGACGCGGTCTCGCGCGCGTATTGATCGAGCGCGTGCTCGAGATCGCCAGTGAGCTTGGCGCCGAGCGCGCGATGCTCTTCTGCTTGCCGGCCAACATCGGCCTATACGCGAAGTTCGGGTTCCAGCTCATCCAAGAGCCGGCCTTCGCGCGGCAGCCTTCGGGCGTGATCGAGATGCCCCTATGCGCGATGTGGAAGCCGCTCACGAGCGCAGCGGATTGGCCCGCGGGAAGGGTCGAGCTGCCACAAGCGCCGTTCTGAGGCGACCACGGGCACCGCCGCGAGCCAAGGCGCGCCTGCGCGCGCTGAGGGCCGAACGCGCGAGCCGGGCACGACATCCAGCCCGACCAACCGCATGGTCTTGCCGGGGGAGTTGCGCAGGGTCCCAAAAAATGGCGGCACGAGGCGGCTCAGGCGTGCGCGAGCGGCTGGATTTCCTCGAGCGCTGGGCCGAGGCGGTCGCGTTCGACCTCGATGTCGTAACGATCCTGGAGGTTTAGCCAGAAGCGCTCGCTGGTTCCAAAGTACCGGGCGAGCCTCAGTGCGGTGTCGGTGCTGATGCGCCGCTTGCCGTGGACGATCTCGTTGATTCGTCGCGGTGGAACGCCGATCGCCACCGCCAAGCGATGCTGGATGATCTCAAGTGGCTGCAGATACGCGAGCATCAGCAGCTCGCCGGGGTGGATAGGGGGCGTGATCGTGTCGTTGCTCATGATGTGGTCTTTGTGTGGGTCTCAGTGGTAGTCGACCATCTCAACATCCTCGGGCCCCGCGCTGTGGTCCACTTTCCTTGATCAAGCGACGAGGCGCCAAGCCGTCGTCTTGCGAGAATCGTCCCGCGACGCAGGCCGACCGGATGCGGGGGCAGTATTCCGCAGATGCCGACGATCAGCCGCTTCTTCGGACTGACGATCACGATGTACTTCGATGATCACGAGCCTGCCCACTTCCACGCTCGAGCGGCCGAGCGCACCGCCAAGATACGGATCGACACGCTGGAGGTCATCGCCAGCGACCTTCCTCGACGCGAGCTGCGGCTCGCGCTCGCGTGGGCTGAGATGCACGCCGACGAGCTCAAGGACAACTGGCGTCTGGCGCGCGAAGGTGCGACACTGAAAGAGATCGAGCCACTGCGATGATCGGGCTTACGCCGGACATAGTCGATGTGAGCGTTCCCGGGCACGGAGTCCTGCGCCTGACGTTCAGCGACGGTGTCCGCGGCGAGGTGGGGGTGCTCGGCCGGATGCGCGGTCCCGTGTTCGAGCGCGCCCGCACGCCCGAGGGTTTCGCCCAGGTCATGGTCGATCGTGAGACGGGCACGGTGTGCTGGCCGGGCGGTGCGGACCTCGCCCCCGACACGCTCTACGCGCGCATCCAGAGCGGCGTCTGGCCGGAGCAGAGCCGCGCCGCCTAGACCACTCGCAGAAGAGCAGCAACAGGGCAGTGACCGAGGACGAGGCCCGTCATGGCTTCCTCTTCGACGTTCCCTGGCTGCTGCGACGATGGTGGCCGCAGCCATGGGGCCATGGTGCGCCCACGTACGGATGCACCTTCGCCGGCGCGTCGGTGCATACGTGCTCCTCAGCGACGCTGGCCGCGAGGTGCGCCTGCCTCGCACCAGTCGGGCTCCTCCCTGTGGGGCGCATTTATTCGATCGGCCGGCGTTAGTCGGCGATCATGTACTCGTGGATGAGGCCTGTAGGGGTCGAAAGCCCCGCGCCGTGGCGCGTCGCACTCGCTACTGCGACGGTGCGACCGGGTGCTTCTCGCCGCGGCGAGCGGCCTGCTCCCGCGGGAGCGCTGGCAGGTGCGCTCATGCGGGGCCGCTCGAACCGTCCAGAACTCGTTTTCAGGACATCACGATTCCGACCTTTGATTCGAGGCTCGCCATGAAGTTCGGTTCTCCTGTCAAGGCCGGTTGAAAGTGCACCCCTTTTCGATACCGCACAGATAAGCCATTTGCGACCGAACATGCAAAGCATGCCCATTCGCAGCGCCTTCTGAATGGCGAGACTCGGAATCGAACCGAGGACACCACGATTTTCAGGCGTACTGAGATGCACCCCAAAACCTGCCCATTTGCAGGGCTTTTGTGCCGTCCAACACCTCGCCGATACCGTTTTTTTCCGGCGGTTTACCGGGGGTTTTGGACAACGGATGGGGGTCGTTGTCCAAAACTCCAGGTCCATTCTACGCCTTCCGAGGACGGGTTCGGGGTCATCGCTGTTGGTGAGGTTCAAGCTACCCGCGGCTTGGTCGCGAATGCGCCGATGGCGGGGGGCCAGCCTCTGATCCGCCCGGCCGAGCTGGCGCCGGCACGCAGGCGCTCGGCGAGAGTGTCGATGTCGACCTCCTCCTCAGTAGCGATCCCGGCGCCCAGGATCGCTGGCAGAAGACTGCTGACGAATTCGACGGTGTGGCTGATCGCGTCCTCGCCGACGACGACCGCGAACTCTGTCTCCAGGTTCGGACTTGGCTCCAGGCCGGCCTGAGCGAACATCTCAAGTAGGCGCGTACCCATGTCCGGCTGCGTGCCGAGCTTGGCGAACGCTTCGTACATCCACTTGTTGACCTGTTCAGACGCGGGAGTCGGCGGCCAGTCCGCGAAAGCTCTCTCCGGGACCGCCGAGCCGATCGGCAGGTTGAGTTCTGCGAAGGCGACTATGCCTCCGGGCCGCAGATGGCGTGCTGCCCTGCGGACAGCGTCCGCGGGGTCGGCTTGGTACAGGAGCACGAACCGCCCGACCAAAGCGTCGAACGGGCCGCCGTCGATCTCTACCGCGCGGAAGTCGCCGCATACAAACTCGACGTTGCCGATCCCGGATTTGGCGGCCCGTCGGCGGGCGCTCGCGACTGCCTGCTCGTCACGCTCGACCCCGACCACCGTGCCCTCCGCGCCCACCAGCTCGGACACCAGGAAGCTGACATCGCCCGGTCCGCAGCCGACGTCAAGGACTCGCATTCCGGGCTCGATTCCCGCTCGCTGGAGCAGGCGGCGCGTGAAAGGCTGGTGAAGCTCGGATTGGCGGCTGAGTCGGTCGTGCTCGTCCTCTGCGGAGGAGCTGAGAGCGTACTCAGGGTCTGCTGTAGCTGGGGCGTCGTGAGCGTCAGCCGAAGTCATCGCGACGCCCTCGTTACCCAGCCGCCTCGGCCGCTGCTGCGAGCCCTCGCCTGCAGTGCTCCATCAGGACGTCGTAGTCCTCGACCTTTGAGATCTCGAAATATTCAACGTCGGTGACGACCTCGAGGTTGTGGCCAGGCGCCCAATAGTAGGTCTCACCGGCCGTGTAGTCACGGGCGCCGTCGGCGGTGTTCACTCGAATGGTGCCGGAGATGATGTAGCCCCAATGCGCGCATTGGCATCGATCGTCGGGCATCCCCGCAAACAGTTCGTCGGTCTTCCCACCAGCTTGCATTCTGATGAGGCACATCGCGAGACCGTCGAAGTTCTTCCGCTTGATTGTTGCTTCGGGCGCCTCTAGGTCAGTTGGGAGATCGTCCCACGCCAAGCCATCCGCCATGTCCCCGCTCCTCCTCGCTCGTTTGCTGTTCGACCTACTGATTCGTCGTGGCCGCCGCGCGTGCCTGCAGCGGGGACTCTATCCCGGTTTCGGCGGTCGCTGGGAAGGTAGCGCGGCGATACGCGGGCCATTAGCTACGGGGTCAGGTCGTTGACTACTTGCGCGGCGGGAAGGATCTCCGAGATTCGAGTCACGTTCGCGCCCGCGTACAGCGGTCCCGAGTCCACGAGGCTCGCGGGCCCATCGTCCAGAGCCATCGGCGGGCCGAGGAACGGGAGTGCTGGGCGCTGGATCGCAAGCCCGCGATCCTGGAGCGCTTCCGGCACGCGCATCACGAGCGGTGAGGCGAGGCGGTTGGCGAGCCGGATCCATCCAGGCCCGCGCGAGTTGCGATCGCCGAGCCAGCGGCGGGTCGCAGCATTCGGGACCACGCGATGCGGGGCTTCGGCCCACCCGAGCCCGAACAGCTCGGTGAGGATCGTGCGGTCAGCCTGTAGGCAGCGCAGCTTGTAATCGGGGTGCGCGCGACTCTCCTCAGCGAGCAGGAAGCGCGTGCCCAGGACGGCAGCAACGGCGCCGACATCCAGCGCCTCGCGCACACCTGACGGGTCAACGATCCCGCCTGCCGCGAGCACCGGGACCTTGACCGCGGCCCGCACGCTCTCGACCAATTCGAGCAGCGGCGTCCTGCCGCGAACGTGACCGCCGGCCTCGACACCTTGGGCTATCACCGCATCGGCGCCCGCCGCCTCGGCCGCTTGTGCCTCCTTGACCGAGCCGCACTGATGGACCCAGGTGCCAGCGGCAAGCCGCCGCGGCTCTCCCCAAAAGGTCACGATCGCGTCGGCCTCTGCCGCTGCCTGCACGTCGCCGGGGCGCAGCAGCGGCAGCACGAGGTTCACCGCGATCGGTCGGCCGGTGAGCTTTCGCGCGGCGGCGAGCTCCTGCACGATCCGTCCGCGGGCGCCGCCGATCGTTCCGAGCCCGCCGGCCTCCGACACGGCGGCGGCGAGCTCGGAACGAGCTACGGCGCCCATCCCCGCCTGAACGATCGGCGCGTCCAAGCCACGGAAGTCAAGCGCTGTGGTCATCCTGAGCGCAGCCTACAGGCGAGGGGTCGTCGCCCGCGGCTTCTACGCTGGGTGGTATGCCTTCAGTCGCTACCCGCCGGGCTTTGCGCCCTGGCCTCGACCGGCCGCAGACGCAGTATGCGTGGCCGTCGTCGCTGTTGAGGTCCGATGGCGATAGGCCGCTCGTGTACCTCGACATGAATCAGTGGATCTATCTGGCGCAGGCTGCGACTGGACACACCAACGGTAAGCGCTACAAGAAGGCGCTTAAAGCGCTGCGGGGCGCCAGGGGGAGCGTGGTCATTCCGCTCTCGGCGGCGCACTACATGGAGGTCGACGGCATTCGCGACGCGGGACGGCGCTCGAACTTGGCGAGCCTCATGGAGGAGTTGAGCGGCTTCGTGTGCGTCATGCCCCGGTCGAGCGTCATGCGGGTCGAGCTAGACGCCGCGCTCGCGCAGCTCCTCGGTACGCCCTCCGTTTTCCCCAGCGCGCCGCTTCTCGGCTTGGGTGCCATTCAAGCCTTCGGCAGGCGCGGCGGCCTGACCGTACACTCCGAGGAGGAGGGCGACGTCACTGACCGGGTGCGGCAGGAATGGGCTGGCGGTCCGGCTGCGTATGACGCGGTCTCGCGCGCTGCGGACCTCCAGGTCACACGCGATGTATTGCGCGGACCCACGGGCGAGCGGGAGGTTGCGGCGATGCGAGCGCGCGGATGGGATCCGACCGTTGCTCGCCAGATAGCCGAGGACCGCGCGCAAGGCGAGCGAGAACTGGCGCAGCGGCTCGTCGCCCACCCGGAGTATCGCGACCGTGTGCGCGATGTGGTCGCGGGACGCTTCCTGGCGTTTGAGCTCGTCAACGCGTTCCAGGAAGCCTGTCACGCCCACCGCCACGTGGACCTGGTTGCCGAACTCACTGAGGACATCGACAGGGCGCGTCGGCTAACCGATTCGATGCCGAGCGCTGACGCTTGGATATCGCTGCTGACCGCCGCTCACCGTAATCCGCAGAGCCGCTGGGAGCCCAACGATATCTTCGACTTCGATGCTCTGAGCGTGGCGATCCCCTACTGCGACGTGGTAGTGACCGACAGGCACGCGTGCAGCCTCGCAAACGCCGCGCGCCTGCCGCAGCGTCTCGGCACGAAGGTCATCCCCACGCTCGACCAGCTCGTCCCGGCGCTCGACGGCATGCTCTGACACACGCCGAAAGCGTGTCCGACCACAGCTAGAAATCACGACCGGCCCTTGCGAGCGTGCGAGCATCACTGGCATGGTCACGATCTACCTCGACCAGGCCAAGTGGATCGATCTCGGGCGCGCGATGCACGGACGACCGGGAGGCGAGCGCTTCCGAGCCGCGCTGGATGTAGCACGGAATTGCGTGGCGATGGAACTTGTGGAGTTCCCGCTGTCGGTCGGCCACTACATCGAGACCTGGAGGGCCGGAAATCTCAGCCGGCGCCGACGCCTGGCGCAGACGATGCTCGAACTCTCGCGCGGACGGACGCTGGCGCGTCCGCCGGACCTGTGCAACAGCGAGCTCGACGCTGTGATCTCTCGGCTGGCGGAGGTGGATCTTCCTCGGGCTCCGTACCCGGCACTTGGCTGGGGGTTTGCTCACGCTTCGGGCTTGAATCCCAACGTGCCGCGGGAGGCTCTCGACCTCGCGATCGAGTTGGCGCACCTCGCTAACCGCCCGCCCGGTTTTGATGATTATGGTCGGGGTCACCGGGAGTTCGGTGATCTGTATCGCCACGGTGAGGAGGTGCTGGCCGCTGGCCGGCAGCGGGACGCTAGGTCGCCGGAGATGGGCGAGGCGGTGCTCGCTGTCAGTGCCGTCGTGGAGATTTGGGAAAACATCGACTGGGCGCTGAAGAGAGCCGGGCTGCCCCGAGACGCGCTGGGGCCGATCGGCCTGGTCCGCCCGGACCTCTCGCAAGAGGACGGCGGTAGGTTGCTCATAGAGCTATTGCCGCTGGCGCGCAACTTCATCGCTGAGATGCCAACGCGAGATGCAGCGCTGCGACTTAGGCTAGAGCGCCACCGCAACCCAGCGAACACATGGGAGTCCAACGACATGATTGACATTGCCTACCTCGCGTGCGCGACGGTTCACTGCGACATCGTGGTGACCGAGAGGCAGTGGGTTCACGAGCTGTGCCGGTCTCAGCTGCTCGGTCGCCATGACACGATCGCGCTGCACGACGTCGCGGACCTACCGCAGACGCTCAAAGACATGGTCGGGTAAAGACCTCGGTTGAGCGGGCATCGGAGCTGCCCTAGCCGACGATCAGGCCAGCCTCGTTTAGTGCCTTTAGCGTGACCAGGACCGAGCTGTCGCGGTACTGCGTGTCGCCAGCGGCCTCGCGCACGATTCGGACAACGTCGTGGACGTCAATGACCTCGATCCGGCCGCCCCCGACGCGCTGTTTTGTCGCCCAGGCACGAACTCGCTGCTCGTGCGCGCCGGCCTTGCGGCCGGAGAAGCGCCCGACGTAGAGGCGAAGCTGCACCTGATTGATGCGGTAGCCGTAGCGCTTGGCCGCCTCAGCTACGACGCGCGACCGCACGGCCTTGTCATTCAGGAGCCGGTAGCGGCGACTCGCAGCCTGATTTGAGGTTTCGCCGGTGACGTGCTCGGCGACAACACCGCGGGAGCCAAAGGCAGACTTCACGCTCGCGAGCACAAGACGGTCGGCGCGGGCGCCGACGAGATCGACCTCGTAGCCGTGGGTTTGTTCCTCGGTGTAGGCGGCCTTGCGAGTCGGGAGCTTGACGCGGAACTTCACGCCACCGGAGACCACGAAGTCGTCGGCTTCGAGCGCCACAGCGACGAAAGACTCGAAAGCCTCCACTGTCGGAGAAGCCTACCCCACCTTGCCCATGCCGGACATCATCAGGCGGCGGTGCCTATTGCCTCGCACGCCTGTGTGTGGACGGGGGTGAGGAGGCGGAGCTCGCTTTCGGCTTTGGCCCGTTCCGCGTAGTCGTCGTCCGCTTCGCGCACCGTCGCGTTCAGCGTGTCGATCAGCGGCGGGGTGACATCCTTCACCACGCTCGCGTGCGCGGTGGCGTCAACGTCGCCGGTGGGTTCTTCGTCGTTGCTCCAGCCGATCACATCGAGCAGATCGCAGATTGCTGTGAGCCTCCGGCCGGACTCGCGGAGGTCCATTCCTATGTTGATCTCTTCCGCCACGCCGGGACGGCTTCGTGGAGCGGGATGGCTGCCGCCGGAATTATCAGTGGTGCGGGGCGCTCGCCGAGGCTTTCGAGAAGCTGCTCGATCGCTGCGGCGTTTCGCGCGGCGAGCTGGCGCCCCGCCGCGGTTTCCGTCCGCGTTTGTTCGGAAGTCCAGACCCAATGATCGGCGTCGGCTTCCAGGGCCTGGATCATCGTGCCGTCGAGTGTGATCGTCACAGGCTCCTGCTCGTCGGGCTCATCCCATCCGATCAAATCGAGGCCGTCGGCGTCGGCGTTGAGGCGGCTCAGAATCGGGAGCCATGCCTCGCGTGTCCTGTATGCGGGCGAGGTCGCTGGCGCGTCCTCACATGCGCGCTGCATGTCGGTGTAGTCGACCTCTGAGAAAGGTCAAGTCCCCTGCCAGCGAGGCGGCGAAGCGGGGGACTTGCCCTTTCAGGCGAGCAGAGCTAGACGTGTGTCCCGCCCACCCCCGAAAGCAAGGAGACGAAGAGCGATGAGCGTGAGCACCACCCCCGATGTATCGAGCCTGACTTTGGGCGACGCGGTTTGGTCGCCGAACGCTGGCCGGGAGCTCAGGGTCGTCGGGCTCTCCTATGGCCGCGTGCCTACTGAGGAGGTACTCGCCGGTCGCGCCCGTCCGATCGAAGCCAGGCTCAGCGCCGACGGCCGATCGTTCGAGAGCAGAACCTGGCACCGGGGCGACGCTTGCGGCGAGGAGGTCTACGTCGAGCGGATCACCGCCGAGGGCTGTATGTTCCACGGCTTCATCGACAGCGAGACCCGGCACATCGTCCAGGCTGGCTGACACCGGCCCACGGGCTCGCACCCTCACGCCTCGCAGGGGTGCGGCCCCTCGTTGAACTTCTCTAGGTGAAGGTCGGCGACGACCGGCGGGGGAACGAGGCCGCGCAGCGCAGCCCCTCATCGGAGATCGCGCCGAGGCTGCGCCAACGCCGCCCGGAGCCGCGCAGCACGATCGCGCTGACCTGGCCCTTGCCGCTGAGGTAGGCCAGCGCGAACGGGCCGCGGGTGCTCACCTTCACCCAATCCAGGCGCACGCGCAGGCTCTGCTCGCTCGGCGCGAGCAGACGGTTGATCGCCGCGAACTCGGTGCGCGTCGCCGGCCGCTCGCCGAGTGCCACGGCTGGACCCATCAGCGCGATCACCAGGGCGGACGCGAGCACAGCTACCACACGCGCGCGAGCTGACGCTAGGCGGCGGCTACGCATGACGACGGGGGCGGCGGTGTCGCTTGCGGGGACGTGCTGGCGGCGCCGGGGTGCCGACATGGACCGTCAGCGAGGCGGTGGCCTGCGGTTCCAAGCCGTCGTCGGTGGTCGGGTCCGCCCATGCGCAGAAGATGTAGGTGCCACGGCGCAGCGGTTCGATGTTGCTGGCCAGCCGCCACGGCCCGCCGGTCACGTCCTGGTCGATCAGTTGCTGGTCGCTTTCGACGCTGGAGTTGATCGGGCAGCCGTGCTTGGATGCGGCCATCCCCTCAACGACGACGTGCCGCTGCACTTCGCTCGTGGCGGTGAGGTACAACGCGAACGGCCGGCCGGGCTGCGGTGCCCTTGGGAGGCTGAGCTTCAGCGAGATCACCGGGGGCCGAACCTGCACCTGCAGCGAGGTTGAGGCTGTGATCGGTCCGCCGTCGGTTTCGATCAGCCCGGCGGGTTCCTCCAGCCAGCCGCAGAGGATGTAGGCGCCGGGGGTCGGCGGAGTGAAGCCTGTCGAGCCGCTCCAGTCGCCGACGTTTCCGCCTTCGAAGATGTGGCCGGGCGTGAGCGTGGTGCCCTGGTCGGCTGCCGGCGTGGACGCGCAGGGCACTCCGGGGTTGTTCGCTGCGACGACGGCGAGAGTCGGCTCTTCGCTGTAGGCGCTCCAGCTGACCTGCCCGCCGATTTCCTGCACGGGTGTGGCGGGCACGGCGAGGGTCATCGAGTCCGCCCAGCCGGTGGCTGGGACGGCGAGCGCGGCGAGCGCCGAGATCGCCAGGAGAGCGAGCCCGCGCCGGCCACGGGCTTTGGGTGCTTGGTTGGTGTTCATCAGTCCTCCGTTCTGTGCTTTTCAGGCCGCGCGGAAAGCGGGGCCTATATGGAGGACTGCGAGCTGCGGCCCGCGCGCGACAACAAGTTTTCGCGCGCTGTTGCCGCTCACGCTAGTTGCGGATATGAGGCGTAGTTGTGAACGCTCGCAAACGCGGCCCGCAGGGTTCGCGCCAGTCCAGCAGCGAAGCCCGATGTAGCTGCTAGGATCAGTGTATGACGCTACAGTCGCAGACCTATGAGGTTGGGGTGCGTGAGCTTCACGATCGCCTCAGCGAGCATCTGGAGCACGTTCATGGCGGCGCTGAGGTGCTCGTGACGCGCCGCGGCCAGCCCATCGCGCGGCTGTCTGCCGTCGGTGCCGTCGATCCGCTCGATGATCTCGTCCGGCGCGGTCTTGTGACACCGCCGACCGGACCGCGCAGCACGCCCCCGGGGAAGGTCAAAGCCAGCGGATCGGTGTCAGAGCTAGTCGCAGAGCAACGCCGCTGATCCTCTACTTCGACACCTCGGCGCTCGTCAAGCTGATCGTCGCCGAGGAAGGCTCGAGCGTCGCTGACGAACTGTGGACGAGCCAGAACCCCGCGGCGTCGAGCATCCTCTCCTACCCCGAGGGCCGCGCGGCCCTCGGGATGGCGCTGCGTGCGGGACGCCTCGCCCCGGCGGCGCACAAGAGCGCGCTGGCAGAGTTCGAGTCGATCCAGGGCAAACTCTCGCGGATAGCCGTGGACGTGCAGCTCGCGCGCGACGCCGGGGAGCTCGCCGAACGGTTCGCCCTGCGCGGCTACGACGCCGTTCATCTGGCGAGCGCCCTGTCGGCCGACGGGCCGGTCACGCTCGTCACTTGGGATGCCGCCCTGCGAAGCGCAGCCGAACAAAACGGTTTGGCGATCGCACCAGCCAACTAACTAACCAATGATCGCGGCGCGTCAGCCCTTGTGCGGCTTGCGCCCATCGGTGTCACGGGTTCACGGAGTTCCCTCGATCCGTAGGGGAACCTCGATCAGCTCCTTGCTGCTCATGCAAGTCGCGGGCAGCGAGCGCAGACGGTGGGCCGTGATCGCCGCAGCCGACCTCGCCGCCGAGTTCATCGAGGCCAACTGAGCCTACTTTTCAGCAGCGGGCCGCCGCGAGAAGTTCGTCGACCGACCATTGGTCATCGGCGTGTGTGCCGTACTTGCGTGCTCGTACTTCTCCGTCTGCTGCGATGAGGAAGTCGGCGGGCAGGCCGAGGTGGTTTTCGGTGGGGGCGATGCTGCCGAAGAGTTCTCGCGGTGAGCGCATCTGCCGCACGCCGCGACCGATCGCCCGAGCAACGTGTGTGCTCCCGAGTGAACGCATCGACTGTTGTACGCCGAACTCGTCATACAGCACCCGCGCTGGGTCGGCGATCACCGCGAACGGTAGGTCTGCCTGGTAGCGGCGCAAGACCTCGGCGGTCGAGTGGAAGATCACGATCTCGCTCACCCCGGCGTCGGTGATCTCGTCGTGCCGGCGGTTGATTTCCCGGAGATGAACGCTGCAGATCGGACAGGCGGCGAACCGCCGGAACTGGAGATGCACTAGGCCCTCCTGGGCCGGAAGGTCGACGGGGGTGCCCGTGATCGTGGTCAGTGTCCGTGAGTTGACGGTGGCGCCGGGATCAATGGTGGTCATCACATCCTCCAAAAGTGAGTTAGGTGACTCCAAAATGCTGCGAGGGAATATAGAGTAGATTGACTCCTAATGTCGAGCCTTCCCGATCAGGCCGCCAAACCGAGGGGACGGCCTGCCCTGTTCGATCGCGACCGGGTGCTGGACGAGCTGGTGCTGCTCATGTGGCGGCGTGGGTATGCGGCGGCGACCCAGGAGGAGATGCTGGCAGTCACCGGCCTTTCCTCCTCGACGCTGTATCGGTCTTTCGGTACCAAGGCCGACATCCTCCGGTCCGCCTTGGAGCGGTATCTGGCTTGGTCGGATCAGATGTTCGCCCCCCTCGAGCAAGGCCACAAGGGGGTCCAGGACGTGTGTGCGTTCCTCGCCCATCTCCGGGCCTTGCTCGACGGGCCGATGCGCACCGCCGGCTGCCTGGTGTGGAACACCACCCAAGACCCGATCAACAGCGACCCCCAGATCAAAGCTCTAACCGATCAGCACATGCAACGACTCCACCACGGCCTGACCGCCGCCCTGCGCCGCGCCGCAGATGCCGGACAGCTACCACCATCCACGACCACCCACCTCGCGAACACCCTGCGCGCCGGAGTCCTCGGGATCCAAGCACGCGCAAGAGCCAACGACCTCACCGACGCCATCGCAATGCTCCACGGCCTACAAGCAATCATGGAAACGCTGACACAGACCAGGTGAGGGCCTACCCGCAGGCACCCAGGCGCCACTGAGATCAAATGACGCGATCCACCTCGCCGTCGCGCTCAGAGTCGGGGCCGATGAGATCTCGTTACCTACGACGTCGAGCTCGTTGAACGAGCAGGCACGGCCGGCTTGCCCGTCCTCACACCGGGGATCACATCCGACTAACGTGGACGAGGCACACGAGGCGCAGCTACATCCAGTGCAGCACTCACATCAAGCCTTCACATTCGCAACTACGGTTCTCAAGTACGTTGCACATTCACAACTAGCGTGAGCGGTAACAGCTGGGCTGCTCAGCGGCGAACGGCGACGTGGATGGTCGGGCTTTCGTGGCTCGTGAAGGGGTAGCTGCCGTTGCGCACGGCGATCGCGCGGAATGCCCACTTGGTGCCTGGTTCGAGGGTGAAGGCGTAGCGGTACTTCCATTTGCCCTTGCTGTTGGCGTTCACGAGTTGAAGCTCGCGCCACCGGCCGCCGTAGCGGATCTGCACCTGGACTTCCTCTCCGCCGGGCGGGATGTACCCGCCGGTGAGCTGCCCTTCGAAGGTGAAGAACTGGCCGATGCGGACATGCCTGGGGGCGTGGATGGACACGATCGCGGAGACGTTCTCGTGGAAGTCGAGCGTCGCCGCCGCCACCGTGTCGAGGGTGTGGGAGTAGAACGCGACGCGCAGCAGCCTGGAGGGGCCGGCCGGGGCCTTCAGCGACCATGACCCGTTGGCGGTGGTGGTCGCCGTCGCCGTCTGAGTCGTAGTCGCGGAGCCGACGATCTGCTGTAGGAGCTTGACCTGGGCGTCCTTGATCGGGGCGCCCGTCGGCGTCGTGAGTCGGCCTGTGAGGGTCAGCGCCGAGCGCTTCAGCGCACGGTCGAAAGTTCGATGCTCCCCGGCGGTGGCCGTCAGCTTCCCGGTTTCCTCGCACGGATTCCCGTTACACGGCCCTCTTTCTGGCGGCGCGACCGACGTCGCGATCGCATGATTCAGCGTCGTCACGGTGCCCGTGTAGACGGTCGAGACGTTCCCGGCTGCGTCTTCGACTTCAATGTCGAGGGCATGTGCGCCGTCGGTGACACTCGCCGTTGGGACTTCGGCGCGGACGGCCGTTTCGGTGGGGCAGGGCTGGGCGTAGTTGAAGACGGGGACACTGCCGCTGGTGCCGGCCACCGCGCATTTTCCGTTGTTCGTGTTCGGCGTTTCGGCGAGGACTTGTTGGCCGTCGATCTTGACGCGCACTTGGTAGACACCAGGTCCGGCGTCGGTCGCGGTGAAGTCCAACGTTGCTGTGCCGCTCACGCTTTCGCGCAGAAGCGTGCCGGTGAACCCTGAGCCTTTCGGCGTCGCGGTAGTGGACAGGAGGATTTCCGGGTCGGTGACTTCGGCTTCTGCGGAGAACACATCGGGGTTCTGCTCGGTCTCGGGACCGTGACACACATAGGGCTTGCCGGTTTCTTCGACGGGCAGGCAGAGCGCAGCCACGGTTACCTGGCTCGCCCCGGCCGGAAGCGTGACTTTGCCTTCCTTGTGTTCACAGCTTCCGTATTCGCAGACAAGCAGCGGCACGGACGGGGAGCTGCCCGGCGCTTCGACATAGGCGCGGCCGTTGCGAGCTGTGAGTGAGGCGTTGAGTGTCCCGCCAGCGATGGTCGATCCGTGCGGAGGCTTGTATGTCCACAACTGTCCCGCGTAGGGTTCGTCGTCGTCGGCCGGTGCCGCGAACACCGCGAAGCCGCCGCCTTCTTCGCAGAACTCGCGCGGCGCGAGGGTATAGCCGTTGTTGTCGGTGCCTTCCCACCCTTCGGTCCCGAGGACTTCGCTGTTGAAGTGGCAGGTGCGCTGGACCCACTCGCCCGCGTTCGCCGTCGAGATGGGCGCGAGCAGCGCCCCGCTCACCAACAGCAACATGCTTGCCAGGAGCGACGCGGCAACGAGCCAACCACGGCTCGACGTAGAAAACCGGGGAGAGAGTCGAGTATGCATCGTCGTGGATTCCTTTCCAGATCCGGTGGTCGCTGGCTTCTCAGCGGCCGAAGTATTTGAGGCTGCTCCCGCCTCCGGTCGGCGTTGGCGGCGGCGTCGAGGACTGGCCTTCGCCCTGTCCCGGTTCGCTGCTTGTAGTTGTGCTCGCCGCTCTCGCAGTCGCCGTCGCTGTGGGGGTAGCTGGTGAGTCGCCGAGCGCGAGATATCCAAGGTCGCGGCTGGGTGGCCGCGAGCGTTGCGGCCGATCCGTGGTCCGGGCGTTGCTGGGCGCCGGTTTCGGGGAGGCGGCCTGAGTGGTGGGCAGCGCTCCCGGCTCGCTGGTCAGCGCGATGCTGGTAGTGGCTGGCGGCGCGGTGCGCGCGAGCGGGTGTGAAACCACGCGGTGGTGAGTGGTCGAGGTGGACCCTTGGAGGGAGTGGATGGCGCTGACGCCGGCACCGGCGACGGCGAGCGCGCCGACGCCCGCCGCGACGGCGACCTTCGCGCCGGCTCCGCCGCCCAGCATGAGTCCGGCCCGCTCGGCACTCGCACTGCCGCCGGGTACCCGGCTGCTGTACGCGAGGCTGAGTAGCCGCTCCAGCCAACCGTGGACGTGTGGCAGCGCGACCGGCGCTGGTAGCAGGGCGGCACTCGCGGCGCGCTTGTACTGAGCGCTTGCCATTTCGCGAGCGAGCAGGACCTGCTCGCGTCGGCACGCGCTGCAGGCGTCCAGGTGGGCCTGTGCGATCTTGACCTCTTCCTCCAGCGCCGTGCTGTCGGCGAGCGCGCGGACCGCCCCGGCGCGGTACTCGCACATCCGGCCGGCGGCCAGGATCGCAGTGACGTGATCGAGCTTGCGGTTCGCGCTGCGGGAGGCCGCGAGCACCGTCTTGATCGGCAGGCGCAGAGCCTTCGCGGCGCGCTTGACGCCGACGCCGTAGCCACCCATGATCGCGAGCACTTGCCGCTCCAGCGGATCCAGTTGGGAGATCAAATCCGCGGCGCGCAAGACACGATCGCGAGCTTCCACGAAGTCAAACGGCTCGTCCCCGGCGGCGAGCTCGCCTTCCAGCGGCTCGAATGCAATCCGGCGCTGGGAGCCGACGCGCAGCTCGTGGCGGCCGGCCCTGCGCTCGGCCACGAGATATCCGACGGAGGTCCAGAACGCGCCCTGCAGGTGTTGTTCGTTCTGGATCGGCTTGCGGGACATGACCACGACCGCAATCGCTTCGTCCACGACTTCATCGCGCACTTCGGCGGTCAAGAAGCGGGCGTCCTTGCGCCGGTCGACCGCGGCGCGCAGCTCGGTGCGGCGGCCTTGCAGGGCGTGGGCGGCCTCGTCCGGGGAAAGTACCCCGCTGCGGCCGGGTGCCCGCACGATCCACCGCGTGCTCGCGCGCGAGACCATCGGTAGTCCCATCAGCCGGGGCCTGGTGATCGTTTGGGCTGAACTCGCCATCAATAGGTTCATGCGAGCAGCGCCCTCCGGGAGACAACGAATTTCCCGAGCCTCCGATGCGCCCTCCGCCCTCGGAGCGGCAGCACTAGGCCGATCGCTTTTTGCGCGCACAGGCTTCATAGACGTCCCTTGCCTTACTCAGTTCTTTTTCGGCACGTTGGACTTCCGGCCTGATACGCGGGTGGACGCGCTGGGAGAGATCCTGCAGCCCCCGGAGCGCGCCGAAAAGCACTCCCCACATCGGGCCGGTGACCATAAGCGCCGCGTCTCAGCTACGTGTAAAGCTGCCGGGATGACCGAGGCGCATATCCGCGTGACGAACGAGCCCGCCGGCAGGCTGTCGGTGGTTCCAGCAGAGGTTAGAGGCGACCACGAGTCGTCGGCCCCGGCGCTCATCGTGCCGGTTTCAGTCGAACTCTTCCCGCGCGGCGGGCAAACTGTTGTACTGGACCGCCTAGCTGCGACTCTGTGGACGCACCCTCCTCTCGGCCCACGCCGACGCGTCGGCCTACCCACCGTGATCCACAACGGCGACGCCCGCTGGGGGCTGCTGGTCTCCGAAGAGGGCCGCGGCAACCCGCATCGCGTCGAGCTTCGCTTCGACCTGCTCGATCACGGCCTGCGGACGCTGGACGAACACTTCCAGACCAACCCAGCGCCCCATCCTGAGCTGACGATGTACCTGGACGCCCGGCTCGGGATCGCGCCGAACTTTCCCGACGACGTCAACGAGACCGGCACCCTCGGCCTCGTGCAACTCGCGAAGCCTCTGACGGACGAACTCGTCGTGCCGATCGCGCGGGAGCACTGGGCGCGAGAGATAGCACCGGCGCTCGGCCACGACCGGATGCGCCTAGTGGCGGTGCGACTCCCCTCGACCGAGGGACCACTCGGACGGGATGTGGTCATCTCCTACAACGATGCGAGCCACGCCTACGACCGCGCCGAATGGCGCGAGTGCATTCAGAAGTGCCGAGACGTCCGCACGTATGTCGAGCGAGCTGTCCGACAGGAAGACGGCGAACACGTCGCTGCAGCGGTAGCGCGACGGCTCGGCACCGATAAGAACGACCCCAGGATCAAGTTCCTCGACTCGATCTGGACAGCGCTCGTCAACCACACAAGTGGCGCGCATCACATCGACAGTCGCGACCGCCTCGAAGCAGCGACCGCTCACGCTGCTCTGCTCGTCACAGCGACGATGATCCAGCACGTCGCTGAGCTCATCGGCCCAGCGTGAGGCCCGTGTGAAGCGATGGCTGTGGCCGGGAGTCGTCGCACTCGCCCGGCTGAACCGCACGTACCGAGCTTAGGCCGCGGGGAAAGGGTCGTACTGCTCGCTCGATGTGGTGTCTCCTATACACGCGTAGAAGGAGCGGCGTTCGTTGTATGTATCGGCGGTTGGCTGGCCGAGGCAGGCTATGAGGTTAGCCAGCGCATGCTTGAGCTCATTGATCTCGTGGCCTTCGACGACGAATCTTGCGTTCCCACTTGCTGTGGCGATGCTGAGGAGCGCCTGCCGTCTTCTAGCGATGAGTCGTGTGAACCGCCAGCGTGGTCGTGGTGGAGGGTTCTCTGGGGGGAGGACTTCGATGCCGAGTATCCCAGACCAAGGCAGTGAACAGATCTCTTTATTGCCGCGGGTGCGAAACGAAATATCGCCATCTGTTGCGATGCGGACAAACGCCGCGCACAGTTGACGGCACCCAGGAGCCGCGTGGTAGCCGCCGAGGTAGATGCAGCGCTTGAGCACGGTCTCCGCCGGCCGGATTGCCTCATCCTCAGCTTCCCTTCGGCAGCGGCGTTGCTCCAGGTTCCATGCCCGCACGTGGTAATGCCAGGCATAGGCATCCTTCTCGACCATCGTGTCTGTTGGGTCCGCTGCGACCGTTTCGTCGACTCGGTTGGTCTCGGCTTCCTTCTGTGCCGGCGTGAGCTGCTGATACATAAAGAAGAAGAGCGGCCGACCCTCGTTGAGAAACGTGTGGTAGTCGCGCATGGGTATCCCATACGTGCTGGCATACCCGGCGAGCCACGCGTTGAGCCGGTCCCGCTCACGGCGTTTCCAGACGATGAGGACACCTGGACGCTTTGTCTGAGTCAGTGCCGCTGTCGGTGGCATATTCGGGCGGTCCGTGCTCGCTTTGCGCTCTTGCTATTCGCTTTGTGTTCGCCTGCCGCGGTCGGAATGAGCGGGTTCATCGCGCACGTCCTTCGATGAGCGCCATTCGAGGCATCGACCGGGCGGCCGCCGCCGGCCTCGCATCCCAATGAAGCGAAACGCCTGCGGAAGGCTAGCGGTCGTCCGCCAGTGCTGGCGGACGTGAGTGTGGCTGTCGCCCAACCGCCAGCCGCAACCTCCTGTCTGAGACCGAGCCCTGTTTGCGCAGCCGCGTCTCATCACGACCATAGCCTATAGGGAACTTGTTCCCTAGTCATCCTAGCCCTGCCCATCGAGGGTTCAGGCGTGCGCATCAGCCCAGCACCCCAAATCGCCCTCGGCCGCGCAGTCCGCCTGCGCCGCGAAGAGCTCGGCCTCACACAGGAGGCCCTCGCCGACGCCGCCCAGCTCGACGCCACCTTCATCCGCGGCCTGGAGCGCGGCATCGCCAACCCGACCTGGGACGCCGCCGATCACGTCGCAAGGGCCCTCGGCCTCGCCCTACACGAACTCGCGCGCCAAGCTGACGAGCTGGAGACCGAAAACAGAAGACCCACCAACGAACCTCTGCGCCAGACGGCCGGCTGAGCTCGTGGAAGGAGTGCGGCGAACTCCCCGGTCGGCCGAGCGACCGCACTGTCGACCGCGGCGCTCATCGGCGGGCTGGTGGCAGAGTGTGTAGCGACCAGAGTTCGAGGGCGAGCACCTCGACGAGCCGCAGGCCGGGCGTCACGTGTTGGAGTGCTCGCAGGCTCGCTTCGTAGTGTTCGAATCGGGCGCGCTGCTTGTCGGTTGGTGCGCGTCCGGGCCGGGCAGCGAGCTGCCCGCGCAGCTCGCGGGTCTTTGAGATCTTGTCGGCGGCGAACACGAGGTGCACGTCCGGCCCGGCCGCGATCAGGTTGGAGCGCAGCGCTGCCTTGCGCTCGTGGTAGGAGTCGATCCGCTCGTCCTGGGTGAGCGCGAGAACGATGTGTGCGACCCGCTCGCCGAACTGCTCGTGTAGGAGCGTGGGCGGCGTGGGAGTGCGCTCCAGGATGTCGTGAAGGACAGCCGCCGCGACCACCTCTTCGTCAGCACCTGCGCTCCATGCCAGGCCCGCTACCTCCAACGGGTGCACGAGGAACGGGGAGCCATCCTTGCGCCACTGCCCGTCGTGGGCGGCTCCCGCGAGCTTGACCGCTGCTACGGCGACAGGACCTTGCATGAACCCGGGAGGCCCGCTGGCGGTCGTGGCCTGCTTCCCGGCGTCTGTGTCGTGCGCCGTGTTCATCTCACACGCGCTCGGCGGCGAGTTGCTCTTGGATGCGCAGCAGCCGGTTGTACTTAGCTGTTCGCTCGGAGCGGGCGGGCGCTCCGAACTTGACGTAGTCGCAGCCGGTCGCGACGGCGAGATCGGCGATCGTGGTGTCCTCGGTGTCACCCGAGCGGTGCGCCATCACGGTCTTGTAGCCGGCAGTGTGCGCGAGCTCGATCATGTCCAGGGTTCGTGTGAGCGTCCCGACCTGGTTTGGCTTGACGAGCACCGCGTTCGCGGCCCGCTGCTCGATTCCGAGTTCCAGCAGGCTCTGGTGGGTCACGAACAGGTCGTCCCCGACGAGCTGGACCTGCCTGCCGAGACGCTGGGTGAGCTCGCGCCAACCGGGCCAGTCCTCCTCGCCGAGCGGGTCCTCGAGCGAGACGATCGGGTAGCGCTCACACAGCTCGATCCAGTAGACGATCATCTCCTCTGTGGAGAGCGGCTCGGCTTCGTGTTCGTGGCGGTACTCCTGGTCGGTGTCGATCAGCTCGCTGGCGGCGACGTCCAGCGCGATCGCGATGTCAACACCGGGCTCATACCCGGCAGTCGTGATCGCGGCGAGCAAAAGGTCGAGCGCGTCCTCGGTGCTGTCGAGCTGCGCGGCGTAGCCTCCGATCTCCCCGACTGCGCGCGATAGGCCGCCGGCGAGCAGCTTGTGCCCGAGCTCGTCGTAGGTTTCCGCGCACATCCGTAGTCCCTCGGAGAACGAGGGTGCGTCCGTGGGGATCAGTATGAACTCCTGGACGAGCAGCCGGTTATCGGCATGCACGCCGCCGTCAAGGACGCTGACCATCGGCGTCGGCAGCACCGGCGGTGCCTGCCCGGTGTAGAGGTGGCGCCACAGCGGCTTGCGGGCGTGAGCGGCGGCCGCCCGCGCCACAGCGAGGGAGACGCCGAGGATCGAGTTGCAGCCGAGGTTCACGAGACTCGAGGTGCCGTCCAGCTCGATCAGCAGCGCGTCGATCATGACCTGGTCGTCTGCGTCGAGACCGAGCACGTCGCGGGCGATCTCGTCCTCGATGTTCGCGATCGCCGCGTGGACACCCTTGCCTCCCCACCGCTGTCCGCCGTCGCGCACCTCCAGCGCCTCGTAGCGGCCGGTGGAGGACCCGACCGGCACCGCGGCTCTGCCGCGTGCGCCGGAGGCGAGGGTCACCTCGGCCTCGACTGTTGGATGACCCCGACTATCGAGGATCTGCCGGCCCTGGACACGCTCGATCAGCCGCCCGGAACGGTCGTCGTCGGTTCTCTCTGGCGGCACGCTGTGGACGGGCAGTGTCATTGGTAGTCCTCGCTGTCGCAGGTGATCGCGCTCGCGAGATGCCCGTCCCTGTCGGTCGCGGCGAGCACGAGCAGCGGCGGGCGCCCTTCAGGCCGTTCGATGCTGTAGAGATGCTCTACGAGATCGAGGGCACCCCACGCCGTCGGTGTAAGCGACGCGGACAGCACACCGCCGACGGGCACGGTACGCGCCGGCTGGTGTCTTCGTTTCACACCGAGTAGGAGCCATGTGATGCGGCTGCGGATGCTTCTTGTTGGCCAATCCATGATGCCTCCACGTCGGACCGAGACTTTCCACGACGTAGAGGCCATCAGCGGCGGCCACCGCAATCTGAGCGAGCCTCATCGCTCTATATCCAGGGTAGTACCCACAAGCGCAGCTCTCCAGCAGCGGCGTCGGGGTCGAGGGCTGGTGCTAGCCGCGCGGCTTCGCTAGCGTGTGCTGGCCGGCACCCGATGCCCCGGTCTGGTGTTCAATTGGTGCGGAGGGTGGGCAGGTTTGGCTGCTGGGCCTGGCCCCATACCTCCAGGTTCTCGCGGCGCTCGACGCGGCGCCGGGGTCTTGCGTGCAGGAGTGGCTCCAGGTTCGCCTTCGCGAAGAGGTCGGTGAGTGTGGCCTGCGCGGCGGGTGTGGTGTTCGAGAAGGCGTGCTGCAGGCGCTGGAGCATGTAGATTCGGTAGGGAAGCACGCCGATCTCGACGGTGTGACCACGCCACTGCAGCTGGGTGGTGCCGATCGCGCGGCGATCGGGGCGACCGCCGATGAGATCGCCCTCGGCGGTCTGCGGGTTCTCCTGCAGCCAGCGCTCGGCGCCGGCGACCTGGGCGAGAACGTCGGGGGTGAGCTCCTCGCCGATGTAGGCGAGCAGGCGATACAGCGTCTCGGGGACATCGTCGTCGGGGAACAGCTCGGGCCCGCGGTCGCCGTATTCGCCGCTGTCAAGGCCCGGAGCGTTCATTCGCTCGGTCCACCGGTACACGCGGCGGGCATGCAGCTTCATGATCGTCGAGGGATACGGGTCGCGGGATAGGTGGGCGTACAGGGGGCCGGCGAAAGCGAAGTCGGCGATCGTGGGACGGCCGCCGAGGAGGTAAGGGCTCTCGGCGAGGTGGGCGTCGAAGAGCTCGAGGAAGCGCAGGTAGGAGCGCTCGACATCGGGGACGGTCCCGGGGGTCACCCCGAAGCGGATCGTGACCTTGCGCATGCGGGAGCTAGCGAGCTCAAACGCGGCTCGTTTTGCCTGCGGGTCGGGGTCGAGGACCAGCGCTGCCGAGAAGTCGTGACTGAGAAACTCGGCGTTGGCCTCGTCGAAGTTCCAGCGGTAGTGCATGGCGGGGCGGAGCAGACCCTCGCCGCCGAAGAGCTCGAGCAGGTGGGCGAGGACGCGGTGCACGGGCGTCGCTGGGTAGGCGGAGAGGGCGGGCGAGACCTGGCGGTCGAGGTGGTCGATGATGTCGACCGTGTCCTGGATCAGACTGCCGTCGGGTGTCTGCAGGACGGGAATGATCCAGCGGCCGATCTGAGGGATGACCTCGTCGATGTAGCGGGGATCGCCGGGCGGGACCTCCTGGTGGGGGATCCGGTGGGTGCGCAGGTAGGCGCGCGCCTTCGCCGAGTACAGGGAGGCGGACATCGTGTAAAGGGTGTGCTCTGTAGTCATAGGAGGCCGCCGCTTCCTACGGCCGGACAGCGGGAGCTGACTACTCCATTGTCGTTGGCGGGCCAGGCCGGGAGCGCTGGCGTCGTTCCTCGGCATCTTCTCAGGTCTTGCTGGACTGCCTCCGACGCGCAGGGGGCATGATACGTGCATCGCGCTCGTCGTCGGCTCACAGGTGGTGCTGCGAGGGAGGGTCGCGAGGTGTTCGCTCGGCGCTCGCGTTGGCGGGCTGGCCCGATATTGTTGGGGTTGTTAGGCGATGAAGCTCGCCTTTGACCGCACCGGCCTGGTGCTGATGGCTTCTACCCCTGTGTGTCCTCGTGCGCGCAGGGGTTCGGTTATCAGCAAGTGGAGGCCGCATGTGGCATCGCGATAGGACAGGACACTCGGGGCCGCCCGAAGCGACCGGGCGGCTCGCTCGTATTCGCGCCCTGCCGGCCGAGGAAGGTTCGGTCGATGAGCTGTTGGCCGCGACCGGGGACGTCTCGATCGAGGTCGTCCGTGAAGCGCTGGCCCGCCTCGCCCAGCTCGGCTGCCCGGGCGCGGCGCAGGTGCTGCGCTGGAGAATATGGCGGGCCGACCCGTCACTCGTAGGGTACTTCGCCCGGTGCATCGCCGCGCTCGGGGACCGCGACGCGATCAAGGAAGCCCTCACGATCCTCGAGGACCGCGGCGAGGACAGCAGTGTGTATGGGGAACGGGTAGCCGCTCTCGCGCTGCTGGGAGCGTTCTCCGACCCGGCGACCATCGCCACGATCCGCGGGGCGCTCGATGACCCGATGGCCGCGGTCCGGCAAACGGCGCTTGTCGTGCTGCGGCGCTTCCCGGCGGATGCGGCTACTCAGCGTGCGCTCATCGCACGGTTGGCCGACTGCGACCCGCAGGTACGGGCGGCCGCCGTCGCGAGCGTCTGCGCGCTGTGCCGGGAGCCGGGCGCAGTACTGCAGGAGCTTGCCGGGGATGAGAGCAGCGTCGTGCGTGCTGCGATCGCGCGCGCGGCGGCACGCCTCGGGCAGAAGCCATCCAGGCTGCTGCTCGAAGACCGGGAGGTCGGTGTGCGCGAGCTCACCGCAGAGCACGCCGGCGCCTGCGCGGTCGTGCCGCTCGCCAGGGCGATGCGGTTGGACAGCAGCCAGCCGGTGCGCCAAGCGGCTGCACGCCGCCTCGGGGAACTCCACGCAGAGCAGGCGACCGCTGAGCTTCTCGACGCGCTCGCGGACCCCGACTCGGTGGTCAGGGTGACCGTGCTGGGGTCTATGGAGGCGATCCACGGCGGCAGGCTGCCCGGTCTCTTGCTCGACGCGATCCGCGACCCCGGCCGCGAGGACCGGGCAGCGCTGGTCTACGCACTCGGAAGGCTCGATGCCACCTGCGAGCTCGCTGCCCTTCGTGATTACCCCGACCCGCAGGTTCAGGCGGCGCTCACCTTCGTCAGACGCGAGTCCCAAAGCACACAGGCTGGCCCCCCGACCGCCAGAGAATCCCAATCCATGAGGAGGTAGCAAGGTGAGTGGCATCGATCGCACACACGCAAGGCAGATACTCGACAGTCGCGGAAACCCCACGGTGGAGGTGGAGGTAACGCTTCACTCCGGCGCGTTCGGCAGAGCCGCCGTGCCGTCGGGAGCGTCGACCGGGACACAAGAGGCCAAGGAGTTGCGCGACGGTGGGCAGACGTATCTCGGCAAGGGCGTCACCCACGCCGTTACGAACGTCAACGAGGAGATCGCTATCGCGATCCGCGGCCGGGACGCGGGCGACCAGGCTGAGATCGACAAGCTGCTGTGCGAACTGGACGGCAGCACCGACAAGTCCCGCCTCGGCGCGAACGCGATCCTCGGCGTCTCGTTGGCGGTCGCCAGGGCCGCCGCGGCTGAGGCCGGCCAGCCACTGTGGAGGTATCTCGGCGGAGAGCGCGCAGACATCCTGCCGATCCCGATGATGAACGTCCTGAACGGCGGTGTGCATGCCGATAACAGCGTCGACTTCCAGGAGTTCATGATCGTGCCCGCCGGTGCTTCGAGTTTCAGGGATGCGCTGCGGATCGGTGTCGAGGTGTACCAGCACCTCAAGATCACCTTGCAAAAGCAGGGTCTCGGGACGCGTGTCGGGGACGAGGGCGGCTTCGCCCCGGACCTGCAGTCAAACGACCAGGCCGTCGAGCTGCTGCTGAGCGCGATTGACGCCGCGGGCTACAAGGCGGGCGCGGAGGTGCTGCTGGCGCTCGACCCCGCCACCTCAGAGTTCTACAAAGACGGTGTGTATGAGCTGGCAAGCGAAGGCCGCAAGTTGAGCTCCGATGAGATGGTCGCCTACTGGCACAGCTGGTGCGACCGCTACCACATCTACCTGCTCGAGGACGGGATGGCCGAGGACGACTGGCGAGGCTGGCACGAGCTCACCTCACGCCTCGGGGAACGCGTCCAGCTCGTCGGCGATGACATCTTCGTCACCAACCCGAAACTGCTCCAGCAGGGCATCGAGACCGAAGTCGCGAACTCGATCCTGATCAAGCTCAACCAGATCGGCACGCTCACCGAGACGCTAGAGACGATCCAGATCGCTCACGACGCCGGCTACCGCACCGTGATCTCACACCGCTCCGGGGAGACCGAGGACACAACGATCGCCGATCTAGCTGTCGCGACCGGCGCCGGGCAGATCAAGACCGGGGCACCCGCACGCTCCGAGCGTGTCGCCAAGTACAACCAGCTGCTGCGGATCGAGGACGAACTCGGCGAGCGGGCCGTGTTCCCCTCCATATTCGACCTGGGCAATTGAAACGCCGCGCGTGGACACCACCTGATGCCCGACCGCGAAGCAGCAAGAACCGGCCCGTCCGATGAGCCAGCGCACTTGGCGGTCCCGACCGGCAAGCTCGTGCGGCTGCGACCCACGGGCGTGCCATCATCAGAGGACGCTGCTGGCCAGGCGATGAGGGAGCCCCTCGCCCCGCTGAGCCAGAGCGCCTTGAGGGCGATCTTCCCGCCGATCGCCGACTACGCCTTCCTATCGGACTGCGAGAACTCGTGTCTAGTAGCGCCCACGGGAGCCGTCGAGTGGTTGTGCCTGCCACGACCCCACGACCCGAGCGTCTTCGGGACGATCCTCGACCGTGCCGCAGGATCGCTGCGGTTGGCTCCAGCCGAGACGGCGGTCCCCGCTAACCGCCGGTATGTGCCGGGCACGATGGTGCTCGCCACGACCTGGCAGGCGCGCACGGGATGGCTGACCGTCCGAGATTTCCTCGCGGTCGGCCCGTGGCATCGCACGAGCGATCGCTCCACGCTTCACCGGCGCACGCCGGGCGACTTCGACGCCAAGCATGTCCTGATCCGCCAAGCGACATGCCTGCATGGCACCGTGGATGTGGTACTCGACTGCGAGCCGTCCTTCGATTACGGTCAGCTCGACGCGCGCTGGGAGTATGCCGGGGAGACCTACGACACGGTCGTGAGCACCAACCCCGATTTCGTGCGTCTCACGTTGGCGGGCGATCTGCGTCTCGGCATCGAAGGCCGTGCGGTACGCGCCCGCCACCGCCTGGCGCAGGGGGAGTCCTGCTATGTCGTGTTGAGCTGGTCTGAGCGTCCGGGGCCTGCGAACGCCACGGAGGTAAGCGAGTGCCTCGCCGAGACGAATCGTTTTTGGCGGGGATGGATCGACGGCGGCCGGTTTCCCGATCATCCTTGGCGAGAGCATCTGCAGCGCAGCGCGTTGACGCTGAAGGGCCTCACCTACGCCTCGACCGGGGCGCTGCTGGCGGCACCGACGACATCGCTTCCCGAGCACCTCGGCGGCCAGCGCAATTGGGACTACCGCTACACCTGGGTCAGGGACTCGGCGTTCACACTGTGGGCGCTGCACGCCCTTGGCTTCGACGCGGAAGCCGACGACTTCCTGGCGTTCCTCGGGGACGTCCTCGAACCTCCTCCGCCCGCGTCCTCCCCGACCCCGGCCGACGCACGAGAGGGCCTTGAGGTTCTCTACGCGGTCGACGGATCGCAGCCGCTGCCCGAGCGAGAGCTCGATCACCTCTCCGGCTACGGCGGGAGTCGCCCGGTCCGTGTCGGCAACGACGCCCACGAGCAGCGCCAGCTCGACATCCTCGGCGCGATCGTTGACTGCGTCTACCAGCACACGCGCTCCCGAGACTCGCTCAGCGAGCGCGCGTGGCGGATCGTCGTACAGACAGTTGAGAAGACGCTGTGTTGCTGGCGTGAGCCCGATCAGAGCATCTGGGAGACAAGCGGAGCGCCGCAGCACTTCACGTTCTCAAAGGTGATGTGCTGGGTCGCCGCCGATCGCGGAGCGCGGCTGGCCGCCCTTCGGGGCGAGAGCGAGCGCGCACAGCGTTGGTGGAACGCGGCGCTGGAGATTCACGCCGACGTCTGCGAGCACGGCCTGGACAGCAGGGGACGATTCACCCAGGCTTATGGGTCTGATCAGCTGGACGCCTCGCTGCTGTTGCTGCCGTTGGTCCGGTTCCTGGCACCCGAGGACGAGCGTCTGCGCGGGACCGTCCTCGCGATCGCTGAGGAGCTGAGCGACGACGCCGGGTTCGTTCACCGCTACAGCACGGATTCCACAGATGACGGACTCGGCGAGCCCGAGGCGAGCTTCACGGTCTGTTCATTCTGGCTTGTCTCAGCGCTCGTCGAGATCGGTGAGAGCAGCCGCGCCCGCAAGCTCTGCGAGCGACTGCTCGGGTCCGCGAGCGGCCTCGGCCTTTACGGGGAGGAGCTCGATCCAAGCACCGGCCGGCATCTCGGGAACTTCCCCCAGGCGCTTACCCATCTCTCGCTCGTCAACGCCGTACTGCACGTGATCGAGGCCGAGCGCCAGGCGCTAGAGGACGAAAGTCCCGTGGGACCGGCGGCGTCACCCAGTTGGTGGACAGTCGCCGGACGCGACGAGCGACCCGACACCAACCCGGTATAGGCATGGAGAATCAAACTGCCTCACCGCCCGGGGAGCCGGCTGAGGATGCCGGCGGCTGGCTGACCCGTGGGGTAGCGAGCGTCGGCGCGGCGAGCTTCCTCTCCGACGCCGGCCACGAGATCGCGACCGCGATCCTGCCGAGCTTCATCACGACCGTCCTTCACTCGACCGCCGCCGCACTCGGTGTCATCGAAGGTGTCAGCGACGCGCTGACCGGCGTCGCGAAGCTGCTCGCCGGGCCGCTCGCTAACGACGCGCAGCGGCGTGGGAGGATCGCCACCGGCGGCTACCTCGGCACCGCGGTAGCGACCGGTGCGATCGGCCTCGCCGGCACGGTGTGGCAGGCCGGCGCGTTGCGTGCCCTGGCATGGGTCTCGCGCGGTGTGCGCTCGCCAGCCAGGGACTCGCTGCTTGCGTCCCTGGCCCCGAAGGATGCATACGGCCGGGCATTCGGGCTCGAGCGAGCCGGCGACAACCTCGGCGCCGTCGCCGGACCGCTGCTGGCCGCTGGCCTCGTGGCCTGGCTCGGCATCCGCCCCGCGATCTACTTCGCGTTCATCCCAGGCGCGCTCGCCGCGGTCGCGATTCTCACCGCCGCCCGCGCTGCCCGACAGCTACCCCAAGGCCCGAGGGAACGCGCACGTATCCATCTCGTGGGGCTGCGCGAGGCCGGACTGCTGCGCCCCCTGGTCCCGGTCGCGCTGTACGAGTGCGGGAACCTCGCGACCACGCTGTTGATCCTCCGTGCCACACAACTCCTGCACGGAGGGTCTCGCACGGTCGCGGCTGCCGCGTCGCTAGCGATCCTGATCTACGCCGCCCACAACGCGCTCGCCGCGATCCTCGCCTACGCGGGCGGACACTGGCTCGACCACGTAGGCCCCAGGATCGTGTTCGCGACCGGCGCGATGCTCTATGTGCTGGCCTACCTGGGGTTCGCCGCCGGCCCACACACCTGGCCGCTGCTGCTGTTGTTCTTCTGCCTCGCCGGCGCCGGCATCGGCCTCGGCGAAACATCCGAGTCGACGCTCGTCGCCCGCACGCTCCCCGAACGGCTGCGTGGCAGCGGCTTTGGTGTGCTCGGCGGCGTGCAAGCAGCCGGCGACCTCATCGCGACCGTGACCGCAGGCATCCTCTACGCCGCCATCTCTCCAACCGTCGCGTTCCTCTACGCCGCCACCTGGATGCTCGCCTCGCTGCTCAGCACGAGCCTCCTCGGAACCGGCCCCGGTGGTCTTTGAGATGACGGGACGCCGGACGCTCGCGCGTATTATCTGCTGGCGGATGAGAGCAGCCACTGACGCGGTGTGCGCGATCGCTTGGACTCGGCGGGGCTGAGGGCGCATGACAGAACAGCCCGACCGAGCCGAGCAGGATCGCCCGTCCACGCCGGTGGCGGTGGTGACGGGCGGTGCGTCTGGCATTGGCCGCGCGAGCGCGCTCGCGCTCGCGGGCCGTGGCCTGCGCGTAGCTCTTGGAGATCTCAGCGAGGACGGGGCGCACGCCACAGCCGAGCAGGCACACGACGCCCGCGGTTTCCGTGTCGACGTCACCGACCAGGATTCGGTGCGGGCCTTCGCCGAGAATGTGATCGGCGAGCTGGGCGTGCCGAGCGTGCTGGTCAACTGCGCGGGCTGGGATGAGACACATCCGTTCCTGGACACCAACCGAGAATTCTGGGAGCGGGTGCTGTCGGTCAACCTGACCGGTGTGGTTGCGGTGACGCACGCCTTCTTGGGCGCGATGGTCAAGGCCGCTCAGGGTGGACGGATCGTGAATATCGCCAGCGACGCCGGCCGTGTCGGCTCCAGCGGCGAGGCGGTGTATGCGGGAGCGAAGGGCGGCGTGATCGCGTTCACCAAGTCGCTGGCCAGGGAGACCGCGCGCCACGGGATCACCGCTAACGCCGTCTGTCCGGGACCGACGGACACGCCACTGTTTCGTGCCCAGCCAGAGCGTCTACAGCAGGCCCTCGCGAACGCGATACCGATGCGGAGGATCGCGAAGCCCGAGGAGATCGCAAACGCCGTCGCGTTCTTCGCCGCCCAGGACACGGGATATGTGACAGGGCAGGTGCTGAGTGTCAGCGGCGGCCTGACGATGGCCGGATGACGCTGATGGACCAGAGCGCCTATCAGCATCTTCGGTTCGAGTCTCGCCCCGACGGTGTGCTGCTGGTCACGATCGACCGGCCGGAGCGGATGAACGCGACCAACGAGCGCCTGCACGCAGAACTCGCGGGCGTGTGGAGCGACATCGCCCGCGACGAGGACACGCGCGTGGCGGTCGTGACCGGCGCCGGGAAGGCGTTCTCCGCCGGCGGGGACCTGGAGATGATCGAACGGATGGCCGGCGACTACAAGAGAGTCGCCGCGATGGCGAGCGAGGCCGCGAGCCTCGTGACCAACATGCTCGACTGCGAGAAGCCGATCATCTCGGCGATCAACGGCACCGCCGTCGGTGCCGGGCTGGCCGTCGCGCTGATGGCCGACATCAGCGTCATCGCCGAGGACGCGCGCCTCACCGACGGGCACCTGCGGCTGGGTGTCGCCGCCGGCGACCACGCCGCGATCATCTGGCCACTTCTGTGCGGCATGGCGAAGGCCAAGTACTACCTGTTGACCGCCGAGTTCCTCGACGGCCGCGAGGCCGAGCGGATCGGGCTGGTGAGCCGCTGCGTGCCCCGCGAGGAGGTGCTCGACACGGCGCTCGAGGTAGCGCAGCGGATTGCGAGCGGCCCGCGTGACGCGGCCCGCTGGACCAAGCGCACACTGAACCACTGGCTGCGCCAGGCGCTCCCGGCGTTCGACGCGAGCGTGGCGTATGAGATGCTGAGCTTCCTCGGCGAAGACGTCAGCGAGGGAGCCAGCGCGATCCGCGAGCATCGCGCGCCCCGCTTCCTCAGTGAGCCTCACCCCGGGAAAGAAGCGCCCAGCGAGGTGTCTTGAGCACGCCGACACGAGTAGGGTGAGCGAGGATCTGCTCGATCGCCCCGCGCTAGCTGCCAGTCATGCGCCTGGCGCTGTCTGTGTTGGCCCGGCGGATCGTGAGTAGTCCGCTGGGGGCGTGTTGTTGCAGGCCGGCGTGCAGGCGGCGGATCTCGCTCAGCACCTGATCGGCTACGGCCTGCTGCTGCTCGATTGTCGGGTGGGGCGTTTGCTGCCAGCGGATCGCCTCGCCGTAGAGGACTGTTACTTTCGGGATCTGCAGGCGCTTCCAGTTGCGTATCCGGGCGGAGCCGTGGATCGCGACCGGTACGACGGGCACCCCTGTTTCGAGCGCGAGGCGCCCGATGCCGGGCTTTGCGCGTATGCCGATCTCGCCGGTGCGTGACCGTCCGCCCTCGCAATACATCCCGAGGGTGCCGCCACGCGCGAGGATCGAGTTGGCGGTGATGAACGTCTCCTCGTCGTGCGCGCCGCGGCGGACGGGGAAGCAGCCGGCGTGACTGAACACGAACTGAAGCGGCGGCTTGAAGAGTTGTGACTTCGCCATGAAGCGGACCTTACGCCGCAGGTAGCAGGCGATCAGGAAGTGATCCATGAAGGAGAAGTGGTTCGGCGCGAGGATCACCGCCCCCGACCCCGGAACGTGGCGCGTATCGATCGCGCGAGTCCGCAGGAACACATACGCATACGGGGACACCAAGAGCCGTGCGGCCTCGTAGGTCCAGTCCGGTTCGTGTGTCCTGGCCCGCCGGTGGAAGCGCTCGAAGTACTCGGCCGGGCGGGGGTCGCCGTAGACCTGCTCGCGTATCGGTGCCAGCGACGATCTCATGTTTGCGGGCTCCCGGCTCCCGCGAGGATCGGCGAGCGTGCCTGCGCGGCTCCCGGTCGCTCGCTGCCTTGGTCGTGACTGTCGTGCTTTTCGAACACCAGCCTGTAGTGGTCGAGTAGCTCGCGTTCGAAGCAGACCTTGTTGGCGCTGACCCCGGAGGTGAACGCGAGGCGAAAGTCGGCGCTCGTCAGCCAGCGTGGGACGAGCTGTAGCTTCAGCAGGGTCTTCTTCAGGCTCCGCGCGCCGGTCCGCTTGCCCCACTCGGTGATCGTGTTGATGTAGTCCAGACGGCCGTTGCTCACAGACACGAGCCGGAAGTCGGGTTGCGCGCAGCGAACGATCTGCTCCTTGTCCAGCGGGAGCCAGGAGCCGGGGAACTGGCGTCCCATCAGGGCCAGATACCAGGCGTCGGAGTCTCGGGGCGCCTTGATGTCGACGTCATCGAGACCGATCATGTTTTGGCCGAAGACCATCGTCTGCAGATAGAAGCGGCCGTGCTCGGGCAGCACGGTCGCGACACGCTCGAAAATCCCGCGGTAGATCTCCTCCTGCGCTCCGGCGCGGTACTCCTCCGGCGAGCAGAAATGCTCGAACGCGCCGAGGCTCGCGACCGCGTCAAACGGCCCGAAGCTCTCACCGTCCAGTTCTCGCGCGTCGTAGAGATGAACGTCCAGGCCGTGTCGGCGACACGCGGCCTGCTGTGCCGAGGACAATGTGACGCCGAGCCCTGTCGCGCCGCGGCTGCGGATGAAGTCAAGCAGCGGCCCCCAGCCACAGCCGAGGTCGAGTACCCGCCGGCCCCGGGTGATCCCGATCTGCTCGGCGACGTACTCGTGCTTGCGTCTCTGGGCCTCTTCGAGGGTAAGGGAGAAGTCGCCGTCGTACTTGGCGCCACTGAAGTCCGCCAGCTCACCGAGGCTCAAGCGGAACACGCGGTCTGTCAGCGAGTAAGTGAAGTCGATGTCAGCACGGCTGGCCATCGCCTCAGCGACCCGCCGCGGGGATGGCTGGTGTCTCGCCCGGCCGGTCGGGCTTTCGTGTCAGGACCTGGTAGACGGCCGTGTCGCCGGTTTCAAAGCCGCGGCGCGCGGCGCGCAGATACAGCCGCCAGATACGTGTTCGCTGCTCGCCGGCGAGCGTGTTGGCCTCGTCCAGGTGCTCGTCCAGCCGCTGGCTCCAGTGACGCAGGGTGACCGCGTAGTCCTCCCTGAACTCCTCCACATGCGCGCTCTCGAAGCGGGCACGCTCGAGCGCGAGCTGCACGCGGGAGAGTGGCAGCGGCTCGCCGTCGGGGAACACATAGCGGGTGGAGAAGATGTCCTCGAGCGGTTTGTGATCGGGGTCAAGCGCCGCGATTGCGTGGTTGAGCAGCAGCCCACCGGGACGCAACAGCTCGTACAGAGACCGTGCGTACAGGTCGATCTGGCTTTGCCCGACGTGCTCGGCCATGCCGATGCTCGCGATCGCGTCAAAGGACGTGTGCGGCAGTTGGCGGTAGTCAGCCACGCGGATGTCCACGCGATCCTCGACACCGGCGTCGGCGACCCGCTTGCGAGCGAGCTCGGCCTGCGGTGGTGAGAGCGTGACGCCGGTGACATTCACCCCGTAGTTCTGCGCTGCGTGGATCGCGAAGCTGCCCCAGCCGCAGCCGACGTCGAGCAGCCGCTGCCCGTCTTTCAGCGCGAGCTTTGTGCAGACCAGATCGAGCTTGGTGCGCTGGGCGTCCTCGAGCGTGGTGGCGCCGCGCGAGAAGATCGCGCAGCTGTAGGTCATCGACTCGTCCAGGAACAGGGCGAAGAAGTCGTTGCCGACGTCGTAGTGGTAGCGGACAGCGGCCGCGTCGCGCTCGAAGCTGTGAAGGCGCCCACGAAGGATCAGCTCGAGACTCGGACGGCGTGGAAATCCGCCGGGTGCCGCCGCGGCCATGATCGCCAACCCCAGCCGTAGACGCTCGATGTTGCTCAGCGGCGGCGGCTCCCACTCATCGACGACGATGAACGCGCCGTCGAGGTCGTCGACGGCCAGCGAACCATCGGTGTAGGCGCGACCGAGACCCAACGTCCCGGGAGCCCGCAGGAAGTGCGCGAGAGCCGAGGGCCGTCGCACATGAAACGTCGGCGCCTCGGGCACCGTCGCCGCAACTGCGCCGCCGTCCCAGAAACGGACATGGAAGGGCCGCGAGGGAAACACACGTGGAAGCTCCCGGCACAGCGGGCCGCTTGCTTTCATCAGTGCCATAGCGACCGGCCTAGCAAAGCGTCGCCCGTCTTCTCCTGCACGGGCCAGCTCAAATCACAGCTCCGGAAAAGGGTGTGAGGCGCGAGTCTCACCGGCGCGCATGCTCCGCGACTGGCCGTGCGACGTCGTCCTCCCCGGCGGAGGTGTCCTCGTTGCCGCCACCACCAAATATCCGCTGGTAGATATCCGGCCCGTAGCTGGTCGGCAGCGGCTCCGCCTCGGTCAGGCGGAAGGTGCGTTTGCCGTCCTGTTGGCGCTCGGCGCGCAGGAACAGGCCCCGCTGTTGCTCGTCGGTGTGCAGCCCGCCAGCGAGATGAAACATGTGGGTGACGAACATCACCCTGCTGGCGGTGTCCAATAGCGCGGCGATGATCTGCCTGGCGATCTGCGATCCCTCGCGCTCGTTGGTCGCCGCGAAGGACTCGTTGAACAGCACCAGGCTGTACGGCTGCGCGGCGTCGGCGATCTCGCTCATGCGGGCGAGTTCCTCATCGAGCTTGCCGCTCTGCATGTCCTTGTCCTCTGCGCGCTTGAAGTGTGTGAACACACCAGAGCACACATTCACGGTGAGCGCTTCGGCGGGCGCGAACAGGCCACACTGCGTCATCAGCTGTGCGATCCCGGCGCTGCGCAACAGCGTCGACTTGCCGCCCTGGTTGGCACCCGTGATCACGACCAGCGGCTTGCCCTCACCGGCGATGTCGTTGCCGATCACCCGCCCCTCGATGCGAAGCGTCAGACACGGCTCATACAACCCCGTTGCGAGCAGCGTGCGCTGCCCGGCCGGGAGCGGTGTGGGAAAGCAGGTCGGCTCGCCCTTGCCGGTGAGCTGGGCGTGGAGGTTCAGCGCAGCGATATACAGGCCGAGCTCGGCGCGCAGCAGCTTGAAGAACCCCTGGATGTGTTCGGCTGACTGTGCGGTCGTGTTCGCCGCCTCGTTGATCGCACGGCCGCGCATTTCGCCGAGCATCCTCGCGCCGTGCTCGTCACGGTCAGCGACCCGGTAGGTGTACTCCGAGCGACCCACCGCCGCAGTGATCCGCTGGACTATCCCGCGTCCGCGGCGGCGATGCAGCCGGTAGCCCACGGCGTTGGCGCCCTGCCCGAACTGCGCGCTCACCCTCACCGCGCCGCTCTTGCCGAGTTCTGAGAGGTGCTCGCTGACGGTTTGCAGATACTCGTCATCGAGTTCGCGCTGGATCATCTCAAAGAACGCACCGAACCCCTCGGAGGTGAACTCGTGGGCGTGCTCGTCGGCTATCTCGCGCAGGCTCTGAAGTCGCTGCGCATACACCTTGAGCACCTCGACGGCGCTGTGCATTGTTGAGTCGGGGTACTGGCTTGAGAGGCCGACGATCCCGAAGTACAGCCGTTTCTCCGCTTCCAGCGCGTCGACGGTCAGTTCGTAGAGTCCCCGTGCGATCTCGGGGTGCTCCAGGCAGTCGCGCAGGATCCCCTGGCGGTAGAGAACCGCTTGTGGATCAGGAAGCATGTGGAACAGGGCGACCTGGGCGACCTTGAACAGATAGGGGTCACCTTGCGCCATCACGCCGAGCAGCGTGTTCAGGTCGAGGTCCTCGGTCAGCGCCTGCGCATGGGCTGGCAGCTCGGCCTGCAGGTCGAAGTCGCGGTCGCGGTAGGCGAGGTGGACGTTCACGACCCCACCCGCTGCCTCAGCGCCTGGTATGTGAGCCCGTACTTCTCGGCGAGCGCGGCCGCATAGGCAAGACCGTCCGCGGGGCGGCGCGTGATCTTGAACGTGCGGATCGTCGGGTCCTGCTCATCGACGGTGCTGGTCGCGCTGACGATGCTCTCATCCAGCGAAGCGAGCTCGTCCACGAACGTGACATACACCCCGAGCACCCCCAGCGCGATCATCCGCTCGAGCACCCTGGTGCCGAGGAAGCTCGCGTCCTCGAGCGTCGTCGAGGTGAAGCTCTCATTCATCACCACAACCGTGCGGTCGGTGGCGTGCTCGAGGATGTCGTGCACGCGGATCAGGTCGTCTTCGAGCTTGCCGTGCCGGTTTGACAGGTCCTCCTGCTTCTCAAAATGCGTCAACAACCGGTCGGACAACAAAAGCCGCGCCTCGCTGCCCGGTACGGGGCAGCCGAGCGCCGCGAGGTAGTGCAGCTGCCCGAACGTGCGAGCAAACGTCGTCTTGCCGCCCTGGTTCGGCCCGGACACCACGAAGATCCGCTCCGGGGCCGTGAGATACCAGTCGTTAGTCACGACCTCCGTTTTCTCACCCACGAGCTTGCGGGCAAGCGGCAAATCAAAGGTGGCGCTCGCGGCGACCTCCTTGCCCTGGGACACCGTCGGGTAGCAGAAGCGAAGACCAGCGGCCCTGACCGGCTCGGTGTAAGCGTGGTAGGCCATGTAGAACTGGATCTCCCGGTCAAAGCGCAGGACCACCGGGTCGCGGAACTCCCGGTGGCGCTCGCAGTAGCCGGCCAGCTGCGCGAACACCTCGGGGTGCAGTTTGGCTACGAACTCGAGCACCGCCGCTTCGACATGCCCCATCTCGACAAGCGTCGCATAGCGCGCGCGATGGTCCTTCACCTCGCCCTGCGCGAACCGCTCGAAAGTGTCCCTCACCGCCGCGCCATAGTCCTCCTCGTCCTCATAGGCGCTGACACGGACGCTGCCGCTCTTGATCGTCATCGCGTACCGGATCTGCCCGAGGTCGCCTTTCAGTCTCTCGGTCTCTGCCGAGAGCGTGGTGAACCCATCGGAGGCGGTATAGCCGGCCAGGTAATCGCTGATCGCGCGCAGCCCCCGTGACCCCGGTTCCTGCGTCTTCAGGACCTCGGTCAGATCACGCACCGCCCGGCAGTACGTGTCGATCGCCTCCAGGTACCACGCTTCGCGCTGGCGCTGGTAGGACAGCTTCCCGACGAGCTTCAAGTCGGAGCGGACACGGCGCATCCCCTGTGCAAACGTCCCGATCGGCTGTGCCAGCTCGGCGCGTTCAGTGTCGCGCATCACCTCCTGGCGGTAGACGATCTCCCCAGCGTCCGTGAGCGGCGTGTAGTACAGCGGCGCGAGGTTGTAATCCTCGCGGCGATCGACGATCCCCTGCACCGCCTGATCGAGGTTCAGATCCCCAAAGCAAACAGGCTGCTCGACATGCTCGCGGGCCGGAGTGCGCTCGGACAAAACGCTCGGCCCACCAGCGCCCTGCGGCTTTGAGTCCTCGCTGTCTTGGGACGGCCCTGCTCCATTCGGAGCCGGATCTTCGACTAGCCGCTCGACGGTCGCCACGATGAACCTCCACGATGATTTCGGGGGGTAGAGGCCATCAGCGGCAGCGACCGCACTTATGAGGGAGCGAGCCTCATCGCTCTACCGTCCAGTCTACCCCGTTTGCCGGTTTGCTCACCCGGCGATGTGGATCAAGGCGCCGATCACGGCGACGCAGCCCCTGCCCCGAGGAGCAGGTAGCCGCCCCAAGTAGGCGGCTTGCGAGCGCGGCGTGAGCGAGACCCGTGCTCTGCGGACACGGTGCGGGACGCTAGAGCAGCCGCGAGTCGGACAGCCGTGTCAGCCCTTCTCGCAAACCCAAGCTGCCGGTGACGATATCGAGCGTCTGCTCGATCTCGCTCGCGAACGCATCCTCGTCGATGGTGCCCGGGTCGCACGGGCGGCCGAGAACGGAGAACTCGATCTGCTGGGTGGTGTAGTCGGGCCACGGGCTGATCGCTAGCTCGACATCGATCACGAGCTCCCGCAGCGGCGTTTCGGCCTCGTGCATCCTCAGCGCGAGGTGCATCCCCAGGTATCCCGCGAGCGTGCAGGCGAGCATCTCGCCCGGCGTCGTCTCCCCCGGCGTGGGGTCCTCTTCGGCGAGCGAGATCTTGACCGCCGCGAACGCCCTGCTTGCAACCCCCAGCCGGCCCACCCCGCTCGGCGGGTTGGTCGTCCACCTCAACGTCGCGCTTCGCGTCAGCTGCTTGCTAGTCATGTCGGTTCTCCTTCGATCCCTTTGTGTGCTGCGGCCCGGTTGCGCCTCCCGTTCGGTCATCTACCCAGCGCGCGCACCTGTCACTAGTTCGCGCGCAACAACGGCGGGCAGCGGGCCTAATCACGACGGCGGCCGGGGGTCAGACGACGACGGCACTGGCCAGCGCAGCTTGCAGGTCGCGCTCGCGATCTCGGGGCGATCCCTGGGCACGAACAGTTCCATCCCGATCGACGGGTGCTGGCAGACGCCGGGCAGCTTGTAGCCGGCGTCGTCTTCGGCCTGCGGCGTGAACGCCAGGAAATACCGGCAGGTCGGGCATTGCGAGGGCATATATGGCCACGGCATTCTGGGCCTCCCATCTCAAAACAGAACGGTCTGCTTGCTTTGGGTAGAGGCCATCGGCGGCGAGCGCGGTTGCAGCGCCCATCCTGTTTCGGGCGCGTGAAGCGAGCCTCATCGCTCCATACAAGGAGTCTATCCCGCTAGGGGGCGCATCAAGAAACCGCTCGGCGGCCGCGACGTGACGCCGCTGAGCGGACCGCTAGATCGCGCGAGTGACGCTCCGTAGACTCACGCGAATGAGTTCCCCGCCGCTATGGGCGCCCTGGAGAATCGATTACGTCAAGAGCCCCAAGGATGGCGAGTGCGTATTCTGCCGCAGCCAGCAACTGGAGCGCGGTGACCCGGAATCGCCGCTCGCGCTCGGGCATAGCTGCTTCGCGGTCCTGAACACCTTCCCGTACTCGAGCGGGCATGTGCTGATCGCTCCGAAGCGTCACGCGGCGGAGCTCGAAGACCTCGATGAGCACGAGCTGGGCGAGCTGATGGGGTTGGCACGCCGCGCCACGCGCGCGCTGCGGTCGGTGATGGCACCCGACGCGTTCAACATCGGCTTGAACATCGGCACGGACGCCGGCGCAGGGATCGCCGAGCATCTGCACCTGCATGTCGTGCCGCGCTGGCGCGGGGATACGAACTTCATGCCGGTCCTCGCCGGCACGCGCGTCCTGCCGCAGGCGCTTGCCGACACGCACGCCGCACTCAAGCAGGCGTTCGATGATCAGGGCGCTGCCTGAAACCTGTTTGTCTGCCGCCGCAGGCCGGGCCGGGGGTGATAGGCTCAATGGCGAGCGATGAGGCTCGCTCTGAGCGCGAACATCGGTTCGCTGATGGCCTCTACGAGACGACAAGAGATGCGTATTCGTGGAGGTTTCACCCTTGGAGCAGGCAGCCAAGCCGTCATCGCCAGATCCCCCGCCCGGCAGTTTTGACAGCGCTGGGTTGCGCTCGACGCTCAGGGAGCTGATCGCGTTCAGCGAAACTCTTGGGCTTCCCGGCCCGCTGCGGGACTTGCGGGCAGCGCGCGAGCGGCTCGTCGGCGACCGCTTGAACCTGGTGGTGCTCGGCGAGTTCAAGCGCGGCAAGAGCACGCTCGTCAATGCGCTGCTCGAGCGCGAGGTACTGCCGACGGGGGTGCTGCCGCTGACGTCGGTCGTGACGATCATCGCCGCCGGTGAGCGGGAGCGGCTGCTGGTGTCCTTCAGCGACGGCGACCAGCAGGAGTCCCTGTTGCGGGACCTGCCCGCGCTCGTGACCGAGGCCGGCAACCCGGAGAACCGGATGGGGGTCGACGTTGTCCGTGTCGAGCTCGCCAGTGAGCTGCTGGACGCCGGGATCGACTTGGTCGACACGCCCGGCGTCGGGTCAATCCACGAGCACAACACCAGCGCTGCGCGGGACTTCCTCGCGCAGGTCGACGCCGCGGTGTTCGTGCTCGATGCCGGGCAGCCGTTCACCGCTGCGGAGCGTGACCTCGTGCGGGAGGTCACGGGGCGCGTGCCGCGAGTGCTTTTGGTGGTGAACAAGATCGATCAGCTGACCGGAGAGGATCGGCGGACGACGCTCGAGTTCGTAGAGCGGTCCGCCAGCGAGCTCTTGGGCGCCGAGCCGGAAGCGGTGTTCGCGGTGAGCGCCCGAGAGGGAGAGGGGATGGCCGCGCTGCGGCGGCGTCTAAGGCGGTTGGCTACCGAGGAGCGCTTGGGGACACAAGCGCGCTCCCTCGCCAGCATCGCCGCCGCAGCAGCGGCCGAAATCCTCGCGGCCGCGCGACTCGAGAGGCGTGCGAGGGAACTGCCGCTATGGGAGCTTCAGCAGCGGTCCGGCGTCTTGCGCGAGCAGATCACCGAGCTGCGTAGGACCGGAGAGGAGGCAGCGACGCTGCTTGAGCAGGGAGTGCGCCGGGTGCTGGCCGACCATCTGGATGAGCCGCTCAAAAGCTGGGCGGCCGTCGAGGGGGAGCGCTTGCGCTCGGCGTTGCGTGACCACGTCAGCGGGCTTGGACGACTGCCGGCTGGCGAGCTCGCGACAAACCTTTCAGAGTGGATCGACGCACGCATCCGCGAGGAGTTCGAGGACCTCGAGGGTGAGTTCGAGCCCGCCCTAGTAGGCGAGCTAGCCGCATTGCAGGACGGGTACGCCGCCCGTATCGGCCGGATCCTCGACGAGGTGCAGACGCTCGCCGCGAACGTGTTCGACACCGACCGGGCGGGACTGCTGCCCAGCGTGGGGTTGCGCGAGCAGTCGCGGTTCTCGTTCAAGCTGCACGATCCCGAGCATGCTCTGGACATGATCGTTGGGCGGCTGCGGACTCTCGTGCCAGGCAGGTTGGGGCGGCGTATGCTGCTCGCCGACGCCGAAGCGCACCTCCTGGAGATGGCCGACCGACACGCCGGGCGGCTGCGCTCAGAGCTACACGAACGCATCAGGGAGAGCACCCGTTCCTACCGCCAGGACCTCGCCGCGAGCGTCGAGCAAGCGATCGCCGCGATCACCCAGGCACTCGATCGAGCCGCAAACCAGCACACCCAGGACCAGGAGGCATCGCGCGCCCGCCTGACGGAGCTCGCTGTGATCGTTGAGCGCTGCGAGCTCGCCTGCGAACTCGGGGCAGCGACCTAGCAGCGGCGCTGGGTGCGGCCACGGCGACAGCGAACAGGCAGCCGTGTACTGGTGCTTTCACTGCTACACCCCCAACCCCCGCCCGAGCGGGCCGTGTGTCCGCTGCGGGCAGGAGGTCGCCGCACCGTCGGGTATCAGCGACGAGCAGCGGCTCGTGTGGACGCTGCACCACCCCGACGGTGACCGTGCGATGCTCGCCGCGCAGACACTCGGCAAGCGTGGATCGGCCGGCGCCGTGCCGGCGCTGCGGAGCGTCGTTGACGAGGGATTCGACCCGTTCCTGGCCGCCCAGGCGCTTTCAAGTGCCGTCCAGATCGCCGGTGTCGACGAGCTCGCCGGCTGGCTGACGGACCTCACACAGTGCGACTCGTTCATGGTCCGCGAGGCCGCCGACCGAGCCCTGCGAAACCGCGGCCGCGCATGAGCAACAACGATACGGCAACGCCGGCCCGGGCGCTCGGCCTACCAACGACGACGGACGGCCACGGCGGGGCGTTGGGCGAGTACCGCGAGCACAAGCTCGCGCTCGCGGAGATGATCCGCGCGCTGATGACAATCGCGCACGAGCGCCACGACGACGAGCGCGAGGGCACGGGCCGCGAGTTGCTCGCACGACTGGCGGAGGATGCCTTTCAGCTCGCGGTCGTCGGCCAGTTCAGCCGCGGCAAGAGCACCCTCATGAACGCGATCCTCGGCGGCCCGTATCTCCCCACCGGGGCGCTACCAATGACGTCGGTCTTGACGACCGTCAGCTATGGCAGCGAACCGCGCGCCTGGGTCCACCGAGCCGGGGACTCGTTCCCGATCGACGTCCCGCTCGATCAGCTCGTGCGGTACGTGGCGCAGCACAGCGGCGAGCGCCAAGAGCTGCAAATCGTCTCCGCCGAGGTCGAGCTGCCCGCCGAGATCCTGCGGCTGGGGTTCTCGTTCGTCGACACACCGGGGATCGGGTCGGCGATCACAGCGAACACCGCGACTACCGAGGAGTTCCTGCCCCAGGCTGACGCGGTGATCTTCGTGACCAGCTGCGACGCGCCTCTGAGCGAAGCCGAGCAGCGGTTCCTCGCGACCGTGCGCCGGCACGTCGAGAAGCTGTTCCTGGTCGTGAACAAGACCGACCTCGTAGACGCCGGGGAAACAGAGGACGTGATCCGGTTCGTCCGCGGCCAACTCGCAGACGACGGCGCAGATCTCCGCGTTTACGCACTGTCCGCCAGACGCGCGCTGCAGGCAAGAGCCAGCGGCGATCGCGGGGCCCTGGAAGACAGCGGGCTGCCCGCGCTCGAGCGGCCACTCGTACAGTTCTTGACCCGCGAGAAGTCCCGCGTGTTCCTGGAGCAGACCTGCGGGCGCGCACGGCGTCTACATGGGCTCGAGCAGGCCGACCTGCAGCTCGCCCGCGCCGCCCAAGCCCAGGACCCAGACGCACGCGAGGACACCAACAGACGCTTGCAGGAGCGCACGGCCGATCTTTCCAGGGAGGCGCACACGCTCGCTGCCCGTGTCCGCGACCAGCTCGCCGGGAGCCTCGCGCCGCTGCTGATCGAGCGCTCCCGAACCTGGCCGCAGGAGCTGAGCGAGACGATCACCCCGCTCATTGAGCGGCCCTCCGACGGACACCGCACACGACGCCAGCTCTCGCAGCAGCTCGCAGCGACCCTCCAGACAGCCAGGCCGCTGCTCGATCAGTGGCTCGGCGAGCGCGCCACCGACATCCACACGCTGCTGTTCGCGACCGCGGGCGAGCCCATCCAGGCCATGCTTGAGCTGCGCCACCGCGTGCAACCACTCGCGGCCACCCTGCACGGCCTACCAGCCGACACGAACACCACAGGCGGCTGGTCCCCTGCCGATCTGCCGCCGCTTCACACCCCGCGAGTCATGTTCGGCGAGCGGATTGAGCTTCCCGCGAGGTTCTCGCTCACACGGCTCGAAGACCCCGAGCGACAGCTACACGACGCGCTCAAGATTACAGAGGACGCGTACTGCGAGCGGGCGCGCAACGCACTCATGCAGGCCGCAGAGAACTGGACCCGGCAGCTCGACGCTCGCGTCCAGGCGGACCTGCAAAAGGCCGCTGAGCGTGTCCACGGCCGTCTGCGGACTCCATACCGGGAGGATCACGCACACCGCCTACACGACCTCGACAGCAGCCTCGCCGCGTTTCACGCCGCGCTGGCCGCATGGACACCCACCCGCGCAGGCGACCAGCCAGAACCGGAAGACCTATCGCTGTCCACCGTCGGCGCTGGCACGGGCGTGTCGTGCACGATCTGCCAGCGCATCGGGATGGTGCCGTTCGACTACCTCGCGCACGCGCAATACGAGCTCGCGACTCGCCAAGACCGACGCGCCGAACACGCCGCCACCGGCGGGTTCTGCGCGCTGCACACCTGGCTGTATGCACAGACCGCGGACCCGGTCGGGATCGCGCTCACCTACGCCGAGCTCGCCGCGTCACTAGCGACCCACCTACAGTCCGCGCCCACCATCCAACAGGCCGCAGAGGTCCTGGAGCGCTACACGCCGACCCCCGATCGCTGCCCGGTATGCCGCGTGCTAGGCGAGGCCGAGCGCGACGCGGTCACCGACGTGCTCGACAAACTCGCGCGCGAAACCCCTGGCGAGGAGAACGACCCGCCGGTGAGCCTGTGTGTCGGGCATCTCGCCACCGTGCTCGCAGCCGACCCGCCCGCCGAACAGACCCGGTCGCTGATCACGACCTTCGCCGAGGCGATGCAGCGCGCATCCGAAGACATGCGAACGTTCGCGCTCAAGCGCCAGTCGCTGCGGCGCGGACTCATCAACCAGGAAGAGAGAACCGCGCACCTACAAACGATCGTGCGCGTAGCCGGACACCGCGAGCTCGCCAGACCCTGGCGAACCGACGACGACGACCGGCTCCCCTAACTACCCCGCTGTGCCGGTCAGGTCTGGCCTCTGCTCGCCAGGTAGAGGTTCCCCAACCACCGGGGGGTGGACTTCTCGGCGGTGTATGCCTCTCGCCGCTCGGCGAGCTGGCCGAGAACGGGCGGCAGTACGTCGTCTGCTTCGGGGCCGCGCGGGTCGACGAGCGTCAGCTGGCTGGTGTCCAGGCCCTCGGGTGCACTGACGGCGAAGATCAGCTCGACATCCTGGTGAGACGCGGTGTTTATGACCTCGGCGGCGCACAGCAGATCCCCGACCTCGATGGTGATGCCGAGCTCCTCCTCGACCTCGCGGATGAGCGCGTCGGTCACCGACTCGCGTTTGCCGACCCAGCCGCCGGGAAGGGTCATGCGCTCTTTCCCCATCCTGCGCGAATGGTGCACGACCAGCTTGTCCTGCACCCAGATCGCGGCTCGCACCTTCACGCGAGCTGACATGCCCACCTCCTCCTGTGCTGTGGTCTACACAATGATGTAGAAGCCATCAGCCGCGGCGGCGCGGCGGTCAAGGGCGGGCCTCATCGCCAGCGCACAAGCTACCAGGCCGCTCAGATCGAGCCCGGACGCGCGGCTTGGACGGTCAAATCGTGGCGCCCAGGCGCGCTGTTGGTTGCCGGGCTTTTGGTCATGTCGCCGCGCACGAGCGGGAGGCGGTGCGTGCCGCCGGGCCGGGTCGCCAGCACCTGGAAGATCGAGAGCTTGCCTTGCTCGAACGCGCGTGCTGAGCCGGTGAGGTAAAGCCGCCAGATCCGCTCGCGCTCACTGCCCGCGACGGTCACGGCCCGATCGCGGTTGGCAGCGAGGTTCGCGAGCCAGCGACGCAGCGTGAGGGCGTAGTGCTCGCGCAGCGCCTCGAGGTCCCTGACCTCCAGGTGCTGGCGCTCCAGGGAACGGATCAGCTCCCCGACGGGGTGAAGCTCCCCGTCGGGGAAGATGAAGCGGTCGATAAAGCGGCTCGTCTTCACCTGGTTTGGTGTGAGGCGGGCGATGCCGTGGTTCAGGAACAGCCCGCCGGGGCGCAGCAGCCGGTGGATGGTGGCGATGTAGGTGTCCAGCTGCGCGAGCCCGACGTGCTCATACATGCCGACGCTTGAGATCGCGTCATAGGGACCATCATCTACCTCGCGGTAGTCACAGACACGGATTTCGCAGCGGGACGCGACATCACTGCCGGCCTGTCGTATCCGTGCACGGGCCTGTTCGGCCTGTGGCTCTGACAGCGTGACGCCAATGGCGCGAACACCGTACTCGCGGGCAGCGTGCAGGACGAGCGACCCCCAGCCGCAGCCGACATCGAGCAGCCTCGCTCCAGGGATGAGCCGCAGCTTGCGGCAGATCACGTCTAGCTTTCGTTCCTGAGCCTGCTCGAGTGTGTCAGCCGACGTTGCGAAGTACGCGCACGAGTAGACCATGCTCTGCCCGATCACCAGCCGGTGAAAGTCGGTGGGCATGTCGTAGTGGTGGCGTACCGACTGACGGTCGCGGCGGGTCGAGTGGATGCCCCCGGTTCGCTCTTGCGCCTCGACGCTCAGCGGTGTGGGCGCCCGGAGCATGTCGCGGCCCAGCAGCCGCCACACGCCGTATAGCGTGCGCAGCCCGTCGAGCGTCGATAGCTGCGGGCGGGGCATCTGCTCGCCGATCGCGAAGATCTCATCGAGCTCGCCGACCAGGTCGACCGCGCCTCGCGCCCACGCACGGGCGAGCCCGATCTCGTTTGGCTCGCGGGCGAGCTGCGCGAGCGCTGACGGGCCACTCAAGAGGATCGTCGGGTGCTTGCCGGCGCCTGTGGTGGCGGGCAGTTCGCTGCCGTCCCAGAACCGGATGTTGAACCGTCGGGAGCGAAGCACCCCGCCCGCGACACTCTCAACGACACGGCCGACCGCTGCCGCGACCGGCTCGCCGCGCGGTGCTGCTGTGCGCCTGTTCAGTTCGATGTTGCTCGATGACATTGCTGGCCTCCACGTTTCAGGGTTCACCAGTTGACGTAGAGGCCATCAACGAACACCGGGTGTTCGCGCTCAGAGCGAGCCTCATCGCTCCTGGTTGGTCTCGTGCCCCGGCGAGGCTCTCGGTGCCGGGGCACGAGCTCTCCACGCCCGTGGACAGTGGTCAGTCGATCCTTGACGCTCCGATCGACGGGGCCGGAGGGTATGCGGGCTTTGGGTGTGCGACCTCCAACTCGTGGCGCACCCGCTCGGTCGTTATCTCGTGCACCGCCAGCGCGAGCAACGACACACCGACCATCGCGCAGCCGAGCGCGAACGCGATCCACCGTGCGGTGTCGCCGCTGTAGACGAGCATCGTCACGATCAACGCGACCCCGGCGGCGAGGTTCCCGGCGGCGAGCGCCAGCAAGCTGCCGCGGCCCTCCGAGGTCCAGTCGGCGGTTCTGCCGTTGCGGTGCAAAAGCGCCCGGTCGAGCAGCGAGCCGAGCGCTACGCAACTGACGGCGATCGCCAGCCCGAACGCGACCCACCTCGGGGAGACGTGGTTGGTGCCCGGCCGGGTCAGCGCGAACGTCAGCACGACGATGAAGCCGCCCGCCACGGCGATCGCGGTGTTCGTCAGCCAAGACAGCCACGAGCGCATCGGGGCGTCGATCCGCACGTGCAGGCGCGAAAGCATCTCCACCGCCAGAGGCGAACTCGCGTCTGCGTGCATACCCTCGGCAGGCTGCCCGGGCATGTCGCCCTCGAGCGCGTACACGATCCGCTCGATCGATGTCTCGTGCAGCGCGAGCGCACGCAGCGAGACGACCAGAAGCCCGAGCCCGCAAGCGAACGCGAGCCACCCGGCGGCCGGCTTGTTCAGCGTGAGCATCGCGATGATCGTCCACGCCCCGACCAGCGCGTTCAGTGCGCTGAACCCGGAGAACGCGTGGCTGGAGCGCGAGAGCGCGACGAGGAACGCGACGAGCGAGAGCACCGTCGCGCCGATAGCGACGCCGAACACGATCCACGGCGTCGAGGAACTGTCGAATGCGAACCGCACGATGACGATAAACCCGCCGCATACGGCGGTCGCCAAGGTTGCGGCCCAATAGCGTGTGTGTGTCATGACTCTGTGACCTCCTGTTCCAGTGAAGGGAAGGAGAACTCACACCGCGAGACGGTGACTTTCGCCGCACACCGACGACAGCCATCAGAGAGATTCGAGCGTGACCGACCGGCCTCTACAGGTGATTCTGGTGAAGCCCAACCGATGTCCACACGAACCTCCAACTCACGAGTTTGAGTTCGGTAGAAGCCATCGGCGGCAGCGCCGCAGTCAGAGCGGGCCTCATCGCTCAAAACCCACCTTACCACGCTGCTCGCGCGTCTCACCGGGGCTCACATTGACCATCGGCGGGCGCCCGCGTTTAGGGGTCCTGCAGGGCGTATCCCCCGGCCGCGAGATACGCCTCTGCTGCTTGGCGCTTGCGCAGCGCGGCCGCGGCTTCCCGCTTGCGCGCGTCGCTGTAGGCGATCTGATACTCAAGCGTGTCGGGGCTCGCTTCAAGACGCCGGTAAGCGCGGTTCGCGGCGTCCTGTGCAGCGTCGCATTCCCGGGCCGCGGTCGCGTAGTCCGAGGCGGCGGCACGTAGAGCCAGCTTGTCGATCAGCATCAGCGGCACGCGTTGCGATCAGGGGAGAGCGTTGTAGGCTGGTGTGCCGGCGATGGTGCTCGCCGCGGCCCAGCGCCGGAACCGCCCTTGGTCGGGCTGATGGCTCCTAGCCCCTTGAAAGCAAGCCGCTAGGAGCCCCGGATGAGCCCCGAACATGAAGCCAACGCGAGTGCGCAGCCCGCTGGGCTTGCGGCGGTCGAGCGGCCGTTGCTGGTGGCGTGGCGCACGCTGCCTCACACCCCGGCTGGCGACACGCTCGCGGGCGGGCTCTCCCGCTTCGGGGATCACGCCCGCGGCTGGGTCGTGCTCGGTTTGGCGGGCGCGGTCTGTGACCGTCGCCGGGCGCCGCGGTGGCTGGCTGCCGCGGCGACCGCCGCCGTGACCGAGCAGGCCAGCCGCCAGATCAAGAAGGTCGTCCGCCGGACACGCCCTGAGCTCGAGGGTTTGCCACCGCTGGCGGGCGTGACAGCCCGCTACAGCTTCCCCAGCTCGCACACCGCGACCGCGGTCGCCGCCCTCTACACCTTCGACGGGCTGCTGCCCCGCCCGGCTCTGACGGTGTGGGCGCTTTTGACCGCGGCGTCCCGGCCGTATCTCGGCGTGCATTACCCGAGCGACGTCGCGTTCGGCGCGCTGCTCGGCTACACCACCGGGAAGGCCGCGCGCGCACTGAGGAGCCGGTGAGCGGCTGGGGCTCATTCCATGCCGAGCGGGCCGATCGCATCGCCGGAGAGGAACTGGCGGGTGAACTCATTCTCGGAGTTGAAGACCTGCTCGGCTGAGCCTTCCTCGACGACTTTGCCGCGCCACAGCAACGCGATGTACTCGCCGATCCGCCTTGCGGAAAGCATGTCGTGGGTAACGACGACATAGGTGCCGCCGCTGTGCTCGTGGACCTCCTGGATCAGTTCGCACAACAGTGCGCAGCGGACCGGGTCAAGGCCGGAGTCGGGCTCGTCGAACAGCACGATGTGCGGGTCCATCACAAGCGCCCGCGCGAACCCGGCGCGCTTTCGCATCCCGCCCGAGAGTTCTGAGGGGTGGTAGTCGATCGAGTCAGCAAGCCCAACGTCTGAGAGGCGGCGCATGACGATCTCGGTGATCTCCGGGGCAGCCATGTTCGTCATTTGCCGCAGCGGGAACGCGACGTTGTCGTAAAGGGACATCGAGCTGAACAGCGCGCCGTCCTGGAAGAGCACACCGAACTTCTGGCGGCGCATGTCGCGCAGCCGCGGCATTGTCATCGAGGGAACGCTCTCGCCCTCGATTAGGATGTCGCCTGCGTCGGGGAACATCAGCCCGACCATGTGGTTGATGCACACCGACTTCCCGGTCCCCGATGGGCCCATGATCATCGAGATCTTGCCCTCGGGGATCTCCATCGAGAGACCATCCAGAACGCGGTTATCGCCAAAAGCCTTGTGAACGTTGACGAACTCGATCGCGGGCGCCTCTACGGGGCCACCATCGAGAGCAAGGCCGCCAGAGGGGAGCTGCTGCTCAGCTAGGTCGATCGCATGCATCGTGGCCTCCTATGACATTTCGGGTTCATGTCATAGAGGCCATCAGTGGCATTCGCCACGTTCAGAGCGAGCCTCATCGCTCGTCTACGAGGATAGCCGTAGTCGCGGTCGAGTCACGCCACACCGCCTGCAGGTGTCGCCGACGCTGTCGTGCCCGCTAGCATTTCGGGCGAGCGATGAGGCTCGCTCTAACCGCGAACTGCGTGTTCGCTGATGGCTTCTACCCAGTCGATCGACCCTGGCGGCGTGGAGGCCCATTGGTGACGAGCAGCGTGTTGACGAGATGGTTGAGGCAGGGCCTTCGCTACGGCATCTGCCCGCTCTGTCGTGCCCATCACAAGCTCGACCGCGAGTACATCTGGGGGTTCTTCGATCAGTGGTCGATGCAGGACACAGCCGTCGAGCAGTTCGCCGCCGCCCGGGGATTCTGCGCTGAGCACGCCGAGCAGCTGTGCCGCATCGAAGTCGGCGCGATGCGCACCACGATCGGCATCACCGACGTGTACCTGGCGACTGTGGAGCGGCTGCTCGAGGACCTAGCTGCCCTGCGCCCCGACGCCGGCGTGCTCACCCAGGAGCGCTGCCCGGCCTGCGTCTACCGCGATAAGGGTGTCGCGGACAACGTCAGGTATCTACTGGGGGAGCTCGCGGGAGACAGCGACTTTCGCGAGCAGCTAGCAGCTGGCTCGGGGTTGTGCGTCGCTCACTTCAGGCAAGCGTGGGACGCCGCGCAGACTCCCGAGCAGCGCGCGCAGCTGACCGTCGTGCAGCACGTAGTGGCGCAACGTCTGGCGGGCGAACTGCGTGAGCATGCACGCAAGCAGCGCGCTGAGGCGGCGGGTGAGCCCGCCGGGCCGGAGGCCGACTCCTGGCAGCGAGCGATCTGGATGACCGCTGGCTGGCCCGCACCCGCGCAGGCGGCGAGCGTACCCGAGGGCGATAACCCCTACGTCCACCATCCGAGTGCCGAGCAACCCTGAACGGGAGCAAGAGCGTCACGAATGGGTCGCAAGAAGCCAAAAGCCAAAGGTCGCGCACGGCGTGGCCGCACCAACACGGAGATCGAGGCGGACATCGAGGCGCAGCTCCGTGAGTTCCTCGCGGGCCGCGAGGTGTGGCCGAGCTACCGCGAATTTGTCGCGGCGGGACGCCGGCCGCTACGCGAAGCGCTCGGCAAGCGCCGTGGCGCTCACTACTGGGCCAGGCGTGTCGGCGTGCGGTGGGTCAAGCGGCCCCCCGGCTATGCGGCACGGTGGACCGAGGAGCGCGTCAGCAAGGAACTCGAGGCGTTCCTCGCCGGCCGTGATGTTTGGCCACCGGCCGGGGAGTTCCAGGCGGCCGGCCTCGGTCTGTTGCGCGAAGCCGTCAAGCGCCTCGGCGGGGTCGAGGTATGGGCGGAGAAGTTCGGGCTCGCGCGCCCAAATCATTCGCTGGGATCCACACGCATATGGGACCACGAGAGGCTGGAGCAGTCGATCGGTCCGCTGATCAGATACGTCGGGCGGTGGCCGACCAAGAGTGAGTTTCGCCAGGCCGGCCTCGAGTCGGCGCTGGGCGCCGTCTACCGCCACAGAGGCATCGAGTACTGGCGCAAGCACTTCGGCTTGCCCGCAAAGCCAAAGCGCGAGGCGGTTCGAGCCCGGCGGGTGTGGACCGAGGAGCGCATCGAACGGGAACTGGGCGAGTACTGCGCGGGGCGCAGCGAATGGCCGACGCAGCGAGAGTTCGTCGCCGACGGCAAGGGCGGTCTGTACAAAGCAGCGAGCCTTCACGGAGGCATCGGGCGCTGGCAGAAACAACTCGGTCTGCGAGCACCCCGCCGGACCTACCCCGGGGCGCGCACCACACGACACGGGAGCCGCTCATGAGCGCGACCCGGACCGTGCCTTCACGGCGGGGTCGCCCGTGGGACGAGGAGTCCGTCCGCTCGGAGCTGACCGAATTCCTAGACGGCTGGGAGCGATGGCCGACCTATGAGGAGTTCATCCAAGGCGGCGCGAAGGGCCTGCGCGACGCGCTCTACCGGATCGGCGGCGTGGAGTACTGGGCCAGGGAGATGGGGCTCCCCGGCGGTGACCGCGCACCCGGCGGGGTACGCCACTGGACCGACGAGGCGATCCGCCAGACGCTCGCGGAGTTCTTCGGTGATCGGGAGGACTGGCCGAAGCAGCGCGAATTCGACGAGGCAGGGCTGCACGCGCTGCGCGAGGCGCTGCGCCACTACGGTGGCCCTGAGCGGTGGGCGAAAGAGATGGGCGTTGTGCTGCCGCCCGGCATGGCGCGCTCGACAGCGCGCCCGCGGCCACCAGCGGAGCCCACTGAGAAACCGCCACGCATGTGGCCGCCGTGGGACGAGCCGCGCATCGCCCGCGAGCTAGAGGCGTTCCTTCGTGGGCGGACGGAGTGGCCGCGCCACCGCGAATTCCTCGAAGCTGGCCACAAGCAGCTCTATGGGGCGGTGCTGCGCAACGGTGGCACGCACAAGTGGGCACGCCGGATGGGCGTGAAATGGGTCAAGCGCTATGGAGGGCACTCCGCATATTGGACCGAGGACCGTGTCCGCGAGCAGCTGACGGTGTTCCTTGCGGGGCGCAGCTACTGGCCGACCAGCGGCGAATTCGCGCGGGCCGGCCGCACGCCATTGCTGAGCGCCGTCACCAGAACCGGTGGGGTGAGATGGTGGGCCCGCGAGTTCGGCCTTGACCGGGTGCGCGCCAACAACCCACGCAAGAGTTCGCGCAAGCACGTCAAGCGGCCGGCCGCGAAGAAGTCAAAGGCGATCGTGAGGCCGTGGGACGAGGAGCGGATCGAGCGGACGATCTCGCCGCTCGTCAAAGAACTCGGGCGCTGGCCGACCAAGAGCGAGTTCCGCCGAGCCGGTCTGCGCGCGGCGCTCAGTGCGGTCTATGACCACGGGGGCAGCGCCTATTGGCAGAAGCGGCTTGGGGTCGGGCCGAGCCCGTTCACCGGCCGGGTGCCCAGCCGCACTACCTGGACTGAGGAGCGCATCGAGTCCGAGCTGCGTGAGTTCTGCAAAGGGCGCACGAGCTGGCCTGGACACACCGAGTTTCTGGCCAACGGCGCACGCGGGTTGTACAGCGCTGTCTGCCGCCACGGAGGCACCGAGGTATGGCGCAAGCGCCTCGGTCTGCAATAAGCTGTCGGGCAACCGCTAGGCGGGGTTCTATCCGCCGTGGCGGTGCGGTATGTTGTGAACGCCAGATGGAGTCCTGGCGGGTCACCCGACCAGCATCGGGGGCTCGAACTGCCCAGGCCAGCACAAGGGCTGATGGCTCCTTTCGCGAAAGACCACTCGAACGCGAGAGGAGTAATCGACAGTAGTGCCGACCCTTCCCGACTGGGCAATTCAGATCCTGCAGGTCGTGAGCATCCTCGTGCTCGCGCCGTTGGTAAGCGGAATCATCGCCCGGGTCGAGGCGATCATCCAGCAGCGCAAGGGCCCAAGGGTCCTGCAGCCCTACTACGACATCTTCAAGCTGCTGCAGAAGGAGACGGTGCTCCCCGCACCGGCGGGGCCCGTGTTCCGCGCCGCTCCATATGTCAGCTTCGCCGCCTACGCGACGATCCCGCTGCTGATCCCGGCGCTGACGACGTTCGGCCTGCCGCTCGGCTACATGGCGGACTTCTTCGGGGTCGGGCTGATCCTCGCCCTGGCGAGCTTCTCGGTCTCGGTCGCCGCGGTCGATAGCGGTAGCCCCTACGCACAGCTCGGCTCCAGCCGGCTGCGGTCCTTCGGGGCGTTCAACGAGCCGACGGTGATCTTCGTCACGTTCGTGCTGGCGCTGACCACTCACACCGATTTGCCGTATGCGTTCGGGGCGACGATCCGCTCGGCGACCGTGCAGGTGGTGCGGCCGAGTCACCTGCTGATGATCGCCGCGTTCTTCATGCTCGTCCTCAACGAGACGGGGCGCATCCCGGTCGAGAACCACGGCGGCACATTGGAGTTCGGGCAGATCGAGGAGGGCCGCGTCGCCGAGCACTCCGGCCCCGGACTGGCGTTCCTGCGCTGGGGGTCGAGCGTGAAGCAGCTGTTGCTGTTCACGATCTTCATGAACGTGCTCGTCGTGCCGTGGGGGATGGCGTCCACCGGGAACCTCGGGTCGGTGCTGATCGCGATCGGCCTGCTGTTCTGCAAGGCGCTGCTCGTAGGGGCCGCGGTCGTGGTGATCGAGTCGAGCTTCGCCAAGCTACGGCTCTACAAGATCCCGGAGTTCACGGTCGCGAGCTTCATGTTCGCCGTGCTCGCGGTCGTGATCTTCCTGTTCGAGCCCGCCTTCGGCGACCTTCACCTCAGCGTGTTCGGGGCGGCCGCGACGATCACCGCGGTCGGGGTGCTGCTGTTGGAGTACGGGATGCTGCGCTCCCAGGACGTGTGGGAGCAGTTGCGCCTGTACTCCCTCGGGTCGCTGGTCGTGGCCGCGCTCGCGATCACGACCGCCGCGTCCGGGCACGGCGACAGCTCGCTGTATGTGCTGGGAGCGGTCACGATCGCGCTGAAGGCGATCTTGTTCCCGGGCGGCATCCGCTTCGTGCTGCGCCGCCTTGACGCCGAATCGCGTGTGCCGTCGGTGATCGGCACCCCCAGCGGGATCCTGATCGCGATCGTGCTGTGCTCGTTTGCGTTCATCGCGCTACGCCCGATCCACATCGGCGCGGAGAACGCGCTGCCGCTCTCGGCGCTGCCGATCGCCGTCGGCGGGGTGCTCACCGCGTTCCTGCTGATGGTGCTGCGTCCCTACGCTCCCTCGCAGCTACTCGGATTCCTCGTCCTGGAGAACGCCGTGTCGGTCGCGAGCCTCGTGATCGCACCCGGCCTGCCGATCATCCTCGCGCTGCTGCTCTTGTTCGATGTGCTGATCGGCGTGCTCGTGTTCGTCGTCCTCGTCCAGTACCTCGCGGTCGAGCGCACAGCGGTCCGCACCGACGTCTTGAACAGGCTCACCGGATGACCTGGGTGCTGTATGCGATCCTCGCCGTGCCACTCGTTGCGGTGCTACTGACGCTCGTCGATGGGTGGCGCCTGGCGCGCGCAGCGACGCTCATCTCGGGACTGATCTCGCTTGGGCTGGCAGTCACGATCGCGATCGAGGTCGACCACGGACGTGTTCTCGATACCGCTCACGGGTGGCTGCGCGTGGACTCGCTCGGTGCGGTCTTTCTTTTGGCGACCGGACTGTTGTATGCGATGGCCGGGGTCTTCTCGATCGGCTACCTCGGCGTAGAGGAGACCCGGCCCGGGTTCCCGGGGTTCGCCAAGCGCTACTTCGCGCTGCTGAACCTCTTTGGCTGGACGATGCTGCTCGTCCCCCTAGCGGCGGACTTCGGGACGCTGTGGGTCGCGGTTGAGCTGACGACGATCATCTCGGCGCTGCTGGTCGCGATCGACCGCACGGACGCCGCTCTGGAGGCATCCTGGAAGTACGTGCTGATCGCCTCCAGCGGTCTGGGGATCGCGCTGCTGTCGATCATCGTGATGTACGCGACCGGCACGCATGTTCTCGGCGGCGCATACATCCCACGCTTCACGCGGTTCATCGCGCACGCCCACGGCCTCTCCCCGGACGCCGTCAAGTTGGCGTTCGTGCTCTCGCTCGTCGGGTTCGGAACGAAGGTCGGGTTCGTGCCCGTACACACCTGGCTCCCGGACGCGCACTCGGAGGCGCCCGCCCCGGTCTCCGCGATGCTGTCGGGGTCGCTGCTGGCGGCCGCGTTCTACGCGATCCTGCGGTTCTTCCAGGTCGCCGTCGCTAACGGCGACCGGGCGTTTGCCGAGCACGCGCTGATCGTGTTCGGTGTGATCTCGCTCGTCGCGGCGAGCTTCTTCGTGCTCAGACAGGGCAACTTCAAGCGGCTGCTTGCGTACTCCTCGATCGAGCACATGGGCATCATCGCGCTCGGCATCGGGTTCGGCGCGCCGCTCGCGGTCGCCGGCGCGCTACTGCACGTCATCACGCACGCCTCCGCGAAGGGCCTCGCGTTCTTCGGCACCGGGTCGCTGCTGCGCGGCTACGGCACCAAGGAGGTCGACGGGGTCACCGACGCGGGCCGGCGGATGCCGTGGACGGGGCCGATGTTCCTCGCCGCCGCGCTGGCGCTCGCGGGGCTGCCGCTCTCGGGGGTGTTCCGCAGCGAGTTTCAGATCGTCGCCGGCGGGTTCGCGCAGCCCCAGTACGTCGGTGTGAGCATCCTGCTCGTGTTCGTGAACGTCGCGTTCTTCGGGATCATCTGGCACACCGGCCGGATGGTGCTGAGCCCATCCGCTTCCCCGGCCGTCGGCGCCCCCCTGCCGGCGGTCGGGGAGCGGAGTGGTTGGATGATCGCGGGGATGCTCGGCTGCCTGTTCGTCGTGGTCGCGCTAGGCGTGCACCTTCCCGGCGACCTGTCGGCGCTGCTGACGAACGCCGGACACAGATTGGCCGCGCCATGAGCTCCACGACCGCCGCCAAGCAGAGCACGGCTATGGAACTCCCGGGCTACGACCAGCTCGGCGCCAGCATCGAGCCGGCCCCGCCCGGAGAGGTCCGTCTGCGTGTCGGAGTGCCCGCGTTCGCGAGCGCCGCCAAGGTCATGCAACAAGCGGGCGCCCGGTTCGTGACCATGTTCCTAGCCCACACACCCGAGCGGTCGCTGTGCGCGGTGTTCGCCTTGCATGGCGAGCTGATCCTGGTGCGCGCCCCCGCAGCGCCGGAGACGATCTTCGAGCCCATCGGCAGTTGGTGGCCGGCCGCGAGCTGGGCCGAGCGAGAGCTCTCAGAGCTACACGACATCCACTTCCGCGGCGAGGACTACCCCTCGCAACTGACCGCGCCCGACGCGGATCTCCTCGGCCGGCAAGTGAGCGGCCTCGACGTGTTCTCGATCCCCTACGGCCCGGTCCGTTCGGGGATCTTCGAGGCGATCCAGTTCCACATCGAGACAGGCGGCGAGGATGTGCCGCGCCTACACACCCGCCCGTTCTTCAAGCACCGCGGCATGGAAGCCCGCTTTGGCGGCCTGACCCCCGATGTCGCCGTGCATGTTGCCGAGCGGGTCGCCGGCATCGCAAGCTGCGCCTACGCCTCCTGCTTCTCCCAGGCCGTGGAGCGGGCCCTCGGAATCCAGGCACCACAGCGAGCGGAGCGCTGGCGTGCGGTCTACTGCGAGCTCGAGCGGATGGCCTGCCACCTGGACGTGATCGCCAAGGAGGCCGAAACGACCGCGCTGTATGTCGGGCAGGCGCGCTTTCAGATCCTCAAGGAGCAGGTCATGCGCCTACGCAGCAGGCTGGCCGGCAACAGGTTCGGCCGCGGGATGATCGTCCCCGGCGGTGTACGTGGCGAGGGGATGATGAGCCTCGACGACGTCCTAGCCGCACTCGATGAGTTCGAGCGGGATCTACACCGCGACCGGCGGATGTTCCTCGGCACCGCTTCGATGACTGACCGGCTGATCGGCTCTGGGCGCCTACCGCGCCGGCTTGTTGAGGAGTACGGCGCCGTCGGCCCGCTCGCCCGCGGGTCGGGGCTCTCCACAGACGCGCGACACGAGCGCCCATACGGCAACTACACCCGCCTGGGGCTGCAGGTCGTCAGCGAGCGCGATGGTGACGCGATGGCACGTGTGAACGTGCGCTTCGGCGAGCTCTCAGAGTCGCTTCGCATCCTGCGCCAGACCGTCGATCACCTCCGCCGCCGCGACGGGGACCTCAAGGCTGAGCTGCCGAGCACTGGCGGGGCGGCGTGCGGATGGGTAGAGGCGCCCCAAGGCGAGCTGCTGATGTGGGTCGAGCTGCACGAAGGTGTGCTTGCCCGCACGCATATCGCTTCGCCGTCGCTGCGTAACTGGGCGCTGTTCGACCACGCTTTCCCCAAAGACGTGCTGACCGATTTCGCGTTCATCGAGCACAGCTTCGGGCTGACCCCTGCGGGAGCCGATCGCTGATGTTGGAGTGGATCCAGCGAGGTCTCAGCCAGGGGCGGATCACGACCCGCTACCCCCGCAAGCCCGAGCCGGCGCCCGAGGGTTATCACGGCCGGATCGAGGTGCTCGACGCGCACGACCCGCCGCCCGGGCTCGCCGCCGTCTGCCCGACGGGGGCGATCGTGGTCGCTGGGCGCAGCTGGCTGACTGTCGATCGCGGAGCCTGCATCCTTTGCGGGGAGTGCGTGCGCCGCGCACCAGAGCGGTTCGCTTTCCGTGGCGAGTACGAGACTGCCTCTCGCTCCCGCGCGGCACTCGTCGTAGACGAGCAACAGCACCCGCACACCGAGGCAACCCGCAAGGCGCTGGGCGAGCAGGCCAGGATGCTGCGCCGCTCGATCCACGTCCGGCACATCGACTGCGGCTCTGACGGCTCTGAGGAGTGGGAGATCCAAGCGCTGTGGAACCCCTACTACGACATCCAGCGCCTCGGGTTCTTCCTCACCAACGCACCCAGGCACGCGGACATCCTGCTCGTCACCGGCGGCGTGACCGGCCCGATGCGCGCACCGCTGGAGCGCACCTGGAACGTCATGCCCGCCCCGAAGGCGCTCGTCGCGGTCGGCACCGACGCATGCTCAGGCGGCCTCGCCAAGGATGGCGGTCTCATAGCGGGCGGCGTCGATGAGGTGCTCGGCGTCGACGTGTACGTGCCAGGTTCGCCACCGGCGCCGATCGCGATCATGCACGGCCTCTTGCTCGCGACCGGTGTGCTCGCCGAAACGGGGGTCGCGGCGTGACGCTCACCTTCCAGATCGCGATGGGTGCCCTGGCGCTCGCGCCGCTGCTGGCCTTCATAGCTCACGCCCCGGCGCTGCGGCGTGCCGCCGCGCTGTGCTCGGCGGTGGGGTGTGTGCTGTTGGTGATCGTCGGCCTGGACGCGGCGCTCGGTGGCGCACACCCCGTGGTCAACCTCGGTGGCTGGCTGGGGTTCGGGCACTCGGCGCTGAGGGCGGACGGGCTGGCCGGGATCTTTCTCGCGCTCACCGGGCTGACCGGCGGCGCGGTCGCGCTCGCTTACGCCGAGCTGCCACCGGGACGATGGCTGACCGCGCTCGGCGCGACATTGCTGTTGTTCGTCGCGGTCGCGATCGGCTCTGACAACGCGTTCCTGTTCTTCCTCGCGTGGGAGGCGATCACCGTCTGCGTGTATCTGATCGCAAGCGCCGGCCGCAACACTCAGGATCTGCTCGCCGGGTATCTCACCGGCGGCCTTGCGAAGATCGGCGGCGGTGCGCTGCTCGCGGCGTTTGCTCTGCTGTACGCGCACACGCACAGCTTCTCGCTAGAGGTGTGGGCGCACGCCACGTTGCCGGCCGGCACCCGCGGCGTCGTGTTCGCGCTGTTCCTCGTGTGCTTCGCGACGAAGATCGGGGTGATCCCGCTGCAGGGCGGACTGCCCGCCGGGTACGGTTCCGCGCCACGGCTGGGAGCCGCCTCTCTGTCGGTCGCGTTGTGCGCGGGGTTCTACGGGCTGTGGCGCTTTGAGTTCGGGGTGCTTGGGCCTTTGCCGACGTGGTGCGGGGACGCGCTGTTGGTCCTCGGTGCGATCACGGCACTGGCCGGGATCACCTACGCGCTGACCCAGGACAACCTCAGACGGTTCCTTGGCTACTCGACGGTCGAGCACGCCGGGGTGGCGGTGGTCGGTTTCGCTGTCGCGCTGCTCGGACATTCCGCGCACATGCCGACGCTGGCCGCCGCCGGGCTGCTCGCCGCGACCCTTCACGTGTGCGCGCACAACCTCTCAAAGACCCTGGCGTTGATCAGCATCGACCGTGTCGAGCAGGCCACTCACCAGCGCACGATCGACCCGCTCGGCGGGCTGTCGCGGCTGTTGCCGACTAGTGCGGTGGCGCTCGGGATCTCCTCGCTGACGCTGGCGGCGATCCCACCATTGGGCGGGTTCGTCAGCGAGTGGTTCACCTTCGAGGCGCTGTTGCAGGGCTTTCGGATGCCGACCCTGCTCTCCAGGCTGCTGTGTGCGCTGGCCGCCGCCGGTCTCGCACTCACCGCCGGACTCGGGCTGTTGGCGTTCGCGAAGTACTACAGCTTCATCTTCCTCGGCCGCGCGCGGGAGAAGCTCGGTGCGATCGCCGAACCATCGCGTTGGCCTGCGGGTGCGGTCGGCCTCGGTGTGATCTTGCTGTTCCTCGGGACCGTCGCGCCGTGGGAGATTCACGCCCTCGGTTCCGGCCTTGAAGGGCTGCTTGGTTTCAACGCGGCGTCCACCACGCTCAGCCACCCGCTGGTGCTCGGCCCGGTGTTCAAGGAATTCTCGGTGCTCGCGCCGACCTGGCTGTCGATCGTGCTGCCCGCCTACGCGCTCATTGCCTGCGCGATCGCGTTCGGGGCAGATCGCCGCCGCCGTGTGAGACGCGCCCCGGTGTGGGTGACAGGAAGCGGCGCCGAGCTGCCCGCGGTTCAGTACCGGCCCTCGGCGTACTCCAACCCGATGCGGGTGATCCTGCGCGGGCCGCTCGGCTACCGCACACGTCTGGTTAGCACCGCGGGTGAGAACGCCGCCTCCCGGGTCACGCTCGACACAAGGGTCGTTCTCGTCGTGGACCGCTTCGTCTATCAGCCCGCTACGACGCTCGCGTTGGCGATCGCCGAACGGGTGCGGGCGTTCCAGTCGGGCCGTTTGTCCTCTTACCTGCTGTACATGCTGGTCGCTTTGATCGTTGCCCTGTCCCTCGTCCCCATATTGAGCTGAGAGCTGATGTTCCAACAAATACTGCTTGCCTGGGATGGCTCGGATGTCGCTTTGCGCGCGTTCGATTTCGCCATCGACCTCACCCGCCGCTACCAAGGTGACCTCGTCGCCGTATCGATCGCCTACTCGCCCGCGCACGCAGAGACAGACGCCGACCGCGAGGAGTCAACAGAGGCCGCGCACCGCTACCTCACACAGACCTTCGACGAGGTCAAAGACCGCGCCGAGCGCGCCGGCGTCAGCGTCACGCACACCATCATCGAGGGCGATACGCCGACCAAGGCGCTTGTCGACTACGCCCACGAGCACGGCTTCGACCTGATCGTCTGCGGACACCACCACACCCGAAGAGCCGGCCGGCTGTTGCTGCGCGGCGTCACCCACGACCTGATGGAAGCCACCAGCATCCCAGTGCTCGTGATAAGCGCCGATGAGCCATGAAGCCCAAGACCCACCAAATCACAGCAGCGGCGGTAGCCGAGGGCGCCATTGGCGGGCTGCTGCTCCTTGCTGGGCTCGCCGTGGTCATCTTCACACGCGACTGGATGATCGCCTTCTGGCTTGTGACGGTCGGCGCGGCGTGCGTCGGACACGCCGTCACATTTGGCTTCGGGTTGCTTCACGGTCCCTACTTCTGGAGCGCAGGCCGTGGCAGGCGACACCGAGGACTCTGAGCGGACCCGTGTCGCGGCCTGGGAGAGCGTATGCGGCGCTGTGATGCTGATCGGCGGCATTCTGCTGACTCGCCTCGGCGGCGTCGCGGACATCGCCGGTCTTGGGCTGCTGTTTCTCGGGATTGGCGGGCTCGGGCACGCCGTGCTGTATGGCCTGGGGTTGGCGAGCCTTCCCGAAACAGAGGGGGAGCGTGCCAAGCGCCGTAAGGACGATGATGCCCGCAGGTAGAAGAATCCCGACGACCGCCGAGATTGCACAGAAGAAGCGCAAGATCATGCGTGTCGAGGTGACCAGCGCCGTTGGTTGCGCGATCATCGGTGCCGCTTTCCTCGCTGGCAGTCACACGATGCGCGAGATGTCGATCTTCCTTTTCGGCTGGGTGTTCGGGTGCGCCTTTCACCTAACGCAAACAGTGATCCTCGACCGGATAGCACACCGGCGAAAACCAAGGAGAGAACACAACGATGCCGAGGATTGATCGGCAGGAGCTCGCCGCGATCTTCGCGGGTGGCGCTGTCGGTGCTGTCGTCAGGGTCTGGATCGGCCGGCATTTCACGAGCGCCGATGATGCCTGGCCGTGGGCGACGTTCGCGATCAACATCACCGGCTCGTTCGTGCTCGCATACTTCGCCACGCGCCTTCAGGAGCGCCTGCCGCAATCCACCTACCGCCGCCCACTCTTGGGCACAGGGTTCTGCGGCGCCTACACGACCTTCTCCACGATGCAAGTGGAGATCCTCGGACTGGCAGAAGCGCACCGATACGGGCTCGCGGTTGGCTACGCGCTCGTGAGCATCGCCGCCGGCATGGCCGCGATCTGGCTCGCCACTACGATCGTGCGCCGCACCAGGGTGATCGCATGAGCGACTGGGTATGGCTAGCTGTCGCCGCAGTCGGCGGTGTCGGGGCGATCGGCAGGTTCCTGCTGGACTCGCTGATCGCCGAGCACGCCGGCAGGGACTTCCCTTACGGCACTTTCACGATCAACATCACCGGGGCGCTGATCCTCGGCTTCTTGACGGGCGACGCGCTCGCGGGTAATCTGCTCGTGATCGCGGGCACCGCGACAATCGGCTCCTTCACGACTTTCTCCACCTGGATGCTGGAGACACATCGTCTGGCCGAAGACAAGGAGTTCCGGCGTTCAATGCTCAACACGACACTGAGCCTGCTCGCCGGTTTCGCCGCTGCGCTTGTAGGGCACGCGATTGGAGCGCACACATGAACGAGGATTGCCTGAAGCTCACCACCTACTTCGGCGAGCGCGACCGCACCCAGGACGGGCTGCTCGGCGACGAGCTGCTCGACATCTACGGGGGGAACCGCCTGCAGACGAGCATCCTGCTCCGCGGAGCCGAAGGCTTCGGGCGACTCCATCACCTGCATACCGACCGGCTGCTGTCGCTCTCAGAAGACCTGCCAGTCGTCTCGATCGCCGTCGACCGGCGTGAGCGGATCGAGTCGATGCTGGAGCTGATCCTCCAAGTCAAGCGCAAGGGACTTATCACCCTTGAGCGTGCGCGTCTGCTGTCCGGGGAGATCGGCGCGGTGCAGTTGCCTGAGCAGCTGGGGGAGGCGACCAAGCTCACGGTGTATGTCGGGCGCCAGGAGAAGGTGTATCGGATGGCCGGGTTCGCCGCCGTCACCGATCTCCTATACCGCCGCGGCATTTCCGGTGCGAGCGTGCTGCTCGGCGTTGACGGCACCAGCCGCGGCCGCAGGGCACGCGCAAAGTTCTTTGCCCGTAACGCTGAGGTCCCGACGATGGTGATCGCGGTCGGCCCAGGGGAGAAGATCGCCCAGGTGCTGCCCGAGCTCGGCGGGCTGCTCCAAGACCCACTGATGACCTTGGAGAGGGTCAGGGTGTGTAAGCGCGACGGCGAGCTGTTGGCCGCGCCGCACGAGCTGCCCGGCACCGACGAGCACGGCCTTGCGATGTGGCAGAAGCTGATGGTCTACACCTCACACTCCGCGACCCACGAAGGGCACCCGCTGCACCACGCGATCATCCGACGGCTACGTGAATCAGACGCCGCCGGCGCGACGACGCTGCGCGGCATCTGGGGCTTTCACGGCGACCACGCACCGCACGGCGACAAGTTCTTCCAGATCACCCGCCACGTACCCGTCGTCACTATCACGGTCGATACCCCCGAGCGCACGGCACGCAACTTCCAGATCATCGACGAGCTCACCCAAGAGCACGGCCTGGTCACCAGCGAGATGGTGCCGGCGATGAGCGCCATGAGCGAAACAGAACAGACCGGAGGGCTGAAGCTCGCGTCCCACGACTTCTAAAAATGGGCCTCTTTCTGCTTCTGCTCGTGTTCGACGCGATCGGCGGTGCTATGGCGTTCCTGATCTCCTACGACGAGCTATCTCGCCACTACCCAGACCGCCGCACCCCGCTGCGCGAGGCAGCACGCAGGGCACTCGTTGCGTTCCTATTCCTCGCCGCGCTGTCCGCGATCGTCGTCGTGATCCTCCACCGCGCCATCAAATGAACGAGCACCCCACAGAAGCCGACGAGCGGATGAGGAAGATTGCCGCCGGGCAGCTCGGAGAGCAGCTCGGCGCGATCCTCGCCAGGATCGAAGCGATGACCGACGACCTCGCAGCGCTCGACCGCGGCGAGGACGAGCGGGCCTTGAGCCCGGAAGGCCGGCACATCTTCGAGCGCTCGGGCGCCGACGGCATACGCAACCGGGTGAAAGCTCTGGAAGCCGAACGTGCCGAGGTCGCCCAGCACGCCGACCGCCTCCGCGGCAAGCAGCGCGGCAGGGCTGATGACCTCGGCTAGAGCTCTGCGCTCTCGGTCCTCGCGCGCTGTCGGGCGCGGGCGATCTCCCGCACTGCTTCGGCGCGCGACCCCCAGCCCGCGAATCCCGGGGACTGTCGGTAGAGCAGCTCGATCTCCGCACGCAGCTGTGACGGGAGATCGTCAACCTCCCTGTTGGCGGTCCAGCGTGGATCGCCAGCGGGGATACACACCACCACGTCGTCGTTTCGGTCGCCGTGCGCGTGGGTCTTCAGGAGCCCGAGCGCATTGACCGCGACCAGGCAGCCAGGAAACGTCGGCTGGTGCACGCAGACGAGAGCTTGCAGCGGCTTGCCGTCTGCTGCGAGCGTCCCGCGCAGAAAGCCGCAGTCGGCCGGCGACATCTCAGCGCTCGCCAGCCGGCGCTTGAACGTGATCCCGCCGAGGGCCGGATCGTGGACGTAGCTGTTGCGCGAGCCCTTCGGGTTCACGACCACGCACACGAGACCCGGCAGCTCACCCTCTGCCATTGGACACACCGCTCCTCCTTTCCTCGTCTAAGCCAACAGGAAGAAAAGAGGCCATCAGCCCGGCCCACGACCGGACGGTTAGGAGCGAGCCTCATCGCTCAAACGGAAAGGCTACCCGAGTCGCACGCTGCACATGCGCTGTCACGGCATCCCGCCGGGGTCCGCTCGTGGAGTCGCGTGACGATCGACAGGGCGTTGGCTAGACTGCCTACTAGAGCGATGAGGCTCGCTGTAACCGCGGCTGGTGCCGCTGATGGCCTCTCTTGTAGTCCAGCGCGACTAGGAGAGCCAGATGCACCGCCACATCGTCCACCAACACAGCGAGCCCAAGCGATGAGCGCGCTTGACATCGCTGCGTGCGCGTCCCCGCTCGTGCCCGCCGGGATGCTCGCCGTCACGCTCTACGGGCCGTGGTACTCGACGATAATGCCGCCGCTGCAGTTCGCGACGCTCATCGGCGAGGCGATCCTCGCCGCCACCGCTCACCATGCTGCCGGGCAGGCGATCGCCGCGGCAGGCTTCGTCGTCGCGGCTGCCGGACTGGCCACGATCGTGCTGCGTGACCGCTGGATCGAGCACCGCGCGAGCAAGATCCTCGACTGGGAGCGCTTCGAGCAGGACCTCGCCTCCTACACCGACGGCCCGCACACAGACGCCCGCCACAACGACTCCCGCCACCACACGTGAACTGGCTCACGACACCAAACGGGCGTGGATACGCTCCACGCGCTCCCGCGCCTTTGCCGACAGTCTCCGCCGACGCGCTGCTCGCCGCGCGCGAGCTGGTCCTTGCGCGGGTACGCGAGGACTCCCGATTCCTGCTGGCCGCCCACGACGGCCTCGACGGCGACGCGATCGGGTCGCTGATCGCGCTACACGGCCTGCTCAGCGCGCTCGGCAAGCGCTCATCGATCCTGATCGGCCCAGACGATCTGCCCCTCCCGACGCAGTATCGATTCCTGCCACCGGACGGGATCACCTCCCAACCGCCGCCGGACATATCCGAGTGGACCGTCGTGCTGCTCGACTGCGGCAGCATCGAGCGCAACGCCACCCCGGCGCTGCGCCAGGGCAAGCATCTGCTGAACATCGACCACCACCACGACAACACCCGATTCGCCGCCGTCAACTACGTCAACAAGGACGCCTCGTGCACAGCCGAGATCATCTGGGACCTACTGCACGAGCTGCAAGCGACCCTCACACCGGCGATCGCACAAGCGCTGTATGTCGCGCTGATTACCGACACCGGCCGCTTCATGTATACGAACACGAGCCCGACCGCGCACCTGATGGCCGCCGAGCTACTCCAAGCCGGCGTTGACGTGCCAGCGCTGTATCGCCAGGTCTACGAGCAGCAGCCACTGCGAAGGCTGACGCTCCTGGGAATCGCGCTCGGCCAGATACAACGCTTCGACGGCGGGCAGCTGACGCTCGCGGTGCTCTCGGCCGCCGACTTCGACCGCGCCGAGGCCAACGACAGCGACTCGGAGGGCATCATCGACGAGCTGCGCGCGATCAAGGGCACGAAGGTCGCTGTGCTCGCGCGCGAGGACCGCGACGGCGAGCACAAGGTGTCGCTGCGTTCAACCGACGGGGACGTTGACGTCTCGGAGATCGCGCGTGCCCTGGGCGGCGGTGGCCACCGCCGCGCCGCCGGTTTCACCACCACGCTCACGCCGGCGGAGCTGACCGCCTTCCTACGCCAGCAGATCGCCGCGCAACTACACGGGGCTACCGACCGCGCGTATGTCGCAGTCTGAACAGCACCGACGTGGACGACCCTTGGAGCCGAGCTGAACACGCCACGGCAACTGCCACGTTGCGCCCACTGCGGGGGCGTGGTGGGAGTCTATGAGCCGATCGTGATGCTGATGGCCGACGGCGATGCTCGCCTGACATCATTGTTAGCCGAGAGCCAGATCAACACCGACGGAACGGTCCTGCACAAGAAGTGCTACGAGCAGGCCAGCGGCCAGACACCAGAAGCCTGAAAGCGCCTGGGGTCAGGCGAGCATCCAGCGGTTGGGCGCAGCCGCGGACTCCCTGATACGGGTTTCCCCGGCGAGCACCCGAACGCGCTCCTCAATCCGCGTCTCGGGCTCGTTGAAGCATGCGGCCATGTCGGCTGGGCTTTGAGTCGCGTCGCCGATCTCGCTGCGGGCGGCCCGCTCCCGCCGGTTTCGCAGGCGGCTGAGAATCAGCTCATCGAGTTCCTCATCGGTCATCGACGGGAACCTATGCGCCAAGCGTGCCGCGCACGAGGCTGATGATCTCGCTGGTCACCTCGCTGGTCGAAGCGTGCCCGCCGAGGTCAGGCGTCCGCACCCCGGCGGCGGTCGCGTGCATCGTGGCGTCGTAGATCGCGGCTGAAGCCCTGGCACGCTCGGAGTGCTCACTACTCGCGGCGTGGTGCAGAAGCGCTCCGCATGCAAGGATCATCGCCATCGGGTTCGCGATGTCCTTGCCCTGCAGCGCGGGCGCGGTGCCGTGCGGCGCCTCAGCCATCACGACCCGCGTCTCATAGTCCCCGTCGAGGGCGAGCAGCACCGACTCGGCGCCCGCGATCGACCCGAACATCGGCATCACGAGATCCGACAGACAGTCACCGTCGCGGTTCAGTGCGGGGATCACAAGCGGCGCGTCCGCGGCGCCCGCGATCAGCCCGGCGTAAGTCGCGTCGATCAGCACCGGCTCGTAGGTCACGTCGGGGTGACGCGCGGCGGCCGCGTCAAGCTCTTCCTTGAGCATCCCCTCATACACCGGCGAGACCGTCCACTTCGGTCCGCCATATACCCGCCCGCCCGCCGAGCGGGCCGTGCGGAACGCGTGCTCGGCCACGCCGCGGCAGACCCGCCGCTCGATCCGCTCAGTGCGCAGAGCGACCTCCTCGAGCGCCCCGCCCTGCCCCTCGCGCCACTCCCGCGCACCGTAGGCGTCACCGACCGCCATACGCACAATAGAGATGGGGAAGTGCATCCCTGCGAGCGGTGTAACTCCGGGGATCCGGCGTCCGGTGCGGATGATCACGGTGCCGCCGACCTCTTCGCGCAGCATCCGGTTCGGCGAGCCGACGTCATCGGCGCCCTCGGGTGTCACGGTCGCGGCCTTCAGCGCGAAACCGGCGTCGCAGATCGCGCGTGCGGCGTCGTGCACGACGGCGTTCGCGGTGCGGCGGCGATTCTCAAGCGACAAGTCGAACCGTTCGATCACAAGCTCAAGCGAGAGCACATCGCCGGAGAGCACCCGCAGCGCCTGCTCCAACAGCTCCTGCCCAGTCTGATCGCCGTCGAGCACGACGATCCTAAGCGCGTCGCTCATCGATGCAGACCTGCTCGCGTCCGGTGTCCCATGACGATGCCAGGTTACCCGTTGGCTACCGGCCGCCGCCGATCATGTCGAGAGGTGATCAAACCGCAGCGCCGCCCGCGATGGGAAGAGCAGGTTGCCCACGCTCTCCAGCAGTCCCGCTGCGTCGAGCCTGTCGATGGCGTCCTGTATGTCGAGTCGCTTCTGCTTCCTCGCTCCGAGCTCGCGGCAGACCTCTTTGCGGGACATCGGGGTTTCCCCATCGTTGGTCGCCAGCAGCAGCTCAAGCACCGCGTACTCGTGCCGGTGCTCGTGTGTAGAGCAGGGGTCGTCATCGTGGTTAATCCCGAAGATGCGGATCGCTGCGTAGCTGGCTGCGGCGAACCCATCGCATCGGTTAATCAGCCCGGCGTCGCTCAAGCTTGAGAGCGCCGTGGGAATGTCACCGGGCTGAACGATGTGGCGGCCCAGCTCGGCTTCGCTCCAGGGCCGGGGGAGCTGGAGCATGACATCAAGCACCGCATGTTCGAGCGCCTCCGTGTTGGTCTCGTCGTTAGGTCGTAAGCGGTCTTGCATTCGCCTGTTCCTCCTATGCCGTGACTTACCGGTCCGCCATCGGCGCCGGAAATGCGGCTTACGGTTACAGGACACCGACCATAAGCGGGGCGGCCCTCACGGTCGGCCCAGGACGCATGGTTGACACACACTTGGCTCACTGGGGATGCAGCCCTTCACGCCGCGCGCATCGCCCGGGGTCGAACGACCGTGCGATCTCTGGCGCACAGCGAGTAACCAATCCCGCGAACGTTGACAATCCAGCCTTCGGCTCCCGCGGCCGCGAGCTTGCTCCGTATTCGTGACGCATGCGAGTCGACCGTGCGGGTCGTGCCGAGCGCCTTATAACCCCACACGCCCGATAGCAGCTCTGATTTTGTGAACACCCTCTCAGGGCGACGTGCGAGACACAAAAGCAAGTTGTATTCCATCCGTCGCAGTACGACGGGATTAGAGTTAAACGTCACCCTTCGCGCCTCCAGGTCGATAACGAGGTCGCGGTGTGACACCAAGCCCGACGAGACGAGGGGCGGTGACCGACGCACGAGCGCTGCGATCCGCGCGAATAGCTCCCGTGGATTAACGGGCCCTCGGATCACATCGTCGCTTCCAGCGTCAAAAGCGCGCAGCACATCGCTCTCCGTGCCACCGTGCGCGATCCATAGAACCCGCATGGTGGGGCTTACCGCAGGGGCAAGCGCGCCCGCCCGAAGTTCTCGCAGCACCCTGAGCGACGCCGCGTCGCGTTCGCAGCCAAAGATCAGTAGCTCAACATCCCCAGGCCCGCAGCACGACCTCAAAAACTCTCGATTGGGTGCCCTTCGAGCGTCAAAGCCGTCGAGTCGTAGCTCATCCACTATCGGTCTGTTTCGCGGAGCGTCCCCAAAGACCACAAGCGGTGTGCCTACCGCGTCGCGCGCTTCTCCGTTATCTCGCATCTCTATTCCCATCTCCTTTTTTTGGTGGCATGACCTCGGCTCCCCGGCCGCGGGCGAGCAGCGACGCTTCACCCAGCTAGAGGCGAAGTGCTGCAATCCTGCGAGTCAGGTGTTAAGGCGCGGTTCGAACGGGCTCGTCTCGCTCAAACCGCGCCGCCACAGAATCGTGTTGACGGCACCACGTCTAAACACCCCACCGGACGTGTTAATTCACCACAGGCACCAGCGCCACAAGGCTCCCGATCTCGGCGAGAAAGATGCGGCCAGCGAGTGCCGGGGTGCTGCGCGCTTGCGATTCCTAGCCTGGAGAGGTGTGGCGATGAGAACGAGCGACTTTGAGACAGACGGGATGAGGAGCAGCCTCAATCCTTCACCAGCCAGCTCGATCCGGCTCGCGCGCGGCTAGGCATAGCGGCCGATGTAGTGGGCGCGCGAAGCGCGCCCGTCGCCGTCACGGTCAGAGGCGGGGCGGACTCCCTGCGCGAATGCGAGCAGTGCCGCGGGCGGTCGCCTCGGCGAGCTCGGCGCGTGTCTCCTGGGCCTGTGGGTCATCGATCATGCTGCGCTCCTTCGGTTGGCGGAGGTTGCGCGCGAGCGCGCTCCCCTCACCCCCACGTTGGGGAGGGGTTGAGGGGAGTCGCGGGCGCGCGGGCGTGGTCTGTCACCGGCACGGCTTCAGGCGATGCTGTATCGGCGGGGCTTCTCCGTCACGAGCATCACCTTTTTGTCGTTGGCCAGCCGCTCCAGGCAGTTGCCGACCGCGCCCGAGGAGCGCTCCAGCGCCTTTGCGACCTGCCCCGGCCCATGCGGGCCGTCGCCCTTGTTGGCTTCGAGAAAGCCCAGCACGAGCGCGTTCAGCTCGTTCGGTTTGAGCTTGCCGGGCTTGCCCGTCGCGCTCGCGGCGCCGACACCGGCCTTGCCGTCCGACGGCTTGCCGTCACCGGCGCTGGCGGCGGCCGGCTTGCCCGTCGTGGTCGCGCTGTCGCTCGCCTTCCCTGAAGCGGGCTGCTCGCCGGTCGAGGCCGGCTGAGCGCCGGCCAGCGACCAGAGGTCGGGCTGCCGGCGATTGCCGTCTCGCCCGCCCTCGGTGCGGCGTACCTCGCCGTCGCCCTCCATTTGGGCGAGCATCTTGCCCGCGGTCGAGCGGCCGACGTTCGCGCTTACCGCGATCTGCGCGACGGTTGCCTCCGGCGCGGCCTTCAGCACCTCGATGATGGCCTGCTTGGTGTTCGGGGTCTTGGTCTTGCTCATCGCTGATTCTCCTTTGGTAGAGCCCTTTCCGGGCCTTTGCGGGTGGACGTCCTAGCTCGACCCGCGGGGCGAGTCAAGTCCTTCCGCTCGACCCCCGACAGGTCGATCGGCCGGTTCGCTAGCACCCGTGCGGGACACCGCCAAAACGAAGATTTGAAAAGCCGAGAGCGCTTTCCCGCCCGATTGGGCGCACCTGGCGCGCGGGTGGCCAGAGGGCGGCAGAGGCGCCTTTTGGCGACCTCGCGGGCGGACTTGACTTGTGCTGGCGGGTCGAGCTAGACGTGTTCGGCGATGACCGAAACCGCCCTACAGAAGACCCCCAGCTCGCCTCTCGCCCGCTGCCTGCCAGGAGCCTGCGGTGGCCGTAGCTGACGTCCGCCGTGGCGAGTGGGGCAGCCCATTCCCGACCGAGCTGGTGCGCGACTTCATCCACAACGCGCTTCGGCATTCCGCTGCTGCGGACATGGTGAGCGAATACATCTTCGAGATCGCTACCGGCGCGCATGAGCCGCCCCCCGATATGAGCCAGGCGCTTCAGGTCGCGATCGGCGAGGTGCTCAGCGCTGCGACCGCTGCCGATTGGGAGCAGGTCGCCCGCGACCTATTGGCAGACGCACACGACTGCATCGGCGATGACCCGCCACCGACGGCATCGCCCGAGGAGGTGGAGGCGATACCGGCCGCGTGGTGGCCGCTACCGGGCCGCTCACGGCGCAAGGCGATGGTGTTCGTCAAGCAGGAGGCAATCCTCGACTGGATGACTGAACAGCGCTCAGCAACGACGGCGCAGATAGCGGAGCACTTCGGGATCAGTAAGCACACCGCGCGAATGAAGACCGACGGGCTCGTCGCACAGGGCAAGCTCGAAGTCACACCTGGCGCGATGGCGAAGGGCAGTCGTCCCGTGATCGAGCGCCGATACCGCGTGCCGCCCGACGCGCCAGGCGACGGCGACGGGGTCTCAGCGGCCCCCGATGAAGGCTCGCAAGATCGACTTGCCCTTCCTACGGGATCGAGCTAGACGTGTGTTCACCCGCCAACTATCCCCGAGCCAAGGAGCCAGGCAAATGACAACCGAGGGAACTGCGCTAGAGGCCGAGATCGCGGTAGGTGAAAAGTACGGCGATGAACTCTGGCGCATCAAGGAAGTCGAGACCGACAACGTGCTGCGCGACGCGATCACCTCCGAACGCGAGTACCTCTGGCTGCTGGACGCCTTCAACCACGGCGACGACTACGCCAACGAGCAGCAGGCGCAGAGAGCCGCCGCGTCAGGCGGAGCTTAAGACCCATGCCCGTCTTCACCGACACGAGCGCCCCGCGAAAACTGACGCCAGAGCAGGCACTGCGACGCGGCCTGAAGGGCGCCTTCTGCGAGCAGTGCGGGTTCGAGCCCGCGAATCGCAGCCAGGCGATCGCCCACGCCGCGCGCTGTGGAAGCATCGTCGCGCCGAGGCGCAGGATGAGCTTCGACACGGCGCTCGGCGAGGGAAGGCGATAGCGCAATGCCGACCACAGCCGCCCCAGCCTTTGACGAGTTGATCGATCGCCTCGCCCATGAGGGCGCGCGCTTTGATCCCGCGGTCGGCAGCGCCCTCCAAGACGCGATAAACGCCGTCGACACCGCTGAGCGCGCGCGCGAGTGCATCCTACGCGCCACCGAACGCGCACACGCCCATCTCCCGCAGTACCAGGGCCACCGGCGCTGCGAGGAGTGGCAGATCGGCGTCATCGACTCGCGTGTGGCATCCGCGATCGGCGTCACGTTCGAGCGCGGTGACGTGGCGCTGTGGCACGAGCCGACGGCCGAGGACGTTCGGTTCGCCGAAAGGGACGGACTGGCACCCTGCTGCACCGCTTACAGCGTCCGCTTCGCCGTGAACGCGACGATCGAAAACGACGTTTACCTGCGACCGTGGGCCGAGCGATGAGCGTCGTCGTGATCCTCGCGGCCAGAGGCGTACTGATCGCGCTCGGCGTGTGGCTGTTCGGCGGATTCATACTGCGCGCTGGCGGAGCCGCCCTCGCCCTCGGCGGCCTAGCGATAGCGGCCCTCTACGGCTCACCGGGGATGGCGATAGCCGCGATCCTCGGCAGCATTGCGTGGCTTGCTGGACAGTGGCTTTTCGGGCTGCGCCACCACTACTACCGCTCGGCCCTTGCTCGCAGAGTCTTTCTCGAATGGCTGCCCGCGCGCTTTGACACGACCCGCCGCTGGGGTGTACCGAACGTCCCGCCACGGTGCCGGCGATGAGCCGCGAGCCGGAAATAACGTGGCACCGGCAGGGCGCAACGATCGGGGTCAATCGTGACGGTATGCCAGTCGGCGTCGTGACCGATCTCGGCAACCGCCGGTTCGCGATGCGGATCTATACGACCGAGTGCCCGTGGGAGGAATACGCGGGCGTCGCCACCTCGGAAAACAAGGCCGTGACGACTGTCGGGCTGCGCGGCGAGACCCCTCCCCATCTGGAGGATCGATGAGCGTAACGGTCGTCGCATTCAAGGACGAGGACTGCGACTGCGACGGCGTGCCGATCGGCCCCGTCGTTGTCATCCGAGCGGAGGGCGAGGAAGCCGAAACCGCCGCAGCGGCCGGCGTCCCCTTCCGATACCAACCCGAGCAGGCAACAAAGCTCGGGTGGAAGTCTTACCGCGAGGCGCAAGCCATCGCGGGAGAGCACGGCGTCCCACTAACGGAGTGGTAAGGGCACGCCATGCGACTTGTAGGGCGGCGCGAGGGCCATCGCTCCCGTACCGAAAACAAGGCCCGCCGCCGCCCTACGAGCAACCCTTTCGCCCCGTGGTGTACGCCTACACGATCGGCCTGCCACAGCACCTCGGACATCCTGAGCTAGCCGTATGCGAGCTCAGCCCGGAGGCGAGCATGCGCGTGATCACCTCGGTAGTCGGACTGCTGGAGGAGACGCCCAGCGTCGAAGGGCGCGTCGTCGGGGCGTTTGCCAACAACGTCCCCTGCTGGATCGCCCCCGTGCCAGACCGGATGATCGACTCCTACCTCGGCCTCGCTGAGTGGTGGCACAGCTAATGCGTTACCGAGTTCTCGCTGAGGCCAGCGATACGATCCCGCGCGGCGCCGCCGTCCTGGAATACCGCCGTGGCTCTCACGGAGCGGCGCACGGGCGGGTGTCCGCCGGCCAGGACCGATACGGGGAGCTGTGCGCCCAAGCTGTCCGACGCGGGCGCTTGGTCGCCCTCCCCGACGCCTGCTCCGAGGTCGGCTTCTACGACGACTTTGACGGTGAGCTACGCGCCCACCAACGTGGGCTCGCCGTGCTCGAGCGATGGCTCGGCCGGCGGGTCAGCAGGAGCGACCTCGAGGCACGCGACAATCGATCGGCCCGGCGCGCTGAGGCCCGCCGGCTCGCATTCCAGGGGCGCTTCGCCGAGGCCGCCCGGATCGACCCGCGCATGGGCTTCTAGCTGGAGCGCCGCCGATGATCTACGTCAACTGCGATGCGTCATACCGTCACGGCTGGGCAGGGATCGCCGTACAAAGCGACGGTCTCGAAAGCCAAACCCAGCTCGTGGAATGCAGGGACAACAGCGAGGCCGAGTTGCGAGCACTCCTGCTCGCTATGCTCGCAGCCGAGGAGGCGAACCTCCGCGATGTGATCTTCCGAACCGACTGCGAGTCGGCGGCGCGACCCCACCGCGGCGCAAGCGAGCATCTGCGATCGTGGCGCGCGGAGGCGTGCCTCTATCTAGCCGCACACCAGCCCGGCTGGTCGATCGTCCAGGTGTCCCGCGCAGAGAACGTTCTCGCCCACGCGCTCGCGCGGCAAGCACGCCGATCCCGCGAAGACGTCTCGGTCTCCCTCGACACCCAGGTAGCCGAAGCGCTGATCGAGCGCGCCGGGATCGCCGAGACACCCCACGGCCGCTGGCGGGTGGCGCCCGGACGCCACGAGACCAGCATCGACGGGGCACTGACCGCCGCGCTCGTCAAGCTCGCCGCCGACGCCCCGAGCCTGGCAGCTCGCGGCCTTGCGCGTTAGCCCTGGCGATCGAAGGATTGCGTCAGCGGGCCAGGAGGGTCGCAGCGAGGCTAACGAGCCCGACCACGAGCCCCGCGATCGACGCCCACGCGGCGATGCGGAAGAGCGTCGCATTTGCGGCGCTGGTGTCGCGGACGAGCTCTGTGTCTGGTCGAGCTTCAGGCGGTCCTGACGGCCGGCTAGGCGCTAAGATCAATGGTTCCGGGCGAGATAGCTCAGTTGGTAGAGCATACGACTGAAAATCGTAGTGTCCTCGGTTCGATTCCGAGTCTCGCCACTCCACGCGTCTTACTCGAACCCTCGACATGGTGCATGAGGGTTCGAGTGGGACGCGTGCCTGCGTTCCGGCGCTGGTCGGCCCAGGCGCGGGCTTGTTGCTGAGTGCCGGGATCGAGTAGCAGCCCGAAGGATCGGGTGGGCTCGGTGCGGATCGTGTCGTCGGCGTCGAGGTAGATGCGGGTGAAGAACGCCTGATTCGCCATCCGCCGGGTCGTGTCTGACCCGCAGGCGTAGACGGTCTGGCAGTCCCCGGCCAACGCCAAGCACTCCTGGAGGTGGGTCCGGGCTTCGTCGTAGGTGCTGTCGAGGGCATCCAAGCGGGCGGTCACGAGGTCGAGCTGGCGGGCGAGCCGGTCTTGCTCCTCTTTGAGCAGGTCAAGGGGTAGCGCTCCGGCGTAGTGGGCTTGGAGGCTCGCGCGACGCTGGTCTTGGATGCGATCTCTCTCGACGGTGAGCTGATGGCGCTCGGTCTCGCTGGAAGCGTGCAGCGCGGCGAACTCCTCATCGAGCATCCCGAGCATCGCC
>DATJTT010000023.1:0-70940 GCA_035503075.1 Solirubrobacteraceae bacterium
CCAGCTCCTTCGCCGCCTCCGGGATCGTCTTGCCCTCGCCGAGCAGCCGCTCGGCCTCCCGCAACTTGCGGATGATCTGCTCCGGCGTATGCCTGCGTCGCTTCATCGTGGAGTTCCTTCCTCGCCCATCATCGCGGACGCGAGAAACTCTCACAAGGGCCGGACCGAACTCAGGGGGTCAGGCCACAGGACGTCGGGCTCTCCGGCGTTGGGCGACCGACAGGTAAAACGCGCCAGTGTCCGCTTGGTGAGTCTACGGTCGTCTGACTGAGCGTCGGCAAGCGACCGCCCGGCTGGCCAATATAGTCGTCGCAGTTACGCGAGTCCACTGAGTTTGAACTCCAGAGCGAACCGATGCGGATCAACGATCCATTTTCCGGTCTTGGTATCCCAGCGCCAGGCGCCGCTGTCTATCGCGCCGATCCACCACATCAACATCTGTCCAAGCGACTGCGCGTGGGTCTCCCTCGCACCTTCAACATCTTCCGGATCGAACCGTTTTACCGGTGTTTGCTCGCTCTCGGGGTGGGAGCAGTCGATCACGATTGGGCGCTGTGGCCCCGTGATGGCAAGCCAGCTTGGATGCCAGCGATCGTCCGCGTTAGCGAGCTCCGGGACATCCGGCTCAACGAGGGTAACGACCGCCGTGCGGTATTCGGTGGAAACTGTAACAGCCTGCGCCAGCGTGAGAAGGCTGTCTCCGATTGGCGCACTCAATTTGCTCCGACCATACCCGGGACAGCCATTGTGCCAAGTCCACCACGTACGTGCCTCTTGAGGGAGTGAGATCGCCAGTGGACCAACGATCTCGTCCATCTCGTCCCGCGTCAAGCCGGCGGTGTGACATGCATTGAGTGGAACGCGTTGCTGATGCAGCCTAGCCTCATATTCGGCGATGAGAGCAACATTGAGTGTTGGCGCCTCACTAGTGCTGACCATCTTCTGGCCTAACTATTGCAGAGCCTCATCGTTGGTATGCCAAGCGACGGAGGAAGGGGGATTGCGAGAAATGCGTAGCTCGTGCTACTCCGTTCCGCCATTTTGCACGCGGTTACAAAGTTGCCGTACCGCAAGCCTTGTTCCCTGTTGTCGACCGCACTGATCCATTCTAGGCTGGGTTTCTGCGCGGCGCTCGGGCCACCTTGCTGAGTGGTAAAGAACGGATACTCGTCGCAGGACTTGCCTTCCGGTTTAGCACCTTCGCACCCCGGCTGTCCTTCGTACCATTCTCGGTCAAATCCTTCTTCTTTTTCTTTTTCTTTTTTCGAACTGTAATTGAGTCGTACCCATTGTGGGTGGGATGCCAGTGCTTTGAGGTCGTGTAGTGTAGCGGTGGGGACGTCGCTTCCTGAGAGGAAGATTGGCAGGTTCTCGCATTCGCTGGCGTCGTTGCCTGCTTCGGACATCTCCCAGAGGCATCGGCGCGCGACTTCTTCTGTCTGTTCTTTGGTTAGTTCGCTGGATTCGTTCTTTGCTTCGAGGATGTCGGCTACTTCTTTGACTGGCCATGCTTCGGGGAGCGTGGTGGGAGCGGGATAGGGGTCGGCTTCGCTGGGTTTCGGCGCTTCGAAGCCCGGCTGTGCGACCGTACCTTCGTGCATCAGCCACCACAGCGCCGCCGATCCGCCGGTGGTGGCGGCGACCGCAGTAATCACGCCGGCAGCGCTCGCTCCCCCTCCGATAGCTGCTTCGCAGGCGAGCTCTTGGTCGCCTACCGACGATCCGGCGAAATGGGTCTCATACGGGTCAGTGAGGAGCGCGTTGCAGATTTCGCTGCCACTGGCGAACAGCCCGGCGAGGCTCGTGACGTTGACGCTGCTGATGACCGACCCGCCGAAGCTCCGTCCTTCGTCGTTCTCAACGTCCGCCGTGTAGGTGTGGCCGGCTTCGACGGTCGCGGTGCATTCGGTGCCGCTGCCGCAGCGGGTCACGAGCGAGCCTTCCTCGCGAATGGCGATCCAGTAGGGCGTGGGACCGACATTGCGATCGGTCGTCGCGACGGCTTTGTCCCATTCGACCGTATGCCCTTCGCGTTCTTCGGAGTGGTCATAGGTGAGCGTGAGGCTAACTGTGAAGAAGAATGGCAGGACTGCGACGGAGGTGGCACCCGAGGTCCCGGCGGTGTAGGTGGAGCTGGCGACCACCGCATGGTAGCTGTGCAGGTGCGTTTCGCCGTTTTCTTCCCAACTGCTCGTGATCGTGGTCGAACATTCGGTGCCGCTGCCACATGTGGCGACTTCGTGGTTGGTTCCGTTTTCGATGATCCGGATGGAATACGGTGTGGGTCCAACGTTGGCGCTGGATGTCGCCTTCAGCGTGTAGCTTTCGGGGATCGTGACTGTGCTCGGAGTTGCCGTCAGGGACACCGAGAACACGTAGCGTTCGACGTTGACCGTTACTTCGCCAGAGCGCGTGTAGAGCCCTTCGCTGCCGCCGCTCACTTCGGCGTAATAATGACGCGCGGCAGGATGTTCAGTTTCATTTTCGGCCCATTCAATCGGCACCGACGCTGTGCAGGTTGTGCCGCTGCCGCATCTTGCTATTTCGCTGTGCGTGTCAGTGTCGAAGATGCGTATGTAGTACGGCGTAGGACCCACGTTTGAAGCAGCAGTAGCGGTCAGTTGGATCGTTTCACTCACCTTGACCGTTGTCTGTTCAGCGGACAAGGACACCGAGGGCGGAGGTGGGGGCGGTTCCGATTCGGCAGCGGCCTCTGGCGCGAACGGCCCAAGCTCCGAGACAAGGGCAGCGAGCGCTACCAGCACGACGATGCGAAGCAAGTGCGACACGCTCATGGCGTGGTCTCCTTGAATCGGAATACGCAAACGCTGCTGATGGCTGGCATCTCTATCAGACCCCACGAATGCTTGTCAAGACCCCTCGCGGATGCTTACCCGCGGACTACAGCCTGGGCACGGCGGCTCGCGTTGTGTTGCAACTTTGCGCCGGCAGGCGATCGGGACGCTACGCACATCGCGCACGGGCAGTACGCGCTGTGCTGTCGGCCGGCAAGAAAGAAGAAGTCGAGCACCTATTTGCTTCTCGTGCCGCCGTGTCTCAGGCGTACCCATGTGCCGGCCCCCCGTGCGGAACAGAGCGTTCCATCGGCGGATCTCGTGCGAATCGTGGTTCGAACAACGACCATCGCCTCCTCGGAAATACGGGCGAGAGGACTCGAACCTCCAAGGCCGTGAGGCCACTGGCTCCTAAGGCCAGCGTGTCTGCCAGTTCCACCACGCCCGCGCGGTCGATCCAGCGTAGCTCGCGAGTGCCCGCGCCAGCTTGTATCGTCCTGCACACGATGTCCACGCAGCCCAGGCAGAAGCGCGACGCGGGCGTGATCATCACGCATCCCAACCGCGACAAGCCGGCGGTGCAGGCGACGCGCGCGATCGTCGTCGCGCTGCTGCTCGCGAGCGCGGCGCTGGTGTTGATCGTCACGATTGGCGGTTGGAGCCAGCTGGAGGGCGCGATCGAGATCCAGATCGCGTACGTGGTCGTGTACCTGGTGTTCGCGTTCTACGCCGTCCGCTGGAACCGCGGCGTGCTGCCGATCTCGGCGGTGCTCGGCGTGTTCCTGGCGATCTTCGCGGCGGTCGCTGGGCCCGGGTGGTTCGACCGCGACAAGTCGGGCTTCGCCCAGCCGACGCTGAACGCGGGCCTGCTCGGGCTGCTGACGCTGTTGATCGTGCCCGTGCAGATCCTGCTGGTGACGTTCGCGATGCGCGGCTTCTCCCAAGGCTGGAACGTCGAGCTCGAGCGTCGCGACCATGCGCCGACGCGCGACGGCGGCGAGCTCGCGCCGCCGTACCCGGCCTGAGCCGCTCAGACCGTCGCGCGCCTCACCGCCGAGGGCCGACGAGCTCGTCGAGGCGGCGTTTGAGCCTCGCACCGGCGCGCATGCACGAGGTGCGGCGGGTGGGATTCGAACCCACACGTCCTTTCGGACAATGCGTTTTGAGCGCATCGAGTCTGCCGTTCCTCCACCGCCGCGCGCAAGGCTCAGTCTAGTTTGCCGTCTCCGAGAGACGAGCGCGGCGGACGGCGGACGGCGCGTGGCGCCGCCCGTCAGGGCCCGCGGACGAGCTCCAACAGCGGACCGGCGAGCGCTGGGCGCGCGGCGAGAATCCCCCACGGCAGCTGCTCGTGGGCGGGCAGCTCGAGCACGCGCAGGCCGGCGCGTTCGCAGATGAGCGCGCCGGCGGCGATGTCCCACTGCTTGACGGTGCGCTCGAAGTAGGCGTCGTAGCGTCCGAGGGCGGTCCACGCGAGGTCGAGCGCGGCGCTGCCGAAGCGGCGCACGTCGCGCACGCGCGAGACGAGGCGGGCGAGCACGCGCCCCTGCGCGGCGCGCACGCCGGCGTCGTAGGCGAGCCCGGTGGCGACCATCGCGGTGGCGAGCTCTTGACCGCCTGGACCGGCGGTGCGGTGCTGGTCGAGCTCGACCTCCCGGCCGGCCGCGGACAGCTTGGCGGGCCCGTCCCTGGTGGCGGTGAACAGCTCCTGGCGGTTGGGGTCGTAGACGGCGCCGGCGACGGTGCCGTCCCGGTCGCGCACGGCGACGCTGACGCACCATTGCGGGATCCCGAACACGAAGTTGACGGTGCCGTCGAGTGGGTCGACGACCCAGCGGAGCCCGCTGCTGCCCTCGATGTTGTCTCCCTCCTCCCCCACGAACCCGTCGTGCGGGCGACGCTCGGCGAGCAGCTCGCGGATCGCCCGCTCGGAGGCGAGGTCGGCCTCGCTGACGAGGTCCGTTGGAGTGCTCTTGCTGGCGACGTGGCGCTCGGCGCCGTGGCGAGCGCGCTCGAGCAGCAGCGCCCCGGCGCTCCTCGCCGCCTCCGCGGCCAGCTCCAGCAGCGCGTGCTCGTCTCCCGCGCCCGGGTCCGCCTGCGCGTCGCTCACGCGAATCCCGGCGGGCGCCGCTCGGCCCACGGGCGCTCGGCCTCGATCTGGGCGGCGAGCGACAGCAGCGTCGCCTCGCCGTTTGCGCGCCCGACGAGCTGGACGCCGCGCGGCAGGCCGTCGGCGCCGAATCCGGCGGGGACGGATGCGGCGGGCTGGCCGGTGAGGTTCCAGACGCCGTTGTACGGCACCCAGCCGGCGGCGGCGTTGAGCGTCGCGAGCGCGCCGCGTCCCTGCAGCCGGCCGATCGGCGGCGGCGGCGCGGCGGTGGCGGGCGTGAGCAGCACGTCGTGCTCCTCGAACAGCCGCCCGATTCGCGCCGTGACCTGCGCCTCGGCCGCGAGCGCGCGAGCGAGCAGCGCCGGCGAGACGAGTCCGCCCATACGCGCCATCGCGCGCGTGCGCCGTTCCAGTCGCTCGGGGTGCGCGACCGCGCGCGCGTCGTCGTGGACGCCGCGCAGGTAGCGCGCGGTGAGCGTCGCTCCGGCGGCGGGCCCATAGTCGGGGTCGCGCTCGGCGAGCTCGTGGCCGAGCGAGCGCAGCAGCTCGACGGTCTCGCTCAAGGCGCGCTCGGCGTCGGCGTCGAGCCTCGAGATGACGCCCGGCGGGGTGCTCGTGGTGAACGCGATCCGCAGGCGCCCGGGGGGCGCGGCGGCGGCCTGTGCGAACGGGACGGCGGGCGCGGGGGCGCTGTCGAGGTCGACGTCGCTGGGACCGGAGACGACGTCGTGGAACAGCGCGGTGTCGGCGACCCGCCGCGCGAGCACGCCGTTGACGGACAGGCCGTGCCAGTGGCGCGGGTGCGGAGCGAGCGGCACGCGCCCGCGCTGGGGCTTGAGCCCGAACAGGCCGCACCAAGCGGAGGGGATGCGGATCGAGCCGGCGCCGTCGGAGCCGAGCGCGGCGCCGACGAGGCCGGCGGCGACCGCGGCGGCGCTGCCGCCGCTGGAGCCCCCGGGCGCGTGCTGGAGCTCCCAGGGGTTGCGCGTGACGCCGAACGTGGCGGTCTCGGTGAACGGCCAGATGCACAGCTCGGGCACGTTGGTCTTGCCGATGATCACCGCGCCGGCGGCGCGCAGGCGGCGCACGACCTCGGCGTCAGCGCGTGCGGGCTGCTCTTGGGCGTTGGTGCCCTCGCAGGTGATCTCGCCGGCGAGGTCGATGTTGTCCTTGACGGCGATCGGCACGCCCAGCAGCGGGCGCGTCCCCGCGTCCCCGCCCGCCCCGCGGCGCGCGTCCGCCTGCGCGGCTTCCAGGCGCACGCGTTCGCCGAGCACGACGCGGAACGCGTTCAGCCGCGGATCGAGCCCGGCGACGCGCTCGAGGTAGAGCTCGACGAGCTCGCTCGAGGAGACCTCGCCGGAGGCGATCAGCTGCGCCTGGCGGGCGATCCCGGCGTAGGCAAGCTCGCCGTCCGCGTCCGGAGACGATGCGGGGGACGATGCGGGGGACGATGCGGCGGCGTCCATCGCGGGCAATGTATTGGAAAGCCGCGAACGCGTGCGGGGGCCCGTGGGTGTGCACCTTAGAGCCCTCCGCGGCACACAGAGCCAATACCATAGCTATCGCGGTCTCAAAAAAGCAATGCACCTCTCGACGGGCGCCGTCGCCGCGTCACACCGGTGTGACAGCGTTGCGCTTGGCCGGCCACGAACGCTCCTTGCTGGCGGCGTGGGCGAAGCGGCGCACGAGCTCGCGACGCAGCTGCTCGGGCGCGACGACGGCGTCGACGACGAGCTCGGAGGCGAGGTGCAGGATGTCGATGTCGCGCGCGTACTCCTGACGCAGCTCCTCGGTGCGCCGCGCGCGCTCCTGCTCGTCCTCGATCGCCTGCAGCTGGTTGTAGTAGACGGCGTTGACGGCGGCCTGCGGGCCCATGACGGCGATCGAGGCGCCGGGCAGGGCGATGCAGCAATCGGGCTCGAAGGCGGGCCCGGCCATGGCGTACAGGCCGGCGCCGTAGGCCTTGCGCACGATCACGGAGATCTTGGGGACGGTGGCCTCGCTGACGGCGCTGATCATCTTGGCGCCGTGACGGATGATGCCCTGTCGCTCGACCTGCGCGCCGATCATGAAGCCGGGGACGTCGGCGAGGAACAGCAGCGGCACGCCAAACGCGTTGCACGTCCAGATGAAGCGCGCGGCCTTGTCGGCGGAGTCGCTGAACAGCACGCCGCCCTTGTGCTTGGGCTGGTTGGCGAGGATCCCGATCGCGCGGCCGTCCAGGCGCGCGAAGCCGACGACGAGCTCCTTCGCCCAGCGCGGCTGGATCTCAAGCAGCGAGTCGTGGTCGACGAGCGCGTCGATCAGCAGCTTGACGTCGAACGGCTTGTTCTCGTCGGCGGGGATCAGCTGGCCGATCGGCGGCCGGTCGGGCTGCTCGCGCGGGGGCGCGGGCGCGCTCGTGGGCGCCGGCAGCGTCCAGTTGCTTGGCAGATATGAGAGATAGCGGCGTGCGCAGTGGATGCCCTGGGCGTCGCTGTCGACGAGCTGGTGCGCGCATCCGGAGACGCCGGTGTGCATGCGTGCGCCACCCATCTGCTCGAGCGTGACGTGCTCGCCGATGACCATCTCGGCCATGCGCGGCGAGCCGAGGTACATCGAGGCGTTGCCCTCGCGCATGATCACGATGTCGCAGAAGGCGGGGATGTAGGCGCCGCCGGCGGCGCTCGGGCCGAACAGCACGCACACCTGCGGCACGACGCCGGAGAGCTTGACCTGGTTGTGGAAGATCCGCCCGGCGCCGCGCCGGCCGGGGAACATGTGCACCTGCTCGGTGATGCGCGCGCCGGCGGAGTCGACGAGGTAGACGATCGGCACCCGCAGCGAGAGCGCGCGTTCTTGGATGCGCAGGATCTTCTCGACGGTCTTCGGCCCCCACGAGCCGGCCTTGACGGTCGGGTCGTTGGCCATCAGCGCGACCGCCCGCCCTTCGATCTCCCCGACGCCGGTGACGACCCCGTCGGCGCCGAGCCCGTCCTGCTGCCAGTTGGCGAGCAGCGCCTCCTCGGCGAACGAGCCCTCGCCCGCGTGCTCCCCGCCGCGGGGTGCGCCCGCTTGCGGGGCATCGAGCAGCAGCGCGACGCGCTCGCGGACCGCGAGCTTGCCCTGCTCGTGCGCCTTCTGGCGATGGCGCTCGGGACCCCCGGCGAGCGCGCGCGCGCTCGCGTCCTCGAGTGCGCTCACGAAGCGACGCTCACCAGGGCAGCCCGCGGTAGGTGTGCCGGTGGCGGTGGCGCCCGCGCGCGAGGCGCCGTTCGTGGCGGGCCTGCACGCGCGCTTCGACGACCTCGAGGTCGCTGGCCGGTCCGAACAGCTGCCAGGAGTCGCGGATCACGGGCAGGAGGGTCACGCCGATCACCCAGCCCGGCCAGAAGGGAGCGTGGGCGCCGACGGCCAGCCACACGCCGACGCACAGCGCCGAGAGCCCGAGTCCGCCGCCGGTCTCCTGCGCGAGGCGCCGGCGCAGCTTGCCCTTGCGTTTGCGCAGCGCGAGCGCGACCGATTTCGAGCTGACCGGCAGGTCGGCGCGCAGCGCGTCGACGTCCGCGCGCGTGGTGGCGCGGTAGGCGGCGCCGACGCGCTCCTCGAGCTCCTCGGAGCTGAGGCGCCCGGCGAGCGCGTGGTCGCGCAGCTCCTCGACGAGCTGCTCGCGGTCGGCGTCTGCGACGCGCAGCTGCGACGGATCGCTCATGCCTTGAATGTAGTCCACCGACGCGCCGGCCGCCAGCCGGCCGCGCGCGCTACAGCCCGGGGTTCTCGACGGGCTCCTGACCGGAGTAGTCATAGAAGCCGACCCCGGACTTGCGCCCGAACCAGCCGGCGCTGAGCATCTTGCGCAGCGTGGGCGGGCGCGCGAAGCGCCGCTCGCGGAACTCGTCGAAGAGCACGTCGCAGATCGACCCGAGCGTGTCGAGGCCGACGAAGTCGGCGAGCGTGAGCGGCCCCATGGGGTGCCCGGCGCCGGCCTTCATCGCCTCGTCGATCTCGCCGATCGAGCCGACGCCCTCTTCGTGGGCGCGGATCGCGTCGAGCATGTACGGGACGAGCAGGCGGTTGACGATGAAGCCGGCGTGGTCCTTGGTCGGGATCGCGAGCTTGCCCTCGGAGCGCGCGAACTCGAGGGCCGCGGCGAACGCAGCCTCGCTGGTGGTCACGCAGCGGACGACCTCGACGAGCTTCATGACCTGGGCGGGATTGAAGTAGTGCAGCCCGACGAACTGTTCGGGGCGCGCGGTGGCAGCCGCCTGGTCGATGACGGCGAGCGACGAGGTGTTGGTCGCGAACAGCGCGTCCGGCTTGACGATCTCGTCGAGCTCGCGCCACATCTCGAGCTTCAGCGGCAGGCTCTCGGTGATCGCCTCGATCACGAGATCGCAGCCTGCGAGCTCGTGGTAGTAGGTCGTGCCGAGGATCCGGGCGCGCACGGCGTCGGCGTCGGCTTGCGAGGCGCGACCCTTCTCGACGGCGCGCGCGAGCTGCTTTTCGATCTTGCCGAGGCCGTGCGCGAGCCGTGCGTCGTCGAGCTCGCGCAGCACGACGCGATAGCCGGCCTCGGCGGCCACCTGCGCGATCCCGTGTCCCATAAGGCCGGCGCCGAGCACGCCGACACTCTCGATCCGTTGCGCCATCGCGGGCGCAGCCTATACGAGCGTCCGACCTCGCCCGGCCCTCACGCGGGCGCTCGCCCGGTACGCTGCACTGTGTGAGCGAGCAGGATGTCTTCGACCTGGCTGCGGCGGGACTGCGCGGAGACGGCGGCGACCTGCGCGTGTCGGTCGAGGTGCTGGCGAGCAAGCTCGAGCAGGCGCTGCCGGGGCAGGCTCGGGTGGAGCGACGCGGCGGCGGCCTGCTCGGCCGCGGCGAGAAGCGGGTGCGCGCCGTGCGGGTGGAGCTCGGCACGGCCGCATACCTGCTGGGCATCGAGGGCGGGCGCGTGGAGGGTTTCCGTGAGCGCCAGGTGGGCGGCATCTCGATCAAGCGCGAGTCGCTGAGCCCGGATGAATGGATCGCGGCGCTGACGGCGGACCTGCGCGCCGAGGCCGAGCGCAGCGCCCACGCGCGCGCGGCGCTCGAAGGCCTGTTGCAGTGAGCCGGGAACCGCGCGAGAGCGCGACCGCGCAGGCCGAGGCGCAGCAATCGCTGGAGCGCATCGAAGCGGGCGGCATCCCGCTGATGGCCGAGCGGCGCCTGAGCGAGCTGCGCGAGCACGGAGGCTCGTTCACGTCTGATTTGTCGGTGGGCGACTTTGCCCTGTGCCACAAGCTCGGGTTGAAGCCGCTCTCCCAGGTGATGGGCAGCTCGATCTACCAGATGGGCTACCAGGGCTCGTGGGGCCCGATGGGCTACGGCGGCGGCGCGGTTATGTTCGAGCTGGACACGCTTTCGCGGGCGCTGAACGAGGTCCGTGGCAGGGCGCTCGTGCGACTCGGCGAGGAGGCGCGTCACGTTGGCGCGGACGCGGTCGTGGGCGTGCAGACGCGCGCGGGCGAGAGCCAGCTGGAAACGGGCACGTTGGCGCTCGAGAACGTCGTGTTCGGCACGGCGGTGAGCCGCGAGGGGGCACGTGCCAAGCACCCGGTGCTGACCGAGCTGTCGGTCGCGGAGTACGCGATGCTCGTGCAGGGCGGCTTCGAGCCGCTGGGGATCGTCGCGTGGAGCTCGGTGTTCTTCACCAGCTACGTCTTCGGCGGGATGGCGGGCGCGGGGATGATGGGCGGCGGATCGTTGACGATGGGCGCCCAGAACTTCGAGCTGCGCGAGTTCACGCAGGCGATGTACAACGCGCGCGAGACGGTGATGCAGCGGATCACCGCCCAGGCGGCGGCGCTGGGCGCCGCCGGCGTCGTCGGCGTGAAGATCGGGCACACCGCGCGAGCGCACACGCTCGGCGGCGGCGTGGGCATGCGCGAGCTGAGGGGGCTGATGGTGACGTTCACCGCCGTCGGCACGGCGATCCGCCAGCGCGCGGACCACACGATCCCGAGCCCCAAACAAGTAGTGGACCTGTCCACCTGAGAAGGAGCACGACATGAACGAGCGCGAGACCGCATACGACCCGTCCTCCCTGGAGGGCGTGCCCGAGGCGGGCCGCGCCCGCCTGCAGCAGAACCGTCAAGGCCTGTTCACGTCCGACTTGTCCGTGAACGAGTTCCTGCTGGTAAAGGAGGCGGGCTTCGACCCCGTGGGCCTGGTGGTGGGCAGCTCGATCTACCACATCGGCCTGCAGATGGCCGGCTGGAAGAAAAGCCAGGAGATGACGGTGCTCTCCGAGGCGATGTACGGGGCGCGCCAGCTGGCGATGACGCGCATGGAGGAGGAGGCCGACCAGCTGGGCGCGGACGGCGTGGTGGGCGTGCGCCTGGACATCGGGCGCTACGAGTGGGGCCAGGACATGGCTGAGTTCATCGCGATCGGCACCGCGGTAAAGCACCGTGAAGGCGCGGTGCACCGCGCGCCGAACGGCAGGCCGTTCACGAGCGATTTGTCAGGCCAGGACTTCTGGACGCTGCTGCGCACCGGCCACCGCCCGGTGGGGATGGTGATGGGCAGCTGCGTGTACCACGTGGCCCACCGCGGCATGTTCCAGTCGATGGCGCAGACGGGTCGCAACGTAGAGCTGTCGAACTTCACCCAGGCGCTGTACGACGCGCGCGAGCTGGCGATGGAGCGGATGCAGTCGGAGGCGCAGGAAATCGGCGCTGAGGGCATCGTGGGCGTGTCGCTCGAGGAGAAGAGCCACGGCTGGGGCAGCCACACGATCGAGTTCTTCGCGGTGGGCACGGCGATCATCCCGCGCGAGGGCCACGACGAGGCGATCCAGGCGCCGACGACGGTCTTGGATTTGAGCTAAAGAGGGCTCCGCCTGGCGGCTCCGCCGAGCGTGCGTTCGCGGTTCGCGTAGCTCGCGGCGCGAGGACCTGGGGCTGCGAGCCTCACCCGGGCAGCGGCTCCTGGGCGCCAGGATCGGGTCGCGGCCGTCAGGCCGGCAGCGGCTCGTGGGCGCCAGGATCGGGTCGCGGCCGTCAGGCCGGCAGCAGCTCGAGCGCGTCGACGTGCCGCGGGCGCATGACGGAGAAGTGGCGGTGGTCGAGCGTGGCGAGCTTGGGCTCGCGCAGGCGCTCGACGACGGCGAGCACGGCGGCGTCGACGAAGCCCACGCGGAGGTCGTCGTAGGCGCGCAGCAAGTCCGCCACTCTCTGGTAGTCGGCATCGGTGAGGTCTTCGATCCGATATTTACCGTGGCGTATTTCATCCGTCAGCGTGATCGTGGCGCGTCGGCCCAGCTTGCGAGCAGCGAAGTAGTCGAACTCCACCAATACCGGCGCAGGCACGACACGAACGCCGCGTACCCGCGCCAACAGCTCCGCACAGGGCTCGTGATCGGAGTCATCGCGATCAAACGTCGCCAAAAGGGGCCCTGTGTCGATGATCAGCGAAATGGCTCGGGCTCGTACTCGTCTTCGCTCGCGCGACGCGACAGATCACCGGTGCCGGAGGAGAACATGCCGATGCAGTCCAGCGGCGGTGCCAGCGGTTCGTCCTCCACCCCCAGCTCACGCTCCAAGGCCTCCCGCACGACCTGCGCGACCGACACGCCGCGTTCGCGCGCGCGGCGCTTCGCGCGCTGCACGAGCTCGGGCTCGGCCTGGATCATCAGCCTTTGCATCATCGGTGCAATCATGCTAGCAGTCGGCTCCTTCCGTAGGCTTTGTGGGCAATCGCCCCGTACGCGGCTGATCCGACCGGAGGACGCCCGACGGGACGCTCACTAGACAGGAGGGCCGCGCGATGAGCATCGTGTACACCGAAGACCGCGGGGCGGTCAGGCACGTGGTGCTGAACCGCCCGGAGAAGCGCAACGCGATGAGCCAGGAGCTGCTGCGCGCGCTCGGCCGGGCGCTGCGCGAGGCCGCTGCCGATCAGGCGGTGCAGTGCGTGGTGCTGCGCGGCGAGGGACCCGTTTTCTCCGCCGGCGTCGATCTCGTCGAGCTGGCCGCCTCCACCGGCACGCCCGGCAACCTGCGCCACTTTCGCCAGACGTTCCTCGACTGCCCCAACCTGTGCGAAGAGATGGCCAAGCCGGTCGTCTGCCAGATCCACCGCACGTGCGTGGGCGGCGCGCTGGAGGTGGCGCTCGGCTGCGACCTGCGCGTCGCGTCCACGGACGCGCAGCTGGGCCTGCCGGAGGTGAAGTTCGGGATCATCCCCGACGTCGGCGGCTCCACGCGCCTGCCCGCGGTGGTGGGCCTGGGGCGGGCCAAGGAGCTGATCATGACCGGGCGCACGATCGACGCGGCGGAGGCCGAGCGCGTCGGCCTAGTCAACCGCGTGGTCGCGCCCGAGGAGCTGGAGCGGGCGACGGCGGGGCTCGTCGAGGAACTGCTCGCCAACTCGCCCGTGGCAGTCGGGCGCGTCAAGCGCGTGATCGACGCCTCCGCGCGCCCGACGATCGCGCAGACGCTCGAGCTGGAGGTCGCGGTCCAGGAGTACTGCGCGGCTGCCGCCCGCGAGCAGGCGAGGGCGGCAGCGGACGCGGTGCCTGAGCCCGTCGGCTGAGCCCCGCCGCTGCCGTGCCGGCCGCGCTCGCAGGTAGTGCGGCCCGGGCATGTGAGGACGCGTGCAGTCCTTCAGTCCACGCGGTGCGCAGCCGACAGTTGGGGGCAATGGTTCCAACAAATGGATTCAATGAGACGTTTGGGGGAAGGCGCGGACACTCGCCCGTTGCCCAGCAGAGATCCGTGAAGGCTGCCTCGGAGGCCATGCGGGACGGCCTCGCGACGCTGCCGAGCGCCGGCGACTTCCTCGCCGCGCATTTCCTCAACGTCGGCCAAGGGGACTGTCTGCTTGTGGTCTGCGGCGGCTGGTCGGTCCTCTTCGACGGTGGCGGAAGCCCGAGCGCCAAGGTGCTCGGGGAGCTGGAGGGCCAGCTCCCCGCCGCCGACGACGAGGAGCCGTGGCTTGATCTGCTGTGCGTGTCGCACTACGACGCCGACCACATCCGTGGCGCTGCCAAGGTCGTGGACCATCTCGGTGGCCGCGTTGGGCACGCCTTCCTACCGCCGATCCTCAACCCGATCCGGGCCATGTCCGACAGGGCACGGATGCTCGCGGAGCGCTTGGCCGAGCATCCGCTCGTCGAGGAGCTGCGCATCCTCGACGAACTCGCAGACAGCCTGGCCTCGCGCGTGCAGGACACCGACATCGCGCCCGAGAACCTGCTCACCGAGCTTCAGGAGCTGCTCGAGCGAGACGAGATCGGCCTCGGTGATGCCGCGGCGCAATCGAACGCTCCGTCACCGGAGGCGATCGACGCGGCGCGCTCCGACCTCGAGCGCGCTCGGCTGAAGAACCTGGCCGCGATCGTGGAGGCCCTGCGCAGGATGCTGGGGCGCGGGGAGGCGGCGGGGATCGACCGCGAGCTCATGTGGGCGGCGCTGGCTGGCAGTAGCAACGCGGTCGTCGGCGCGACGACCAACGTCGGTAAGCAGGCGATCATCGCCAGCGGAGTCGACGAGCTGATCAACGCGTTGCGCAGGCACAACGTGACGTTCACCACGCCGCTGGCGCCCGACCCCGCGAGCTGGTACGGCAAAGGCTGCCAGATATGCCAACTCGCCCCGCTTCCCACGCGCGTCGAGGAGCACGCCCGGCGGCTACCGGTCGCGATGATGGAGCTGCTCACGTTCACGGAGGTCGGCTCGCTGTCCTACGTGGATCGCGTGGGCCCGTCGAACGAGCTCAGCTCCGTATTCGCACTGCGCACAGACAGAAACTGGTCATCAGGGATTCTGGCCAGCGCCGACACACCCCTTACGCCCGTGCCCATGGCGACGCGCCACGTGCTCTCGTGTTGCTCGCTCATCAAGTGGTCACATCACGGCGGACGCTCAGGCGAGTTTCCCGATCGCATGATCGATGCGGCTGCTCGGGTAAAGGCGGATCGCGCTCACGTCTTCACCACCAACCGCGCTCACGCCCCTCACCATCCGTGTCCGGACTTCGCCGGCTGGATGCGCCGCATCGCAGCGCATCCCAACATCGACCTGTGGACGACATTCGCCAACGCGCCCGATCCGTCGGTGCTCAACTGTCCACTCTGGGTCCAGCACAATGGCCCGGTCCGCGTCGTCTTCGAGCACTCGCCGAACGGGCACGAGTGGAGAGTGCGCACTCCGCAGACGCTCACCTGCGCCTGCTGGTGACGCTCCTCCGTCGCGGCGCTTGCGCGCGGTCGCGAGCGACTCGGGTCCGCCGGGGTAGTCAGCTCCGCCACTCGACGGGCCCCGCCACCAGCGTGTGGCTGCCCAGCGGGCGCCCGAGGATCTCCTGCACGCGCCGCGCGCACGCCAGCAGCGCGGGCAGGTCGACGCCCGTGTGAATCCCCATCTCGTGCAGCATCGAGACGAGGTCCTCGCTGGCGATGTTGCCGGTCGCGCCCGCCGGCACCGGACAGCCGCCGAGCTCGCCGAAGCTCGACTCGAAGCTCGCGACGCCCGAGTCGAGCGCGGCGAGCACGTTCGCCAGGCCCTGCCCGCGCGTGTTGTGGAAGTGCGCGGTCAGCTGCATCTCATCGCCTAGCGCATCGCGCGCTGCCGGGAAGAACTCGCGCACCTGGCGCGGGTTGGCCATGCCGGTGGTGTCGCCGAAGCCGATCTCCTGCGCGCCCGCGTCGCGCAGCGCGCGGGCGATCCCCAACACGCGCGCGGGCGCGACGGGTCCCTCGTAGGGACAGCCGAAGGACGTCGAGATCACGCCCTCGCAGCGCACGCCCGCCGCACGCGCCCGTCCGAGCACTACCTCCAAGCCGGCGAGCGACTGCGCGATCGAGCGGTTGACGTTCTTACGGTTGTGCGTCTCTGACGCGGACATGAACACGTTGATCTCATCGAACGCGGGGCGCGCGCCGCCCACCCGCTCGCGCAGCTGCAGCGCGGCGTCGAGCCCGCGCTCGTTCGGGATCAGCACCGACACGCTCACGTGCGCCGGCACGTCGATCGCTGCGAGGACCGCGGCTGCGTCGGCCAGCTGCGGGATCACATCCGCGCGCACGAAGCTCGTGACCTCCAGACGCGCCAAGCCGGTACGGGCGAGCGCGTCGATCAGCTCGACCTTGCGCCCGGTCGGGATCACCTCGGGCTCGTTCTGGAAGCCGTCGCGCGGACCGACCTCCCTGACGCTCACCGCCTGTGGCTGCTCATCCACGGCAGCTGGCCTCGTTCGAGCATCATCGTCCAAGCCTATACTCGGCCGCCGTGGCCTCGCCCAGCCCCGACCCGGTCGCGATCATCGGCGCCTCGGGGGCGCTGGGCTTCGGCTTGGCTCTGCGCCTCGCGCGCACCGGCGTGCCGGTCGCGATCGGCTCGCGGGACCCCGAACGCGCCGCGCAGACAGTCGAGCGCGCCCGTGAGATCGTGCCCGACGGCGCGTTCTCCGCGCACGACAACGGCGGCGCGGCGCGCGCCGCGGAGACCGTGTTCCTGAGCGTGCCGTTCCGCAACCAATCCGAGACGCTCACCAACCTCAAGAAAGCGCTGATCCCCGGGCAGCTGCTGATCGACGCGACAGTGCCGCTCGCGGCAGCCGTCAGCGGCAAGGCCACGCGCATGCTCGGCGTGTGGCAGGGCTCGGCCGCACAGCAGGCGCTCGAGATGGTGCCCGCGGGCGTGGCGGTCGTCTCCGCGCTGCACACCGTCAGCGCCGCGTCGCTCAGCAACCTCGAACACCCGCTCGCGCAGGACGTGCTCGTGTGCGGCAACTCGCGCGCACACAAGCGCCGCGCCGCGGGCGTGATCGAGAGGATCGAGGGCTTGCGCTGCGTGGACTGCGGCGCCCTGGAGATGTCGCGTACGACCGAGTCGCTGACCGCGCTGCTCATCTCCGTCAACTCGCGCTACAAGATCCACGCGGGCATCCGCCTGACCGGCCTGCCCAAGCAGCTCTGGGAGTAGATCGGATGAATGAAGCAGCGATCAATCGCACGCGCGAGCCCGACATAGTGCTCCTCACGGGCGGCACCGGCGGCGCGAAGCTCGCGCGCGGAATCGCCGCGGTGGCAGGCCAAGAGCGCCTGGCGGCGATCGCCAACACCGGCGATGACATCGAGATCTACGGCGCGTACGTCTCACCCGACCCCGACCTCGTGTCATTCTCGCTCGCCGGCACGATCGACGAGCGCGGCTGGGGCCTGCGGGGCGACAGCTTCGTGGTCATGGACGCGCTGCGCGAGCTCGGCGTGGAGGTGTGGTTCAACCTCGGCGACCGCGACCTCGCGTGGTGCGTGCAGCGCGCGCGGATGCTCGCGCAGGACGTCTCGCCGACTGCTGCGCTCGCGCGCCTGAACGCCGCCGTCGGCGTCCGCGCCCAGGTGCTGCCGATGAGCGACGAGCCGGTGCGCACGTGGGTGCGCACCGGCTCGGCGGGGTGGTGCGGCTTCCAGGAGTTCATGATCCGCGAGCGGGCCGCGGGCATCATCGAGGGGCTCGAGTTCCGCGGCGCCGAGCAGGCGCGACCGAGCGAACAGGCGCTCGCGGCGATCGCGCGCGCGGGCACGATCATCATCGGGCCGTCCAACCCGCTCGCCTCGATCGCGCCGATCCTCGCCGTGCCCGGCATCCACGACGCGCTGCGCGACGCCGACGCGCCGATCGTGGCCGTCAGCCCGATCGTCGACGGCCACGTGCTCAAGGGCCCGACCGCCGCGTTCATGGCCTTCGCTGCGCTCGACTGCACCGCCGACGGCGTCGCCGACTTCTACGGCGAGCTGCTCGACGGGATCGTCGCCGACGAAGACGTCGGACGCCTGCCCACGCTGCGAACCGACACGCGCATGGACGACGAGGACGCCCGCGCGCGCTTGGCCGAGCAGACGCTCGAGTTCGCCGCCGGGCTCGCGTGAACGCGTGAGCCCAGGCCGTCGCCGCGGCGCCGCGCTCGCGCCAGCCCCGCAGGCAGTCGAGCGCGCGCTCGTCAGGCCGTCGCCGCGGCGCCGCGCTCGCGCCAGCCCCGCAAGTAGTCGAGCGCGCCGCCGATCACGCGGTCGATGAACGTGTCGCGGTCGTTGGCGTGCGGAAGCGGACTGTCGGGGACGTCCACTTCGAGAAACTCGCACAGCGGCTCCCAGCCTTCGCCCACCTCCCACACGAGCAGCCGGTCGGGCGGCAGCGCACGCTTGACCGCGTCTGTGTGCGCGAGCATCTGCTCGATCATCTGCTCCGGGCGCTCCCAGCCCGCGGCGAACGTCCCCTGCGGGCCCCAGAACATGCGATCGACGAGCTCCATGTAGCGCTTCCAGCGTGGGTCGGCCAGCGTGCGCGCGCGCGCCAGCAGCGCCATCAGCGACTCGCCGTGGGACATCTCGACGATCGTGTCGCGGAAGCTGCGCTCCCACGACACCGGGTCGCGGACGCTCAGCAGCACCTTCGCGTCGGGGTAGTAGTTGGCCAGCTGTCGATAGAAGTAGCCGCCGGGCCAGTCTACGCTCGAACGGTGGCCCGCGAACACCTGCTCCCACGGCTCCTGTCCGTCGAGCGCCTGCGTCCACGGCTCGACCTGGTCGAGGTCGGCGATCACGTTGACCCAGTGGTAGCAGGGGCCGAGACCCAGCTCCTCGAGCGCCAGCTTCTGCGTGAGCGTGCCCGTACGCGGCAAGCCGGCCCCGATCAACTGCAACCCGTTCGACCCTGTGTTTTGGCCCATCTGTCGCTTCTCCCCTCGGAAATGTCCGTGCTATCGCAGCAGATCGCCGTGCAAGGACGCGAAGAAGTCGATAAGAACCCGCATCCCGTGCCCTGCGACCGCGTTTAACACCGAATATCGTGTTTTAGACCTCAGCTGGACCGCCCGGGAGCGGGCACCCAACGCCCAATCAAGGAGTCTCCACTGTGCTCAACGGACTGTACGGCAGCGAGGAAGGCTATCGCGGCAACGCAATCACCGCGCTGCCCGGCCAGCGCATCCCAGCGCCGCGACGCCTGCGCCGCGACCCGCGCACCCGCCGCGCGGGCACGCGCATCGCGGCGCTCGCGCTCTCCCACTCGGACACCGTGCTCACGCAAGCACAGGTGCTCGAGCGCCTCGGGCTCGCCGGCGATGAGTTCGCCGAGCGCATCTTCGCGCGCAGCGGCGTCGAGCGCCGCCACCTGAACCTCGAGCCGGACTTCCTCGAGCGCACGCTGCAAGAGCGTGCCAGCCAGGTCGAGCACGAACTGCTGGGCCACGCGGTCGACGCGATCGACGCGCTCGAGCTCGATCCGAGCGAGATCGGCACGGTGTTCAGCGCGAGCCTCTACTCGCTCGGCGTGCCGTCGCTCGCGCACCGCCTGGTCGAGCACTACGAGCTCGAGCCCACGACCGACAAGTACCACGTGACCGCCGTCGGCTGCGCGAGCGGCGTACCGCTCATGCGCCTCGCGGCACAAACCCTGCACGAGCACCCCGACAAGCACACGCTGGTCGTCGCCGCGGAGAGCATGAGCAGCATCCTCACGCCCGCCACGCCGCGGGACCCGAAGGCCAAGACCGTCGGCGCCGCGATCTTCGGCGACGGCTGCGCCGCCGCGCTCCTGTCTCGCAGCCTGGACGCCGACGGCCCCGTGATCCTCGCCTCGCAGGTCCACCAGATCGGCTCCTCACTCGGCGCTGTCAGGCTCGAGCTCTCCGACGAGCACAGCTACCTGCACCTCGCGCGCGAGCTCCCCGACCTCGCCGCCGCGGGCCTGCCGGGCGTCGTCAGCCGCTTTCTCGACCGTCACGGGCTGCGCCGCTCGGACATCGACCACTGGATCGTGCACCCCGGCGGCAGGCGCATTATCGAGAACGTCCAGATTGCGCTCGAGCTCTCCCACGAGGACCTCGCCACGAGCTGGGACGCGCTCGCCGACCACGGCAACATCGGCACGCCGTCGATCCTGTACGTGCTCAACGACACGCTCGAGCGCCATCAGCCCGAGCCGGGGCAGTACGGTCTGATGGTCACGATCGGCCCCGGCGTGACCGCCGGGCTGATGCTGCTCGGCTGGTAGCCGACCGCCGGCTCGACAGTCTCGTCCGCCCAGCCGCCGCAACGCACTGCGGCGCGAACGCCGGGACGCGAACACGACCGCCGACTCAACAGTCCGTCCGCCCAGCCGCCGCAACGCACTGCGGCGCGAACGCCAGGGCGCGAACACGACCGCCGACTCAACAGTCCGTCCGCCCAGCCGCCGCAGCGCACTGCGGCGCGAACGCCGGGGCGCGAACACGACCGCCGGCTCGACAGTCTCGTCCGCCCAGCCGCCGCAACGCACTGCGGCGCGAACGCCGGGGCGCGGACGTTCTCGGCTGGGCCCAGCGAGAGCGCGTGGCTACGCTCTTGCCGTGCGCACCGCCGCGATCCTGCCCGTCAAGAGCTTCACCCGCGCCAAGCAGCGCCTGAGCTCGACCGTCGCCGACGCGCTGCGGCGCGAGCTCGCCGCCGCGATGGTCCTCGACGTGCTCGCCGCGCTCGCTCGCACGGACGCGATCGAGCGCACCATCGTCGTCACCCGCGAGCAGCACGTCGTGCCCCACGCACGCGAGCACGGCGCGATCCTCATCGAGGATCAGGCCGAGGCCGGCCAGTCGGCAGCCGTCACGCTCGGCGTGCACCGCGCCCTCGGCGAGGGCTTCGAGCGGGTGCTGTGCGTGCCCGGCGACTGCCCCGCGCTCGATCCCGCAGAGCTCGACGCGCTGCTCGGCGCACCAGCCCGCGCCGGCTCTCGCGACCGCGAGCGCCCGGCGCAGGTCGGCGCACCAGCCCGCGCCGGCTCTCGCGACCGCGAGCGCCCGGCGCAGGTCGTGATCATCCCCGACCGTCACGGGACCGGCACCAACGGTCTGCTGCTGTCGCCTCCGCAGGCGATCGCGCCGAGCTTCGGCCCGGACAGCTGCGAGCGCCACCGCGCGCTCGCGCGCGCCGCCGGCATCGCCTGCCGCATCGAGCGCCTGCCCTCGCTGCTGCTCGACATCGACACGCGCGCCGACCTCGACGCGCTGCGCGCGCGCCTGTCGGGACACCGCGCCGGGGCGCTTCGCACCCGGGCGCTGCTCGGGCAGCCCGAACGCTCGCTCCCCCTCTCCATCAACACCCCCGCCTGAGCGTCCCGTCATGAGCGGCCTCTCCGCACGCCCCGTGAGCGGCATCCCGGAGGTGCGCGCCGGCGATGACCTCGCGCAGCTGATCCTCGCCGCGCTCGGCGAGCAGCCGCTGCGCGACGGCCACGTCGTCGCGGTCGCGCACAAGGCCGTCTCCAAGGCCGAGGGCGCGGTCATAGCACTCGCCGGGGTGCGTCCGAGCGCGCGCGCGATCGAGCTCGCGCGCCAGCCCGCGCTCGTGCCCGGCGCCGGCGAGGATCCCCGCGCCGCGCACTGCCAGCAGCAGAAGGACCCGCGCGCCGTCCAGGTCGTGCTCGACCAATCCGCGGAGGTGCTGCGCGCCGACCGCGGCGTGCTCGTGTGCCGCACCCACCACGGCTACGTCTGCGCCAACGCCGGCGTCGACGCGTCCAACGCCCGGGAGCCCGACACGGTCATCGTGCTGCCGCGCGACCCCGACGCTTCCGCGCGGCGCATCCGCGCCCAGCTGTGCGAGCGCAGCGGCGCGAACGTCGCCGTGCTCGTCAGCGACAGCTTCGGGCGCGCCTGGCGCCACGGACAGCTCGACGTCGCCATCGGCCTCGCCGGCATGCAGCCGCTCGACGACTGGCGCGGGCGCACCGACGCCTCGGGCAGGCACCTGCAAGCCACGTGGCTCGCCGTCGCCGACGCCGCCGCCGCGAGCGCCGAGCTCGCTCGCGCGAAGGACTCGCGCGAGCCCGTCGTCATCCTCGACGGCCTGCAGCGCTACGTCACCCGCGAGGACGGGCCGGGCGCCGCCGCGCTGCTGCGCCCACCCGACGAGGACATGTTCCGCTGAGCTCGCGCCCCCGGCGCGGCCCCGCCGTAGATCACACCGGCGGCGCGCAGCGCGCGGCGCTCAGCTCGAGCAGCAGCGCGCGCATCTCCTGCACGCGCTCCGCGCCGTACCGCCGCGCCCATTCTCGCTCGATCTCCGCGATGATCTCGAACGCCGCCGCCTGCGCGTCGCTCCCGCGCTCGGTCAAGCGGATGATCTTCGCGCGCCCGTCGCTCGGGTCACGCGCACGCTCGGCATAGCCGAGCCGTTCCAGGTCGCTCACCGCCTCCCCCACCCCCTGCTTGGTCATCTCCGCGCGCTCGGCCAGGTCGGTCAGACGCAGCCCATCCGGCTCGATGTTGCTGAACACGCAGCCGTGCGCCCGGCGCACGTCCCCGTAGCCCGCCTGCTCCATACGCGTTTGCACGTCGTCGACAAGCCCGTTCGCCACGCTAAACAGCAGCGCCAGGAGATCCTCGCGGCGGCGCCCCGCGCCCGGCGTCGCCTGCGCGGGGGCCGGCCCGGGGGCCGGCGAGGGCGACGGCGAGGGCGAGGGCGCGCCGAGCGTCGTCCGCGAGGCGGCGGTAGGAGCTGGGGTCGTGGTCGCCATTTAGTCCGGGGGTTTGATAAGGTCACTTGATCAACATGGCTTACAAAGCTACCTGACCATTTTAGCCGCACGATCGGAGGCCGTCAATGACTCGCAAATGGTGGACCCTCGCAGCCGTGGTAATCGCCACGTTCATGCTGCTTCTCGACATCACCGTCGTCAACACCGCCCTGCCGCGGCTCGAGCACAGCCTCGGCGCCAGCTTCACCGACCTGCAGTGGGTGATCGACGTGTACTCGCTCGCGCTCGCCACGATCGTGCTCACCGCGGGCTCGCTCGCCGACCGGCTCGGGCGCAAGCGCTCGTTCCTCGCCGGCCTGCTCGTGTTCTCCTCCGCGTCGCTCGCCTGCGCGCTGGCGCCGAGCGCGAGCTTCCTGATCGCGGCGCGCGCCGTGCAAGGGATCGGCGGCGCGATCATGTTCGCGCTATCGCTGGCGCTCGTCGCCCAAGAGTTCCCCAGCGGTCGCGAGCGCGGGACGGCGATGGGCATCTACGGCGCGACGATCGGCGTCGCGGTCGCGATCGGGCCGCTCGTCGGCGGCGCGCTCACCCAGTCGCTCGGCTGGCAGTCCGTCTTCCTCCTGAACGTGCCGATCGGCCTCGTCGCGATCGCGATCACCGCCACGCGGGTCGCCGAGTCGCGCGACCCGCACGCCACGCGCGCCGACTGGCCGGGCGTCGCGACGTTCACGAGCGCGCTGTTCATGCTCGTGTTCGCGCTGCTGCGCGGCAACGCGATCGGCTGGGGCAGCGCGCCGATCCTCGCGCTGCTGACCGGCGCCGCGGCGCTGCTCGGCGCGTTCATCGCGATCGAGCGCGCCTCGTCGCACCCGATGCTGCCGCTCGAGCTGTTCGCCAACCGCGCGTTCACCGGCGTGCAGATCGCGGCGTTCGCGATCAGCGCCTCGCTGTTCGCGCTGTTCCTGTACCTCACCCTGTACCTGCAGCAGTTCCTCGGCAACTCGCCGCTCGGCGCCGGCGAGCGCTACCTGCCGCTCACGATCGTCACGTTCGTGATCGCCGCGCTGTCCGCCGCGTGGGTCTCGCGCGTGGCCGCGCGCGCGCAGCTCGGCGCCGGGCTGACGCTCGCCGGGCTCGGGCTGATCCTGATGTCCGGCCTGCGCGTCGGCGACGGTTGGACCGCGCTGCTGCCTGGCCTGATCGTCGCCGGCGTCGGCGTCGGGATCGTCAACACGGTGATCGCCGACGTCGCCCTCAGCGTCGTGCCCAAGGAGCGCAGCGGCATGGCCGCCGGCATCAACGACACCTTCCGCCAGCTCGGCATAGTCGTCGGAGTCGCCGCGTGGGGCGCGCTGTTCACCGCGCACGGCGCCGCCAAGGCCGTCTCGCAGGCGCCCGCGGCCAGCGGGCACGGGCGCCAGCTGATCGAAGCCGTGTCCGGCGGCAGGCTGCACGACGCGCTCGCAGCGCTGCCCGCCGCCATCCGCGGCGCCGTCGGCCACGCCGCGCGCGCCGGCTTCCTCTCCGGCCTCGACCAGGTGCTGCTGCTCGGCGGCGTGCTCGCGTTGCTCGGCGCGATCGCCGCCGCGCTGCTCGTGCGCGAGCGCGAGATCGAACGCGAGGTCGCCGATCGAGCGACCACGGTCGTGGGCGTCGCGGCGTAGCGCGTGGGCGTCGCGGCGTAGCGCATGGGCGTCGCGGCGTAGCGCATGGGCGTGACGGTGTGGCGCGTGGGCGTGGGCGTGGGCGGCGTGGCGCGTGAGCGGGGCGAGCGTGAGCGCCTATACGGCCAGCGGCAGCTCGCGCGCCGCGGCGGGCGAGGACGTCACCGGGTAGCGGCGCCTGATCGCGTACAGCGTCGTGCGCTCCGCCGCCGGGCGCCCGGCTGCGTGGGCCGCGGCGATCAGCTGGCGGGGCTCCAGGCGCGTGCCGTGGTAGCTGCCAGCCAGCCGGCTGATCGACTCCTCCATGAGCGTGCCGCCGAGATCGTTGACGCCCCAGCGCAACGACTCGCTGGCGGCGTCCAGGCCCATCTTCACCCACGAGGCCTGCACGCTCGCCACCGTGCGCCCGAGCGCCAGGCGGAAGACGGCCGTGTGCTTGAGGTTCTCCTCGCGCGAGATCTCCTCGACCCCGTGGGTCCGTCCGAGCAGCGTCTGGAAGGGGATGAACGACAGCGGCACGAACTCCGTGATCCCGCCGGTGCGCTCCTGCAGCTCGCGCACCACGCGCATGTGCTCGGCGAGCTCCCACGGCTCCTCGATGTGGCCGAACATGACCGTCGCGGTCGAACGCAGGCCGGCGGCGTGCGAGGCCTCGATGATCTGGACCCAGCGCGCGACCGGCAGCTTGTTCGGCGAGATCCGCTCGCGCACGCCGTCGTGCAGCACCTCGGCGGCGGTGCCCGGCGTCGAGCCCAGGCCGGCGTCCTTCAAGCGCGCGAACACCTCCGCGACGGGCAGGGCGGAGATGTCGCACATGTGCGCGATCTCCATCGGGCTGTACGCGTGCAGGTGCACGTCGGAGCCCGCCCGCCGCGCGGTGTCCTTGGCCAGGCGCAGCCAGCCGAGGTAGTCCTCGAGCCGCCAGTCGGGGTGGATGCCCGACTGGATGCACAGCTCGGTGGCGCCGAACGCGAGCGCCTCGTGGACGCGGCGGACGAAGTCCCGCTCGTCGTGCTCGTACGCGTCGGGCGAGCGCTTGCCCTGGCCGAAGCCACAGAACGCGCAGCCGACGGTGCAGATGTTGGAGATGTTGATGTTGCGGTTGACCACGAACGTCACCGTCTCCCCCGCGAGCTCGGCGCGCAGCTCATCGGCCGCCTGGCGCATCTCCTCGATCGCCTCCGGACGCGTCTCGGCGAACATCGCCGTGAGCTCCTGCGCGCCCAGCGCCCGCCCCTCGCGCGCTCGCGCCACGGCGCCGGCGAGCAGGTCCGCTCTGATCGGCGGGACGCCGCTCGCCGCCGGGTCGGTGCGGGTCGGCGGGCCTCCGGACCCGCGGCGCGGGATGAAGCTCCAGTAGCGGGCCTTGATCGTGTCCATAACCCCGCGCGAGATCCACTCGGGATCGATGTACTGCGGGTACACGCACAGCCGCTCGCTCAGCGCGACGCCGTCCTTCTGGAGCTGCTTGCGCACCTGATGTGGAGACGGGAACGGATGCTCGGGGGAGATGTGATCGCCGTTGGCGCTCAGACCCCCGAGGTCGCTCGCGCCCGCGGCCACCAGCTCGCCCCACCAGTCGGCGAGGTTGGGTGGGATCTGGATGCCGACGCCGGGCATCAGCCGGCGGGTCTCGGCGATCAGCCGCTTCATGTCCTCGACGCTCACCGCGCACGCCCACTCCGGCAGCGCCAGCTCGGGCCGCGAATCGGCGACGCCCGTGCGCCAGTACGAGCGCGCGGCCGCGTCGGCGATCTGCGCGGGCTCGCGACCGTAGTAGCTCCGGTGCGGGACGAAGTTCTGCAGGATCACCTCCTGGATGTGCCCGTGCGCGGCGTGCAGCGCGGCGATCGCCTCCAGCGACTGCATCCGCTCCTGCTCGCTCTCGCCGATGCCCACGAGGACGCCGCTCGTGAACGGGATCCGCAGCTCGCCCGCCGCGCGGATCGTCTCCAGGCGCCGCGCCGGATGCTTGCTCGGGGAGCCCGCGTGCACCGTCTGCATCAGCCGCTCGGAGATCGACTCGAGCATCAAACCCTGCGAGGCGGTCACCTCGCGCAGCCGCGCGAGGTCGCCGCGCGCGAGCACGCCGAGGTTCGTGTGCGGCAAGAGGCCGCGCTCGAGCGCACGCTCGCACGTCCACACGACGTAGCCGGTGAAGTCCTCGTGGCCGTATGAGCGCAGGCGCGCGGCGAGCACCGGGTTGACCTCGGGACGCTCGCCGGTCAGCACCAGCAGCTCCTTGACGCGCCGGCGCGCCGCCCCGTCGAGGATCTCGAGCACCTCCTCGGGCGCGTACAAATGCGCCCGGTGGGTGGCGAACGAGCAGTACTTGCAGTAGCAGCGACACGTCCGCGACAGCGACAGCGTCAGGTTGCGCGAGAAGGTCACCCTGCGACGCATCCGCATGAGTCTATGACGCCGTTCGCGGTGGCCCCGCGCAGCCGGCCGGCGCGGGGGTCAGGCGGCGCGACGCGCGCGCAGCGCCGCCGCGCGCGCCCGCGCCGGCCGCCGCGCGCTCACGCGTGGGCACCCCGGAGCTGGGCCTGCAGGAACGCCAGCACCGCCTGCTCGACGCCCTGCGGGTCGTCCTGGAAGGGCCAGTGGCCGCTGTCGGGCAGGATCACGACGTCGCGCACGTCGAAGAACTCGCGCTGGCGCTCGGCGTAGCGGACGCCGATGAACGGGTCCTTCGCGCCCCACACTACGAGCGCGGGCTTGTGCAGGGCGCTGATCGCCGGCGCGAGCTGCGCGGCTGTGGCGCCCGGGTCGGGCGTGGCGCGATACAGCTTGAGCACCGTGCGGCGCGTGGCGCGGTCGTAGTCGTCGTACATCTTCTCGACGAACTGCGCCGGCAGCCCCTTGGGGTTGGCGCGCGCCATCGCGCGGCGCCAGGCCGCGCGCGGGATCCACGCCTGGACGAGCTCGCCGAGCAGCGGCGTGCGCCAGCGTTTGGCCATCGAGTGCCACTCATAGCCGGGCATGATGCCGACGTTGATCAGGACCACGCTCGCCCACGCGTCCGGGTGCTGCAGGCCCCACAGCAGCCCGAACGGGCCGCCGAAATCGTGCAGCACGAGGTGCACGCGCTCGATCGCGAGCTCGTCGAGCGCGCCCTGGATGAACCGCGCGTAGCCGGACACCTGGTAGTCGAACGAGCGTGGCTTGTCGGCCTGCCCGAAGCCGGGCATGTCGAACGCCACGGCGCGCGCGAACGCGCCGGTCGCGTCCACGAGCGCGCTCCAGTCGCTGCCGGAGCCGGGGTTGCCGTGCACGAACACGACCGCCTCGCGCGCGTCCTCGGGGCCCGCCTGGATGACCGGCGAGCGCAGGCCTCCGACCACGATCTGTCCTCGGCGCGCCATCACGCGCTCCCGGTTTGCACGGCGCGCGTGCCGCCGCCGTGGCGCTCGGAGCCGAGCAGGCCGCGCGCGTGCACGAGCGTGGCCCGCGGCAGCGCGGTCGCGAACATGCGCGCGGGCCCGATGCAGCGCGTGCCGAACGCCTCGAAGGTCCTGCCCAGGCGCTCGTCGCCGCTGGCGGCCGCCGAGAACAGGAAGCGCTCGCCGGGATTCAGCTTGCGGGCGCCCGCGTAGTCGTAGATCATCGCCGCGTGCCCGCGCAGGCGCCGGGCGTGGCGGCGCCGGTAACGCCGCAGTCCACGTTCGAGCGCGCCCGCGCGCGCGCGCTCGGGCCCGGCGAGCGCCGGGCCGACGCTGTCCGCGAGCCATTCGGCCGACTGCAGCGCCCAGCCACAGCCGACGCCCCACAGCGGGTCGATCGCGAGCGCGGCGTCGCCGACGAGCGCGAGCCCGGGCGCGCCGACCGCGTGGGCGACGTTGGTCATGTCGAGCTTGCCCTGGACCGGCGCCAGCAGACGCGAGGCGCGGATCGGCGGCGCCTCGGGCACGCCCGCGACGAACTCGACCAGCGCCTTCTCCGGGTCGGCGCGGAACTCGTCGAGCCGGTCCATGCGCGGCATCGCCGCGTAGAACGTGAGCCCGCCGTCGGTCGGAAACGCCGCGGCCATTTCCGGATCGAGCAGCCACAGCGAGGCGTCCGGGTGATGCGCGGGCGCCGGGCCTTCGAAGTAGCCGCCGTAGGCGAAGCGGCGATGGCGCACGGACTTCGTGCGCACGCCCGCGAGCTTGGCCACGCGCGAGCCGCGTCCGTCGGCGCCGACGACGAGCGGCGCGCGCAGCGTCACGCTCTCCCCGCCCGCGGCGCGCGCGCGCACGCCGCACACCGCCTCGCCGTCGCGCATGAGCTCCTCGGCGCTGTGCCCGAGGAGCAGGTCGACGCCGTCGGTGCCGGCGGCGGTCTCGCGGATCAGCGGGTCGAGATGCTCGCGGCGCATGTTCACGCCGCTCGGCACCGCGCTCTTGGCCGGCGGTTCGATCCAGCCCCAGCGCGTCCACAGGCGCGCGCGCGAGCGCAGCGCGCCGGCCGCGAGCATCGGCTCGAGCAGGCCGAGGCGCTGCAGCGTGCCGACCGCCGAGGCCTGCAGGTAGTGGCTGCAGATCCGCTTGTACGCGGCGGGGTCGGGGCGCTGCTCGAGCAGCGCCACGCGCGCGCCGGCGCGGGCGAGCATGATCGCGGCCGTGCAGCCCGCGAGGCTCGCCCCCACGATCGCCGCGTCGTAATCCGAGGTCGTGGTGACGGATGCCGCTGCGCCACCCGCATAGTCTGAATCGGGCATGTCTGGAAGCTCCTTGGCTCGCATGGCCGCCGCCGGCGCAACCGGGAGCGCCGGCTACAGTTCGAGACGAACTATACAGATCGAATGATGAAAAGCAACAAGGCCATCCGCCTCACGAGCACCTCCTACGCGGTGCTGAGCCTGCTCGACCTGCTCGGCGAGGCGACGCCGTATGACCTCAAGCGCGTGCTGGAGGCCTCGGTGGAGAACTTCTGGCCGGTCCCGCACACGACCTTCTACGAGGAGCCCTCGCGCCTGGCCGGCGCCGGCTACCTGTCGGTGCGCCAGGAGCGCGTCGGGCGCCGGCGCAAGCGCTACGCGCTCACCGATGCCGGGCGAGCAGCGCTGCGCGAGTGGGCGGACTCGGCCGAGACCGCGCCGCCGCAGCTGCGCGACGAGGGGATGCTGAAGATCTTCGCGGGCGCCGACCCGCGCCCGATCCTCGAGGGCCGGGCGCGCTGGCAGCGCGCCAAGCTCGCCGAGCTCGAGGGCTATCTGCAGGCGCTGCAGGCCGGCCGGGACGGCCCGCGCGAGGACAAGTGGCGCGGCGCGGAAGCGACGCTGATCGCCGGCATCGCCTATCACCGCCAGCTGCTCGAGCAGATCGATCGCTATCTGGCGCAGGACGGCGACGGGGCTGCACAGGCCGAGCGGGACTCTTGAGCGCGCTCCGGGGTCGCATGCGGCCCCGGCGAGGAGCCACACGTGACGGGGCGATCGATAAGTTGATCCTCGCGGCCCACACCACCGGAAGCACCTCTGACCAGAAGGAGACACGAGCGACATGAGCGAGAGCGTCAGCGAGAGCGAGAACCCGGCGATCCCGAGCCCGACTCCGGCGGCTCACCGTCCACGCACCAACCACGACTGGTGGCCGGACCAGCTCGACCTGGGCGTCCTGCACCGGCACTCGCCCCTGTCGGACCCGATGGGGCCCGACTTCGACTACGCCAAGGAGCTCGCGACGCTCGACGTCGAGCAGCTGCGCCGCGACCTGGTCGAGCTGATGAGCGACTCGCAGGAGTGGTGGCCGGCCGACTACGGCCACTACGGGCCCCTGTTCATCCGCATGAGCTGGCACGCCGCCGGCACCTACCGGATCGCCGACGGGCGCGGCGGCGGCGGCGAGGGCGCGCAGCGCTTCGCGCCGCTGAACAGCTGGCCGGACAACGCCAGCCTGGACAAGGCGCGGCGGCTTTTGTGGCCGGTCAAGCGCAAGTACGGGCGCAAGCTCTCGTGGGCCGACCTGCTCGTCTTCGCCGGCAACGTGGCGATGGAATCGATGGGCTTTCAGACGTTCGGCTTCGGCTTCGGGCGCGAGGACATCTGGGAGCCCGACGAGATCTTCTGGGGCCCCGAGGACGCGTGGCTCGGCGACGAGCGCTACAGCGGCGAGCGCGAGCTCGCGGGGCCGCTCGGCGCGGTCCAGATGGGTCTCATCTACGTCAACCCCGAGGGGCCGAACGGCAACCCCGACCCGGCCGCCGCCGCGAGGGACATCCGCGAGACCTTCGCGCGCATGGCCATGAACGACGAGGAGACCGTCGCGCTGATCGTCGGCGGCCACACCTTCGGCAAGACCCACGGCGCGGTCGATCCCGCCACGGTCGGCCCCGAGCCCGAGGGCGCGCCGCTCGAGCAGCAGGGCCTCGGCTGGAAGGGCAGCCTGAGCCGCAACGGCGACGGCGTGCGGATGCTCACCGGCGGGCCCGAGGGCGCGTGGACGAGCGAGCCGACCAAGTGGGACGGCGGCTTCCTCGAGAACCTGTTCGCCTACGAGTGGGAGCTGACCGAGAGCCCCGCCGGGGCCAAGCAGTGGACGGCCACGGACCCCGCAGCCCAGGGCACCGTGCCCGACGCCCACGACCCCTCCCAGCGCCACGCGCCGATGATGCTCACGACCGATCTCGCCTTGCGGGCCGACCCGCTCTACGAGCCGATCGCCAGGCGCTTCCACGAGCACCCGGAGCAGCTGGCCGAGGCGTTCGCGAAGGCCTGGTACAAGCTGCTGCACCGCGACATGGGGCCGGTCTCGCGCTACCGCGGCCCGTGGGTCCCGGAGGCGCAGCTGTGGCAGGACCCCGTTCCCGCGGCCGATCACGTGCTGATCGGACCGGTCGACGTCGCGGCGCTGAAGCAGAAGATCCTCGCGTCGGGGCTGCCGGTCTCGCGGCTCGTCGCGACCGCGTGGTCGGCGGCGGCCTCGTTCCGCGCCACCGACAAGCGCGGCGGGGCCAACGGGGCGCGGATCCGGCTTGCGCCCCAGAAGGACTGGGAGGCCAACGAACCGGCCGAGCTCGCGCGCGCGCTGGACGCGCTCGAGCGGATCCGGCAGGACTTCAACGCCTCCCAGCCCGGCTCCAAGAGGGTCTCGCTGGCCGACGTGATCGTGCTCGGCGGGTGCGCGGCCGTCGAGCAGGCGGCGCGGAGCGCCGGCCACGACGTCGCCGTCGCGTTCGCCCCGGGGCGCACGGACGCCTCCCAGGAGCAGACCGACGCGGAGTCCTTCGCCGTGCTCGAGCCGCGCGTGGACGCCTTCCGCAACTACTTCCGGGCGGGAGAGCCGCTGGCGCTCGAGCACGGCCTGCTCGAGCGCGCCTACATGTTGACGCTGACCGCCCCGGAGATGACCGTGCTGATCGGCGGCATGCGCGCCCTGGACGCGAACTTCGGGCAGTCCCCGCACGGCGTCTTCACCGACCGCCCGCAGACGCTCTCCAACGACTTCTTCGCGAACCTGCTCGACATGGGCACCGAGTGGAAGGCTGCCGGCTCGGCCGCGAACGGCTCGGCCGCGGCGAACGGCTCGGCCGGGAACGGCTCGGCCGGGAACGGCTCGGCTCAGAGCGTCTACGAGGGGCGCGACCGCCGCACGGGCGAGCTGCGCTGGACCGCCACCGCGGCCGACCTCGTATTCGGCTCGCACTCGCAGCTGCGGGCCCTCGCCGAGGTGTACGCGAGCGAGGACGCGAGCGAGAAGTTCGTGCGCGACTTCGCCGCCGCCTGGGAGAAGGTCATGAACCTCGACCGCTTCGACCTGGCCTGAGCCGGGCGCCGCCGCGGGTCGTGCCGGCGCTCGTCTACCTCGCCCGTCACGGGCAGACCGCGTACAACCGCGAGGGCCGCTTCCAGGGCCAGCAGGCGATCCCGCTCGACGACGTGGGCCGCGAGCAGGCGCGCGAGCTCGCCGAGCGCGCCGTCCCCTACGGCTTTCGCGCGCTGTGGAGCAGCCCGCTGCTGCGCGCCCGCGAAACCGCCGACGTCGTCGGCGCGCGCATCGGCCTCGAGCCGGTCGAGGACGCGCGGCTGATGGAGACCGACTCCGGCGACTGGACCGACCGCAGCTTCGCCGAGGTCATCGCCGAGGCGCCCGAGGCGTTCGCCTCCTTCGCAAACGCAGACGCCGACTTCGCCTTCCCCGGCGGCGAGTCCTTCGCCCAGCAGGAGGTGCGCGTGAGCGCCGCGCTCGACGACGTCGAAGCAGGCGCGCTGCCCGCGCTGGTCGTCTGCCACGGGATGGTCATCCGCGCCGCGCTCGCCGTCCGCGCCGGCGAGCCGCTGGAGCGCATCAAACGCGTGCCCAACGCCGCGCTCGTCCCGCTCGACCCTGCCGCCGCCGAGCGCGCCTCGACCGCTCGCCCGCTCAGCGCAGGATGACGCGGCCGGTGCTCGCGTGCGCGGCGCAGCCCATGCACGAGTCGAGCAGCGTCGCGGCGATGCCCCCGTGCTTGCCGCCGCCGTCGCGAGCGGATCGGCCCAGCTGAACTCGCGCGTGCGCAGCTTCTCCGCGGTGCTTACGTGGCGCCCTCGACGATCGCCGGCAGCGGCTCGGCTGCGCCCGCGGCGGCCAGCGGCCTGCGCACCGCTGGCCCGAGCGCGACGAGCGCGAGCGCCGTCGCCAGGCCGCCGGCGGTCGAGATCAGCCACGCCGCGTGGAAGTCCGAGGCGTGGCCCGTGGCGCTTCCGAGCACCGCCACCAGGACGGCGACGCCGAGCGCAGAGCCGATCTGGCGGCCCATCGTCAGCACGGCGGCGCCCGTCGCGAAGCGCTCGGGCGCGAGCGAGGAGGCGCCGGCTCCGGTGAGCGTCGGGATCACCAGACCCACCCCCGCGCCGCCGATCAGCTGTCCCGGAAGGTAGTCCGAGAGGTACGCGGGCCGATCGCCCGTGTGCGTGATCCACCACAGCGAGCCGCCCGTGAACATCAGCGCGCCGACGAAGCCCGGGATCCGGTAGCCGACGCGCGCGCCCAGGCGCGCGGAGGGCACGCTGAAGCTCGTCGCCATCGCCGGGCCCGGGAACAGCATCAGCCCGGCCGTCAGCACGCTCTCGTGCCACACGCCCGTCAGGAACAGCACGCCCGAGAGCAACATCGCGCCGAAGCCGCAGAAGAACAGCAGCGAGCCAGCGACCGCCAGGCCGAAGCTGCGCACGCGCAGCATCGCCGGGTCCACGATCGGCGCCGCCTGGCGCCCGGAGCGTCGCCAGATCGCCGGCAGCAGCACGAGCGTCACAGCGAGCAGGGCGAGGGTCGACGCCGAGCTCCAGCCCCATTCCTGGCCCTTGACGATCGCCACCACGAGCGCGCCGATCGCGACCGTCAGCGCGCCCGCGCCGAGCACGTCCGGGCGCGCGGCGCCGAGCTCGCGGCGCTCGGACAGCGTGCGCAGCCCGACCAGCAGGCCGGCGAGCCCGACCGGGACGTTCACCAGGAACACCAGCCGCCAGTCGGCCTGCACGAGCACCCCGCCCAGCGGCGGCCCGGCCGCGGCGGCGATCCCCCCGGTCGCCGCCCACATCCCGATCGCGACGTGGCGCTCGTGCGGGGCGAACTCGGGCAGGATCAGACCGAGTGAGGTCGGCAGCATCAGCGCGCCGCCCGCCGCCTGCACGACGCGCGCGCCGATCAGCACGGCGACGGACGGCGCGAGCGCGCACGCGCCGCTCGCCGCCACGAACACCGCCAGCCCGAGCAGGAACACGCGCTTGCGCCCAAACGCGTCCGCCCAGCGGCCGGCGGGCACGAGCAGCGCGGCGAACACGATCGCGTACGCGCTCAGGATCCACGACAGCGAGCTCAGCGACACGCCGTCGAAGTGCCTGGAGATCGCCGGAAACGCGATGTTCACGATGAACAGGTCGAGGCTCGCCATGAACACCCCGACGCACACGATCAGCGCCACCCGCCACTTACGTTGCATGATGAAACGCACCCTAGCACATGGGTTGCACCATGCAACTCACATCGACTATGCTGGGGTGGGATGCTCGGCAACGCCTACGAGAACCAGAACTGCAGCATCGCCGCGGCGCTCGAGGCGATCGGCGAGCGCTGGTCGCTGCTGATCGTCCGCGATCTGTTCCTCGGCCTGCGGCGCTTCGATCAGATCCAGGCGGATCTGGGGATCGCGCGCAACGTGCTGCACGCGCGCCTCACACGGCTGCTCGAGCAGGGCGTGCTCGAGCGGCGCCTCTACCAGGAGCATCCTCCCCGCTACGAATACCGGCTCACCGAGAAGGGGCTCGACCTGTGGCCGACGATCGTCTCGCTGCTGCAGTGGGGCAACCGCTACGCCGCGCCCGACGGGCCACCGGTGCTGCTCGAGCACCGCGGCTGCGGCGGAGCCCTCGACGAGCATCGCGTGTGCGAGGCGTGCGGGGCGAGGCTGTCCGCGCGCGACACCCGCGCGCTGCCGGGGCCCGGCGCCAGCCCGGAGCACCCGCTCGCGCGTCGCACGCGGGCCGAGCAGCTCAAGGCGCTGCCAGCAGGCGCTCGATGAGCTCGGGGCCCTCGCGCGCCATCCGCGAACGCGCGACCACCAGCTCGAAGCCGGCGCGCTCGGCGCGCTCGCGCGCGCTGACGTCGACGTGCGAGTAGAACGCGAGCGTGCGCGCGCCCGCCAGCGCATCCTCCTGCTCGAGGGATTCGAGGATTCGCGCCCCGTCGAGCTCGCCGTCGGTGAGGTCGACCACCAGCACGAGGGCCGGCGCGCCCGCCCGATCGGCCAGGCGCTCCCGCAGGCGCGGCGCGCCGTCGAGCAGCTCGACCTCGTGACCGGCGCTCGCGAGCGCGCCCTGCACGCGCGAGCCGAACAGCAAGTCGCGCGTGAGCGCGAGCACGCGCGCCATCGCTACTGCGCGCGCAGGCGGCGGAATGCTTCGCGCGCGGAGTACGGCCGACCCCACGTCTCGACCACCTCGACGCGGCCGCTGCGCGTCTCGCGCACGACCAGCTCGCCCTCGATGCCGGCTTCGTCGAGCAGGCGCAGCGCGCCGTGGACGGTCGGCGCGGCCGCGGCGTGACCGAAGCTGTGCGCCACGAGCAGGCGCCAGTGCCAGTCGTGATGGGAGTAGGGGCGGGCGTTGCACGTCGCCAGGTACAGCGCCGCCTCGACATAGCGCGACTCCTCGGCGATCCGCATGTCGAGCTCGAGATCGGTCCAGTCCTCGGGCAGCGATTCGACGATCTCCTGGAAGTCCTCGGCGAGGGCCATCGTGGCGAAGCCTAGCGCGGCTATGCTCGAATCAATGGCAGGCGCACACGGCGATACGCTCGCGACGGGGCCCGCGCCGGGCGCGGCGGCGGTCTCCCCCGCTGCGCCGGGCCCGGCCGGCGCCGATGCCCTCGCGCGTCCCCCGGCGGGGACAGCGGAGCACCGCGTCCTGCGCGAGGCTTGCGGGCTGCTCGATCGCTCCGAGCGGGGCAAGCTCGCCTTGACGGGCGGGGGCGCACTGGAGTTCCTGAACGGGCAGGTCAGCAACGAGCTGCTCGGCCTGCGAGCCGGCGAGGGCCGCTACGCGACGTTCCTAACGCACAAGGGCAAGATGCTCGGCGACCTGCGGATCCTCGCCGTCGGCGAGCACCCGGGGGGTGAGCCCGTGGAGCTGCTGCTCGACACCGAGCGCGTGGCGCTGCAGGCGCTGTTCGACATGATCCGCCGCTTCAAGGTCGGCTATGAGATGCAGCTGCACAAGCGCACGCGCGAGCTTGGCCTGCTGTCTCTGATCGGCCCGCAGGCGGGCGCGACCGCGGCAAGCGCCGCGGTCGGGCTCGAGCGCCTGGACGCGGCCGAGCACGCGAACCGTCGCGTGCGGATCGACGGCACGAGCGCACTGGCGGTCCGCACCGACGTGGGGGTCGACCTGCTGTGCGAGGCCGCCGACACCGACGGCCTGGCGGCGGCGCTGGGCGAGCACGGCGCCGTGCGGGTGTCCGAGGAGGCCGCCGAGTGCCTGCGCGTCGAGCGCGGGCGCCCGCGCTACGGGATCGACCTCGATGACACGGTCATCCCCCAGGAGGCGGGGTTGAACGAGCGCGCGGTGAGCTTCACGAAGGGCTGCTACGTGGGCCAGGAGACGGTCGCGCGCCTGTTCTACAAGGGCAAGCCGAACCGTCACCTGCGCGGTCTGCGCCTGTCGCAGCCGGCGCACACCGGCGAACAGCTGGCGCTCGGAGAGCGCGCGGTCGGGCGGATCGGCAGCGCCGTCCTCTCCCCCACGCTCGGCCCGATCGCGCTCGCGCTCGTGCGACGCGAGGCCGAGCCGGGCGCCGTGGTGAGCGTCGGTGAGCAGCGCGCGAGCGCGCGCGTGCTCGCGCTGCCGTTCGTGAGCGACTGACGCGCTGCGCGTCCGCCCGCCCGGCGCCCGCCGTGAGGGCCGGGCGGCTAACCCTCGTGCGGCGGGTCCTGCCGGGAGCGGCGGTCCTGCCCGGAGCGGTCGTCCTGCCGGGCAGGGTCGTCCTGCCGGGCAGGGTCGTCCTGCCGGGCGCGGCGGTCCTGCCCGGAGCGGCGATCCTGCAGGTGCCTGCGGATGACCGCGTCGTGCGCCCTGACCGCATCGGGGCTGGGCGGAGTGTCGAGCGTGCTGATCACGTTCGGGCCCTTGAGCGGGGCTCGCGTTGGCTCCATGTCCTCGGCGCCCTTGAAGGGGTCGTCTTCATTCATCGCGCTCGTCCTCGGGCGGTATGCCCGACTCTTCAGTGTAGGCCTGCCACTGTTCACCCAGCAGGTCGAGCAGCTGGCTGGCGAGCAGCGGCGAGAACGAGACCCGCGAGACCACCATCCCCTGCTGGCCCTGTGGCCCGATGCGCATGAAGTCGAGCGTGAACTCGTGCGGCGTGCGCGCGATCGCCGCCGCGTTCGCCCACTTGCCGGCGAACTCCTCGGGCGGCATCATGATGTTCGGACCCTGCTCGGGCGGGCTTTGATCGGGATCGTCGGGCTGCTCGCGATCGGGCACTTGTCGAGCACACTAGCGCGATGCGGCGTGCCCCGCACGGCCTTGGCCACCCGTTACGATCTCGTGTCTGCGAGCCGCACATGGGACCCGCGCGCGCAAGACTGGGCGGTGATGCGCGCGTTGTTCGTCGGCGACGTAGTTGGGCCCCGCGCCGTCGAGTGGCTCGCCGCGCGCCTGCCGAGCTTGCGCCGGGAGCACGGCGTCGACCTGGCGATCGTCGACGCCGAGAACTGCGCGGCGGACGGTGCGAGCATGAGCGTGGCGGGCGTCGAGGCGCTCCTGGCGGCCGGCGCCGACGTGATCACGGGCGGCAACCACGCCTTCGAAGGAGCCGAGATGCACGCGGTCCTCGACCACGAGCGCGTCCTGCGTCCGCTGAACGTCGCGGGCGCGGCACCCGGGCGAGGCACGCTGACATTGCAAGCGGCGGGCGAGGAGGTCCGCGTGGTGGTGCTCGCCGACCGTCTCGCGCTCGAGGACGCACCGTCCTTCGCGCAGATGACGCTCGCGCCGTACGCTGCGTGGGCGGCGCTGCCCGCGAGCTCGACCACGATCGTCGAGATGCACGCGCTGTCGGTGGCGGCCAAGCAGTCGCTGGCCTTCGCGCTCGACGGACAGGTCGCGGCGGTGCTCGGCACCCACACGCATGAGCCGACGATCGATCTGCACCTGCTCGCAGGCGGCACGGCGCTCGTGAGCGACGTGGGCATGACGGGCGCGCGCGGCGGCGTTCAGGGCATGGACCCGCGGGCGTTCATCGCGCACGCCCGCGGCGCGCCCCCGCAGCAGACCCCACGCGTGCGCCCGGGCGACGGCGAGATCGTCCTCGGCGCGATCCTGCTCGATATCGAGAACGGGCGGACGCGCGCGCTCGTGCGGCTGTGAGCGCGGCCGTGACGCTCGCGCGCGCCGGCGCCCGCCCGCGAGCCGCTGCGGCTGTTTCGCACGCTCGGCCGACGCGCCGGGCGTCGAGCTCGAGCCGTGGGCGGCGCGCTCTCCCGAGGCCCCCGCACCCGAGGGCCCGGAGGGTGCCCCGGTCCAGACGCGCCGCGCGCCGGATCCGTACGCTAGCTGGCGTGCGGACCGCGAGCTGCTCGAGCGCATGATTGCCGCGTCCAACGATGCGCCGGTGGCGGGCGTGAGCGCACCCGCAGTCGAGCGTCCGCTGCTGCTGGCCGTCGATGACGAGCCCGCTGTGCTCGCGGCCGTCGCGCGCGACCTGCGCCGCGGCTTCGGTGAGCACTACCGGGTGATGCGCGCCGGCTCCGGCGCGGAAGCGCTCGAGATCCTGCGCGAGGTGCGCCGGCGCGGCCAGCCGGTCGCGCTGCTGATCGCCGACCAGCGCATGCCCGGCATGGCCGGCACCGACTACCTGGCCGAGGCGCGCCAGCTCGTGCCGGAGGCCAAGCGGGTGCTGCTGACCGCGTACGCCGACACCGAGGCGGCGATCGCCGCGATCAACGAGGTCGCGCTCGACTACTACTTGCTGAAGCCCTGGGACCCGCCCGAGGAGCAGATGTTTCCGGTGGTCGAGGACCTGCTCACGACCTGGGAGTCCGGCACGGCGCTCGAGGCAGGCGGCGTTCGCCTGATCGGCCACCGCTTCTCCAAGGAGTCCCACGACCTCCGCGACTTCCTGGCGCGTAACCGCGTCCCCGCGAGCTGGCTCGAGGTCGAACGCGACGCCGAAGCGCGCGAGCTGCTGACGGTCGCGGGCGTGCAGGAGGACCGACTACCAGTCGCCCTGTTGCCCGACGGCGCGGTGCTCGAGCGTCCGACGGTGCTCGAGCTCGCCGAGCGCCTCGGCGTCACCGCACAACCGGCCTCCGACCACTACGACCTGGTGATCGTCGGTGGTGGGCCGGCCGGGCTCGCGGCGGCAGTGTACGGAGCCTCGGAGGGACTGCGCACGGTGATGGTCGAGCGCGAGGCCCCCGGCGGCCAGGCCGGCCAGTCGAGCCGCATCGAGAACTACCTGGGCTTTCCCGCCGGCCTTTCCGGTTCGGACCTCGCACGCCGCGCCACCGACCAGGCGCGCCGGCTAGGCGCCGAGCTGCTGACGGTCAAAGACGCGACGGCGCTGCGCGTCGAGGGCGCCGGCAGGATCGTCGAGCTCGGCGGCGGCGGCTCGTTGAGCGCCAACTGCGTGCTCGTCGCCTCGGGCGTCTCCTATCGCCAGCTGCAGGCGCCGGGGTTCGCCGAGTTCACCGGCGCCGGGATCTACTACGGCGCCGCGATGACCGAGGCGCGCGCCTGCTCGGATCAGCACGTGGTGGTCATCGGCGGCGCCAACTCCGCGGGGCAAGCCGCGGTGTACTTCTCCGGCTATGCCGCGAGGGTCACGATGCTCGTCCGCGCCGACTCGCTGTCGAGGTCGATGTCTCAGTACCTGATCGAGCAGATCGCCGCGTCGGCGAAGATCGAGGTGCGCACCGGCGCCGAGGCCGTCGCTGCGATCGGCGAGCAGGGACGCCTGCGCGCGCTGCGCGTCCGCAACGCGAACGGCAGCGAGTCGAGCGAACAGGTCGACGCGTGCTTCGTGTTCATCGGCGCCGCGCCCCGCACAGACTGGCTGGAGGATGTCGTCGCCCGTGACGAGCGCGGCTTCGTGCTCGCCGGGCAGGAGGTGCTCGAGCGCGGCTGGCCACTGAGCCGCGACCCGTATGTGCTCGAGACGAGCGTGCCCGGCGTGTTCGTCGCCGGCGACGTGCGCTCGCGCTCGATCAAGCGCGTCGCGAGCGCCGTCGGCGAGGGCTCGATGGCGGTCTCCCTGATCCACGAGTACCTCGCCACGGCGTGAGCCACCCGAGCGTCGAACAGCTGCGCGCGCTCGACCTGTTCGAGGGGCTCGGCGAGCGGGAGCTCGAATCCTGGGCACAGGCGGCCGAGCTGCTCGAGGCCGTGCCCGGCACCGTCGTGGTCGGCCAGGGTCAGACGGCGGCACCCGTCCACCTCGTGCTCGAGGGCGCGCTGCAGGCTCTCACGATCGATCCCCAGGGGCGCGAGGAGCCGATCGGCGAGCACCGAGCGCCGACCTGGATCGGGGCGATCGCGGCCGTCACCGACGGCCCGATCGCAGTGTCGATGCGCGCGCTCGAGCCGACCGTGCTCGCTGCCATAGCAGCCGACACGTTTGCCGAGCTGGCCTTCTCCCAGCGTCCGGTGCTGATGCGCGTGCTGCGCCAGATCCGCCCGGTCGCCAATCGCCTGACCTCGGTCGAGCAGAACCGCGAGCGTCTGGCGGCGCTCGGCACGATGGCCGCGGGGCTCGCGCACGAGCTGAACAACCCGGCGGCGGCGGCCCGCCGCGCCGCGTCCGACCTGGCCGGCGCGCTCGAGGTGCTCAGCTCGACGATCGGCCATTTCGTCGAATCGGGCATCGAGCGCGCCGAGGCGCAGCAGCTCGTCGAGCTCCAGCGCGAGGCGCTCGCCCGCCACTCCGAGCGCGGTGCGCTCGACGCGCTGGGCGCCGCCGACGCCGAAGAGGAGCTGCTCGCACAGCTCGAGCAGCTCGGCGTGCCCCAGGCCTGGCTGCTGGCCGAGCCGCTGGCCTCTGCCGGCCTCGACGAGCAGTGGCTCGCGCGCGTGGCGGCGCTCGCCGGCGCCGCCACCGGCGAGGCGCTGCGCTGGATCGCTGCCTCGCTCGGCGCCCGCGGCCTCGCGAACGAGATCTCCGAGTCGACCGCCCGTATGAGCGAGCTGGTGGGCGCGATCAAGTCCTACTCCTACATGGACCGCGGCGAGGTCGTCGAGGCGGACGTGCACGAAGGCCTCGAGACTACGGTGACCGTGCTCGGCCACAAGCTCAAGCACACCGAGATCCAGATCGTGCGCGAATACGACCGGACGCTGCCGCCGCTGACCATGCACGGCTCGGAGCTGAACCAGGTGTGGACGAACCTGCTCGACAACGCGATCGGCGCGCTCGGCGAGCGGGGGACGATCACGCTGCGCACCCGTCGCGACGGCGCCGCCTTGCTCGTCGACGTCGCCGACGACGGGCCGGGCATCGCCCCCGAGGCGCAGGCGCGGATCTTCGACCCGTTCTTCACCACCAAGGACGTCGGTCAGGGCACGGGGCTCGGGCTGGACGCGGCGCGCCGGATCGTGACCGAGCGCCACCGCGGCACGATCGCCGTAGAGAGCGAGCCTGGCCACACGGTATTCCACGTGCGACTGCCGCTGGGCCGGGACGACCGGGGCCTCGCCCGGGCCGCTGCGCAGCCCGGCTGAGCGCGGCGCTCCGTCAGCGCGCGGTCCGCGACGCCGCCCAGATCGACCGGCACGTAGCCGATCTCATCGATCAGGCCGGCGACCAGGCGCTTGGCCTGCGCGTCATGGCCACACAGCCACCGCACGACGCGCTCGGCTCCCCGGCGAGTTGCGACCTGTTCCCGGAAAGGGGAGGTGAGCGTGTCGAACGACTTCACGCACGCCGCGCGTCATCGCCGCGACCCTACCAGTAGGCTGACCGGGCCATCTGATCGCGACGGATCACACCAAATACAGGGGGATCGCCGATGAGCACGCAGACGATCATCGACAGCGGTGAGCTTTTCATCGGGGGCGGCTGGGTCAAGCCGCAGGGCTCGGGCCGCATAGCGGTGCTCGCGGCGAGCACGGAGGAGCCCGTGGGGTCGGTGCCGGAGGGGACCGACGCCGACATCGATGTCGCGGTGCGCGCGGCGCGCGGCGCGTTCGAGGACCCGCGCGGTTGGTCGTCGTGGTCGAGCGAGGACCGCGCGCAGGCGCTCGAGCGTCTCGCTGCGGCGATGCAGGCTCGCGGCGAGGAGATCGCACACCGCGTCTCGCTGCAGAACGGCATGCCGATCTCGCTCGCGCTGCAGATCGAGGCCGTCGTCCCGGCTGTGCTGGCGCAGTACTACGCGGGCCTGATCCGACAGACCGCGCTGCAGGAAGAGCGTCAGGGCCTGCTCGGCGGCACCATCGAGGTGCTGCGCAAGCCGGTGGGCGTCGTCGGGGCGATCGTGCCGTGGAACTACCCGCAGACGCTCGCCATGTTCAAGCTCGCGCCGCTGCTCGCGGCGGGCTGCACCGTCGTGATGAAGCCGAGCCCGGAGACGGTGCTCGACAGCCTGCTGCTCGCCGAAGCGATCCTCGAGGCGGGGTTGCCGGCCGGGGTGGTCAACATCGTGCCGGCCGGTCGCGAGGTGGGCGCGTATCTGGTCGAACACGCGGACGTCGACAAGATCGCGTTCACCGGATCTAGCGCCTCGGGCCGCACGATCGCGCGGCGCTGTGGAGAGCTGCTGCGCCCGGTGACGCTGGAGCTCGGCGGCAAGTCCGCGGCGATCGTCCTCGACGACGCCGATCTCGCCGGGGCCAGCGAGGCCCTGTTCGGCGCGACGATGATGAACAACGGCCAGACGTGCGTCAACTGCACGCGGGTGCTCGCACCACGCGCACGCTATGACGAGGTGCTCGAAGTCTTCGGCGGTCTCGCGGACGCACTCGTGGTGGGCGACTCGCTCGACCCGGCCACGCAGGTCGGCCCGGTCGCGAGCGCTCGCCAGCGCGAGCGCATCGAGGGCTACATCGAGAAGGGCCGCGCCGAGGGCGGGCGGATCGTCGCGGGCGGCGGGCGCCCACCTGAGCAGGACCGCGGCTGGTTCGTGCAGCCGACGATCTTCGCCGACGTGGCCAACAGCGACACGATCGCCAGGGAGGAGATCTTCGGGCCGGTTCTCGCGGTGATCCCCTACGACGGCGTCGATCAGGCGGTCGCGCTCGCCAACGACTCCGAGTTCGGGCTCGGCGGCAGCGTGTGGAGCCGCGACCCAGAGCGCGCGCAGGACGTCGCCAGGCGCGTGCAGACCGGAAGCATCGGCATCAACCACTACACGATCGACCCCGCCGCCCCGTTCGGCGGAGTCAAGGCGAGCGGCATCGGACGCGAGCTGGGACCCGAGGGTCTCGAGACCTACCTGCAACTGCAGTCGATCTACACGGCCGCGCCGCAGGCTTGATCAGCCCTCGACAGCGCGCGTGAAGCGCTCGGCGAGGCGGCGGATCTCGGCGGCGAACTCGGGTGGGTCGAGGACCTCGAAGTCGACGCCGATCCCCGCGACATAGATCGCGAGGCCGCCGAGCCAGTCGGCGCCGGCGGACAGCAGGCAAGAGCTCTCGTCGACAGCCTCGAGCGTGCCGCCGGCCGCCGGGACTCGCGGCGCGACCGTGGCGAGCTGGGCGTGCAGGAGGACGCGTACCTGGTGGGTGTCGCGCGCCGCGCTGACCCCGCGCGCAACGTAGGCGGCAATGTCCGCCGCGGGTGGCTGCCGCGCGAGGAAGCGGCCCGCGCTCGACGGCGCGGGCTCGATCCTGTCGACGCGGAACGTGCGCCAGTCCTCGCGTCCGGCGTCCCATGCGACCAGATACCAACGGCGGCCGCTGAGAACGAGCCGATGAGGCTCGACGAGGCGACGGGTCGGCGTGCCTGCGTGGTCGCGGTAGCGCAGGCGCAGCCGCTCGCGGTCGCGGATCGCGGTGGCGAGGAGCGCCAGCAGCCCGGAATCGACCCGCGCGCCGAAGCTCGGGTAGGGCACCACCGCCGAGCCGACGGCCGTGACACGGCGACGCAACGGCGGCGGGAGCACCCCCTCGAGCTTCGCGAGCGCGCGCAGCGCGGTCTCCTCGATGCCGGTGACGCTGGCGCTCGCGGCCGTGCGGAGCGCCACTGCGACGGCGACGGCCTCTTCCTCGTCGAGCAGCAGAGGCGGCAGCGAGGCGCCGGCACCGAGACGGTAGCCCCCCGCGACCCCCGGCGCCGCGTGGACCGGGTAGCCGAGCGTCCGCAGCCGCTCGACGTCGCGGCGCACCGTGCGAACGCCGACCTCGAGTCGCGCGGCCAGCTCGGGGCCTGTCCAGTCAGCCCGCGCCTGCATGAGCGAGAGAAGCTTCAGGAGCCTTGCCGAGCTATCGAGCACGCCCAGGAAGGCTCGCACGATATGCGGACAATATCTGACCGCAATTGCTCGTAGCGTGGCGTCCCACCGATACCGACGACACCGAAAGGCAGGCGAGCATGGACTTCAAGCTCGAACTCGTAGCGATCCCCGTAACCGACGTGGATCGTGCGAAGACGTTCTACGCAGACCGGGTCGGCTTCAAGGCCGAACACGACCACAAGGTGAGCGAGGAGGTTCGCTTCGTGCAGCTCACCCCGCCGGGCTCGGCGTGCTCGATCGCGTTCGGGACCGGGGTCGTGGACTCCGAGCCCGGCTCCGCGCGCGGGCTGCAGCTCACAGTCCCAGACGCGCACGCAGCGCGGGCGGAGCTCGCGGGGCGCGGGGTCGCCGTGAGCGAGGTGACGGAGTTCCCGTGGGGCTCGTTCGTGTTCTTCGAGGACCCCGACGGCAACCGCTGGTCGGTTCAGCAGTTGCCGGTGCGAGAGTAGCCGAGCGGAGACGACCGATCTCAGTCAAAGCGAGCCCGACGGGTATCGCACAGTGACGTTTCAGCGCGAAGGCGGTAGCCAGCGGCCGGGCCGGAAGCACCGGCGCAGATCGGCCTTGCAGCGGTGTCCAGGCGGCTGTCGACGCCGGCGAGCTAGCCAGCGACGACGTCACGAAGCCCGTGCGGCCCGCGCAGCTCCCGCTCTCTCAGGCCTCATCACGGAGCTTGCGCCATGACACGGTCGTCTCAGGCGAGCGCCGGATCGTCTGGAGAACCACGCAATAGCGCTCGGTCAGGCGCAGGACTGTGTCTAGGTCGGCTGGACTGGCGTCGCTCACTAGGTCGAAGTGAAGCCGGATCGCGCGGAACCCAACCGGAGCCTCCTTGCTCACGCCCAAGGTGCCGCGGAAGTCCAGATCGCCCTCGGCCGACACAGTGCCGCCCTCCACCGTTACCTCGAGCGACGTGCACACAGCGCACAAGGTGACTCCAGCGCACGCGACAAGCGCCTCGAGCAGCATGTCGCCCGAGCACAGCAAGCTCCCGTCGCCGCCGCTTGCCGGATGCAGCCCCGCGCTCGCCAGCGCGGCCCCGGTCCTCACCGAGCAGCTGATGCCGTCCCCGAGCTCGCCGGTCGCGCTCAACGTAACGACCGCCGCCTCGGGATCCGCGCGGTAGCGCTCCTTGAGCGGTGTCTGCAACGCACGCAGTTCCTCCGAACGCATCAGAACCCAATGTTCGCACGACGCGCTGCTTCGGGCGTGTAGGAGCGGAGGAAGTCTGCTCCTGCGCTGCGCCGATACGCACGGGCCGGTATGACGACTACGAGGCCGCGGTCGCTGCGGTCGGCGAGGTGCTCGACCCCGCTCGCTTTGCGAAAAGTTCAGCGGCCCGAATGGCCTGGTCGGAAGTCCCTGCGGTCGTTGACGCCGAGCTTGCGCATCGCGCGGTAGATATGGGTCTCGACGGTGCGCGTCGAGAGCACGAGCCTGTCGGCTATCTCGCTGTTGGTGAGCCCGCGCGCGGCGAGCTCCACCATCTGTGCCTCGCGTGGCGTGAGCTCGATCTCCGCGCGATCGACACCTTCGATCGACATCGCCTCGATGCCCTGGCACTCGACCTGGAGCTCGCGGCTGCGGGCTGCCGCTCGGCGTGCGCTGTCCTGGCGCCCTTCGGAGGCGAAGGCCGCGGCGGCGTGCGCGGCCGCCTCCGATGCGTAGAGCGTGACGCCGAGAGCGGCGAACGTCTCGGCCGCATCCAGCATCGCGGTGGCGACGCCGCCGGCTCGCGCGGCGACGTGCGCCGTATACGCGTGAGTGAGCGGCGCGTCGCACCGTTCAGCCAGCTCGCGGAGCGTCTGCGAGAGCTCGCGGGCGGGCTTGCCGGCACGCATCGCCTCGTAGCTCAGCTCGGCGGCGTAGACGGGAGCCCATTCTTGATCGCGCGCCGCGTCCAGCAGGAGTGCCTGCGCCGCCGGCGGGTCTGCTTCCGCGAGCTTCCCCCAGGCCCGCCCGCGCGCGAGCCACGGCCCGAAGCCGCGCCTGCGAGCAGGTCCGCCGCTCTGCGGCGCAGTCGCGTCCTGAGCGTCGTCGTGCAGCTCGCGCGCCAGCGCGACCGCCCGCTCGTGGTCGCCGAGCGCGAGGAACGTCCCGGCCTGCAGCGACCGTGCCATCAGGCGAACGCCGAAGGGGTCCTGTCGCCGGGATTGCGCGATCGCCTCGTTGATCCAGCGGCCGCAGTCCAGCAGCCGGCCGGCGAGATAGTTGGATGCCGCCACGGTGATCGCCGCCAGTCCCGCGGCGGCGTGGTCGGCGGCGTCGGCGGCCGACTCGAAGGCGGCGCGCATGTCTCGCTCGAGGCCGGGAAGATCGCAGCCGGAGGCCAGGCCGATGGTCGCGATGGTGGCGAACTCGAGGAACTCCAGCTCGCCGCGAAGCGGGAGCTCGGGGACTTCGCCGAGCATCGCGTCGGCTTCGCGGACCAGTCCGGCCCAGAACCTGTCGGCAGTGAGGGCGCGCTTCAGCCAGCGCGTCGCCTGATCGGGCGCTCCGGCTGCCAGGGCGCTCTCGAGCTCCGCGGCCATCACGCCCGGCGGACCGCTGAGCGCCGCGAAATGAAGTCGCAGCATCCCGACCTGCTTCTGCCAGCCTTCCTCGGGCCACCATTCCAGCGCACGGTCGAGGAGCCGCACGGCTTGCTCTCCGCGCCCGAGACCCCAGTAAAGGATCGCCGCTCGCTCGCGGAGGTAGGCGAGCGCGAGGTCGGGGTCCGCGATCTCTCCCTCCACCTCGGCGAGCGCGGCCTCCGCCTCGGAGGCTCGCCCGTGAACGTAGTGGGCCGACGCGAGCAGCATGTTCGCCTCGGCGCCCGCCCCGGCGGCCAGCGCACGCCGTGCGAAGTCCGCTCCGCCTTCGGCGCCGGCGAGATTGGCGGCCCGCGCGGCGTCGAGCAGGATGGCCACCGCCACGGGCTCGCCCGCCTCGATGAGCCATCGCGCGATGCGCACCTGGTGAGCCGGGGAGCGCGCGGAACGCGCCGAGACGAGCTCGGCGAGGCGAACGCGATGCGCGTTGCCACGCGATACGGGCATCGCCAGGAGGACCGACTCGCCATACAGCGGCTGCGCGACGCGCAGCTCGCCGGCGCCGTCGGCTGTGGGCTCGGCCACCACCAGTCGCTTGCTCTCGAGCGCCGTGAGTGTGTCCGCCGTCAGGAGCCCTCGCGCCTCGGCGACGGCGAGCGGTTCCCCCAGCGCGACGAGCTCCAGCGCCGCGCGCTCGGCATCGGTCAGGGCGCCCATGCGCTCGGCGATCAGCTCGCGCAGGGAGGGGCTCGGCGGCGGTGGCTCTGTCAGCTGCCAGACCCCGTTGGACTGGGCGAGCGCGCCGCTGTCGATCGCCCCGGCGAGCAGCTGCTGCGCGTAGAGGATGTTGCCGGCGCTCGTGCGCGCCAGCCAGCGGTGTCCGCCGCGCTCGAGTGGACCTCCGAGGGCCGTCTCGACGATCGCCTCCATCTGGGGTTGCCCAAGCGACCCAAGCTCGATGCGAATGGCGCCCGCGTCCTTCCACAGCGCCGTCATGGCGTCAAGGGACGGGGCTCCCGTCCGCGTGGTCGCGATGACGAAGGCCACGTCGTGCTCTGCCAGGTGCAGCAGGACCGTCGCCGAGGCCGGATCGAGTAGATGGGAGTCATCGACGCCGAGCACGATCTCCCGCGTACCGGCCTGCGAGCGCAGGGCGGCGATGATCGTCTGTACCAGGCCGGCGTCCTCGCCGGCGGGAGTGCCAGCCGGCACCAGGGTGCCGAGTGCCGCGAGCGGGATCGCGCAGGAGCTGCGGGTCGCGCGAGTCCAGGCGACGTAGGCTCCTGCGGCCTCGGCGTCGAGGACGGCCTGTCTGGCAAGCCGCGTCTTGCCGACTCCCGCCTCGCCGCTGATGAGGGCTCCGGTGGCTCCCACGGAGCGGGCTTCGAGGATCTGCGCGAGCTCACCCTGCCGGCCCACGAGGGGCCACGTGAGCGTCGCATCCGAGCGCGCACCCGCCATCGCGAAACCGTAGCTCCAATCCAGTCGCTGCCCGTCCTGCTCAGCGCAGCGAGGCGCCGGGTCTGCGTAGCGCCACGGCGAAGATCAGTAGCCGCATACGCACGACCTCCGCGGCTGGCGCTGCGAGCTTGCCTTCCAGCTGCAATTCGATCAACGGAGGCAAGGAGATGCGGGTGTTCGAGGACGAGGACTTCCAGTTCGGGTTCGAGCTGGTCCTGGGCGCGACCTACCACCAGTCGGCGGACGTCGGGGAGGCTCTGGCCACCGCCGCGCGCATCCCCGACGGCGACGCCGATGCGTGGATCCGTGAGTGGAGCGCCACCGCGACGAGGGTCTTTGATGCCGGCGAGCACGCCCGGCATGCCGGGCGCAGGGCGTCGGCCCTGTCGTTCTACAGGCGAGCGGCTAGGTACTACTCGACGGCGCTTTACTGCGCCGCGAAGGCCAGCGACTTCGGAGCACGGCGCGTGCTCGCGACCTGGCGGCGTCAGCATGAGTGCTGGGAGCACACCGTCCAGCTCTCGCCGGCTCCCGGCGAGCGGCTGTCGATCCCCTACGAGGGCACCACCCTGCGTGGCTGGTTCTTCCGCGCGCCCGATGCAGCGGGCGGGGAGCCGCGCCCGCTGGTGATCATGAACAACGGCAGCGACGGCTCGACCTCCTCGATGTGGGGCCACGGCGGCGCCGCGGCCGCCGAGCGGGGCTATCACTGGATGACCTTCGATGGCCCCGGCCAGCAGTCTGCCCTCTATGAGCAGGGAATCCCGTTCCGCCACGACTGGGAGGCTGTGCTCACTCCCGTGGTCGACCTGCTCGTCTGCCGGGCCGACGTGGACAGCGAGCGGATCGCGGTCATAGGCGTCAGCCAAGGGGGCTTCTGGGTGCCGCGCGCGCTCGCCTTCGAGCACCGCCTGGCAGCGGGCGTCGCCGACACGGGCGCCGTGGACATCACCCGCGCGTGGCTTCAGGCGATCCCGCCAGCCATGCGAGCGCTCCTCGACGCCGGCGAGAAGGACACCTTCGACGCTCGGATGCGAGCGGCCGAGCAGGAATCTCCGGCGGTCACCGCCGCGCTCGAGTTCCGCGGACATCCATATGGGGCCACGAGCGGATCGCGCTATGACCTCTTCAAGGCCGTCGAGAACTTCAAACTCGGAGACGAGATCAAGGACATCAGCACCCCCCTGCTGATCACCGATCCCGACCACGAGCAGTTCTTCCCCGGCCAGGCGCAGGAGCTCTACGAGCGGTTGCCCGGCGAAAAGCAGTTGCTTCGCTTCACCGCCGCCGAGGGCGCCAACCGCCACTGCGAGCCGATGGCCACAGGGCTGCGCGACGCCCGTATCTTCGACTGGCTGCAGAGCCACCTCGGCTAGCCGCGGCATTCCGCGTCCTGCGAGACCGTTCTCGCGATCACTTGCCGCGATTGCCTTCCCCTGCCGCGCGTCAGACCGGGGATCCGCCGACGCGTCTGTTCGCGATCGCCTCCGGGGTCGCGGTAGCGAACCTCTACTACGTCCAGCCGCTGCTCGCGCTCATCGCCCGAGACTTCGACCTCACAGCCGCGACCGCGAGCCTGCTGCTCTTCTGCTCGCAGATCGGCTACGCGGCCGGCATCCTCCTTTTCGTCCCGCTCGGCGATGTCCGCGACCGGCGGCGCCTGGTCGCTTCAATGATGGCGATCGCCGCCGCCGCGCTGTCGCTCTGCGCGCTGGCGCCTTCCTTCGAGCTCCTGCTGATCAGCATCTTCCTGGTCGGGCTGACTACGGTGTCGGGGCAGATCGTCGTCGCGTTCACGGCTGATCTCAGCGCGGAGGATTCGCGAGGGCGTGCGCTCGGGACCGTCGTCAGCGGTCTTCTGACCGGGATCCTCGCCGCGCGAGCAGCCAGCGGCCTGATCGCAGACGCGCTCGGCTGGCGCGCGGTCTTCTTGATCGCGACTGCACTGAACCTGCTGCTAGCCGTCCTCATATCGCGACGAGCACCGCGCTCGAGCGCACGGCGAGGCCCCGGCTACCGGGCGCTGCTGCGATCCGTGCCCGCCCTCGTCCGTGCGCAGCCCTCGCTGCGGCGGGTGATGGCGTTCGGCTTCGTGTCGATGGCCGCCTTCAACCTCTTCTGGACCGCAACCACGCTCCTGCTCAGCTCCCCTCATTACCATTTCACGCCGGGCGAGATCGGTGCGCTCAGCGCCCTCGGACTCGTGGGCACCACGGTCGCCCGGCGAGCAGGCCGACTGCACGACAGCGGGAGAAGCACCCTCGCGAGCACCGCCGCCTGGGCGGTCATGCTCAGCGGATGGCTTACCTGCGTACCAGCCGGCAGCTCGCTTGGATGGCTGGTAGCGGCCGTGGTTGTGATCGACGTTGGAACACAGGGCCAGCGAATCCTCAACCAGACGCGCGCGCTCACGCTCTCGCCTTCGGCGCGCAGCCGCGCCAACACGGCGTACATGAGCGGCAACTTCCTCGGCGCCGCTACCGGCTCGCTCGCAGCGATGCTCCTGTGGCGCGCGGGCGGCTGGAGCGCCGTGGCCGGCGCGGGATCCGCCACCTGCCTACTCGCCCTGGGCGCGTCCCTGCGTACGGACCGCGCCTGAAGATCAGTATCCGGCTACGTACGACGTCGAGGGGCCGTGGATGGAGGATACGCCCATCGACAAACCCACATCGGAGTCGGAGGCAACGATGGTCAACGCCGGCGCAGTCACAAACCAAGCAGTCCCCAACGGCAACGAGAAGGCAGCCGGCTCGGGCTTCCTCATGGCGGCCGTCCCGTGGTTGCTATTCACGGTAGTCGCGGAGCGCGGAACGCTGAAGATCGCGTCGATCGGCGCCCTGCTGATCGCGATCTGGGTCAGCCGTCCGGGCATCCAGGCCGGCAAGCCGAAGGTCCTCGAGCTAAGCGCGGTGTTCACGTTCGCCGCGTTCACGGTCGCCGCGTTCCTGGTCGACCCGTCGGTCGCCCACTGGCTCGAGCGCTACGCGCGCGCGATCGCCGCCGGGCTGCTCGCGCTCGTCGCACTCGGCTCGCTGCTGTTCGTCCCCTTCACCGAGCAATACGCACGCGAGCGGGTTCCCCGGCAGGCGTGGAGCTCGCCGAAGTTCAAGGCGATCAACCGGCGGCTGACGATGATCTGGGCACTCACGTTCGCAGCGATGGTCCCGTTCCACATCGCGGCCGGCGCGATCGACAGCCGGCCCACCAACATCCTGTTCAACTGGGTCACCCCGCTCGCGCTCGTGCTCGTGGCCATGAAGCTCTCGAACGCCCTCACGGCCGACGCGCAGGCATGACGATGCGCTTCTTCACTGACGAGGACTTCCAGTTCGGCCTCGAGATGGCGCTCGGAGGCGCTTACCGGCAGAACACGGACATCGGTGAGTCGCTGGCGACCGCCGCGCGCATTCCCGACGGCGACGCCGACGCCTGGATCCGCGAGTGGATCGCCACAGCGGACGGCGCATACGGAGCGGGCGATACTGCTCGGCGCGCTGGGCGGCGGGTCACTGCCCTCTCGTTCTACCGGCGGGCGGCGACCTACTACTCGACCGCGCTGTACTGCACCGCAAAGGCGACGGACTTCAGCGCCGAGCAAGAGCTCGCTACGTGGCGGCGCCACCGCGACTGCTGGGAGCGCGTCGTTGACCTATCGCCCGTACCGGGCGAGCGGCTCGAGATCCCGTACGAGCGCACGACGCTCAAGGGCTACTTTTTCCGCGCGCCCGACGCGCAGCCCGGTGAGCGTCGACCGCTCGTGATCATGAACAACGGCAGCGACGGCGCGACCTCAGCGATGTGGGGACACGGGGGCGCCGCCGCCGGCGAGCACGGCTACCACTGGATGACGTTCGACGGCCCAGGGCAGCAGTACGCGCTCTACGAGCAGGGCATCCCGTTTCGCCCCGATTGGGAGGCCGCGCTCACCCCGGTCGTGGACGCGATGCTCGCCCGAGCGGATGTCGACAGCGACCGGACGGCGGTCATCGGCATCAGCCAGGGCGGCTTCTGGGTACCGCGCGCGCTCGCCTTCGAGCACCGGCTCGCCGCCGCCGTAGCCGACGGCGGCGTCGTCGACATCTCACGCTCATGGCTTGCGCCTCTCCCCGCCGCGCTGCGGGAGCTGCTCGAGACCGGCCAAAAGGACGCCTTCGACGCAACCGTGAGCAAGAGCGAGGCCGCGAACCCCGCGGCCGCCGCGGCGCTCGAGTTCCGCGGCCGCCCCTACGGGATCACCAGCGGATCCCGTTACGACCTGTTCGAGGCGGTGTCGGCCTACCGGCTCGGCGATGAGGTGAACAACATCACCACGCCGATGCTGATCTGCGATCCCGACGACGACCAGTTCCTTCCCGGTCAGTCACAGGAGCTTTACGAGCGTCTGCCCGGCGAGAAGAAGCTCGTGCGCTTCACCGTCGAGGAGGGCGCGCATCGTCACTGCGAGCCGATGGGACTGGCCGTCCGCGACGCGCGCATCTTCGACTGGCTCGAAGGTCACTTCGGCGGCTAGCGGCTGGGAACGAGACCTCTCCTTTCTAGCAAAGCTGGGATGTGGGGGATGAAACGCCTGCGTTGATTGGAGGGCGGACGTGAAGTCAAGCGCTCGGATGGATGTGTGGGTCCCAGCGTCACCGCGACCGCGGCTCCTCCTCGGAGCTTCTTTGCCTGCCGGGCGTTCTGGCGGGTGACGAGCAATGGCGAGCCATGGTGGGGTCGCTTGGCTCGCAAGCAGTAGCGCAGAGCGCCGGCCCATGCCGCTAGCACCGGCCGTGCCACGAGCTATGTTGCCTTCGATGGGGATCCACCGCCAAAGCGGGATTGTGACCATAGTTCTAGCCCTGACTGTCATCTGCACAGCACCCGCGGTGGCGGCCGGGAGTTCGCTGGTGCGCCTGCACGCCGAGGCGGAAGGCGCGCCCGCTTGGTCCGGCACGAACGTCCTCGTGCTGGTCCGTGCCGGGCAAGGCTTTCAGGTGCGCGCGGTGGACCCGGCAAGCGGTGCAGAGAGCGCGGTTGCAAGCATCCCGCGCCGCCTCGGCGCATCGCAGCTAGCGGCTTCGCCGGCGCTCATTGGCATCGAGCAGGCCGATCCCAGGTGCGACGAACCGGGATGCAAGTACGAGAACTGGCAGCTGGAGGGTGAGGAACTGCTCGCCGGGCCGCCAGGAGCGACACTTCAATGCCTGGTGGGCTTCGGCTCGGGATCCTGCGCCGGGCTTGCATCGTGCTACGGCGCCGCCGACCTGCTCGTCTCCGCGAGCCGGATCGCCTATCGGGAATGCGGTGATAGCTCCGCAGGACAGACGGTGGTAGTCGACTACTCGACGGCGCCCCCGACGCGGTCGATCGTGCCCCAGCTGGCCCTTCCCGAGGCGATCTCCGGCCCATGGCTCGTCGGACTCTCTCCGGCATGGCAGGAGCAACACCAACCCTCGGGGACCGCAGGCCCGGCGACCGCGCCCGCACTCATCGAGCGCAACCTCGAAACGGGCGCCGAACCGCTGCACATCGAACTACCCGAGACGGGCGGTGACGAGTTCGCCGCGGAAACGAACTATCCGGCGCTGGCGAGCGTCCAGGAAGACGGACGCATCGCTTACGTATCGCCGAAGGAAACAGCCTACGGCCCCGAACCCGAGTCGCTCTACACCGCCTCTCCTGCCGAACCACGCCCTAGGGCGATCCTCTCTGCGCGCGTCTCCTCCCGATACAGGCAGTTCATCCCCGACCAACGGTTGTTTCTCGCCGGCGACCTGCTCGGACTGGAAGAACGCCTCCCCAACCGCCATGACCGGCCCGATCCGCTCCAAAGGCTCGAGCTCGCGAACCTCGAAGGCCAGAGGCTCGGCGGCTTCGGACTGGGTGAAAATACGGTAGTCCCGTTCGACTTCAATGGCTCCGAGCTAGTCGCAGTAAAGACGCCATGTGCCGAAAGCTTCATGATCACGTGGGGCCCCGGGCAGCCTCAGCCACCCGTGCCACCGAGCGGTGTCTGTCCCACACCCCGACTCGCTCGCATAACGCTCGGGCGCCACGGGCTCACGGCAACTATCACATGTCCGGCCTCGCCCCCCCTCGGCTGTGTGGAGCCCACCATCCGCATCAAGCTACACGTACGCGGCAAGGCCGTGTCGAGCAGGGGCGAAACCAACGACATGTTTCCGGGGCGGAAGGCGACACTGACGGCGCCACTCGGCGCGGGGTCCCTGCGGTGGCTGAGGCAGCACAGGAACCCGTGGGTCGGCGTGGAAATCGAATCGCTCAACTCCGAAACCTCGACAACCCACATCCGCGTGCGATAGCTTCGCGCGTCGGCCGGGACCGGAACCTGACAGACAACCTCGCACGCGCACTGGCCGACGCGTTGGATCCCAGCGCGATGCGGATCATCGGTCTCGTCTGCTCCCGTCATGAGCTGATCGCTCGACTGCGCCTCACCACCCCGGCGGGGCTCCCGCTGCTGGCCGACAGCACCGTCCAAGACACCATCCACGTCGAGCTGTCCTGAGCCGAGACTCAGCAGCCGGGCCGAACCCTCTCCCGCACCCCGCTTTCGCTCGGCGAGGAGCGCTGCCGGCGACGCCCCCGCAGGCGCGTAGTCGGCGGCAGTCGGGCAGGCGGAGATAGGCGTGCGCCGGGTCTCGTGTGCGTCCGACGTCTGCTTGACCGGCTGTGGCTCTCCCAGCCCGTTTATGTAGGATGCGCTCCACCAAAGACAGGATCGGTCGTTCTTTCGCGGGATCGGCCACTCCGCCAAGACCGACCCGGAGGTAGCTGGAGATGGAGAGGAAGAACCGTATCCGCAGCATGGTGCTCTCGATGACGCTGGTCGCGACCCTCGGGCTCTGCGCCGGGGCGCTGCTGCCGGCAGTCGCTGCAGCCGCCACGGGCACGATCCAGGGCGAAGTCAAGGAATACAAGGAAACGGCGAGCGTGCATGAGCCGATCAAGGGCATCTGTGTCACCGCGACGCCCATGGGCGGCAGTGAAACTTTGGGGTTCGCTGAAACCAACAGCGCCGGCGAATATGAAATCAGCGGGCTGGCCGAAGCCGAATACCAGGTGAGCTTCCGCGACTGCTTTGGCAGCACGCTTAATTTCGCGCCGCGCTTCTACCCGGAAAAGCCCAAGGAATCCGAAGCCGTATTGGTGGACCTTCATGGCGGCGAAACCAAGTCGGGCATCGACGCCTTGATGCACGCAGGCGGCGAGATCTATGAGGGAGGGGCCCTCGGTGGCAAAGGCCAGAAGCTGAAAGGCGTCTGTGTAGAGGCGCTGCCAACCACGGAAGGCGAAGGCGGATTCACCACCACGAACGCAGAGGGTGAAGCCACGATCACAGGCCTTCCGACGGGCGAATATGTCGTCGAGTTTGGAAGCTGCGGCGGCGACGTGGTGCCTGCGGTCTACGAAGAAAGCAATGCGCCGTCGTTTGTCACGCACTCCTATGCCCATGCGACGCATGTCAAAGTCACCGCGGAAGTCGAACCGGCGGTTCCGCTGGAGATAGCGAATGTCACGCTCGAAGCCGGGGCCGAGATCGAAGGCACGCTCACAAACGCCGAAGGCAGGCCGGTGAGCGCCTCGATCTGCGTGGGCGCTGAACCGACATCAGGGTCCGGTGGAGAGTTGGGCGAAGAAGCTTATACGTCCACCAGCGAAGGTCACTATGAGATAGAAGGGCTTGCCACGGGAACCTATCGGCTGCATTTCGAACAATGCCATGAAACAGGCGAATCGGTGGAATGGGCGAGCCAGTACTACGACGGCGCCGCAACGGCTGCCGAAGCAACGCCGATCTCGGTCACCTCCGGCGAGGAACCGGCGGTTCCGGCGCTCGCCAACGTGAAGCTTCTGCGCTCCTCGGCGATCAAGCCGGCGAACACGGCTGCTCCGGCGCTCTCGGGCACGCCCGTGGTCGGCGACACGCTCTCCTGCTCGACCGGCACCTGGACGGGCACGCCGACGCCAACCTACTCCTACCAGTGGCTGCGCGAAGGCGCGGCGATCTCCGGCGCGAGCGCCGGCTCCTACACGGTGCAGGGCGCAGACGAAGGTCACAGCCTCTCCTGCACGGTTACCGCGAGCAACGAAGCGGGGTCGGCGAGTGCCACCAGCGGTGCGCTCGGTGTGTCCAAGACGACCACGTCAACGACCACGACGTCAACGACGACCACGTCGACGACGACCACCTCGGGCACCGCGCGGGCCAGCGGCTCTGCGACCGTCAAGCATGGCACCGCGATGGTCAAGCTGACCTGCAATGCGGCCGGCCCGTGCAAAGGCACCATAAAGCTGGTCGCTCGGGTGACGGAAAAACACTACGTAAAGCATCATGAGGTCAAACGTACGCGCAACGTTGTGATCGGAACGGCGAGCGTCTCGATTGAAAAGGGCGCAAGCAAGACGATTCACGTGCGCTTGACCGGCGAAGGCCAGGTGTTGCTGCGAAAGGCTGGCAAGAAGGGGCTCGAGGTGAACGTGAGCGGCAGTGGCATCAAGGGCGGCACGCTGGTGCTCAAGGAAACCAAGGCGCACGGCAAGCATTAGAAGCGAGGTGCAGGCGGGTCGCGAGATCGTCGCCGTACGGCTCGCGCGAGCGCGGCGCACGGGACCTCGAGGGCAACGCGTGGTCCTTCGGCACCTACAATCCGCATGACGCCTGACGACGCCCGCCGGCTCGCGCTCGAGCTGCCCGAAACCGTCGAGCAGGCCCACCACGGACGCCCGTCGTTCCGAGTGAAAGGGAAGATCTTCGCGACACTGTGGGATGAGCGGACGATGAACGTGATGGTCGAGGAGCCCGCGATCCGCACCGCCGTTGTCAGCCACCCCGACTGGTGCACCGAGCGCTACTGGGGCAAGCGCCTAGCCGCGGTCGCCGTCGATCTCGAGCGTGCTCCGGCGGACGCGCTCGCCGAACTGCTCACCGACGCGTGGGAGGGCAAGGCGCCATCGCGGCGGATGGGCTGACGATCCTCGCCCGTGCAAATCGCCGCAACATGCCGGGGCGGGTGCGCCGATGAGTCCCGCGTAGTCTGCCGGTCCTACTGAGAGAACGCGACCGAAGAGGAGGATGAGATGGGCAAGCTGGTGGTGACCGAGTTTGTGTCGGTGGATGGGGTGTTCGAGGATCCGGGCGGCGCCGATGGGTATGAGCATGGCGGCTGGACGTTCGAGTACAACCGAGGCGCGGACGGTGACAAGTTCAAGCTCGACGAGCTAATGGAGGCTGAGGTTCAGCTCCTTGGCCGGGTGACCTACGAGGGCTTTGCCTCCGCATGGCCCTCGCGCGGGGGAGCGTTCGCCGAGAAGCTCAACAGCGACCCGAAGTACGTGGTCTCGACCACGCTCACGGACCCCGAGTGGCAGAACACGACGGTGATCTCAGGCAACGTGGCCAACGAGATCTCAAAGCTCAAGCAGCGGACCGACGGCGTCATCCTGGTCGCCGGCAGCGGCACGCTCGTGGGGATGCTGTTGGGGGCGGACCTGGTCGACGAGCTCCGACTGATGGTCTTTCCGACCGTGCTGGGCCGCGGCAAGCGCCTGTTCCCAGCGAGGATCGACCGCCTGAAGCTAACCCTCGCGGAGACCAAGACGGTCGGCCCGGACGGGGTCCAGGTCCAGATCTACCGGCGAGCCGAGTAAGGGGACGCGCAAATGGATCAACCGACCGCAGAACAGGCGTTGAAGAGGCTCGAGCCGCTGATCGGTGAGTGGACCTTGGAGGCGATCCCGCCCGGCGGCGAGCCGTGGCCCGGAGAGGCGCGGGCGACGTTCCAGTGGCACGAATCCGGTGCTCACCTGGTCGCGTGCACGACCGTGGAGATGCCCGGCGCACCCAACACTATCTCGATCATCGGGTGCGACGCAGCGAACGGCGCCTACTACCAGCTCTACTCCGACGACCGCGGCGTCTGCCGCGTGTACGAGATGGCGATCGGCGACGGCGAGTGGAGATTGTGGCGTGAGGGCCGGCCGTTCGCCCAGCGCTTTATCGGCAGGTTCGCGGACGACGGGAACACGATCGTTGGCCGCTGGGAGGCGGCCAGGGACGGCACGAACTACGAGACCGACTTCGACCTAATCTTAATCTACAGACGGGCCAACTGATCCCGGCAGCGCAATGCCGAGCCAGCCGCGAGGAGCGAAACGGCGATGGCCGTGTCGCACGGGGCCCCCCCTTTTCACCTGGCGCCGGTCGCGGAGCCCTCCGGGAGCGCGGCGCGCTCATGCCGAATCGGCTCGTCGGCTAGCGGTGACGGCCACGGCGGCGTATCGCATCGCGAAGCTGCCGCCGATCGCGTCGATCGTGTCGCCGAGGCCGGCGAGTAGCTGGTCGAGCTTTGTCGGTGAGAACTTGCTGTGGCCGCCGAAGGTCGGCACCTGCTCCAGCCACTGGTCTTTGGTGTAGCGCCGTTCCCAGTCGAACTGCCATCGCTGCGGTTCGTGGAAGGCGCCCACCTGCTCGATCTCGTTGGCTGCCTTCGTGAAGAACTGCTCGTAAGCGGCCAAGGGATCGCTCGAGGTGTGCGCAAACGGCGTGTCAGGGAGGACCCGCTGGTAGACCTCGGAGAATGCGCCCGCCAAGTCCGGTGGTGGTTGTCCTACGTTCCAGAAGACCGCCAATCGACCCTCTGGCCGCAGCAGCCCGGCAGCCTTCGCCGCCCCCGCAGCGGGGTCGATCCAGTGCCAGGTCATGGCGGCGATGATCGTGTCAAACGCCCGCCCAGCGGGGTCCCAATCCTCGAACTTGGCGACCTCCACGTCGAACCCCTGCCGCCGGGCGAACTCGGCCATCCGTGGGTCGACCTCAACACCGAGCACCCGGCAGCCGGCCGCCCGAAACGGGCGAGCGCAGACACCGGTGCCGATGCCGACATCAAGGACGTCACGGCCGGGACTGGCGGCGATGATCCGCTCCACGAGGCCTGGCGGGTAGCGGGGCCGCGTCCGGTCATAGCGCTCGGGATCAGTCCCGAACGATTCCGCTGCCTGACGGGCTTGGTGAGGCTCAGGCGATGCTGGCGATGACGATACAGTGGGCATGTGCCCACTATAGGTGGGCACATGCCCACTCGTCAACTCATCGCCCGCAGAAGCCTCGTCGCCCGCAGAAGCCTCGACAGTGCCGACCGGAATACCGATCCACGACGTCCGCGACCAGCTGTTCTGCGCCGCCGAACGCGTCCTGCTGCGCGACGGGCCGAGTGCGCTCACCAGCCGAGCCGTCACCACAGAGGCCGGCGTCGCAAAGGGCATCCTGCACCGACACTTCCCCGACTTCGACACATTCCTCGCTGCGCTCGTACTGACTCACATCGAGCGCCTCGACGCCCGCTCCGCGGACCTTCGCGCGTCGGCGGGGACCGGAACCGTGACAGACAACCTCGCACGCGCACTGGCCGCCGCGTTGGATCCCAGCGCGATGCGGATCATCAGTCTCGTCTGCTCCCGTCATGAGCTGCTCGCTCGACTGCGCCTCACCACCCCGGCCGGAATCCCGCTGCTGGCCGACACCGCCAAGATGATCGCGGCCTACCTAACCGCAGAGCGCGGCCTCGGCCGAATCGCCCTCGAGACCGACGTGGACACCCTCGCCATCATCCTCGTCGGCGGCACGCACCTGCTGGGCGCAGGCAGAGACGGCGCCCCGCTGGACCCCGATGACCTCCACGACGTCCTCAGGGCCGCCATCGACAGCACGATCCAAGACACCACCCACATCGAGCCGTCCTGAGCGGAGACTCAGCAGCCCTGCCGAACCCTCTCCGGCTCGCCGCGCTTTCGCTCGACGAGGTAGCCTTGGCCGCGACGCGCCCGGAGTCTCGGACTGCGCGAAAAGGAGCTCAGGGCACGGCGCGGGCCGCGAGGATTGCATTCAGCGCGCCGTCCAGGGCTGCACGGAGCTGATCCGGGTCGCGTCGGACTTGGGTTAGCAGCAGGCCGCCTTGGACGGCTGCGAGCGTGTTTTGGGCGAGCGCGTCAGGGTCGGTGCCGGGGCGCAGCTCTCCGCGGGCTGCCATTCGCTCGAGGCCCTGGCGGATTGCGCTCTCCCAGCGGCGAAGGCCGTCGGCTAGCTCCAGGCGGGCGCCTTCGTCGTGCTCGGCGAGTTGACCGGCGAGCGATCCGATCGGGCAACCGCGCTTCGCGTGACGGGTGTGCTGGACGGTTACGAGCGCCTCGCTCCAGGCGCGCAGCCCGTCGATCGTGTCGAGCTGCTCGAACAGCTCAGCTTGGCCGCCAACTACCTCATCGCAGGCGGCCTTCGCGACCGCCCGCATGAGATCGTCGCGGTCGGCGAAGTAGTGGTAGAGCTGGCTCTTGGATACGTGCGCGCGGGCGCGGACGATGTCGAGAGAGGTGCCGGCGACGCCGCGCTCGGCGACCAGCGCGGCGGCGGCGGCGATGATCCGCTCGCGCGTCTCGCGTCCTTTCGCAGTCGCCGGCTGAGCGTCCGTCATCACGCCGATGTTATCGGGTTGGACCATCCGGTCCATTATCTGGTAACCTGGCGTCTGAGTGGACCGTCCGGTCCAACAGATCAGCGAGGAAGGACGAGGAACGATGACGACGATCGCAGAGCAGGCCAACGACGTGAAGGCGGCCGCGGCCAGCAGGCTGCCCGCAGAGCTAGTCGCGGTGTTCGGCTCCGACCAAGCGGCGCTCGCCGCCGCTGGAATCCCCGCCGGAGCGGTGGCCGTCGGCGACAAGCTCGCCCCCTTCACGATGCCTGACGCGACCGGCCAGGCCCGGACGCTCGACGAGCTCACCGTCGACGGGCCCGCCGTGATCGTGTTCTACCGGGGCGGCTGGTGCCCGTATTGCAACCTCACCCTGCGCACGTACGAGCGAGACCTGCTACCTCAACTCAGCGGATACTCGGCTCGGCTCGTCGCGATCTCGCCAGAGACCCCGGACGCGTCGCTCAGCACCCAGGAAAGGGACGAGCTGACCTACACCGTATTGAGCGACACGGGCGCCCACCTCGCCGAGGCGCTCGGGATCACGTTTGACCCCTCCGAGGAAGGACTCGCAGCGCAACGGACGCTTGGCGTCGACATCCGCACGACCCGCGAAGACGGCGGCACACGGCTGCCGATGCCAACCGTCCTGATAGTCGACCGCGACCACACCGTGCGGTTTGCCGACATTCACCCCGACTACACCGGCCGCACCGAGGTGCCCGAGATCCTCGCCGCCCTCGACATGCTCCCAAACGCCTAACGCCGTGGCGCCATCGGTGTAGGAGTCAGGCGCAACCGAGCTCCTGGAAATACCTTCGGAAGCAGACCCGTTGAACCGCGCCGAAGATCCTAGGAGTCTCCGTCAAACGGCATCTCTCCGTAGAGCCGGTCTTGGAGGTGCTGAATGTGCAGCAGGTTGCGCACTCGAACGAGCAGTTCGGTCCGATCGAGAGGCTTGGTGAGGAAATCGCTCGCGCCCGCTGAGATGGCACTCCGCCTGGTCTCCTCGGTCACATCGGCGGTCACCACCAGGAACGGGGTGGTCCTTCGCTCGTCGGCCATCGCCGCGAGGCGCTCGATGAGTTCGAACCCGTCCATCTCCGGCATATGGAGATCGAGTATCACCAGACTCGGGTGGTTCTTGACAAACAACTCGGGCACCTCGGACGGATCCGTCGTGCCCTTGACGTTGGTGTAGCCCGCGCGATGCAGGAGAACCCGCAGCAGCAGCAGGTTTGATTCCTCGTCATCGACGGCGAGGATCGGGAGCCCATTCAAGTCCGGCTCGGCTGGCTGCAAGTGGGTTTCGGTGTGTGCCATGAGAACCTCCGGCTTCGATCAAATATCGGCCGCCATAGCGAGCGCCTTTAGCGAGCGCGTCCACTCGATTCAGTCGGATCGGGCGCGATGCCGATATGTGAAATAATGGGCAACTCGGCCATGAATGATCACGACGCCGGCCAGGGAGCCCGCAACCGGGAGGGCCTGTACTTGCTGCTGAAGGTTCAGGAGGAGCACAGCCCCGGCGTGCTCGAGGACCTCAACAGAGTCGCCCGTTTTGCAACTGCGACTGCGGAATGCTTGGGACTCCCCGAGTACGAGGTGGAACGCGTCGAGATCGCGGGGCGTCTCCACAACGTCGGCAATCTCGCGATCCCGCAGGCTATTCTCAACAAGCCGGGCCCGCTTATCAGCGAGGAGTGGGAAGTCATGCGCACGCACGCCGAAATCGGAGCGCGAATCCTAGCCTCCGCGCCGTCGCTCGCGGACGTCGCCGAACTCGTGCGCTCCCATCACGAGCGCCCGGACGGTCGCGGCTACCCCGACCGGCTCGCCGGCGACGAGATACCACTCGGCGCGAGCATCATCGCTGTGTGCGCCGGGTTCGTCGCGATGATGAGACGGCGTCCATTCAGCGACGCGATCACCGTCGAGGCGGCGCTTGCAGAGGTCGATAAGCACTCGGGAACGCAGTTCGATCCACGCATCGTCGATGCGTTCTGCGAGCTCCTTCGACTTGCCCGGGCATAGCCGACGCGCGGCGGCTTCCAGCGAGATCCTCGACAGACCGGCGCCGAGCTGCGCAATGGGATCGTCCAGGTCGCTCCCGTTTGATCCGCTAGCGCAGAGCGGCTAGCGCAAGGCGCTCGACGGAACGTAGCCGCTGACAGTCTCCAGCAGCAGCCGGACATCGATCGGCTTCGTCATATACGCGGCAGCTCCCGCTGCCTGCAGCCGCTCGACCTGGTTGGGAGTCGCGTCGGCGCTCACGACAACGACGGGGATCGTCGCGGTGGCGGGGTCGCTCTTGAGCTGCTCGAGCACCTCTGCTCCAGAGACGTCGGGCAGGTGGAGGTCGAGGAGGATCACGTCGGGGTGGTGCTCGCGGACGAGGTCGATCCCGGTGCCGGCTTGCATCGCCGAGACGAGTCGCACTCCGTCGAGGCGTTTGAGGGCCTGCTCAACGAGCCTCAGGTTCGCGGGGTTATCCTCGATGTACACGACGGTTGCGCGGTGCCAGCCGTTGGTCTGGTCGTGCATCGGCTTGACCGTCGGCGGCTCGGGCTCTGGCGGCGCGCTGCTGAGGAGCTCGAGTCGCATCGTCGTGCCAGTCCCGAGCGTCGATTCGGCCCTGATCGTCCCGCCCATGGCGTGCATGAGATTCATCGAGAGGGCGAGACCGAGGCCGGTGCCCTCGATGTCGGTGCGCTCCGCGCCGAGGCGGTCGAAGGGGTCGAAAAGCCGGTCGAGCTTGTCGGGAGCGATGCCGTCTCCGGTGTCGGCGATAAGCAGCTCCACCCGGCCATCCCATTGCTCACAACCGCCGCTCACCTGGCCTCCGGCATGGTTGTACTTGACGGCGTTGGAGAGGACGTTGACGAGCACCTGTTTGAGCCTGTGACGGTCGGCGCACACGTAGCACTCCCCGAAGTCGGCCGGGTCGAGGGTCAGCTTCACCCCGGCCTTGTCGGCCAGCGGTCGAATCAGCGAGGACGCCTCGGCGACCACGCTTCCCAGGTGGACGGGCTCCAGTGACATCGAGATCGTGCCCGACTCGATCCGGGAGATGTCGAGCACGTCGTTGATCAGCTCGAGCAGGTGGCGCCCGCCTTTCAGGATCTGCTCGACGCCCTCGCGTTGGCTTGGCTCCAGATCATCCAGCTCCAGCAGCTGACTGAAGCCGACGACCGCGTTCAACGGTGTGCGAAGCTCATGGCTCATACGGGAGAGGAATTCGCTCTTGGCGCGGTTGGCGTGCTCGGCCTGTGCGCGAAGGCGCGTGTCTCGCTGGCGCTGCGTCGTCGCGGCGTGAACGAGGCGCGCGACTAGCAGGAGCCCGAGCGCGAGCACGACGGCGAAGGCGCTGAATAGGGCCCACGGCAGCCAATTGCTCGCGCCGTTGACGGCTGCGAACAGCAGCTTCTGGGAGCCGGTGACGACGACCCGCCAGCTCGTGTCCCGCACCGGGCTGACTGCGAAGTATTCGCCGTGACCAAACGAGCCGCTGGCTCGGCGCGAGATGGCGGCGAAGAGGGCCGGCTCGATCACGCCGTTCACCCGATTGCCGGCGGGCGCCGAGCTCCCGATCAGGCGACCGGTTTCATCGACGACGAACCCGTGTGTGCCGGCCGAACTTGCGCTGCCGGCGAGGTAGTCGTCGATGAACCCGGACAGAGCTGTCAGAGAGAATCCGCTCACGAGCACCCGCTGTCCTTCGGGCGTCCGCAGCGGCACGGCGATCTCGATCAGCGCCTGCTTGCCGGAGGGCAGCGTTACGTCGCTGACAGCGAACGGCTGACCGCGAAGGACGGCGGCGATGTAACTCGGGTGTGCGTGGATCGCGAGCTTGACCGCCGCCGGCGTGTCGTTCGAGGCGGCGACGATGTTTCCGTCTGCTCTTAGCAGGATCGAATCGGAGAGCCTGCCTGCCTTCGCGGCCCGGCTGAGCGTCGCGTCGGTCACGTGCAGGCTTGCGAAGGGCGCGTCGCTCAGGGTCGACGTGGCCGCGAGGGAATCGAAGATCGAGTGCGTCAGCGCAGCGCTCACCCGCGCGCGTTCGGCAAAGCCTTCCTCGAGCGCATGGCGCGCCGATGCCTGCGTCGTACTCAGCGCGTGCGCGACGATTGCCAAGATCGCTATCAGCACGATCGCCCCCGGCGCTACTACCCGCCATGTGCGAGAGGCCCTCACGCCACACCCGAGCCTATGTCGTGCACCAGCAAACGCTCCTCGCGCAGCGGGCGAGGATTGGCGGGCGGCTCCCACCCCTTCGCTTGGGTGAGCAGCGTCGCGTGATCGAGTCGCACGAAGGTGTCTACGACGCTCGGATCGAAATGCCGCCCGCTCTGATGAAAGATCTCTGTGACCGCCTCCTTGATTTCCCAGGCTTGCTTGTAAGGCCGCTCGTGCGTGAGCGCGTCGAAGACGTCCGCGACGGCAACGATCCGACCCGCCAATGGGATCTCCTCGCCTACGAGCCGGTTCGGATACCCGTTGCCATCCCAGCGCTCGTGGTGCGTGAGCGCGATGGTCTCCGCCATTCGCAGCAGCGAGCTGCCGCTGCCGGACAAGATCTCGGCGCCGATGGTCGCATGCGCCTTGACCTGCTCGAACTCCTCATCGGTCAGCTTGCCCGGCTTCAGCAGGATCGCGTCCGGGATCCCGATCTTGCCGATGTCGTGCAGCGGCGCAGCGCGGCGGATCAGCTCGACCTCATCGCGAGGAAGCCCGAGCCCCACCCCAAGCAGGAAGCACGCGCGCCCGATTCGCCAGGCGTGCTCCTGCGTGTCGTCATCCCGGTACTCGGCCGCGAGCGCAAGGCGCTCGAGGATCTCAAGCCGCGCTCGCTCGAGGTCGAGCGTGCGCGCCGCCACGAGCTCCTCGAGGTTCGCGTTCTGCTCGAACAGCCGGTCCTGGAGCTGCTGCACGTGGAGCACGTTGCGCACTCGCAGCAGCAGCTCGATGTGGTCGAGCGGCTTCGCCAGGAAATCCCGGGCACCCAACGACAGCGCCCGACGCCTCGCCTGCTCGGTGACGTCCGCGGTGAGGACGAGGAACGGGATCTCGCGGCGCTCGGTCGTGAGCGGCCCAAGTCGCTCCATCAGCTCGAATCCGTCCATCTGCGGCATGTGCAGATCGAGGAGCACCAAACGCGGGTGCGTTTCGAGGAACATCGCGGGTACGCGCGTGGGATCGGTGGTGGTGGCCACGTTGGTATAGCCGGCCCGCTCCAGCACACGCCGGAGCAGCAGCAAGTTCGCCTCCTCGTCGTCGACGGCGAGGATTGGGAGCTGCTTGAGTTCGTGGTCGTCCGTCATAGTCGGCCCGACGCCTGGGAGCGCCACCAACGAGCATCGACGCTCGCGATCGCGTGCTTTAGCCGCGGGGCGGGCCATCGGCAAGTGCTCCACCGCGCAGGATCGCGGATCCGAGCGCTTCACAGCCAACTAGACCAGGTACGATGCCCGGGCCTCGTCGGTCGATCAGTCGGAAGGACAGGGATGGGAAGCAGGCGCAAGCGAATGGCCGGCCGGTATGCCCGGCGAGCGAAGCTTTCGGGCGAGGAGGCCGTGACGATCTCGTTCGGGTTCAGTTCGATCGCGATCGCGATCATCGCTGGGGTGCTGGAGGAGTTGCCGTATGTGGGGCTCCTCTTCGCGCTGTTGTTCTTCCACTTTCACAGGACGGTGCTCGTGACCGACCAGCATGTGTATGTGTATCGCGACCTTCCATTCCATCAGCCGGGTGCGCGGCTCGGGCAGTATCCGCTCGGTCCCGACACGGTCGCGCGAGTCCGCGGAAAGCTCACGTTCTCCGACGGTCAAGTCGTGTGGCACACTCCGCTGTTCGCCTGGCGGGTAAGGCAAGTAGCGGAGGCCGTGCGGGCCGGCGGCGCCGCCCTCTCGGCCTAGTCACGCACGTCGAGCGAGCTCGCCCAGGTCTGCCCGGACCGTATAACGCCATCGAGACGCGGTTGCGCGATCTCGCTGCCGCGGCGGAGCGCCCATCGACCGGACCTGCTCGCGGCGAATACCCGCGGTCTTGCATCGCGCGGTCCGGGCCCTGCCTTCGTGTTCGTGCGGGCGCTGCCGGCGCCAACTGCACGAACGCTCGTCGCCACCCCTGCACAAGAGCCTCCGCTTTCTCGTGCTCTCGGCGCGTTTTGGGTCCGGCGCATTAGCGGCGCTGGCCTCGCGGTATCGGGCGTCGGGCTCAGGTCACGCGTACGCTGGTCCTCGCCTCCCGGTCACCGAACTGGACGACAAGTGCGTACCGGCCGGCGCGGACGTGCCGCAGCGAAGCCGGATTGAGTTGCAGACGGCCGTCGCTCACGCGTGCCGTGCCGGACGCTATCGTCCGCCGACCGAGCTCGAGCCGCCAGTGCGCCGTGACGGCGGACGCTTTCGACCGGTACTTGACGGTGCACGTCAGCTTCGGCTTCGAGGTGCCCTTAACGTTGCAGGTGACCTTGGCGCTCGGGCCGGCCGGGCCACGCGGCCCAGTCGCACCTATCGCGCCGGTGGCGCCTATCGCGCCGGTAGCGCCTATCGCGCCGGTGGCGCCGGCGGCGCCCGCGCCTGTCGCGCCGGGGGGACCCTGCGGGAGCCCGCCTCCGGTGCCGGATAGCGAAACTGTGTCGGCGCCGTTGACCGAGTTGCTGTCGATCGTCAGCGTCGCCGAGCTGGCGCCTTGTTGTTCCGGGTCGAAGCGGACGCCGATTTGGCAGGTGTTCGAGCCGGTCGTCGAGGGCACGGGCGACTGGCAGCCGTCGCTGATGATGTAGTCGTTTGGGTTCGTGCCGCTCAGCGCGACGCTGGAGACGACCAGCGGCGCCGAGCCGTTATTCGTCACCGTCAGCAGCTCCGCGGCGCTCGCCGTGCCCTGCGCCTGCACGGCCGGGAATGTGTACGCACCGCCGCTCAGCCCAGAGCCACTGATGTTTGCGGTGGGCGCGAGGTACGTGAGCTCCACCGCACCGGTGGTGTTCGTGGTGGTTTCGGTTGTCGCCGGCAGGTTCGAGCCGCCTCCGCCGCCGCTGTTGAGGTCGATCCCACTCCCGCCTCCGCCGCCGCCGTAGTAGCCACCGCCACCGCCACCGCCACCGTAGGCGGCACCTTCGCCCCCGACTCCCAAGCCGCCGTTCGATCCCTTGAAGCAACCGCACTTACTATCGTCGATGCCGCCTGCTTCGCCGCCGCTCGACTGACCACCGCCTGCGCCGGGCTCATAGCAAGCAGTGTTCCCATTGGTCGCGCCGGCGTTTCCTCCCCCGCAGCTATCGGCAGCGCCACCGCCGCCACCGGCGATGACCAGGGTCTGGAAGGCCGGCGTTGGTGTCTGCACGCCGACGACCGAGGCGCCCCCGCCGCCGGCGGCCGTAGGACCACCACCGCCACCGGCGCCCCCGCCGCCCACCCCACCGGCGCCCCCAATGGTGGGGCTCGTGCATTCGGCGCCCACGCCGCCGACACCGACGAACAGCACCTCCCCCGGGGTGACGCTGATCGACAGATCCTGGAAGCCGCCGAGGCCGCCCTGATTGCCCACGCAGTTGCCGCCAGCTGCACCGTAAGCGGTCACGGTCACTGAGGTGACCCCATCCGGGACCGTGAACGTGTAGGAACCCGGGTTCAGGTAGGTGGTCGTGGCCTGCGTCAGCCCGTTGATCGCAATGGCGTTCCCCGGGTCAAGCGCGACAGGCGAGCCGAGCGCACCGATCAGCGCCGTCAGCCAGACGCTTCGCCGCCACCAACCGCCGCGCATCCAAGGCGCCCTTGCAACCTCACCAGGCAACATGTCCCCCCTTCATTTACTTGGACCACCAAATGTCGATCAGAACCTCGCGGACCCCGCCGCCCCGCGCCGCGCGTGCAACGACCATCACGCCCAGAACAGAAGGTAGCAGTGGACGGGCGGCGCCGTGAGCGCGTCCTGCTTGAGGGCAACCATGCCCGCCGCCGCTCGGACATTCACTGTGGCGCCGAAGCCAACCTCGGAGACCGCCGAGATGCGCGCATCGCGCGCTTGCGCCATCCGGGGCTCCTTTCACGGCCCCGCACGCGGACCCGCTTTGATCCCGCGATGGGTCTCCACGGCAAGCCAATCGAATGCCTGGTTTGCGCGGACGCGAGGGAAGTCATCCGGCGACGCCGCCATGGCGCCAGCCAATTGATCCGCCCGTGGCGAGGCGTCGAGGCCGCCGGATCCCGAGCGAGGGTGGCGACTCCTCAGGCCTCCGGGATCTCGCGGCCGAAGGCCTGCAGGGTGATCGCGTCAGGCTCGGGCCCGCCGCGACGGTCGCTGTCCAGGGAATCGATCGCGGCCATCTCCTCGGCAGACAGCTCGAAGTCGAACACGTTGATGTTCTCTGCGATGCGGCTGGGCTTGGTGGACTTCGGAATGACCGAACGACCATGCTGCAGACCCCAGCGCAGCATCACCTGCGCCGGGGTCTTACCATGGGTGCGAGCGACGTCTCCGATAACCGGGTCATCGAGCGTGCTGCCGCGGCTGCCGTCGCGGTAGAAGGTGATCCCGCCGATCGGCGACCAAGCCTGCGTGAGGATGCCGTGCTCGGCATTGAAGTCCTGGACCTCTCGCTGCTGGAAGTAGGGGTGGCACTCGATCTGATTGACCGCCGGCACCACCGTGGCACGTTCGAGAAGCCTCGTGAGGTGCTCGACCATGAAGTTGCTGACCCCGATCGCGCGGACCTTGCCGCCAGCGAGCAGCGTCTCAAGCGCGCGGTACGCCTGGAGCGTGCGGTCGAACGCCGACGGCAGCGCCTGGTGCAGGATCAGCAGATCGATCTGGTCGACGCCGAGCTTTCGGGCGCTCTTCTCGAAACCGTGCAGCGTCTCGTCGTATCCGTAGTCGCTGATCCAAATCTTGGTCTCCAGGAAGACCTCCGACCGGCCTACGCCAGAGCCGTGCACGGCCTCACCAACCTGACGCTCGTTGCCGTAGGCCGCCGCGGTGTCGATGAGCCGGTAGCCGCGCTCCGAACGGCGTCCCGGGTCTCCTCGGGAGGCGTCTGGAAGACGCCGAGTCCGAGGGCGGGCAGCTCGACGCCGTTGTTCAGTGTCAAAGTCGCTGTCATGGTGTGTTCGTTCCTCTCGTGCCAGGTCGTTGTTCTCTGGGTTCCGTTATCACAGCGCCTGCGCGGTTGGGCGGATCCACGCGATGCACGGCCGCCACCGTCGTTGGCGATGCGCTGGCCCATTACTCACAGGCTCTGCTCGACGAGCAGTTCGCCTATCGTGGAATGCTGTTCGGACGCCCGATCGGAAACGAGCTGGCACGCCGCACCTGAGCGCGCGTCGACTGGCCCCGCTTTGCTCGCGCGCCGCGCATGTCGGTCAGCGGGCCACGGACCCCGAGTGCGCGGACACCCGGGGCTAGGCGCCGCGGTGCAAAGTGTCGAGATTGTCGAGGAGGGGGTCGGCCGCCCAGCGTCGGGCCTGGACCCGCATTCGTGCTCGGGCCGGCATGGACGGCAAATCACGGACGGGTGCTCGTGTAAGCCCACTAGATGATTGATTCCACGGTGGGGGCCGTGGTTTTCGAGGGTTTGTGGGCAGCAGGGTCGAAGTCGGCGGTGCTCAAACACACCGTCGACCGAAGGGGGCCTCGATGGACGCCGACCTCGACCTGCTGCTCACTGCCGTTTATGTGACGGCTGACGATCTCCTGCCCGAGGGGCCGGGGAACGCCAGGAGGAGCGTCACAGACGCGGAGGTCATCACGCTGTGCGTGGCGCAAGCGATCATGGGAATACCCTCGGACCGGCGTTTCCTTCGGGTCGCCAGCAAGCATCTGCGTCACCTGTTCCCGAAGATCCCCGGCCAGCCCGGCTACTTCAAGCGTCGCCGGCGTCTGACGGACACGTTGGAGTGGCTGATGAGCGTGTTCGCGAGCCAGAGCCCGGGGTTCTACGACGATCTGCTTCTCGTCGACTCGACACCGGTGGAGTGCGCCAGAAGCCGCGAGACGGTCAAGCGCTCGGCGCTCGCCGACGCCGCCGACTACGGCTACTGTCGCAGCCACAGCCGCTTCTTCTGGGGTTTCCGCCTGCACGGCATCTTCGCCCCGGACGGCACACCCAGAGCCGTGACCGTTGCCTCCCCCAAACGCGACGAGCGCGACGTCGCGCTGGAACTGCTGGCCCGCACCCGCCGCCAAGGCAGAGAGACACTGATCGGCGACAAGGGCTACGCCGGGCGGGCATTCGCCCAGGCCGTCAGCGACCTCGACGCCACGATCCTCAGACCCCGCCGCAAGGACGAGCCCGGCCGAGGACCGCACCTCGCGCCAATCCGCCAACGCATCGAGAGCATCTTCTGGAGCTGCAAGGGCACTCTCACCCTCGAGCGCCACGGCGCCCGCACACTCCCCGGCCTCAGAGAGCGCATCCTGCAACGCCTCCTCACCCTCGCCGCCGCCATCACTCTCAACCACCAACTCGGCCGCCCCAGCCGCGCACTCGCCGACTACTGCGCCTAAACCGTGGAATCAATCATCTAG
>DATJTT010000024.1:0-154092 GCA_035503075.1 Solirubrobacteraceae bacterium
CTCGCGTTCGCGGGCGCCGCGCTGCCAGCCGAGATCGACGAGCTGCTCAACGACGAAGTTCTCACGTTCATGCGCCGTGCTGACCGCCACCATGTCGGAGCCGTCGCCGACGCAGCCGTCAGGGAAGCAATCGCTCAGCCGATCGCAACGCGTGGAAGATCGATCGCCGAGGACGCCCTCGACGCGATGGTGACGTCGATCGAGGGATACCCGTTCTTCATCCAGCTCGTCGGCGATCAGGTGTGGCGCAAGGCCGGCACTTCCAGCAAGATCACTCTCGCCGCGGCACAGGAGGGCATCACCGCCGCGCGGCGGCGGCTCGGCCAGCTCGTGCACGCTCCAGCCCTCACCGAGGCCTCGGACGTCGACAAGTCATTCCTCCTCGCGATGGCCCAGGACGACGGCCCCTCGCTCATCGGCGACATCGCCAAACGGCTGAACGTAGACTCGAACTACGCGGGCCAGTACAGGCTACGACTCATCGCGCTCGAGCTGATCGCACCAGCGGGGTACGGACGCGTCCAGTTCGCGCTCCCCTACCTGCGCGACTATCTACGCGAGCACGCCGCCACACTCGGGCTGCCTGCACATCCCGGCTGACCCCAGGGGCCGGTGTACGGCGCACTATCCGAGGCCGACCGCCACTCGCAGGCCCACCCCTAGCTTGTGCGGATCGTTACAACTCCGGGGGCCGGGACCTCAGCGTCCGAGCGCCGGCAGCGCCGCCTGCGGGCGCCCGACCGCGAACCCCTGCGCGTAGTCGACGCGATAGCTTCGCAGGATCTCGATGGTCGCCTCGTCGCTGACGAACTCGGCGACTGTCATCGCGCCCATCCCGCGAGCGATCCCGGCGATCGCGCTGACCACCAGCCGGTCGGTGCGCGAGTGCGCCAGGCGGCGGACGAAGTCGCCGTCGATCTTCAGGTGGCTGAAGGGAAGATGCTTGATGTATTGCAGCGATCCATACCCGGTGCCGAAGTCGTCGAGCGCGAGCCCGCAGCCGAGCGTCAGCACGCGCATGCAGAACTCGCGCGCGCGGGCCAGCTCGGAGATGGCGGCCGTCTCGGTGACCTCGATGACCAGCCGCGAGGGATCGACGCCGTGCCACTCCAGACAGCGTTCGATGTGGGCGAGCATGCTCGCGTCGGTGACCGACAGGGCGGAGACGTTTACCGCGATCCTGGCCTTCGGCTCGCGCGCGAGCAGCGCGATCACGCGCTCGAGCACGAGCCGGTCGATCTCGCCGATCAACCCGTAGCGCTCCGCGGCCGGCAGGAACCGATTCGGCGCGATCAGGCGACCGTCCGACTGGTCGGCGAGCCGCAGCAGCGCCTCGTGGCAGCACACACGACGGTCGCAGACGCCCACGATCGGCTGGAAGTGCAGCACGAACAGCCCGTGCTCGATCGCGCTGCGCAGGCGCGCGAGCCCGGCGCTGAGCGCCCACGCGTCGAGCCGGCGGCCGCCGGGCCGATGCGCGTGAACATCGCCGGCCGCGAGCAGCGGACCGACTTCGGGCGCGGTCGAGCTGGGCATCCCCCGAGTCTGTTCGACGGCTCCCCGGGCTCACCTGCGGCGTGGCGGCGCGTAAGGCCGGCGGGCGCGGTCTGAGATCACGAGCAGCAGCGCGACGAGCACGAAGTTCATCACCACCGAGGAGCCGCCGTAGGCGACGAACGGGAGCGTGACGCCGGTGAGCGGGATGACGCGTGTGACGCCGCCGACGATCACGAAGACCTGCAGGGCGATCACGAACGAGAGCCCGGCGGCGAGCAGCTTGGAGAACGAGTCGCGCGCGAGCACCGCCGTCTTGAGCCCGCGCGCGACCAGCAGCAGATACACGCCGAGCAGCGCCGCGCCGCCGACGAGCCCGAGCTCGTTGACGATGACCGCGTAGATCATGTCGCTTTCGGGGACCGGCAGGATCGACTGCCCGTGCGGGCCGAGACGCAGCAGCGAGCGGTCGAAGCCGGTGCCGAGCAGTCCTCCGTCGGCCTGCGCGAACAGCGACTGCGCGAGCTGGTAGCTGCCTCCGACTTCGCGGTGGTAGAGGGTCTCGTTGAACGGGTCTTCCCACGCTTGCACGCGCGCCTGCACGTGGCTGACGTGGCTGGCGAGGAACCACGCGCCGAGCGCGAACAGCAGGATCCCGATCAGCGGGAACGAGAAGCGCCCGGTGGCGACGTACAGCAGCGCGAGGAACGCGCCGTAGAACATCAACGAGGTGCCGAGCTCGTCGGTGAGCAGCAGCGTCGCCATCGCGGCGCCCCACACGATGAGCATCGGCCCGAACTGCTTCATCGGCGGGATCGTCAGCCCGAGCACGCGCCTGCCGGCGGTGACCAGGATCTGGCGATTGTCGCGCAGGTAGCTGGCGAGGAAGATCACGATCGCGACCTTCGCGAGCTCGGCCGGCTGAAAGGAGACGCCGCCGACGCGGATGTCGAGGTAGGCGCCGTTGACCTGCTCTCCGATCCCGGGCAGGCGCGGCAGCACGGTCAGGCCGATGCCGACGGCGGCGATCGTGTAGCGGTAGCGCTCGAGCACCCCCACCCCGCGGCGGCGCAGCGCGAGGATCGTGGCGGCGAACAGCACCAGCCCCAGCACCATCCACTGCGCCTGCTGGCGCGCGAGCGTCGGTTCGATCCGGTAGATCATCACGATCCCGACGCTCGCGAGCACGGCGACGAGCGGGAACAGGTAGGGGTCGGCGTCGGGCAGCGCGAAGCGGATGACGAGGTGCGCCGCCAGGCACAGCCCGAGGAACAGGGCGCCGTAGGTCAGCGACACGCTCGAGGCGTGGTTGAGCGTGAGGTTGGTCGAGGCCGCGGGAGTGTTGTCGCGCTGCTGGATGAAGATCGCGGTGAAGCCCGCGGTCACCAGCAACGCGGAGGGCACCAGGCCGAGCAGCTCCCGGTTGCGCGGGCTGAACAGCGATCTCAACGCAGACGGCGCCCGGTGGGACGCGGCGGACGGGCCAAGCGGACCGGTGGACTCATTGCCCGAGCGTACCCTGCGGGCCCCGCGAAAACGCCTCCTGCTCGCGCGCGCGCCACGCCCGCCGGCCCCGGGGACCTCAGCGGGGGGCGGCCGCGGCCCGGTCCAACGCGGCGTTGACGAGCGCGTCGGCCTCGGCGTTCTGCGCGCGCGGCACCGTCCGGATCGACCAGCGCTCAAAGCCCCGCAGCGCCTGCATCGCCTGCAGATACAGCGGGCGCATCGCCGGGTGCTTGACCTTGTAGAGACCCTGCACCTGCTTGGCGATCAGCTCGGAGTCGCCCACCACGTCGACCTCGCTCGCGCCGAGCTCGCGCGCGCGCGCGAGGCCGAGCAGCAGCGCGCGGTACTCGGCGACGTTGTTCGTGACGGTGCCCAGCAGCTGCGCGTGCTCGTCGAGCAGCTCACCGGCCGGCGAGGTGATGACGGTTGCGGCGGCCGCCGGCCCGGGATTGCCGCGTGCGCCGCCGTCGACGTGAACGATCAGCTTCATCGCCGCCCCGAATTATGGATCCCGGCGGGGACGGGGACGCGCGGCCGGCGGCCGGAGAGCGGACGTCAGGAGGCTCGAGCGAGAGGCAGCAGGTCGCCGGCGACGCGCGCGCGGCGCCGGTCGCGCACGATGCGCCGCTGCTCGCCCACCGGCGCACCGCCGGCGGCGGCGTAGCGCGCGCGGCGATCGAACTCGCGCCGGTCGACGATCACGGTGACGTTCTCGTCGGCGCTGTAGTGCTGTACGAGCTTCGGGTAGAGCTCATCGGCGAGCGGCCTGGGTACCACGCAGTAGATCATCGCGCTCGATGTTACTCCCCGTACGCGGATGCGCAAGCGAGCGCACCGAATCGTCACACCGCGCGCTCACGCGGCGGCGAGCGCGAGCGCACCGGCGTCGCTTGCGCCGGCGTTGCCCAAGCGGTCTTCGCGCGGCAGCTCCGCGAGCTCCGTCCCCTGGGCGATCAGCTGCGCCTCGCCGGCCGGTTCGCTGAGATCCACCTCGTAGCGATACCAGCACAGCTCCCACGCGACCACGATCCTGACGACGCTCGCGAGATGCTCGGCGGAGCGCACGGTCACGAGCGGGGCGCCGAGCGCGCGCATCACACCGGCGACACGCCGCGGGAACTCGCTCGCGTTGAACGCCTCGAGCGCTTCGCGCGTGTACGCGGAGGGGGGCTCGAGCTCGGAGGGAGGCTCGAGCTCGGAGCGGGGCTCGAGCTCGGAGCGGGGCTCGAGCTCGGAGCGAGGCTCGAGCTCGGAGGGAGGCTCGAGCTCGGAGGGAGGCTCGAGCTCGATCACGGTCTGCGCGGCGCTGTCGGCGAGGGTGGGCGCTTGCGCTCGCGCGTGCTCGTCGGTCGGCGGGTCGTTCGCGGCGCGCGCGCCGTGGGCGAGCTCCCCGACGGCCGGCTCGCTCGGCGAGGCGGTCTCCTCGGCGAGCGCATCGTACGGCCCGGCGTACGGCCCGGCGTGCGGCTCGCCGGCGGCGACCGCGCCGTTGCGCGCAGCGCCCGCCGCGACGCCCTCACGGCCGGGCTCGGCGCCGTCGCGGCCCCTGAAGGACGTGGACAGCCGCTCGAACAGGCTGCGCCCGCGGCGCGGGCGCGCGGGCGGCAGCGCGAGCGACTGGCCGTCGGTCTCGCGCAGCCAGCCCTCGTGCGTCGCGCGCGGCGCGCATAGCTCGCACACGATCCGCCGCCGCCCGGCGCTGATGAACACGTCGGGCTGCTCGCCGCGCAGCAGCCGCCGCGCGCACACGTCGCACTCGACGTCCGGCTGGGAGGTGACGATCGTGCGCGTGGACATCGACCCATCAGCTTATCCGCAGGCGCGGCCGCAGGCGGCCCCAAACCGCTGGGCGGGACGGGTCGTAGACGGCCGAGAGGCAAGCCAGACAAGGACGCAGCGAGCGTGGCGTGCTTGGCACGCGAGCGAGCGAGGACGCAGTATGGCGCCGCCTATCGGCCGTCTAGGCGTGGACGGCGGCGCGCTCCTCGCTTGCCTGCTCGACGACCTTCTGCGCGAGCTGAGACGGGACCTCCTCGTAGCGCAGGAACTCGAGCGTGTAGTCGCCCTGGCCCTGGGTGATGGAGCGCAGGTCGGGCGCGTAGGTGAGCATCTCGGCCATCGGCACCTCGGCCTTGATCTCGGTCATGGCGCCGACGGGCTCCATCCCCTGCGGGCGCCCGCGGCGGCTGTTGAGGTCGCCGATGACGTCGCCGACGTGCTCCTCGGGGACGGACAGGGTGACGAGCATGATCGGCTCGAGCAGCACCGGCTCGGCGTGTTCGAGCGCCTGCTTCATGGCCTGGACGCCGGCGAGCTTGAACGCGATCTCGGAGGAGTCGACCGAGTGGTACTGGCCGTCGAACAGGCGCACGCGCACGCCCTGCACGGGGTAGCCGGCGAGCACGCCCGCTTCCATCGCCTCGCGCACGCCCTTCTCGACGGCCGGGATGAACGAGCTGGGGATCACGCCGCCCTTGATCTTGTCGACGAACTCGAAGCCGAGCGGGTTCTCGGGGTCGTGCAGCGGCTCGATCTCGATGTGGCAGTCGCCGAACTGCCCGCGCCCGCCGGACTGCTTCTTGTGGCGCCCGTGGGCGGTGGCGCTCGCGCGGATCGTCTCCTGGTAGGGCACGCGCGGGGGCTTGAGCGTGACCTCTACGCCGAAGCGCGAGCGCAGCCGGTCGACGATGACTTCGACGTGCACCTGCGAGAGCCCGGCGACGATCTGCTCGCCGGTCTGCTGGTCGCGGTGCAGGTCGATCGTGGGGTCCTCCTCCTGCAGGCGGCGCAGCGAGGCGAGCACCTTGTCCTCGTCGCCGCGGCTCTTGGGCTCGACGGCGAAGGCCATGACGGGCGCGGGGAGCTTCATGCGCGGCATGTCGATCGGCTCGTCGCCCTCCTGGGAGGATGCGCGCTCGGCGAGCCAGTCGCCGGCGCGGGTCTCCTTGAGCTTGGCGACCGCGCCGATGTCGCCGGGCCCGAACTCCTGGACGTGCTCGACGTCCTTGCCGGCGAACGTGACGAGCTGGCCGATCCGCTCCTTGGCGTGCGCGCGGGTGTTCAGCAGCTGGCTGTCGGCGCGCAGCACCCCTTGGTAGACGCGCAGCAGGTTGATGCGCCCGGCGAACGGGTCGGCGCGCGTCTTGAACACGTACGCGTACAGCGGCTCGGCGTCGCTCGGGGTGAGCGTGACCTCGCCCACGTGCAGCGCGCCGTGCTTGACGGGCGAGGGCAGGTCCTCGACGATCGCGTCGAGCAGGCGCGTGGTGCCGAGGTTGCGCGTTGCGACGCCGCACACGACGGGGAAGATCTTGCCGTGGTTGGTGCCCTCCTTGAGCGCGTCGACGATCTCCTTGTGTGAGATCTGCTCGCCCTCCAGGTAGCGCTCCATGAGCGCGTCGGAGACTTCGCAGACCTCGTCCATGAGCTTCTCGCGGTATTCGGCCGCGCGCTCGTGCAGCTCGGCGGGGATCGGGATCTCGTCGGCGGCGCCGCGCTCGGGCGTGGGCTGGGCGCGAAAGGCCTTCATGTCGACGAGGTCGATCACGCCGGTCAGCTCGTGCTCGGCGCCGATCGGGATCTCGGTGGCGACGACGTGCTGGCCGAAGGCGCGCTTGAGCTGCTCGAGCGTGCGGAAGAAGTCGGCGCGCTCGCGGTCGAGCATGTTCACGAACAGCATGCGCGCGATGTCCAGGTCGGCCGCGCGCGCCCACAGGCGGCTGGTGCTGACCTCGACGCCCATGACGGCGTTGACGACGAACACCGCCGACTCGCACACGCGCAGCGCCCCGAGCGCGTCCGCGACGAAGCTAGGCTCGCCGGGCGTGTCGAGCAGGTTGATCTTGCGCTCGTGCCAGGAGAGCGTGCTGAGCGTCGTCGAGATCGACATCTGCCGCGCCTGCTCGTCGGGATCGGAGTCGGAGACCGTGCCGTGGTCGGGCACCGAGCCCAGCCGGTTGATCGCGCCGGCCTCGAATAGGAGCGCCTCGTGCAGCGACGTCTTCCCCGACCCTCGATGTCCTACGAGGGCCACGTTGCGAATACGGTCCGCTGGGGGGTGCATTGGAATCTCCTTCCTCGGTGTGAGAGGACCATACCGCCGCGCCCCAGTCCGCGCCAGTTTGCTAGACGCTCGTGCGTGTCCGCTGCGCGGGGTCTCACATGTGAGGGGTGGGTGGATCCAGACAGGCCGCATGCGGCCTGTCTGCGGACGGCGCATGCGCCGTCCGGCCGGCAGCGCATGCGCTGCCGGAGAAAGCCGCACATGTGCGGCTTTCGGCAGGGCCGCATGCGGCCCTGCCCTCCATCCCAATCGACCCCTCGGCGGGCGTCAGGTGGGCGGCTGCCCCACTTTCAGCCGGTTGCCGTCGGGGTCGACGACGATGCTCTGCCTGACGCCGTCGCCGATCGGCTCCACCGGCCCCGCGTTCACGCCGCGCTCGGCCAGACCGGCGAGGAAGCCGTCGAGGTCGGCCACCAGCAGGGTGTGCAGCGCCGAGCCCGCGCGCGCCGGGTCGCGCTCGATGACCAGCCAGCCCGAGTCGGTCAGCCGCCACGCCGCCTCGCGCGCGTTGGGGATCAGGTCGGGCGGGCGCCCGAGCAGGCGCTCGTACCACTCCCCCACCGCCTCGCGGTCGCTCACCGGGATGCCTGCGAAGAGGTGGTCGAACACGCGCCGGGCGAGCGGTTAGGAGGAGCCCTCGAGATCGACGCGGCCGGCGAGCGGCCGTGCGGAGGATGCCGGCGCGCTCAGCTCAGTCGTCGAAACTCGACGCCAGAACTGAACGGCATTCACGCGTACACGAGTTCGGCGCTGGCTGTAGTCTCCACTGGCTCCAGCCGCAGGGGCTGCAGGGTCACGGTGGGGACTTCGCCGTTGGGCCGCTCGAGCACAAGCGCGATGCCCTCCTCGAGACTCTGCCGAAGCTCGTCCAGGTTGTCGCCCGTGGCGAAGACGCCTGGAAACTCCTCTACGGTCGCCCAAAGCGAGTCGTCCTCATGGCGGACGTTGACATGCAACTCCTTGGTCGCGCTCATGGCTCCATGATCCATTCCTTCTGCGTGGCCGGCACTCGTCGGCAGCCTACGCCGCCACCCCGACGGCGCGATCAGTCGTCGAAGGACTCCTCCTGCATGCGCGAGCGCAGGCGCAGGACGGCCTTGGTGTGCATCTGCGAGACCCGCGACTCGGTCACGCCGAGCACCTCGCCGATCTCGCGCAGGGTGAGGTTCTCGTAGTAGTAGAGGGCGATCACGAGCTTCTCGCGCTCGGGGAGCTTGGCGATGGAGTCGGCGATCCGGTCCTTGAGGTCGCCCACGTCGAGCGCGCGCGCGGGGTCGGGGGCGCCGGGGTCCTCGATCGTGTCCATCAGCGACACCTGGTCGCCGCTCGAGTCTGAGACGCTCCACAGCTCGTCGAGCGCGACGATCGAGGAGTGCGAGATCGCGAGCAGCGCTTCGTTGAGTTCGTCCACCGTGATTCCGAGCTCGGCGGCGAGCTCCTGGTCGGTGGGCGCGCGCTGCAGCGTGTGCTCGAGCTTGGCGTTCGCGCGCTCGACTTCGCGCGCGCGGGCGCGCACGCTGCGCGGCACCCAGTCCAGCGAGCGCAGCTCGTCGATGATCGCGCCCTTGATGCGCATGATCGCGTACGTCTCGAACTTGATGTCGCGGGACAGGTCGAAGCGCTCGATCGCCGAGATCAGGCCGACCAGGCCATAGGAGATCAGGTCGGCCTCCTCGACGTGCGGCGGCAGCCCCGCGGCGGTGCGCCCGGCGACGTACTTGACCAGCGGCGAGTACGCCACGACCAGGCGCTCGCGCACGCGCGCGTCCCCCTCGGTCTTGTAGCGCCGCCACAGTTCGCGCAGCTCGATCGGTTTGACGTTCGTCTCCACGGTCAATATCACGAGGGCGGGCGGGACCGTCCCCTCATGCGCGAGGGTGACTGCGCGCATAGGCGCTTCTCAGTCTGGCTGACTCTACCCGAGTATAAATCTGGGTGCTCGAAACGGACGCATGTCCGAGCAGCTCCTGGATGCTGCGCAGGTCCGCGCCGCCGTCGAGCAGGTGCGTGGCGAAGCTGTGGCGCAGCGCGTGCGGGGTCGCGCCGTCGCCGACGCACAGGCGCCGCGTCCACGTCCCCAGGCGCCTGCGCACGTCGCCCGTGCCCAGCGCCCGGCCGCTCTTGCTCAGGAACAGCACGTCCGGGCTGCGCGCCGCGGCGAGCTCGTCGCGGGCGCGCTGCACGTACGCGCGCACGGCCTTCATCGCCGGCTCGCCGACCGGCACGAAGCGCGTCTTCCGGCCCTTGCCCTCGACCCGCAGCTGCTCGCCGTCGTAGTCGACGTCGGCCAGGCGCACCGACACGAGCTCCTCGGCGCGCAGGCCGCACGAGTACGCGAGCTCGAAGATCGCGCGGTCGCGCACCGTCAACGCGTCGGACGCGGGGATCGCGTCCAGCAGCCGCGAGGCCTCGCGCGCGCTGAGCACGCGCGGCAGGCGCGAGCCGCGGCGCGGTGTCGCTACCAGCTCCGCGGGGTTGTGCGCGAGCAGCCCGTGCTCGCGCTGGCTCGAGAACAGCGCCCGCAGGGCCGCGAGCTTGCGCGCGGTGGTGCTCGGCGCGAGTCCTCGCTCGGACAGCGCGGCGATGTAGCGGCGTACCGCCCGCGCGTCGAGCAGCGCGGGCGTCATGCGTTGGGCGATCGCCCAACGCGCGAGCTGGGCGACGTCGACGGCGTACGCGCGGCGCGTGCGCGGCGCGGCGTCGCGCCGGCGCAGATCCTCCTCGAGCAGCGCCGTCGCCCGCATCCACGCCTCCCACACCGCAGCCTCTCCCCCGGCGTCCGTGTCCAGTGCCATTTCAACCGCTCTACTTCGCCGCCCGCTGTTGACCGCCTTCCTCCGGTAGTTTGCACTAAACCGCCGCTCCACCACGCGCACGGTGCTTCGCCGCGCTCGCCGCGTGCGAGCGGCGTGGCGCGCGAAACACGCCGCCGGCGCCGATCGACGCACCGGCGGGATACCCTGGAGCGTGTGAGCGCGCCCTCCCGAGCTCCCATGTCCCGGCGCGCGCCCGCGGAGCGCGGCGCGTACGGTCCGGCGGGACGCTCGCCGTGGCAGGACGTGGACTGGCGCGCGCACCAGCGCTGGGTGAGCGTCGACGGCCGGCCCGTGAACGTGATCGAGCTCGGCGGCCGCGCGTCCGCGGCTGACGCGCAGGACGCGAGCGCCGCACAGCCGCTGGTGTTCGTGCACGGGCTGTCGGGCTCCTGGCCCAACTGGCTCGAGCAGCTGCCGGTGTTCGGCGCGGAGCGGCGGGTGATCGCAATGGACCTGCCCGGCTTCGGGCACTCGCCGATGCCGCGCGAGCGGATCTCGATCTCCGGCTACGCGCGCCTGCTCGACCGCTTGCTGGACGAGCTCGGGGTCGATGCGCCCGCACTCGTCGGCAACTCGATGGGCGGCTTGATCGCCGCCGAGCTCGCGATCGCGTTTCCGCAGCGCGCCGAGCGCCTGGTGCTCGTGTCGGCGGCGGGCATCTCGACGACCGGCCACCCGGGCGCTTTGCGCGTTCTGCCGGCGCTCAGTCGGCTGCAGACGGTGCTCGCGGGCACGGGCGCGTGGGTGGCCTCCAAATCCGAGATGCTCGCGCGCCGCGCGCGGGCGCGGGAGGCGCTGCTGAGCGTGGTCACCCGTCACCCGGGCCGGCTGCCGGCGGCGCTCGCCGCCGAGCAGCTGCGCGGAGCGGGCAAGCCGGGCTTCATCCAGGCGCTGGGGGCGGTGCTCGACTACGACGTGCGCGCGCGGCTGCCCGAGATCGCGTGCCCGACGCTGATCGTGTGGGGCGAGCGCGACCGTCTGATCCCGGTCGGCGACGCCGCCGTGTTCGCGCGGCTGATCCCCGACTCGCGCGAGGTGATCTTCGCGGACACCGGCCACATGGCGATGCTCGAGCGCCCCGCCGCGTTCAACGCGCTGCTCGAGCAGTTCCTCGCCGAGTAGCCGCTCCGCCGCTTCGCGCAGCGCCCTGTCGCCTCGGGCGAGGGTGCAAGCCCGGCCGGGCCGCGCGCGTCCCGCGCGTCCCGCGCGGCCCTCGGGCGCGCTCAGCGCGTGATCGCGCCCTCGGCGGCGCTGCCGACGAGCTTGGCGTACTTGGCGATCGCGACCTCCATGCGGTGATCGGCGCGCGGCGGCTGCTCGTAGGCGCCGGCGCGCGCCGCGATCTCCGCGTCCGGGAGCGCGACGTCCAGGCGCCGGGCGTCGGCGTCGATCGTCAGCCGGTCGCCGTCGCGCAGCGCGGCGATCGGGCCGCCGCGGACGGCCTCGGGCGCGACGTGCGCGACCATGAAGCCGTGGGTGGCGCCGGAGAAGCGCCCGTCGGTGATCAGCGCGACCTCTTCGCCCAGGCCCTCGCCGACGATCGCGGCGGTGACCGCGAGCATCTCGCGCATGCCCGGCCCGCCGGCGGGCCCCTCGCCGCGGATGACGATCACATCGCCGGCCTGGATCTCGTGTGCGAGCACCGCGGCCATCGCCGCCTCCTCGCCGTCGAACACGCGCGCCGGCCCTACGTGCCTGCGGCGCTCGTGCCCGGAGAGCTTGACCACGCAACCGTCGGGCGCGACGTTGCCGCGCAGGATCGCAAAGCCGCCAGTCGCTTTGATCGGCTCCGACAGGGGCCGCACGACGCGCTGTCCGGTCGTCTCGCGCGCGTGCGCCGCGTGCTCGCCGATCGTCTTGCCTGTGACGGTCAGCGCGTCGGCGTTGAGGATGCCCGCCTGCTGCAGGCGGGCGAGCACGAGCGGCACGCCGCCCGCCTCGTACAGCTCGGTCGCGACATAGCGCCCGCCGGGCTGCAGGTCGCACAGCAGCGGCGTGCGCTCGGAGATCGCCTCGAACTCGTCGAGCTCGAGCGCGACGCCCATTTCGCGCGCGACCGCCATCAGGTGCAGCACGCCGTTGGTCGAGCCGCCGCTGGTCGCGACCGCGGCGATCGCGTTCGCGAGCGCCGGCTTGGTGATCACTTCGCTCGGGCGTCGCCCGGCGCGCAGCACGTCCATCACCAGCTCGCCGCATTCGCGGGCGACCTCGAGCTTGCGCCCGTCCTCGGCGGGCACCATCGCGGTGCCCGCGGGCGAGATTCCGAGCGCCTCGAAAGCCATCGCCATGGTGTTCGCGGTGAACTGGCCGCCGCACGCGCCGGCGCCGGGCGAGGCGGCCTGCTCGAGCTCGTGCAGCTCCTGCTCGGTGATCTTGCCGGAGGCGTATTCGCCGACCGCCTCGAACACCTGCTGGATGGTCACCTCCACGCCCTTGTAGCGCCCGGGCCTGATCGAGCCGCCGTAGAGCATCAGCCCGGGGATGTCCAGGCGCGCGAGCGCCATCACGGTGCCCGGGATCGTCTTGTCGCAGCCGCTGATCGTCACGAGCGCGTCGAACTGGTGGGCGGAGGCGACCAGCTCGATCGAGTCCGCGATCAGCTCCCGCGAGACCAGCGACGCGCGCATCCCGGGGGTGCCCATCGTGATCCCGTCGGAGATCGCGATCGTGTTGAGCTCCATCGGCGTGCCCCCGGCGGCGCGGACGCCCTCCTTGACCTTGGCCGCGAGCACACGGTTGTTGAAGTTGCACGGCATCGTCTCGATCCACGAGTGCGCGACCCCGACGATCGGCTTGGCGAGGTCCTCGGCGGAATAGCCGATGCCATGCAGATACGCGCGCGCCGCCGCCCGCGCCGGCCCCTCGGTGAGGGAGCGGCTGCGGTGCTTTACGTCGAAGGCGCCGTTCGTGCTCACGCGGCGCGCACACTACCGCGAGCACCGGGCACGGGCACGCCGACGCGGTCGTGCCCGCCGGGGGCGCTCTGTGCCCGTGACGCGCGGCGGCTGCGCTCGCTCTCCCAGCGAGCCAGGCGCGCGAGATCGCGCCGCACGCGGTCCGGGTCGACCTGGCGGCCGGGCAGGTGCATGTTGGCCTCCCCCACCAGCCGCCGCTCGTCCGCGTTCAGCGCCATCCACTTGGCGAGCACGTCGTCGGAGTCGGGCAGCCGCGCGCTGCCGTACGGCTTCGAGTGGTCGGGGAACGCCACGCAGTACTCGTTGAGCAGCTCACCCGTCTGGGGCACGTACGCGACGACCGGCTTGTGCGGATAGATCAAGTACGCGTAGGGAACCTCCGCGGCTCCCGCGCCGCTCGCGCGCTCCACGGCTCCCGCGCCGCTCGCGCGCGGCGAGCCGCGCTCGGCCATGCCGCCGCGCACGCGCAGGAAGCCGAGGTCCCGGTACATCGCCCAATCGCGCTCGCTGACGCACGAGCGCAGCAGCGCCCGCGCGCGCTGCTCGGCGCGACGCTCGCGGCCGGGGTCATATCCGACCGCGGCGCTCACGCGGCCGCGTGCGCGCCACAGCTCGAGCAGGCGCCCGCGTACGCGCGCGAGGGTCGGCCGCGCGAGCTCCCACAGCAGCGCGAGAAGCACTAGCGCGGCGGTGCCCAGCGGCAGGCCCACCGCGCCTACAGCGTCGCCGGGGAGGCGCCGCCGGCGGCCCGCGGGAAGAAGATCACGCGCTCGGCATCGCGAGGCACTTCGGCGAAGCTCTTCACGAGCTCCGCCTCGCGTCGCCCGCCGGGCGCCTGCGTCGGAACCGCCGCCCACATGCCCGCGTCGAGCTCGCGCCGAAACGCCTCGATCAGCTCCTGCTCCTGCTCAGGCACCGCGACATCACCCTCGGCGAGCATGATCTCGCCATGACCGGGCTTCATCCGCAGCAGCTTCATCGCCCTCGATTATGGCAAACGCGCGGGCGTCGATCGCCGGCGGTTTGGGACGGACCGGCGCGCCCGTCAGGCGTCGCGCATGCGCTCGAGGTCGAGCACGTCGACCGGCCCGGCGCCGGCGCCGAGGCCGCGCAGTCCGCGCGCGACCGCTTCGCCCGCCATGCGGCGCGCGACGCGCGCGGCCTGCAGCGGCGGCTCGCCGAGCGCGAGCTGCGCGGCCAGCACCGAGGAGTGCGTGCAACCGGAGCCGTGCGCCGCGCCGTCGGCGTGGCGCACGCCGGTGATCGCGACGACCGCGCCGTCGCCCGCCGCGTCGAGGAACAAGTCGGTCGCGCTGGCGCGATGCCCGCCGGTGAGCACGACGATGCGCGGACCGAGCGCGAGGACACTGCGCGCCAGCGCCTCGGGCTCGCGATCGCCCCCCGCGAGCACCGCCGCCTCGGGCTCGCGATCGCCCCCGGCGAGCACCGCCGCCTCGGGCTCGCAATCGACCCCGGCGAGCACCGCCGCCTCGGGCAGGTTCGGCGTGAGCACCGTCGCGCGCGGCAGGATCTCCGCGGCGAGCGCCTGCTGCGCGCTCTGGGCGAGCAAGCGCGCGCCGGACTCGGCGACCATCACCGGATCGACCACCACGGGGGTGCCGGCGGGCAGCTCGTCGAGCGCCCGCGCGACGGCCTCGATCGTCTCGACGTCGCCGAGCATGCCCACCTTGACCGCGTCTATGCGGATGTCCTCGAGCACGGCCCGCACCTGCGCGAGCACGATCCGGGCCGGTACCTGGTGGACAGCGTGCACACCCACGGTGCTCTGCGCGGTGATCGCGGTGATCGCGCTCGCGCCGTGCACGCCGCAGCGCGCGAACGCCTTCAGATCGGCCTGGATCCCGGCTCCGCCGCCGGAGTCCGAGCCGGCGATCGTCAGCGCCACGGGGGTCTCGCGGTGCGGCACGCTGCTGACGCTAGCGTGCCCGCGGCGCGCGCGCGACGCCTGGCCCCGGGCGCGCTCGCGACGCATGGCCCGGGCGCGCGCGCGACGCCTGGCCCCGGGCGCGCTCGCGTCCGCAGACCGCCCACTTGATATTCCTCATAATTATGATTAGATGAGTGTGTAATGCGCCGGCCGCGTCATCTGAGCCACGTGCCCGCCGGCGCGAGCATCCCCAAAACCGCCCGCCAACCCATGGATTCAGGAGATCGCATGCCCCGAATCATCGTCACCACCGACGCCGTCTCATCGGAGCTGACCCACGAGACCCCCGTGCTCCTCGACGAGCACGTCCACTCCGTCCACCTGAGCACCAGCCACGCAGCCACGCAGCTGGTCGAGCGCTTGGCGTGGGCGGTCAGGGACGCGGAGAGCGCCGAGGGCGCCGGCCGCGCGGCCGTCCGCGCGGTACGCCCGCTTCGTGTGCGCCCAAAGCGTCGCACGGGCGTGGATGGCGCTCGCAGAGCCGTCGCGCGTGCCCACGCACGCGGCGCGGGCGTCGTGTAGCGGCTCGTCGCGCCCGTCGCACCTGCTGGCTCGTCGCGTGGCACCTGCTCGTGGCGTAGCACCTGTTCGTCCTGTAGCGGCTCGTCGCGTAGCACCTCCACGCCGCAGGACACGCGGCTGACACAAGCGCGGCGCTGAATCGGCACAAAGCGCTGGCTGCGGTCGGATCGCTCGCTCTAGCGTGTGGGTCGTGTGCCCTCGACGACGACCGACTGCTGCACGTGCGCGAGATGCGCCACGCGGTGGAGCGGCTTGCGCTCCCGCGGCTTGCGCTCCCGCGGGCGATGGCGTCCGGTGCGCGGTCGCCCCTCGTCCGAACCCACGCCGCGCCCTTGGGCGTCTCGGCGAGCGCTTGGCGTCCACGCACCTGCAAGGGCTCGGCTATGCGCTGCTCGCGCGCAACGTCCGGACTCGCTACGGCGAGATCGACCTGATCGCACTCGATGAGCGCGCGCTCGTGTTCGTCGAGGTCAAGACGCGTCGCGCGCGAGCGCCCGCGGGCGCGATCCCGCCCGAGCAGGAGCCGCTGCCGTGGCTGCGCCCGCGCCAGCGCGCCCGCGTTCGCAGGCTCGCGGCCGCGTGGCTGTGCGAGCAGCCACGCAAGCGGCCGCGGGTCGAGACGATCCGCTTCGACGCGATCGGCGTGATCGTCGACGATCGCGATCGTCTGCTGCGCCTCGACCACGTGCAGTCGGCGTGGTGAGGCGAGGGTCGCGCACGTGCTCGCACGGACGGCGCGCGGTCGAAGCGGCTCGGTCAGCGGGCGATCTGGGGCCAGCGTCCGGGCTGACCGAGGCGCCCGATCGCGTCGCGCACGTTGCGCGGGGCGCGTCCGCGCACGGTTACGCGCGTGCCGAGCCCCTCGGCGGCGAACTCGACCTGGATGCGCCGGGCGCTCGAGCGCCGCAGCCACCTGTAGAGCCCGGCGTCTCGGCGCCGGCGAAAGCCGGCTCGGATGTGCGCCCCGGGATCGACGCCGGCGAAGTGCTCGAGCTCGCGCGGGTCGACGATGCCGTCGCTGTAGCGCAGCCGTCCGGCGGTTTCGTTTTGCAGCACGAAGCCCGCGTTGTGACGGAGCTCGGGTCCGAGCTCGTCGCGAAAGCGCTGCAACGCCCGATCGGGCGGCTCGGACATCGAGAAGCTGTGCGCGACCTTCGCCACCCGCGCTACAGCGCGAGCTGCTGATACGCGAGCGACTGGAAGGACATCCGATGCAGGGGCGAGACGCCGCGGCGCATGATCGCGTCGCGGTGCGCGGGCGTGGAGTAGCCGACGTGCTCGGCAAAGCTCCACCCGGGATGCCGGGCGTCGGCGAGGCGCATGAAGCGGTCGCGGCTGACCTTGGCGACGATCGAGGCGGCGGCGATCGCGGCGCTCGTCGCGTCGCCGTCGACGATCGCGCGCTGCGGATGCTCGAACTCGGGCACGGCAAAGCCGTCGAGCAGGCACACGACGTCGCCGCCGAGGCCGGCCGTGACCCCGCGCACGGCGTCGCGCAGGGCGGCGAGGTTGGTCTTGTGCAGCCCGCGGGCGTCGATCCCGCGCACGCACCTGGACACGACCACGACGCGGGCGGCGCTGCGCAAGATCAGCGGATATAGCCGCTCGCGCTCCTCGGCGCAGTGCTGCTTTGAGTCGTTGAGCGCGCCGAGCGCGCGCAGCTCACGGGTGGTGAGCGCCTCGTAGTCGAACAGCACGCCGGCGGCTACCAGCGGGCCGGCCAGACAGCCGCGGCCCGCCTCGTCGGCGCCGGCGACCAGGCGCGACCCCAGGCGCCGGTCGAATGCGAACAGTCGCCTGCCGCTGCCGGCTCGACGGGCCCGGCGCCGCGCGCGCGCCGAACGGCCGGACGCGGGGGAGCGGGTGCGTGCGCCGATGGCAGCCTCGTCGGGGCTAGAAGATGCCGATGCGGTCGGGGGGCCAGTAGGTGGCGATCGCCTGTCCGATGATCCATCCTGTGGGTACGGGTCCCCAGAACCGGCTGTCGTCGGATTCGCCACGGTTGTCGCCCATCATGAACCAGTGACCGGCGGGAATCTTGATCGGCGTCGGGAAGTTGCACTCGGGGCTGACGCCGCATTCGCGGATGTACGGGTCGTGCTCGCGCACGAACGTGCTCTTGCCCGCGGCCTTGCGGTAGACGTGCCCTTCCTTTATGTAGATTTCGTCGCCGGGGCCGGCGACGATGCGCTTGATGAAGTTCACGCCCGTGTCTTGCTTTGGCACCGGGGCCGAGCACGGAGCGCCGCCGAACTTGATCACGTGGGGCGTGGGCCCGCACTCCTCCTGCTCGGCGCCTTCAGGCGGGTGAAAGACCGCGATCTCGCCGACGTGCGGTTCGCCGAAGTCCATCCCGATGCGATTGACGAGCACCCGCTGGCCGATCGCGAGCGTCGGCTCCATCGAGCCGCTTGGGATGCGATACGGCTTGATGATCCACGCCTGGATGGCGAACGCGAGCGCGAGCGCGACGCAGATGATCACGACCAGCTCGACGATCGCGGCGGTGGTCGATTTGGACTGCTTGCGCCCGGTCTTGACCTCCACCGCGGCGTTCGCGCCGGCGTTTGCCACCGAGCGCTTGCCGCGGGTCTTCGAGGGCGACTTCACGCCGGCTCATCGCCGGCGCTGACGCCCCCCTCGGCGCCGCCGGCGTCGGAGGGGCTGTCGGCCGCCGCCGCGACCGCGGGCTCGTCCCGCCCCGCCTCGGCTTGCGCCCCCTCCTGCGCGTGGCCGTCGGCGACGGTCCGTGCGTCGGTCTGCCCGGCCGCATCGTCCGCCGGGCGATCCGCGCTCGCCGGGCTCGGCTCGTCGAGCAGGCCGGGCTCGACCGTCAGCTCGGGGCCGGCGTAGCGGCGCTCGCGCACGCGCGCGCGCTTGCCCACGCGGTCGCGCAGGTAGTAGAGCTTGGCGCGGCGAACGTCGCCGCGCGCGGCCAGCTCGATGCGCTCGATCTTGGGCGAGTGCAGCGGGAACATGCGCTCGACGCCGACTCCGAATGACTGCTTGCGTACGGTGAACGTCTCGCGCGCGCCGTGGCCCTGACGCTTGATCACGACGCCCTCGAAGACCTGCACGCGACTGCGGGTGCCCTCGATCACCTGGAAATGGACCTTGACGCGGTCGCCCGGGGCGAAGCTTGGGACGCGTCGCAACTGCGCGCGCTCGATGGTTGCGATAACGCTGCTCATGACGGTCAAGGAGAGATGCGCCTGTGGCCGGCGACAGCCACGGCGGAGGTCTCCGCCAGCGCGAGCAGCAATGGTAGCGAACGCCGGGCGCAGTCCGGCGCAGCAGGGGCGCGAGCGCGCGGCCGTGGCGTACGGCCTAGCGCTCGCCGTCGGCTTGGCGCGCGGCGCCGCGTTCGCTGCTGCGCTGCGCCCGCCAGCGCTCGATCTGCCGGTGGTGGCCGGAGAGCAGCACCTCGGGCACGCGCCAGCCGCGGTACTCGGCCGGACGCGTGTAATGGGGGTACTCGGGGTTGCCTTCCAGAGCGGCGCTGAAGGACTCCTCGGTCGCCGAGCGCTCGTCGCCGAGGGCGCCGGGGAGCTTGCGCAGCACCGCGTCGCATAGCACCATCGCCGCGAGCTCGCCGCCGCTGAGCACGTAGCGTCCGATCGACACGACGTCGCTCGTGAAGTGCTCGAGGATCCGCTCGTCAAAGCCCTCGTAGCGCCCGCACAAGAGCGTCAGCCGTTGCTCGCCGGCGAGCTCCTGCACGAGCGGCTCGTCCAGCAGACGCCCGCCGGGCGCGAGCGCGACCACGCGGCGCTCGCGGGGCAGCCGCTCGGGATCGACGCCGTAGCGCGCCCGCAGCGCGCTGTCCAGGACATCCACGCGCAGCACCATCCCAGCGCCCCCGCCGAACGGCGTGTCGTCCACCTGTCTGCCGCTCAAGGGCGTGTGATCGCGCGGGTTCACGCACTCCAGGCGCGAGCCGGAAGCGAGCACGTTGCTGACGTGGCGCTGGGCGGCGAACCACTCGAACCACTCGGGGAACAGCGTAAAGACGTCGATGTTCATGCCTGCCCGCCCTGTTTCCGGTCGAGCCCGAGGAACTCTAGGTCCACGTCGATGCGCCGCTGCTCGGGAAAGACGCCGCGGACGGCGTCTTTGACCATCGGCACCAGCAGCGGCTCGCCGCCGCCGGGCGGTCGCACCTCGAGCGCCTCGCACGAGGGCAGCTCGATCAGGCGGCTGACGGCGCCGAGCAGCCGCTCGCCGTCGAGCACCTCGCAGCCCTCGAGTTCGTGCGCCCACCATTCGCCGGGCTCGAGCGCCGGTGCGTGCTCGCCGGCGACGCTCAACTGCTCCCCACGCAGCGCCTCCGCGCCGGCGCGATCCTCGACGCCCTCCAGCCGCACGATCGGGCGCTGCGCGGTTCCCGCCCGGCGGACGATCTTCGCGACGCGCCCCGCCACCGTCAGCTCGGCGCCGAGTCCGAGCAGCCGCGCGCGCGGCCGGGTGACGTAGAAGCTGCCGTCGAGGCCGTGCGGGCGCCCGACGCGCCCCGCCGGCACGCTCGGGGCGTGTCTTGGGACGGGCGCGCGGGTCGGCGCACCGTGTGGCCGCTCGCGGGGCGCCGCGCCCGCCGACGGCTCGCGCGGCTGCTCGCCGGGCGCGCGCGTCAATCGACGATGTCGACGAGCACGTGGCTGCCCTCGCCGGCGGCCGCCGCTTTGACGACCGTGCGCAGCGCGTGCGCCGTGCGCCCGCCGCGGCCGATCACCCTGCCGTAGTCGTCGGCCGCGACACACAGCTCGAGCACGATCGTGCCGTCGTCCTCCTCGAACTGCTCGACCTCGACCGCCTCGGGGTCGTCGACCAGACCTTCGGCGAGGTACTCCAGCAGCTTCCTGGGGTTCTCGCTGGCCATCGGTGCGCCGTGTCGCGGCCCTAGCCGGTCGGGGTCTGGATGCCCTGGATGCGCAGCAGCTTGCGGACCGCGTCCGAGGGCTGCGCGCCGCGCGCCAGCCAGCTGCGGGCGCGCTCCTCGTCGATGACGATGCTCGATGGATCGGTTTGCGCGTTGTAGTGGCCGATCGTCTCGATCACGCGCCCGTCGCGGGGGGAGCGCTGGTCGGCGACCACCACCCGCCATATCGGGTCCTTCCTGCCGCCCACGCGCGTGAGCCTCAGCCTTACCGCCACGTTGCCCTCTTTCTGTCTTTAGACGATCGTCTATAGACAGCCGGCTGCTGCCCATAGCGTCACTTTCCAGGATTGGAGCTTAGCGAAACGTACTACAGACAATTGGCTGCATGCCCGCACCCCGGGCGATACGCGGCGCCGGCGCCGCTCAGCGCGCACCGCGCATCAGCGCGCCGATGTCGGGCATCTTGCCGCGGCCGACCTGGCGCATGACCTTGCGCATCTGGCCGAACTGCTTGACCAGGCGGTTGACCTGCTGCACGTTGGTGCCCGAGCCGCGCGCTATCCGCAGCCGGCGCGAGCCCTTGATCAGCTCGGGGTGGCGGCGCTCTTCGGGGGTCATCGAGAGGATGATCGCCTGGATCCGGTCGAGCTCGCGTTCGTCGAGCTTCATGTTCTTACGTTGATGCCCGCCCACCCCGGCGAAGCCGGGGATCATCCCGAGGATGCTCGTCAGCGGCCCCATTTTGCGCACCATCTTCAGCTGATCGAGGAAGTCGTCGAGCCCGAACTCGTTGCGGCGCAGCTTGCGCTGCAACGCGAGCGCCTCGTCCTCGTCGATCTCGCGCTCGGCCTGCTCGATCAGGCTGAGCACGTCGCCCATGCCGAGGATCCGCTGCGCCATGCGGTCCGGGTGGAAGCGCTCGAACTGCTCGAGCTTCTCGCCCGTGGAGGCGAACATGATCGGCTTGCCGGTGACGGCCTTCACGGACAGCGCCGCGCCGCCGCGCGCGTCGCCGTCGAGCTTGCTCATGAGCACGCCGTCGAAGCCGACCGCCTGCGCGAAGCTCGTGGCGACGTTGACGGCGTCCTGCCCGGTCATCGCGTCGAGCACGAGCAGCACGTCGTGGGGCTCGACGGCGTCGCGGATGCGCACGAGCTCGGCCATCAGCTGCTCGTCGACGTGCAGGCGCCCGCTGGTGTCGACGATCAGCACGTCCTTGCCGTCCTGCCTAGCGCGCTCGAGCGCCCACGCGGCGATCTCGACGGGGTCCCGATCGGGGGCGGGTGGGCTGCGGTGATAGACCTCGGCGCCCGCTTGCGCGCCGACCGTCACGAGCTGCTCGACGGCCGCCGGCCTGTAGGTGTCGCAGGCGGCGAGCGCCACCGAGGAGCCGTGCTCGACGCGCAGGTGCCGCGCGAGCTTGGCCGTGGCGGTCGTCTTGCCCGAGCCCTGCAGTCCGGCCATCAGGATCACGGTCGGAGGGCGCGCCGAGAAGCTGAGCCGCGGCGGGTCATCGTCGGCTGCGCCGCCCATCAGCCGCGTGAGCTCCTCGGCGACGATCTTCACGACCTGATGACCCGGGTTCAGGCCACCGATCACATCGGCCCCGAGGCAGCGCTCCCGCAGCTCGGAGGTGAACTGCCGCACGACCTTGAAGTTGACGTCCGCCTCGAGCAGGGCGAGCCGGATCTCGCGCATCGCGGCGTCGACGTCCTGCTCTGTCAGGGTGCCGCGCTGGCGCACGTCGGCCAGGGTCGCTTGCAGCTTCTCAGCGAGGGCGTCGAACATGCTCGCTTGATTCTGGCAGCCGCGGGCTCGCGCTCACGTGCCCCGCCGGGGCGCCGCGCCCGGCTCGACGCCGCCGCCGCGCGGCGCGCGAGCGCGGGCGGCCCTAGGACTCGTGCTCGGGGGCCGCTGGCGTCGAGTTTGCGGAGGCCGAGGAGCCCCGCTCGAGGCGGTTCGCGGATGTCCCCGAGGACGGCGGGCCACCGTCGCCGAGACGGCCTTTGAGCGCCTCGCCGATGCCGCCGAACGCCTCGGCGAACTCCGAGGGCACGACGAACACCTTGTTGGCTTCGCCTTCGGCCAGTTCGGGCAGCATCTTCAGGTATTCGTAGCTGAGCAGCGCGCGGTCGGGCTTGCCCTCGTGGATCGCTTTGAAGACCGTGTCGATTGCCTTCGCTTCTCCCTCGGCGCGCAGGATCGCGGCCTGGCGCGCGCCCTCGGCGTCCAGCACCGCCGCCTGCTGGGCGCCTTCGGCGGTCAGCACCGCGGCCTGCTGGGCGCCCTCGGCGGTGAGGATCTGCGACTGCTTCTCGCCTTCGGCGGTCAGGATCGCGGCGCGGCGATCGCGCTCGGCGCGCATCTGCTTCTCCATCGCCGTGCGGATGTCCGGCGGCGGGTCGACCGACTTGATCTCGACGCGGTTGATGCGGATGCCCCACTTGCCGGTCGCCTCGTCGAGCACGGTGCGCAGCTCGGCGTTGACGTTCTCGCGCGCGGTCAGCGTCGCCTCCAGGGTGAGCCCGCCGATCACGTTGCGCAGCGTCGTCACGGTCAGCTGCTCGATCGCCTGCAGCGGATTGGCGATCTCGTATGTGGCCGAGCGCGGGTCGGTGATCGTGAAGTACAGCACCGTCTCGATTCCCACCACCACGTTGTCGTCGGTGATCACCGACTGCGGGGCGAAGTTGACGACCTGCTCGCGCAGGTCCACGAGCGGGCGCACGCGCTCGATGAAGGGCGTCACGAGCGTCAGGCCCGGCTCGAGCGTCCGGCTGTAGCGGCCGAGCCGCTCGACGACGCCCGCGCGCGCCTGGGGAATCACCCGGATCGTGCGCGCGGCGACCGCGAGCGCGAACACGATGAGCACGATCACGACGATCAGAACGGCCATGGCTTCCTTTCACCTACGTTCTCGAAGAGCAGATCGCGCATCCTCGCCGGCGCCTCCTACTGCATCACCAGCGCGGTCGCGCCGCGTATCTCGACGACCTCGACGCGCTCGCCGGCGTCGATCACCTCGTCCTCGTCGTAGCTGCGCGCGGTCCACACCTCGCCGTTGTCGATCTTCACGCAGCCGACGCCCTCGGCGTTGGCGATCCGCTCGAGCACCATCGCGCGATGGCCGACGAGCGCGGCGGCCCCGGTGCGGATCGCGGGCGGCAGGCGCCGGTGGCGGTGTGCGATCGGGCGCAGCGCGCCGAACGCGATCGCCGAGGCGAGCACGAACACGACCACGGCGAGCGGCGCGCCCACGCCGGCCACGCTGACCGCGGCGGCGAGCCCCGCGCCGAGGGCGAACGGCAGCAGGTAGAGGCTGCCGGTGTGCATCTCGCCGGCGCCGAGGGCGCAGGCCGCCACGACCCACAGGATCCAATCCATGACTCCAGGTTACTCCTGCGCGATCAAAGCGCGCGCAAATTCCGTGGCGTCGAACGGGCGCAGATCCTCGACGCTCTCGCCCACCCCGATCAGCTTGACCGGCAACTCGAGCTCGCGCGCGATCGCGAGCGCGATGCCTCCGCGCGCGGTGCCGTCGAGCTTGGTCAGGACCACGCCGCTGACCTCGGCCGCCTGGGCGAACAGGCGCGCCTGACGCAGTCCGTTCTGGCCGGTGCTCGCGTCGATCGTGAGCAGCGTCTCGTGCGGGGCGCCGTCGAGCTGCCTGGAGATCACGCGTCGCAGCTTGGCGAGCTCTCCCATCAGGTCATCCTGCGTGTGCAGCCGCCCGGCGGTGTCGACGATCACCACCTCGATGCCGCTTGCGCGCGCCTTTGCGATCGCGTCGAAGGCGACCGCACCGGGGTCCGATCCGGGCGGCCCGGTCACGATCTGAGCGCCCGCCCGCCGCGCCCAGCCCTCGAGCTGCTCCTCGGCGGCCGCGCGGAACGTGTCGGCGGCGGCGAGCAGCACGCTGACACCAAGGCGCTCGTGCAGCTGCCAGGCGAGCTTGCCGATCGTCGTCGTCTTGCCGGTGCCGTTGACGCCGACGGCCATCAGCACCGTCGGCCTGGCGCGCAGGTCGATGCGCCCGTCGCCGACGCCGGCGGTGCTCGCGAGCAGCTCGATCAGCCGCTCGCTGAGCGCCTCCCCGCCCTCGAGCTCGCCGGCCGACGCCTGCGCCTCGAGCGTCGCGACCACCGAGGCGGTCGTGCTCGCACCGACGTCCGCCATGATCAGCGCCTCCTCCAGGCGTTCCCAGGTGCTCTCGTCGAGCTCCCCGAACAGGGTCGCCTGGATCTCCGAGCCGAGCGCTTGGCGGGTCTTGGCCATGCTCTCGCGCAGCCTGCGCAGCAGGCCCCGCCGGGCGCGCGGCCCGTCGGGCTCGGGCTCCTGCTCGCCGCGCTCGGAGCCGGCCCGGGCGTGCTCGCCGGTGATGAACGCTTCGCTCCAGTCGCGCGCCACGGGGCGCGCGAGGATAGCAGCGGACCCCGCGCGTATGGCGCCCGCCGCGGCGCTCAGGCGACCTCGGCGACCTCGGCGACCTCCGCGGCGGGCGCCGCTTCGGCCGGCAGTCGCCGCGAGAGGACCTTCGAGACGCCGTCTGCGCCCATCGAGACCCCATACAGCCAGTCGGCGGCCTCCATCGTGCGCTTCTGGTGGGTGATGACGATGAACTGGGCGCGGTCGCAGTAGCGGCGCAGCAGCGTGAGGAAGCGTTCGAGGTTGAGGTCGTCGAGCGCCGCCTCGACCTCGTCGAGGATGTAGAACGGGCAGGGGCGCGCGAGGAAGACGGCGAACAGGAAGGCGAGCGCGGTCATCGACTTCTCGCCGCCGGAGAGCAGCGTCAAGCGCTTGGTCGACTTCCCCGCGGGGGTGATCTCGATCTCGACCCCCGGAAGCTGCTCCTCCTCGCGCTCGCCGCGCCCGGCCTCGCTCTCGGCTTCGACGGCCGCCGCGACCCCGTCGCCCTCGGGGCTGTCGGTGTCGGGCAGCGGCTGGCCGCCGAGCACCGGCCTGGGCGCCTGTTCGTCGCGGACGAGGCGCAGGCGTCCGCTGCCGCCGGGGAAGACCTCGCCGACGAGCTCCTCGAAGTTGCGTGCGGCGGCCGCGAACGTCCGCTCGAAGGTCTGCTGTATCTGGCGGTCGGTTTCGCGGATCACCGAGCGCAGCTCGCGGAGCGCGGTCTCGAGGTCGACGCGCTGGCTCTCGAGCTCCTCGACGTGCGCGAGCGCCTGCGCGTGCTCCTGGCTTGCGAGCGGGTTGACCGGGCCGAGCTGCTCGCGCCGGCGGGTGAGCCGCTGCACGCGCGCCCGCAGGAGCTCGAGCTCCTCCTCGCCGGCCGGCTCCTCGGCTTGCTCGCCGGGCTCGACTGAGGCGCCGAGCTGCTCGGCTATCCCGGCGCACTCGAGCTCGCCCTCGCTCGCGCGGTCGCGCAGGCGCTGTGCGGCGACCTCGGCGGTGGTCACGCCCTCGCCGCGGGCGCGCAGCTCGGCCTGGATCTCCGCCTCCTGGGCGGCGCATGCGCGCAGCGTGCCGGCCATCTCCTCGCCCGCGGCGCGGTCGGCGGCGAGCTCCCGCTCGAGCTCGCCGACGCGGGTGCCGACGGCGGCGAGCGCCGCTCCCAGCGCGGCGGCGAGGCGCCCGGCGCGCGGAGCGCTCGCGCGGTCGGCGTCGCGCTGGCGGCGCAGGCGCTCGATCCTGGCGAGCCGCTCGCCGCGCTCGCGCTCGCGGCGCTCGCGCCCGCGGCGCTCGGCGGCGAGCTCGCCCTCGAGCTCGGCCTGCCTGACGGCGAGCGCTCCGTGCGCGGGCGCCGCGCGGCGCTGCTCGATCAGCCATTGCGTGCGCCGTCGTGCCTCGGCCGCCTCGGCGTGGCTGCGCTCGGCGACGCGCAGCGCGTGCTCGGCGGCGGTGCGCTCCTGCTCGGCCGCCGCGAGCTCGGTCAGCGCAAGCTCGCAGCCGGCGCGCGCCGTGCGCTCGGCCTCGGCGGCGCGCTCGGCGTCGCCGAGCAGCCGGTCGCGTTCGTTGCGGCGGGCGAGCACGCGCTCGCTTCCGCCCTCGCTCAGCTGGCGCACCTCGCCCCAGGCGCCGAACCACACGCGTCCCGAGCGCGTCGCGGCGATCCCGGTGAAGTCCCGCGGCAGGTCCTCCAGGCGCTCCACCACCCACGCGTCGGCGAGCAGACGCCCCGCGAGTCCCAGCACCTCGGGGGGTCCGCTGAGCAGCTCCGGCAGGCGGCGCGCTCCGGGCAGCGGCTGCGCCGGCGGGCGGGGGCTCGCAGGCCGTGCGCCCGTGTCCGGGTCGGCCAACAGCGCGGCGCCGCCGTCGGGCCCGGCCCGGTCGAGCAGCACCTCGGCGCCGGCGACGTCCTTGACGAGGGCCGCGTCCAGGCGCCCGCCGAGCGCGGCCGCGAGCGCGAGCTCATAGCCGTCCTGCACGCGCAGCTCCTCGCTGAGCGCCTTCGGCGCCCCGGCGGGCTCGGCGCCGACGCGCGCGTGGGCGCGCAGGAACTGGTTGGCCGCCGCGAGCTCGGCGCCGACGCGCTCGGACTCGCGCCGCGCCGTCTGCGCCCCGCGCTCAGCGCCCGCGAGGCCTTCGCGCAGCCGCTCGGCGTGCTCGTCGGCGTGCTCGCGGGCGGCGCGCGCGTCCGCGAGGTCGCGCTCGGCCTCTGCGAGGAGCACGCGCTGGCGCTCGTGCTCGGCTCCCAGCCCGGCGATCTCGCGCTCGATCTCCTGCGCCCGCGTGGCGTGCAGCTCGCCGAGCTGGGACTCGAGCGCGGCGATCCGGTCCTCGCTGAGCGCGTCCTGCGCCTGCTGGCCGTCGTCGCGGTCCGCCTGCGTGAGCCCGCGGAGGTCGAGCTCGACCTGCTCGATCCTGCGCGCGAGCGCGTGCGCGCGTGTGTCGACCTGCTCGCCGCGCAGCTGCAAGCGCTCGCGCGCCGAGCGCGCGTCATAGAGCAGGCCGGAGAGCGCGTCGTGGCGCTCGCTGCGCTCGGCCAGCGCGCGCTCGGCCGCGCCGCGGCGCTCGACCGTCTCGGCGAGCCGCAGCTCGACCTCGGCGCGCGCGTCGCGCGCCCGCGCCGCCCGCTGCTCGGCCTGCTCGAGCTCGACCCGGCAGGCGCGCAGGTCCTCGCGCGCGATCTGCATGCGCGCTTGCAGGATCTGATATTGCAGGCGCTCGTGCAGCTGCGCGGCTTCGGCCTGGCGCTTGAGCGGGCGCAGGCGGCTGCGGGCCTCGCGCTCGATGTCGAGCGCGCGGTCGAGGTTCTCCTGGGTGCGCTCGAGCTTCAGCTGCGCCCGGCGGCGGCGCTTGCGGTGCTTGCCCAGGCCGGCGGCCTCCTCGATCAGCAGGCGCCGATCGCGCGGCTTTGAGGTGACGATCGCCTCGACGCGCCCCTGCGAGACGACCGAGTGGGTCTCCTTGCCCAGGCCGGTGTCGGACAGCGCCTCGACCACGTCGCTCAGGCGGCAGCGGGCGCCGTTGAGCCGGTAGCCGCCCTCGCCGCTGCGCTCCAGGCGGCGCACGATCGAGATCTCGCTGAGCGGCAGCTCGAGGCTGCCGTCGGAGTTGTCGAGCACGATCTCCACCTCCGCGGCGCTGCGCGGCTGCACGCCCCGGCCGCCGCCGAAGATCACGTCCTGCATCGACTGCCCGCGGACGGCCAGCGGCGACTGCTCGCCCATCGCCCACAGCACCGCGTCGGTCACGTTCGACTTGCCGGAGCCGTTCGGGCCGACGACCACGCTGACGCCCGGGCCGAAGTCGAGGCGCGTGCGTTCGGGGAACGACTTGAAGCCGTTCAGCGTCACCGACTTCAGGCGCATGCGCGACTGCTCATTCGGACTCGAGGCGCTCGACGGCCACGCGCGCGGCCTCCTGCTCGGCGTGCTTCTTGCTGCGCCCGCTGCCGGCGCCGAGCGCGCGCCCGTCGACCAGAGCGATCACGGAGTAGGTGCGCTCGTGCGGGGGCCCCTGCTCGCCGCTGACCTCGTAGCTGACCTGCGCGCCGCGGCGCGCGAGCAGCTCCTGCAGCGTCGACTTGAAGTCCAGGGGATGCTCCAGCGCATGCTCGATCTCGGGGGCGAACGCCTCCACGACCGCCTCGGCGGTGCGCTCGTAGCCGGCGTGCAGGTAGCAGGCGCCGATCACCGCCTCGATCACGGAGGCGAGCACGCGCTCGGTCTCGACGAGCGCGACGATGTTCTCGCGCACGCCCGGCGGGGCCGCCGCGCGCAGGCGCGAGGGCAGGTCCAGGCGCTCGGCGACCGCTCGGCAGGAGACGCCGGAGACGGCCTGCGCGCGGATCTTGGTGAGCCTGCCCGCGCCGTAGCGGTCGGCCTCCAGGCGCGGGTACAGGTATGCGGTGACCGCGAGCGCGAGCACGCTGTCGCCGAGGAACGCAAGGCGCGTGTAGGAGTCGCTCGGGCGCTCGCTCCAGGAGGCGTGCGTGAAGACCTGGCGCGCGAGGTCCTCGGGCAGCTCCTCGAGCAGGCTCGCGAGCAGCATCACGCCCCCGCATCGACGGTCCCGTCGTGGGCCAGCACGAAGTCGACGGCGGCTCCCACCGTGAGGATCTGCGCGGCCTGCTCGTCGGACATGCGCACCCCGTATGTGTCCTCTAGCTCCTGCACGAGCGTGTACAGGTCGAGCGAGTCCGCCTCGAGATCCTCCTTGAAGCGCGTGTCCTCCTCGATCGCCTCGCGGTCGACGTCGAGCTCGTCGGCCAGGTGGCCGCGGATCAGCTCGAGAACTTGCTCGCGGGTCATCGGCTCAGCGGTCATCGCGCCTGCGGCAGGCTAGCGCCAGACGCGGACAGGGGCGAGCGCCTGAGCGCGCCGGCCTGCTCGAGCGCGTGATGGGTCTGCGCGACGATGTCCTCGCGCGCCCCGCGCTCGGCGCGCAGGATCGCCTGGGCGAAGCCGACGCGGGTGAAGCGCCCGTGGGGCACGACCCCGAGGCGACGCAGCCCGAGCAGGTAGGCGCCGCCATTGGCCTCGGGATCGACCTGCTCGCGAAAGCCGGTGAGCGCGCTGCGCAGCAGCACGCCGCCGAGCTTGGCTTTCGGCGAGGACATGGCGGCCTCCCGGATCGCGCCGAGCATCGCCTGGGAGACGCCCTCCATCAGCTTCAGCGCGACGTTGCCGGTGAAGCCGTCGGTGACGATCACGTCCGCGACCCCGGAGACGACGTCGCCGCCCTCGACGTTGCCGATGAACTCGAACGCGTCGAGGCCCGCCCGGGCGCTGATCGCGCGCTCGCGCAGCTCGGCGTGGGTCTCGATCACGAGCTCGCTGCCCCGCCCCCGCTCCTCGCCGTTTGAGAGCAGCCCGACGCGCGGCGCGCGCACGCCGATCACGGTGCGCGCGAGCGCGGCGCCCATGAACGCGAACTGCACGAGGTGCTCGCGGCGCGCCTCGGCGCTCGCCCCGACGTCCAGCAGCGTGACGGGCCGGTGCGGGACGGGCAGCGGGATCGCGAGCGCCGGCCGGTAGATCCCGGGCGCGCGCTTGATGTTGAAGATCCCCGCCGCTAGCGCCGCGCCGGTCGCGCCGGCGCACACGAGCGCCTGCGCGCGCCCCTGCGCGACGGCGACTGCGGCCTGCACGATCGAGGCGGCGGGCGTTCGGCGCACGGCCAGCGCGGGGTCCTGAGCCTTGGCGATCGAGATGGGCGCGTCGATCACCTCGACGCCCGCGGGCAGCTGCCCGAGCTCGGCGGCAGGCCCGAACAGCAGCACCCGCGCGCCCTGGCGAGCGGCGCTCGCGGCGCCGGCCGCGACCTCGGCGGGACCCAGGTCGGCGCCGTTGCAGTCGACGGCGACCACCGGCCGCTGGCCTGGTGCCGGAGGGACCGGTGAGCCGCAGAACCCGTCGGCTGGCGTCACGGACCGCTAGTCGTGGTCGTGATCGTGCTCGTGCTCGCCCGGGGCCACGATCTCGCGGCCGGCGTAGGTGCCGCACACCGGGCAGACGCGGTGCGGACGGCGCGGGCTGTGGCAGCGCGGGCAGGCGTTGAGCGCCGGCGTGCCGATCTTGTGCTGGGCCCGGCGCTTGGCGGTGCGGCTGTGGGACTGCTTTTTCTTGGGGACGGCCATGGGCGTGAGAAGGCTACCAGGGTCGCTGGGAGCTACCCGAGCTCCAGGTCGCGCAGCTTGGCCCAGCGCGGGTCGGGGGCGGACTCGTGGTGGTGCTCGGCGCCGACCTCGGAAAGGTCGGCGGCGCATACCGGGCACAGGCCGGCGCAGTCATCGCGGCAGAGAATCTTGGCGGGCAGCGCGAGCGCGAACGCGTCGCGTGCCCAGGCGGCGAGCTCGAGCGTCTCGTTGTGCACGTAGGGGCTGTCGAGCTCCTCGCCGCCGCCCGGCACGTCGACCTCGCGCGCCTCGACCTCGATCCGCGTGCCCGCCGGCTTCAGGCAGCGCATGCACGGCCCGCAGGCGAGCGCGGCGAAGCGCAGCCGCAGGGCATAGCCGCCGCCGTTCATGCGCGAGACGCTCAGCTCGACTGGCACCGCGCCGCTCTCGGGCGCCGGCGGCTCGGCGTGGTAGCGCTCGCTGCCGAGCATCAGCGGCTCGATCGTGCTCCTAAGCGCCAGCCTGCGGCCCTCGCCGGGGCTCAGCCGCAGGCCCGCCAGGTCGAGCTCGCGGGTCTGCACAGCCATCGTCACCCAGGCTAGCCGAGAGCGAGCGGATAGCCGGCGGCGCGCACCGCACGGGCGCCGCGCACGCTCGGGGTTGCGCGCACGCCCGGGGTTGCCGGCTCGCCCGGGCTTGCGCGCGCCCGCGGTTGCGCGCACGCCCGGGGTTGCCGGCACGCCCGGGCTTGCGCGCGCGCCCGCGGTTGCGCGCACGGGCGGGTTGCGGGCACGAACGGGGCTGGACGGGGCGCGCGCCTACGGGTTGGCGTGCAGCTCGCGCTTGAGGATCTTGCCGGTGGCGTTGCGCGGCAGCTCCTTGACGAACACAACGTCGCGCGGGACCTTGTAGCGGGCGAGGTTGTGCTTGACGTAGGCCTGGATCGCCTCGACGCTCAGCTCCCCCTCCGGGGACGATGCGGTGCCGTTGCGCGGCACGACGAACGCCTTCAGGCGCTGGCCGAACTCCTTGTCCTCGACGCCGATGACGGCGACGTCCGCGACCTCGCGATGGTCGGCGAGCAGGTCCTCGACCTCGCGCGGGAAAACGTTCTCGCCGCCGCTGACGATCATTTCATCGTCGCGGCCGTCGACGAACAGTCGCCCGCCGGCGTCGAAGTGGCCGACGTCGCCGGTGCTCATCAGGCCGCCGACGATCTCCTTGCCGCCGCCGCCGGTGTAGCCCTCGAACATCATTTCGTTGGCGACGAAGATCCGCCCGCCCTCGCCGTCGGGCACCTCGCGGCCCTCGGCGTCGAGGAGCTTGACGATCGTCCCCAGCGGGGTCCTGCCGGCCGTCCCGGGCGCGGCCCGCAGGTCCGCGGGGGTCGCGATCGTCGCCCAGGCGACCTCGGTGGAGCCGTACAGGTTGTAGAGGACGTCTCCGAAGGTGTCCATCACGCGCGTGGCGAGCTCTCCGGGCAGCGCCGAGCCGCTCGCGGCGATCACGCGCAGGCAGCTGGTGTCGTAGCGGCCGATCGTCTCGGGTCCGAGCTCGAGGATCCGCTGGAGCATCACGGGCACGACCGCGAGCGCGCTCGCCCTGTGGCGCGCGACCGCCGCGAGCGTCTCCTCCGGGTCGAACTTCCTGCGGAGCACGAGCGTCGAGCCGAGCGGCAGCGCGAGCGTGAAGTGGGCGAAGCCCCACGAGTGGAACATGGGCGCGGCGATCACGGTCGTCTCGCGCGCGCGCAGCGGGATCTTGGAGAACATCGCGGCCATCGGCTCGATCGAGTCGGGCTCCTTGCGCGCGGCGCCCTTGGGCGCGCCGGTGGTGCCGGAGGTGAGGATCACGACGCGCCCGCGCTCGGCGGGGGGCCGCAGGTCCGAGCGCTCGCCGGCCTTGATCAGATCCTCGATCTGCGGACACTCGCCGTCGGGCGAGGCTTTCGCGGGCGACTCGCGCCAGGCGATGAAGCGCTTGCGCCCGGCGGCGCCGTCGCGCACGAGCTCGGCGAACTCCTCGTCGTAGATCACCGCGACGGGGTCCTCGCGCGCGAGCACGTCGGCGATCTGCGGCCCGGCGAAGGCGGTGTTGAGGTACAGGGCGCTCGCGCCGAGCTTGGACGCGGCGACGGTCGCGTCGATGAAGCCGCGATGGTTGCGGCACATGATCGCCACGCCGTCGCCCGCGTCGACGCCGGCGTCGCGCAGCCCGTGAGCGAGCGCGTTGGTGCGCCGGTGGACTTCCTCGAAGCTGAGCGTGCCGCGCTCGTCGACGACCGCGATGCGATCGGGATAGCGAGCGGCCGAGCCGAGGTAGGCGGCGGCCGGGGTGGGTCCCCAGCTGCGCAGGGCGGCGAGCGAGCGCAGCGTGCGGTCGGGCCTGCTCGGGCGCAGGATGCCGGTGTCGATGAACGTCTTTGCTACCTGCAGCTTGTAACGGGCGGTGCGTGCGGCGAGCTCGGCGTTCACCTCTCGACCCTACCCCAAAGTGAGGATTCGCACGCGATCTCGGGGCGGTCGCTCGTCAGCTGACCTCGGCTGGTTCGTCCTTGCCCTGCAGGCGCTCGCGCCCGCGCTGGACGGCGGCGATGAACTTCGAGAGGTTGACCTCGAGCGTGTTGAGGATCTCATCCGCGTAGTCCTCGGCGCCGAGCCTGATCTCGCGCTCGCGCGCGCGCGCGTCCTCGACGATGTCCTCGGCGGCGCGCTCGGCCTGCTTGGTGACCTCCTCCTGGCCGACCAGTTTCTCCTGGCGCTCGCGCGCCTCCTTGATGATCCGCTCGGCCTCCTTCTTGGCCTCCGCGAGCATCTCCTGGCGCTCCTTGACGATCCAGCGCGCCTGCTTGATCTCCTCAGGGATCGTCGCGCGCATCTGGTCGAGGATGTCGTAGATCTCCTCCTTGTCGACGCGCACGGAATCGCTGAGCGGGATCGTCTTGGCGTTGTGCACCAAGTCGTCGAGCTTGTCTATGAGTACGAGGACGTCCATTTTGCTAGCCAGCGGCGGCGGGCTTCCGGCCCGTCGTTTTGATCATAAAGCTCGGCCTCACATCTCCCATTCTTCGTCAGCGTCGAAGCTCCTCCTGCAAGCGCTGGGCGACCTCCTCGGGGACGAGATCATCGATCTTGCCTCCAAAGGTGGCGAGCTCCTTGACGCCGCTCGATGACAGGAAACTGTACTGGGGGGAGGCCATCAGGTAGACGGACTCTATCTCGGGGTCCTGGCGCCGGTTGAGCTGGTTCATCTCGAGCTCGTACTCGAAGTCGGAGATCGCGCGCAGGCCCTTGACGATCGCCTTGGCGCCGACCGAGCGGGCGAAGTCCACGACGAGCGTCGAGAACGGCTCGACGCGCACGCCGTCGAGGTCGGCGAGCGCGCGCCGCACGAAGCCGACGCGCTCGTCGATCTCGAACAGCGCGCCGCTCTTGCGCACAGAGCGGTTGACGACGGCGACGACGACCTCGTCGTACAGGCTCGCCGCGCGGCGGATCACGTCGAGGTGACCGTTGGTGATCGGGTCATACGAGCCGGGGCACACGGCTATCGATGGGCGGGAGGCGGTCATTGCTGGCGGTGGATTGTGATCGATGTGTCTCCGTAGCGCCTGCGCCGCTCGAGCGCGAGCGCGCCCGCTCCCGGGCCGGGGAGCTCCATTGGCGCCCGCCTGTCGCTCTCGACGACGACGCGCGCACCGGAGCGCAGCAGCGCCGGCAACAGCGCCCAGAGCTGTGCGCCCCGGCGCTCGCCGCTCGCAAGCGCCGAGTCCGACGGTGCTGGCCGTGGCCACGCATAGGGGGGGTCGATGAAGACCAGATCGTATGTCTCCTGACGCGCGCTTGCGTCGCGCAGCGCCGCGAGCGCGTCCACGCGCCGCACCTCGGCGGCGCTCGCGCCGATCCCGAGCGCGGCGAGGTTCTCGCCGAGCGCCCGCGCGGCAGCGCCGTCGCGCTCGACGAACACCGCCGCGCGCGCGCCACGCGAGAGCGCCTCGATGCCGAGCGCGCCGGTGCCCGCGAACAGGTCGAGCACGCGCGCGTCGAGGACGGAGCCGAGCATCGAGAACACCGCCTCGCGCACGCGCTCGGAGGTCGGCCTCGTGGTCCGCCCGGCTGGGGCACGCAGGCGCCTGCCGCCGAGCCGTCCCGCGATCACCCGCATGTGCGAACCGTAACGCCAGGGCCGAGACCGGCGCGCACCGGCGATCCTCAGCCGCGACCGGCGCGCGCCGGCAACGCTCAGGCCGAGACCGGCGCGCGCACGCAACGCTCAGGCGGGGACCGGCGCGGCCTGCGCCTCGCCGTGGGCGCGTGCGAGCGCGACGGCGAGCAGCGCGTGCTCCGGCGCGCGCAGCTGCGGATCGCGCTCGAGCAGCTCCTGGGCGAGCGAGCGTGCGAGCTCGAGCAGCGGTGCGTCTTCGGGCAGGCGCGCGACGCGGAAGTAGCCGAGGCCCGATTGGCGGGTGCCGCCGAGCTCACCCTCCTTGCGCATCGCGAGGTCGATCTCGGCGAGGCGAAAGCCGTCGGCGTGACGCACGAGCGCGTCGAGCCTGCCCGCGCCGGCGTCCTTGCTCGCGCAGACCAGCAGGCAGCTCGCCTTGTGCCGACCGCGCCCGACGCGGCCGCGGAGCTGGTGTAGCTGGGAGAGGCCAAAGCGCTCGGCGTTCTCGATCAGCATGACGGTCGCGTTGGGCACGTCGACGCCGACCTCGATGACGGTCGTGGCGACGAGGACCTGCGCCTGGCCTGAGGCGAACGCGGCCATCGCCCGTTGCTTCTCGCTCGCGCGCATGCCGCCGTGCAGGAGCGCGAGCTCGTGCTCGGCGAGCTCCCCGCGGCGCAGGCGCGACAGCTCGGCCTTCGCGGCTCGAACCTGGAGCTCGCCGGCCTGCCGGCCGCCGTCGGCACGAACGTCGCGCCGGCGAGCGCTCGCGGGGTCCTCTTCGTCCTCCTCGACGAGCGGGCACACGACATAGGCCTGGCGGCCGGCCGCGAGCTGCGCGCGCAGCTCGGCGTACGCCTGTGCGCGCTCGCGCTCTCCGCTCACCAGGCGCGTCTCGATCGGCTGCCTGTCGCCGGGCAGCTCGCGCAGGGCGCTGGTGTCGAGGTCGCCGTAGCGGGCGAGGGCGAGCGTGCGCGGGATCGGCGTGGCGGTCATGTGCAGCGTGTGCGGCACCAGCCCGCCTCCGCGCGCGGACGCATCGCCCGCGGCCCGCGCGCCGGCCGGGTCTTCGAGCGCCGCGCGCTGGCGCACGCCGAAGCGGTGCTGCTCGTCGATCACCGCGACCGCGAGCGCGGCAAAGCTCACGTCGGGCTCGATCAGCGCGTGCGTGCCGACGATCAGCGAGAGCTCGCCGCTCGCGAGCTTGCCCAGGGTGTCGCGCCGCCGGCGCGCGGGCGTGGCGCCGGTGAGCAGCGCCGCGCTCACGGGCTCGCCGCCGAGCAGCCCTTGGATCGTCGCGAAGTGCTGTTCGGCGAGCGTCTCGGTTGGCGCCATCAGCGCCCCCTGGTGGCCGTGTGCGACCGCGCGCAGCAGCGCGTACAGGGCGACGACGGTCTTGCCGCTGCCGACCTCGCCCATGAGCAGGCGCTGCATCGGCGCCCGGCCGCGGAGGTCCCCGGCGATCTGCGCGATCACGCGGCGCTGGTCGCGCGTCAGCGCGAACGGCAGCCCTCCCGCCAGCCAGCGCTCGGCCAGCGTGTCGCCGCCGCCGAGCGCCGCCGCGCCCGTGCGTGCGCGCCGTGCCGATCGCCTGCGCAGAAACGCGAGCTGGCTGAGCAGCAGCTCCTCGAAGGCCAGCCGCCGGCGTCCCTGCTCGGGGTCGGCGGACGTGCGCGGGAAGTGCATCGCGGCGAGCGCGCTCGCCCGGTCGGGCAGGCGCTCGCGCGCCCGGGTCGCCGCCGGCAGCGCCTCGAGCACGTCCGCGAGCGCGGCGCGGGCGCCGTGCACGAGCGTCAGGATCTGGGTCGAGCTGACGCCGTCCGCGGCGGGGTAGTGCGCGACCGCCTCGCTCCGGCCGGTGGCCGCCGCCGCGGCCGGGCCGACGCCGAGCGCGTGGTGGGCGACGCTGAAGCGTCCGCGCGCGTCGAGCTTGCCGTGCAGCAGCAGATCGGTGCCCGGCGGATAGCGTTCGACCAGCCACGGCTGGTTGAAGAACGTCGCGCGCATCGCCCCGGTGGCGTCGGACACGCTCGCCTCCACCAGCGCTCGCATGCCCCGCCGGCGCACGGGGCGCGCGGCGATCGAGCGCACCTGCACCGCGAGCGTCGCCTGCTCGCCGACGGCCAAGGCGGCGATCGTGCGGGCCTCGCGGCGGTCGCTCGGCAGGTGCTCGAGCAGCGCGCCGACGGTGTGCACGCCGAGCGTGGCCATTCCCGCGGCGACGCGCTTTGCCGGCAGTTGCAGCGGCGCGTCCAGGCGCGAGGGGCGCGGCCAGCGCACGGGCGCCCGGGTCAGCTCGCCGCGGCTGAGCGCGCGGGTCGAGGCGAACGCCGGCTGCGCGCGGCCTGGGCGCCCGGATGGCGCCGGCTCCGCGGGCGCCGGCGAGGCTTGCGGCTCGCTGGCTACTGGCATGCGCCGGGGATCATGATCTGCGCGGCGGTCGTAAGCGCTCCCCGGGGCACGAGCGCCGACGGCGCGCGAGCGGTCACCCGGCGGCCGGCGGCTCGCTCACTCGGCCGCCAGCAGCCACCAGTAGGAGGGCTGGCCGCCGTGCCGCAGCTCGAGCTCGACCCCGCCGTCGCCCATCGCGTGGACCTCCTCGAGCGAGAGCGGCGCGTCCTCGCCGTCGAGGACGCTGATCAGCTCGGGCGGACCATGCCCGTTGGCGTCGCTCGCGAGCGCGCGCAGGATGGCCTGCAGGGTCGTGCGCGGTTCGCCCCAGGCGAGCACCTCGTCCTGCACGAAGCCGACCGCCTCACCCCGCCGGAAGCGCCCCTGGGCGTCGTCGCGCGCGGCGGGCGCGACCGCGCCGGTGCGGACGCGCTCGAGCGCTTGGGTCAGCGCCTGGGCGTTCTCCTCGACCGAGCGCTCCGGCGCAAAGGCGACGGCCGCCGCCAGGCCGGCCTGCTGGCTGGTGGTCGCGGCGACGTGCACCTGCTTGTCTGACAGCCGCGCGGCGTGCTCGGCGGCCATGATCACGTTCGCGCTGTTGGCCAGCAGCACGACCTCCTCGGCGGGCGCGTCGTGGATGCACGCGAGCAGGTCGTAGGTCGAGGGGTTGAGCGTGGGCCCGCCGTCGACCGTGTGCACCCCGAGCTCATGGAACAGCTGGCGCAGCCCCTCGCCGCTGGCGACGGCCACGGCCGCGCAGCGCGCGGCCCGCGCCCCGGCGCCGTTCGCGCGGGCTCGGGCGCCGTTCGCGTGCGCCCCGGCGCCGTTCGCGCGCGTCCCGTCCACGCTCTCGCGTTCGTCGGACGCCGGTCTCCCGGCCAGGCGCCCGTCGCGCTCGGCGATCTGCGCGCGCATGTCGGCTACGTCCAGGTGCGAGACCTCTCCGGCGTCGGCGAACACGGTTGTCGCGAGCTCCGGCTGATCGGTGTGCAGATGCACCTTGAGCGTGTTCGCGTCACCGACGACGAGCACCGAATCGCCGAGCCGTTCGAGCGCGTCGATGAACTGCGTGGGGCTCAGCCCGTTGCCGGTGACCGCGAAGTTCGTGCAGAATCGGTAGGTGCCCGAGCTGTGCTCGGGATGCGTGATGCGCGCCGGCGCGTGGTGCTCGAGCGGCGGCGGCTGCTCGCCGCGCAGCGCGGCGACCACGCCGGCGAAGATGATCGTCAGCCCGTAGCCGCCCGCGTCGACGACGCCGGCCTCGCGCAGCGCCGCGAGCAGCTCGGGCCCGCGCTTGACCGACTCGGCGCCGGTGCGCACCGCGCGCTCGAGCGCGTCGGCGATCGCGCGGTCCTGCTCGCGCGGCTCGGTCGCCGGACCGAAGCTCGGCGCCTGCGGCACGTGCGCGAGGTCCGCGACGATCCTGTGCGCCATCTCCCGCGCGACCGTCAGGATCGTCCCCTCCGCGGGATCGCGCACCGAGGCGTACGCGCGGTCGGCCGCCTTGACGAGCGCCGAGCCGATCAGCGTCGCGTCGATCAGCTGGCCGGGCCGCGAGACGAGCTCCTCGGCGGCCCCGCGGATCAGCTGGGAGAGGATCACGCCGGAGTTGCCGCGCGCGCCGAGCAGCGCCGCGCGCGCGACCGACTGCACGATCTCCTCGCGTCCGATCTCATCGATCGTGCGGTTCTCGTACGCGCCCTGCAGATGGTCGAGCTCGTCGAGCACGGCGCGCAGCGTGAGCGCCATGTTGTCCCCTGTGTCCCCGTCGGCGACGGGAAACACGTTCAGGTCGTTGACCTCCTGGCGACGTGATTCCAGATGTGCGAGCGCTCCCGCCACCGCTGCGCGGAAGCGCACCAGGTTGGTGTCCGTCACGGCGACAGGTCTATCAGCTTCCCCGGGCGCGGCGCCCGGTGACGCCTCACAGCGCCTTCGTGACCTTGCCGGCTTTCAGGCAACGCGTGCACACGTACACGCGCCTGGGCGCGCCGTCGACCATGATCCGCACCTTCTGCAGGTTTGGGTCAAAGCGCCGCTTGGTGGCGACCATCGAGTGGCTGCGGCTGTGGCCGAACGCCGGACCCTTGCCGCAGCTGTGACACACCTTCGCCATGGCCGGCAGTCTAGCCGCTGGCGAGCTGCGCCCGCAGGGCGGCCATGCGCATGACCGCCTCGGCGGCGTGCCGGCCCTGGTCGCGCTTGTCGCCGCCGGCGCGCGCGAGCGCCTGCTCGCGCGTCTCGCACGTGAGCACCCCGAACGCGCACGGCACGCCGGTGTCGAGCTGCACGCGCATCACTCCGGCGGCGCTTTGCGCGCAGACGAACTCGTAGTGGTCGGTCTCGCCGCGGATCACCGCCCCCAGGCACGCCACCCCGGCGAACCGTCCGCTGCGCGCGGCGTAGCTCGCGGCGAGCGGCAGCTCGAACGCGCCGGGCACGTCGAAGATCTCGACGTCAGCGTGGCCGTGCTCGGCGAACGCGGCGCTCGCCCCCGCGACCAGCCTGTCTGCGAGCTCCTCGTAGAAGCGCGCGACCGCGATCGCGTAGCTCACCCTTTGCGCCGCTCCGCGCGGCGGCGCTCTCCGTTCAGGAGCTCCTCGTCGACGTTCAGCCCCTGGTGGTGCAAGGTGTGCCCCATGCGCTCGGCCTTGGTGCGCAGGTAGGCCGCGTTGTGCTCGTTGGGCGCGTGGACGATCGGGATCTGGGCGCTGACGGACAGCCCATAGCCCTCCAGCCCGCGGATCTTCTTCGGGTTGTTGGTGAGGATCCGAATCGTCGAGAGACCCAGGTCGACGAGGATCTGGGCGCCGATGCCGTAGTCGCGCAGGTCCGCGGGCAGCCCGAGGCGCTCGTTGGCCTCGACCGTGTCCAGGCCGTCCTCCTGCAGGCGGTAGGCGCGCAGCTTGTTGAGCAGGCCGATGCCGCGCCCCTCCTGGGAGAGGTACAGCAGCACCCCGCGCCCCTCGCGCTCGATCATCGACAACGCCGATTCGAGCTGCTCGCCGCAGTCGCAGCGCAGCGAGTGGAACACGTCGCCGGTGAGGCACTCGGAGTGCACGCGCACGAGCACGTCGGGCTGCTCGCGCACCTCGCCCTTGACCAGCGCGACGTGATGCTTGTCGTCGACCAGCGAGCGGTAGCCGACGGCCTCGAACTCGCCGAACGCGGTCGGCAGGCGCGTCGCGACGACGCGTTCGACGAGCTTGTCGTGGCGGCGGCGGTAGGCGATCAGGTCGGCGACCGTGATCATGCTCAGGCGGTGGCGGGCGCAGTACTCGGCCAGTTCGGGCACCCGCGCCATCGTGCCGTCGTCGTTCATCACCTCGCAGATCACCCCCGCGGGCGTCAATCCAGCCAAGCGCGCGAGGTCGACGGCGGCCTCCGTCTGCCCCGCCCGCTCGAGCACGCCGCCGCTGCGGCTCTTCAGCGGGAACACGTGCCCGGGCTGCACGAGGTCCGACGGCCGGCTCTCGGCATCGATCGCGACCTGGATCGTGTGCGCGCGATCGTGCGCGGAGATGCCCGTCGTGACCCCGTCGCGGGCCTCGACCGAGACGGTGAACGGGGTTTCGAAGGGCGACTCGTTCTTGGCGGCCATCAGGTCCAGGCCGAGCTCGTCGCAGCGCTCGGGCGTGAGCGACAGGCAGATCAGCCCGCGCCCCTCCTTGGCCATGAAGTTGATCGCCTCCGGCGTCACGAACTGGGCCGCCATCGTCAGGTCGCCCTCGTTCTCGCGATCCTCGTCGTCGCACACGACGACCATCTTCCCCTCGCGGACGTCCTCGATCGCCCGCTCGATCGTCGCGAACGGGGTGGCGGTGGGCGTCCGGCTCATGTCTGCGCCTCCAGCAATCGCTCGACGTGCTTGGCGAGGATGTCGACCTCGATGTTCACGACCTGGCCCTCGCCGAGCAGCCCGAGGTTCGTGCGCTGGAGCGTCTCGGGGATCAGCGAGACCGAGAAGCCGCCGTCGTGCAGCTCGCTCACCGTCAGGCTGACGCCGTCGACCGCGACCGATCCCTTCCGCACCAGATAGCGCGCCATGCGCGGCTCGGCGTCGATCTCGAGCACCCGCGCGAAGCCCTGCTCGCGGATCGTGCGGATCGTGCCGGTGCCGTCTACGTGCCCCTGCACGACGTGCCCGCCGAGCCGGTCCTCTACGCGCAGCGGCAGCTCGAGGTTCACACGCGAGCCCGCGCGCAGGGCGCCGAGCGAGGAGCGCCGCAGCGTCTCGAGCATCGCCTGCGCGCGAAAGCCGCGCGCGCCGACGTCCGTCGCGGTCAGGCACACGCCGTTGACCGCAACCGAAGCGCCCTCCCGCAGCTCGCTCGCGAGCACGCTGTCGATCCGGAGCGTCGCGCCCTCGCCGTCCCGCTCGACGCTCGCCACGCTGCCGAGGTCCGCGATCAACCCCGTGAACATCGCGTCAACTCGTCCTCTCGATCGGCGCCTCGAGTCTCAGCGGCCGATGCGGCCGATGGGCACGCAGGGCAAGCAGGGCTGGGACGCAGGGAGCGAAGTGTGCCGGCCCGGGAGACACTCGCGCTCCGCGCTCGCATCCCCGAACCGGCCGGCACACGAGCGACCGAGGACAACGCCGTGCGCCGCCGTGCGTGCCCATCGCTCACCACTCGCGCAGGCGCGCGGAGATCAGCAGATCGCCGCCCACCGATTCGCAGTCGAAGCTGAGCGCGCGCAGCGCCTCGGAGATGCGCTCCACGCCTTCGCCCTCGAGCGGGTCGCGCGCGGCGCTGCCGCCGAGCAGCAGCGGCGCGAGGAACAGCCGCAGTTCGTCGATCTCGCCCGCATCCAGGAACGCGCCCGCGAGGTGCGGGCCGCCCTCGAGCAGCACCGAGGCGACGCCCATCGCGCCCAGCTGGTCCAGGCCGGAGCGCACGCGCGCGGGCTCGTTTTCGCCGGTGGCGACGAGCACCTGGGCGCCGGCCGCTTCGAGCGCGTCGGTGTCCGAGCGCGCGGCCGCGCGCGAGACGACGATCGTGAGCGGCACCTCCGCGGCGGCGCCGACCAGCTGCGAAGCCGCCGGCAAGCGCGCGAGCGAGTCGAACACCACTCGGCGCGGCTGCGCCCCCGGCTCGGCAGGCGTCCCGGCCGGCCTGGCCGTCAGCTGGGGATCGTCCGCGAGCGCGGTGCCGATCCCGACGACCACCGCGTCGACCGAGGCCCGCCAGCGGTGGGCCATTTCACGGCTGTCATCGCCGCTGATCCACTGCGAGTCGCCGCTGCGCGTGGCGACCTTGCCGTCGAGCGTCATCGCCGACTTGAACAGCACCCACGGGCGCCCGACGCGCGCGTGCTTGCGAAAGGCCTGGTTGAGCAGGCGCGCGCGCGTCGCGAGCTCGCCGTCGGCGAGCACGATCTCGACGCCCTCGTCGCGCAGGATGCCCAGGCCGCGCCCCGCGGCCTTCTCGGTCGGGTCATCGGAGGCGACGACCACGCGTCTGATGCCCGACTGCAGGATCGCGTCGGTGCACGGCGGCGTCTTGCCCTCGTGGCAGCACGGCTCGAGCGAGACATACAGCGTCGCGCCGCTCAGGTCCGCGAGCCCGCATGCCTCGATCGCGTTGACCTCCGCGTGCGCTCCCCCGTAGCGCATGTGCCAGCCCTCGCCCAGCACCTCGCCGTCGCGCGCGATCACCGCTCCGACCACCGGGTTGGGCCTGACCGCGCCGGTGCCCTTGCGCGCGAGCTCGATCGTGCGCGCTAGGTGAAGCTCGTCGGTGGCGGTGCAGCTGGGCATCTCGGTCCAGCATAACCCCGCGCAAGCGCGACTTCGGTGGGGGCCGCCCGCGGGCCTGCGTGGCGAGCGCCGCGCGGCCGCATGTCCCTACCCGCGTGCGCGAGCGCCCGCGTGCGACGCTCCCGCGCAGCGACCGCCGCGCAGGCGGTAGATCGTCATTTCGGGACCCGGCCGGTCGTAGGCGAGCGGGTAGTAGTCGAAGCTCCAGTCGAAGTTGAACGCCACGGGCCCGTGCCCGCGCGCATACGGAGAGGCGCGGTAGACGACTTCGCCGGCGCGCGCCAGCGCGCGGTAGTACGCGACCGCGTTGCGCACCTCGCGCGGGTCCGCGAACGCCCGCCCGGACTCCGTCGAGGCGCTGATCACCCAGCAGAACGCTTCTCTCTCATAAAAAACTATCAACGCCGGGTACAGGGTCGTCTCGTAGTCCTCGAGGCCGACTTCGGGTTTGAGGTATTCGGGCGCGATCCTGCCGGCCGCCGTCACGCGCCGGAACAGCGCCGGATAAAGCCGCCAGCGGAACGGGCTCGCGGCGGTCGGCTCGCCGGCGATCACTTCCCGCGCCCATTCCTCGGGCTCGGCCGGCTCGGCCACTATTCCCGCGCCGCGCGGGATGTGCGCGAGCATCCACGCGCGCGTCAGGTTGCGCGTGTCCGCGCGCGAGAGCACGATCCCCGAGTGGATGCTGTACAGCAGCCCCTGGGCGAGCACCGCCGCGACCGGCAGCGCCGCGATCAGGCGCGCGAGCGCGCCCCGCCGCGGGCCCGCCGCCCGCCCGCGCGGGGCCCCGTCGCGGCCGTTCCCGGCTCGCCCGCCGGCGCGCTCGGCGCGGCGCTCGATCAGCTCCGCCGCCCGGCGCGCCAGGCTCACGACGAAGAACGCCGCGAGCAGGCACGCGATCGGGAAGATCGGCAGCAGCCAGCGCCCGAAGTAGCGCCCCTCGGTGCCCATGAACGCGAGGAACAGCACGCCCGCCGGGACCAGCAGCCAGCCCAGGCGCCGCTCGCGCCGCCACACGAGCACCGCGCCTGCGAGCGCCGCCAGCGAGGGCAGCCAGCCGAGCCCCCAGGTGAACGACCACAGGTAGTACACGAGGCCGCCTTCTTTGGGCGCGCCCAGCTTGCCCTGGGCTTCGGCCGACAGCGTCGACTGGTGCACGAGTTCGCCGTGAAACGCGCCGTAGTCGAGCAGCGCGTACGGGTTGGCGATCGCGAACGCCGCGAGCGCGCTCGCGCCCGCGAGCGCCAGGCCGCCGAGCGCGTGCCCGATGCGCCCGCGCGCGCCCTGCTGCTCCAGGCCGCGGGCGACGATCGCCGCGAGCAGCGGCACGAGCACGATCCCCGCCGTGTACTTGCTCGCGCACGCCAGGCCCAGGCCGACGCCCGCGAGCAGGTGGTCGCGCGCGCGGCCTTTGCGCAGGACCCCCGCGGCGCCCAGCAGCGAGAGCGTCGCCGGCGCGAGCGTCGGCGCGTCGTTCAGCGCGAGGTGCGCGTAGAACACCGCCAGGAACGCGACCGCCTCGATCGCCGCCGCGAGCAGGCCGACCGCGCGGTCGAACAGCCGCGCGCCCGTCAGGTAGAGCAGCCACAGCGCGAGCGTCCCCAGCAACGCCGCGGCGACGCGCGCGAGCGTGTACACCGCCGTGGGGTGCAGCTGGAAGGCGCGGACCGCGCCGTGCGCGCCGCCATACCAGGCGGCGAACAGGAAGTGCAGCACGTACGTGAACGCCGGCGGGTTGGCGAAGTAGTGCGGGTTGAGCGTGCCGTGCTCGAACATTTCGATCGCGTGCACCACGAAGTGGTCGTACTCGTCGGCGTTGTACGCGTACGGCAGCCCCTGGCGCACGCCCCACAGCCGCAGCCCCAGGCCGCCGAGCAGCACCAGCGCGAGCCCCCCCCACGCCCACCGCCGCGCGCCGGCGCTCGCGCGCGCGCCCGTGTCGGCGCCGGAGGATCCCGGACGCCGCGCCCCGGACGGCGCGGCGTCCGCGCGGGGCTCAGCAGTTGCCATACACCGCGTACAGGCTGTTGGTGTAGATCCGGGTGAAGCCCGTCAACGGGATCTGATCGCCGGGCTCGTCGCCGACGTCGACGATCGCGTCGACGAACACCGCGCTGCCGAGCGGGTACACGGCGACGCTGCCGGCGTGAATCCGCCGCTCGAGCGCCGGGTCGCCGTGTTCGGCGTCGGCGCGCGCCTGGCTGCGCGCCAGGATCTGCCGCTGGTTCGAGCGGCCCAGGATCCAGCGCGCGTCGGGGATCAGCTTGTTGTCGGGCAGCGAGACCAGCGGGCAGCGGCGCAGCTGCGCCCTGACCGGCCCGCTGTCGAGCGCGACCGCGAGCTCCTTGTGGAAGTCCTCGTGCTCGGCGAGCGTCGTGCGCAGCCCCGACAGGCTGATGCTGTCGGCGGCCGACAGGGCCCCGTAGGCGACCAGCAGGACCGCGCCGGCGATCCAGGCGCGGCGCACCGGCGAGCCGGGCTCGAGCATCGTCCAGCCGCCGAGCGCGACCGCGCAGAAAGGCAGCAGCGCGGTCGCTGCCCCCAGCAGGTAGCGGTCCACCACCGAGGCTCCGACCGCGCCCTCGGCGACGTACACGCCGAGCAGCAGCACGAACGTCGCCAACGGCACGAGCGCGCGCCTCGGCGTCATCCACACGGCCACGCCGATCCCGAGCACGCCGCCGAGCAGCACGGGCAGCTTGTCGATCCGCACGCCGTAGCTCCACACCGAGCCGAGCACGCTGCCGAAGCCCTGGGTGCGTTCCAGTTCGGCCGCGAGGCCCGCGGTCGAGTTCAGCGAGAACAGCGGATCGCCGGTGACGATCCAGTCGACGCCCACCCACACGACCGGGGCGATCGCCGCCAGCGCCAGGTAGCGCAGGCGGGTGGGGTTGGACGCGCGCCGGCTGCACCACAGCCAGTAGGCGCCGCTCAGCACCCACGCGTCCGGGCGCAGCAGGCCGGCGGCGGCGAGCGCCACGAACACCGGCCAGCCCCGCCGCGGGCGTTCGAGCTCGAGCGCGACCGCCCAGATCACGAGCGCCACGTAGGAGATGTCCAGGTAGCCCTGGGCGGCCAGGTTCTCCACGAAGAAGCGGCTGAGCAGCAGCAGTGCGGCGAGCAGCCCGACGAGCGGGCCGAAGCACAGCCGCCCCAGCCGGTACATCCCGGCGACGGCGGCGACGAACGAGGCGATCGAGCCGAGCACCATCAACCGCGCGCCGCCCTGGCCGAAGATCGAGCACAGCATCCCGAAGGCGATCGCCAGCGGATGCTCGGTCGGGCCGCGATACACCCTGAAGTCGGGCAGCTGCAGGTGCAGCACGTCGCGGCCCCACAACAGCGCGTAGAAGGAGTCGTACGTGGGGTAGGTGGGGAACGCGAAGTAACCGATCAGCGCCGCCACGCACATCACGAGGAACGCGACGCTCGCCCACGTCCCGGCGGAGACCGAGCGCAGCCCCGCCGGCCGGGTCGAGCCCGGCGTGCGCCGGGTGAGCGTCGCGCTTTGCATCTAGCCTTGGACGTGGAACCCTGGTGCGAAAGCGCCCCACCCCGCCCGGACGCCTGGTGGGTCGGCCGGCACCTGGCGCCAAGACCGTGACCGCGCCTTGGGATACTGTCGGAAGGCCCAGTCTAGGCAATCGACGGACATGAAGCTCATCATCCAGATACCCTGCTTCAACGAGGCGCAGCAGCTGCCGCGCACGCTCGCCGACCTGCCGCGCGAGCTCGACGGCTTCGACGAGGTGCAGTGGCTGGTGATCGACGACGGCTCGAGCGACGAGACCGTGGCGGTCGCCCGTGCCCACGGTGTCGACCACCTGGTGCGCCTGACCAACAATAAGGGCCTGGCCGCCGGCTTTCAGGCGGGCATCGACACCGCCCTGAAGCTCGGCGCGGACGTGATCGTCAACACCGACGCCGACAACCAGTACCACGGCCCGGACGTCGCGCGGCTCGTGCGCCCGATCCTCGAAGGCCGCGCCGACATGGTCGTGGGCGACCGCGAGGTGGGCGAGATCGAGCACTTCTCCGCGCTGAAGAAGACGCTGCAGCGGCTCGGCTCGTGGGTCGTGCGCCAGGCGTCCTCGACCTCGGTGCCGGACACCACCTCGGGCTTTCGCGCGTACAACCGCGAGGCGGCGATCCAGATGATGGTCGTCTCGAAGTTCACGTACACGCTCGAGACGATCATCCAGGCGGGCAAGCAGCTGGTCGCGATCGACCACGTCCCGGTCCGCACCAACCCGCAGACCCGCGAGTCGCGCCTGTTCCCCTCGATGGGCGCCTACGTGCGGCGCAACGCCGTCTCGATCTTCCGCATCTACGCCCAGTACGAGCCGCTGCGCGTGTTCTGGAGCCTCTCGCTGGTGATCGGGCTCGCGGCCGTCGGCGTCTGGATCCGCTTCGTGGTCGCCTACGCGGACGGCGACGGCAAGGGCCACGTGCAGTCGCTGATCCTCGGCGCCGTGCTGTTCATCGCGGCGGTCGTGCTGTGGGCGCTCGGCGTGATCGGCGACCTGCTCGCGGCGCAGCGCGTGATGACCCAGCGCACCTTCGAGCGCGTGCGCCGGATCGAGCTGCAGCTCGGCGTCGCCCCCTCGCACTACGAACCGGGCGCGACGCTCCCGCCGGGCGCGACGCTCCCGCCGGCGGCGACGCTCCCGCCGGCGGCGACGCGCCCGCAGGCGAGCCCGCAGGCGAGCCCGCCGCAGGTGCCGGACGCCGAGCCGATACGCGCGGGCACAGCGGTGCGAACGAGCGCGGCGCGAGCGCAGCAGACGGAGTCGCCCGACGAGGCGGTGCGGCTGTGAGCGGCGGCGTGACGCTCTCCGAGCACGGCGTCGTCACCGGCAACACCTACGACAAGTACGGCTCGGGCAACCCGCTCGTGCGCCGCTTGATGGCGGGCTTCGAGCGCGACCTGGACGAGCTGCTCGAGCTGGCGGCGCCGGACTCGGTGCTGGACGTCGGCTGCGGCGAGGGCGTGCTCGTGGAGCGCTGGGCGCGGCGACTGAGCGACGCGCGGATCGTCGGCGCGGACCTGCGGGAGCCGTCGATCCAGGCGGGCTGGTCCGAGCGCCGGCAGCCGAACCTCGAGTACCGCGTGCTGGACGGTGCGCAGCTGCCGTTCGCCGCCGGTGAGTTCGAGCTCGCGAGCGCGATCGAGGTGCTCGAGCACGTGCCCGACCCCGAGCAGACGCTCGCTGAGATGGCGCGCTGCGCAGCGCGCCATCTGCTCGTGTCGGTGCCGCGCGAGCCCTTGTGGCGGATGCTGAACGTGGCGCGCGGCGCCTACTGGCCGGCGCTCGGCAACACCCCCGGGCACCTCAACCACTGGTCCAGGCGCTCGTTCGTGGGACTGCTCGAGCGCCACGGCGAGGTCGTGCAGGTGCGCTCGCCGTTTCCCTGGACGATGTTGCTTGTCCGCCTCTAGAGCCTCCGGCGCCCGCCCGTCCGACGCGAGCGCAGCCGAGCGAGGGGCGCGCGGCGACGCGCCTGGCCCGGGCCGGCGGGCGAGCGCCGGCGCGCGCTCCTACGGCGCGGGCGCGCGCATCCTTTCGATCGGGATCGCCTCGACGGGCCTGCTGACGTTCGCGTACTTCTCGATCGCAAGCCACGTGCTAGGCGAAGAATCGGCCAAGCTGCTCGACCTGCTGTGGTCGGTGATGTTCGTGATCATCTCGGTGATCTATCGCCCGATCGAACAGCTGCTCTCGCGCACGATCGCCCAGCGCAGGGCGCGCGGGCACGCCCGGCACACGCTGCGCGTGCCGATGCTGATCCAGGGCGGCTTCGCGCTCACCTTCCTGGCGGTCGCGCTGGCGCTGCGCGGCGAGCTCGTCGATCACGTCTTCCAGCACCAGCGCGCGCTGTACGACGTGCTGCTGGTCGGCACGCTGGCGTACGCCGCGAGCTACTTCGCGCGCGGCTGGCTGGCCGGGCACCAGCGCTTCGGCCTGTTCGGCTGCCTCGTGCTGATGGAGTCCACGTCGCGCATCTGCTTCGCGATCGCCGTCGCGGTGGGGATCGCGAGCGGGCAGACGGCGGTCGCGCTGGGAATCGCGGCGGCGCCGCTGGTCTCGCTCGTGGTCGTGCCCGCGGCGTTCGCGCGAGCCAGGGGCGAGCGCCGGCTCGAGCTGGCGCCGATCACCGTGGATGAGGCCGAGGCGGCGCTCGCGGGGCCGGGGACCGAGGGCGCGCAGGAGGCGGCGGCCCACGATGAGCTGTCGCTGCGCCGCGGCGGGCGCTTTGCGGTGTGGGTGTCGAGCATCATGCTCTCCGAGCAGACGCTGCTGAACGCGGCGGTGCTGACGGTCGACGCGACCGCACGCAACGGCGTGCTCGCGGGCATCGTGTTCAACGTGATGCTGATCGCGCGCGCCCCGCTGCAGCTCTTCCAGGCGATCCAGACCTCGCTGTTGCCGCATCTGACGGGGCTCGAGGCGACCGCCGGGCACGAGGCGTTCGCGCGCGCGATCCGCGTGACCGTGCTCGCGATCGCCGGCTTCGCGGCTGCGGTCGCGCTCGGCCTGCTCGCGATCGGCCCGTTCGCGCTGCGCCACGTGTTCTTCGGACAGGCCTTCAGCTATGACCGCTTCGGCCTGGCGTTGATGGGGATCGGCATGGGCCTGCACCTGACCTCGGGCGCGCTCAACCAGGCGGCGCTCGCGCGCGACCGCGCCCGCGCGGCGGCGCTGTGCTGGATGTGCGCGGCGGCGGTGTTCGTCGCGTGGATGCTCACGCCGGCGATCGGCGAACAGCTGCTGCGCGCGGAGGTCGGCTACGCGGGCGCGACCGCGTTGCTGGCGCTGTTGCTCGCGACGCTCTACCGGCGCGGCGCCCGCGCGGGCGGCCGCGGCTCGACGCGCGCTCAGGCGGCCTCGACCGACGCCGCGATCGCGCGGTAGGCCTCGGCGGGGTCGGCCGCGGAGAAGATCGCCGAGCCGGAGACGAACACGTTCGCGCCCGCCTGCATGCACGCGGGCGCGGTCAGCGGGTCGATGCCGCCGTCGACCTCGACGGCGACGCCCGCGCCGACGAGCGCGCGCACGCGCGGGAGCTTGTCGAGCGAGTGGGCGATGAAGGGCTGGCCGCCCCAGCCGGGGTTTACGGTCATGCACAGCGCGAGGTCGATCGCGTGGGTGACCTCCGCGAGCGCGCCGACGGCGCTCGCGGGGTTGATCGCGAGGCCGACCCCCGCGCCGCGCTCGCGGATCAGGTTGGCGGCGTAGGCGACGTTCGGGGTGGCCTCGGCGTGGAAGGTGATCGAGTCGGCGCCGGCGCGCACGAACTCCTCGGCCTGGCGCTCGGGACGCTCGATCATCAGGTGCGTCTCGATCATGGCGCCGGCGTCGTGCACGGCGTCGGCGAGGGCGCCGACGATCAGCGGCCCGACGGTGATCGGCGGCACGAAGTGCCCGTCCATGACGTCTACGTGGATCACGCGCGCGCCCGCGTCGAGGACTTCGCGGACCTGCTCGCGCAGCCGCCCGAAGTCGGCGGACAGGATCGACGGCGCGACCCGCACGTCGCGCAGCAGCTCGCGCGCCCTCATGCGCACACTCGCTCCATCCGGACGCACTCCGTACGGGCACGCAGGCCAAGCCGGGCAAGGACGCAGGGAGCGTGGCGTGCGTGGCACGCGAGCGACCGAGGACGCCGATCCGGCGCCGGCCTGCGTGCCCGTACGGTCATACGGCCTGGAGCATGGAGTCTCCGCACGCGTTGCATTTGAGGATCGCGGTCGAGGACATGCGCACGATCGTGGAATGCTCGCCGCAGTTGGTGCACACGGAGGTGAGCTCGAAGCGGTGCAGGCAGTACACGCAGCGGTAGCGCCCCGGCAGGTTGGTGGGTCGCAGCCACGGCTCGCCGCAGTGCGGGCACTGCGGACCGAGGTCGACGGCGGCCTTGGCGGGTGTCTGGCGCTCGCCGTCCACGCTCAATCCCTGCGCATGCGCGCGCTGAAGAAGCCGGCGGTGTGGTCGCGGTGTGGCAGCGTCAGCTGCTGCGCCGCCCGAGCCCCGCCGTCGAGGCCGTCGGGACCGTCGAGCCCGAATTCGGGGTGGGAGTCCAGGAAGGCGGCGATCAGGTGCTCATTCTCGGCGGGTGAGATCGTACAAGTAGAGTAGACAAGCACGCCGCCCGGACGCACGGCGTGCGCTCCGGCGGCGAGGATCCGTGCCTGCACGTCGGTGAGCTCCTCGATCGCCCGCGGGCTGACGCGCCAGCGCAGGTCGGCGCGCGCCTGCAGCGTGCCGAGCCCGGAGCACGGCGGGTCCACGAGCACACGGTCGAAGCGCTCGCCGGGCGGCCGCTCGGCGGCGGCGTCGGCGACCTGCACGCGCACGTTGCTCGCGTGCAGGCGTCGCGCGGTGCGCTCCAGCGCGGCGGCGCGGCGCGGGTTGCGCTCGACGGCGAGCACCTCGCCGCGGGCTGCCATCAGCGCGCCCAGGTGGGTGCTCTTGCCGCCCGGGGCGGCGCACAGGTCGAGCACGCGCTCATCGGGCGCGGGATCGAGCGTGCGCGAGACGCGCATCGCGGCGCGCGACTGGGCGTGAAAGGCGCCCTGCTGCCACAGCGGCGAGCGGTGCGCGTCGAAGGCCTGCTCGAGCACGAGCGCCTCCGGGATCTCCGGGTCGGCGTGCGTGCGCACGGGCAGCCGCGCGGCGAGCGCGGGCGCGTCGGTGAGCAGCGTGTTCGCGCGCAACGCGACCTCCAGCGGCTCGTTGTCGGCGGCCATCAACGCGCGCGCGTCTGCCGGGCCGAGCGCATCCCACCACAGGCGCGCGATCCACTCTGGATGCGAGTGCTTGACGGCGGCCTGCTCGGGGGTGTCATCGCCGAGCGCGCCGAGCAGCGCTCCCGGGCCCTCGCGCGCGGCGCGGCGCAGGACGGCGTTCACGAGGCCGTGGCCGGCGCGCGCGCCTGACTTGGCAAGCTCGACCGCGTCCCCGACGATCGCGTAGTCGGGGGCGCCCGAGCTGTACAGCAGCTCGTACAGGCCGAGCCGCAGCGCGGCCAGCAGCGGCGGATCGAGCGCCTCGGGGGGGCGCTCGCAGAGCTGCTCGAGCAGGTGGTCCAGCGTGCCGGCGCGCTGGACCGCGCCGTAGGCGAGGCGCATCGCGAGCGCGCGGTCGCGGGCGTCCAGGGCGGCGGCCTCGGCGGCGAAGGCGCGGTCGGCGTACGCGCCGCGCTCGAACACCCGGCGCAGGACCGTGTAGGCGCAGGCGCGGGCGGGGGCGATCGCGGCGGGTGGCGACGGGCTGGTGGTGCGGTGGGGCACCTGAGGCATGATGGCTGCTCGACAGCGGCGCGCAGCAGGTGCCGCGCGGCGTGACCCGTCAGCCGCTGCGCGCAACGGCGCTCGGCGCGAGCACCTGGGCGACGTCCCGCGCGAGCCGCGCGGCGTCCTCGGGCGCGAGCGCGGCGACGGTGACGCGCACGCCGGGGGCGGCGCCGGGCAGCCGGTAGGGCGCGCCGGGCGCGAGCGCCCAGCCGCGCTGGAGCAGCGCGGCGACGGTGGCGGTCTCCTCGGCGACGGGGATCCAGACGTTCAGGCCGGAGGGCCCGCAGGCCGGCACGCCCTCGCGGGCGAGACACGCGAGCAGCGCCTGGCGGCGCTCGCGGTAGGTGGCGCTTGCGCGCTCGACGAGCTGATCGACGCGGGGGTCGCGCCAGAGCGAGAGCACGAGCGCCTGCAGGACGTGGCTGACCCAGCCGGGGCCGCAGCGCTGGCGGCCCTGTACGCGCGCGAGCGTGGCGGCGTCGCCGGCGAGCACCGCGAGGCGCAGGTCGGGCCCGAGCGCCTTGGCGACCGAGCGCGTACTGGCCCAGCGCTCGCGCGGGGCGCGCGAATGAGCGTGGACGGAGTGCAGCGGGCCGCCGGCGACGGCGCCGAGGTGATCGTCCTCGATCGTGAGCGCGCGCGGGAAGCGCGCGAGCACGTCGCAAAGCTCTTGCGCGCGGGCTGCGTCGAGCGCGGCGCCGAGCGGGTTGTGCCCGCGGGGGGTGATGACTGCGGCGAGCGCGCCGCCGGCGAACGCCCGCTCGAGCTCCTCGGGGAGCATGCCGCGCTGATCGACGGCGACGGGCGCGAGCGCGAGCCCGAGGGCGCGCAGCAGGTCGTACAGCGCGGCGTAGCCGGGGCTCTCGACGGCGACGCGGTCGCCGGGGCGCAGGTGCGCGCCGAGCACGCGCTCGATCGCGTCCATGGCGCCGCTGCAGATGCACAGGTGCTCGGCGGGGATGGCGTCGGCGTGCAGCCGCGCGCGGGCGTGCTCGAGCAGCTCGGGCAGCGCGTGCTGCTCGCCGTACAGGCGGGCGGGCAGCGGGCAGCGTCGCAGGGCGGCGGCGAGGTCCGGCAGCAGCGCCGGGTCGGGGTTGCCGAGCGAGAGGTCGCGCGCGCCGTCGGGCACGGGCAGGCGGGCGCGCGCCGCGCCGATTGGCGGGCCGGGCCCGATCCGGGTGCCCCGGCGCGGCTCGCTGAGCACGACCCCGCGGCGGCGCAGCTGGGCGAGGCCGGCGGCGACGGTGACCGGGCTGAGGCCGAGCTCGACGGCGAGGCTGCGCACGGACGGAAGCCGCTGCCCGGGGGCGAGCGCGCCGCTGGCGACGCCCGCCTCGATGCGATCGACGAGCTCCGCTGCGCTGCGCGCGCGGATTCGATACTGTTTCAGCTCAGGCAATACGCTGTACTATTACAGATTTGATTTATAGAGAGGAGATCGGCGTGTCTGTCCGTGCTCACAATCCGGACACCGAAGGGCTTGCGCCTTCCGAGCGCGTGCGCCTGCGGCGCAAGCGCGAACGTGGCAGCTACGAGCGGGCGGTGATCGACGCGATCCTCGACGAGGCGCTGGTCGCGCACCTGGGCATCGTCGAGGACGGCCAGCCGCTGGTGATCCCGACGCTGCACGCGCGCGAGGGCGACGTCGTGTACTGCCACGGCTCGAGCGCGAGCCGCACGCTGCGAGCGCTGGCGGCGGGAGCGCGGGCTTGCCTGACGGTGACGCTGATCGACGGCCTGGTGCTGGCGCGCTCGGCGATGCACCATTCGGCGAACTACCGCTCGGCGATGCTGCTCGGCCGCGCGCAGGTCGTGACGGACGAGCGCGAGAAGCGCGCGGCGCTGCGCGCGATCGTCGAGCACATCGTGCCGGGGCGCTGGAGCGACGTGCGCGAGCCGACGGAGAACGAGCTGAAGGCGACCGCGGTGCTGGCGATGCCGATCGCGGAGGCCTCCGCGAAGGTGCGCACGGGCGGGCCGGTGGACGACGAGGAGGACTATGCGCTGGATGCGTGGGCGGGCGTGATCCCGCTGGCGAGCCGCGCGGGCGCCCCCGAGCCGGACGCGCGCCTGCGCGCGGGCATCGCGATGCCGGCGTACGCGAGCGCGTACAGGCGCTCGGGTGCGCCCTCGAGGTCCGCCGCTCAAGCCGCGCCCTGGAAGGGCGTGTGCCCGCGCAGGTAGGAGGCGGCGTCCATGGCGCGCCCGCCCGCCGGCTGCACGTCGAGCAGCTCGAGCACGCCGGGAGCGCAGCCGAGCAGCAGCCGCCCGTCGCTGGCGTACAGGCCCCGCGCGCGCGGCGCGCGCGTGTCGGGCAACGTCGCGCGGTGCACGCCGAGCAGGCTGCCACCCGGCAGGGCTACGCGCGCGCCGATGTGCGGCGCCAGCGCACGCACGACGCGCTCGAGCTCGACGGCGGGTCGCGAGGGGTCGAGCAGGCGATCGTCGGGGCGGATCTTCTCGGCGTAGCTGACGCCGTCCTCGGGCTGCTCGACGAACGGCGGGCGCTGGTCGAGCGCGCGCACGAGCAGCTCGCCGGCGAGCTCGCGCAGGCGGGCGGCGAGGGAGCCGTAGGTGTCATCGCCGCCGATCGGCTCGCTCGCGGAGAGGCACACGGGCCCGCTGTCCAGACCGGCGGTCAGGCGCATGATCGAGACGCCCGTGAGCCGGTCGCCGGCCATGATCGCGCGCTCGACGGGCGCGGCCCCGCGCCAGCGGGGCACCAGCGAGGGGTGGACGTTGAGGAGCTCGTGCTCTGAGAGCAGCGGCTCCTTGATGAGCGCGCCGAACGCGCACACGACGACGGTGCCCGCTGCGCCGAGCGCGCGCGTGATCGACTCCCTGGCGGGGACGTCGTTGACGTTGGGCGGCTGCTCGAGCGCGATCCCGAGCGCGCGCGCTGCGTGCGCGACCGGGGGGGCGCTCAGCCGCCTGCCGCGACCGCTGGGACGATCGGGACGCGTGATCACGAGCAGCGGGCGATGCGCGTCGCTGCGCGCGAGGCGCTCGAGCACGGCTGCGGCGAAGTCGGTGGTGCCGATGAAGACGGTGCTCAAGGCGGCGGGTGCGCGGCGGCCGCCTACGCGCCGTCGCTCGATTGTCGCCTGCCTGCGCCCTCCGGGGAGGCGTGCTCCGCGGGGGGCGTGTCGCGCCTGAGGACCCTGCGCGCGGTGGGCGCGCCGTCGCCCGCTTCGGTGGCCTCGCGCATCGCGCGCATCGCCTCCTTGCGCGCCTCGCGCGAGATGCGATCGAGGATCAGCACGCCGTCGAGGTGATCGATCTCGTGTTGGATCACGCGCGCCTCCAATCCTTCGGCCTCAATCTCGAGATCCTCGCCGGCCTCGTCGCGTGCGCGCACGCGCACCTGCGCGTGGCGCTCGACCTCCACGTGCACGCCGGGCAGGCTCAGGCACCCCTCCTCGGCGGTCTCGAGCTCCTCGCTCAGCCACTCGAGCTCGGGGTTGACGAGCGCGCTGAGAGGGTCGTCGACGTAGGCTTTGTAGACGAGCACGCGATGGAGGACGCCGAGCTGGGTCGCGGCGAGGCCGACGCCGAGCGCGTCGTGCATGAGCTCGCCCATGCGCGCGATCTCCTGCCGGAGGCTCGCGTCGAAGTGCTCGACCGGCAGCGCGCTCGCGCGCAGTGCGGGATCGCCGAACTTACGCACGTGGCGCAGCGCCGCGTCACGGCGCGCGCGCGTCTCGGGGTCGAGCTCGCTGTCCTCGGGCGCGTCGCGTTCGAGCTCCTCGCCGCCGGCGCGCGCGACCTCGACGTCGTCCTGCTCGGAGCGCGGCGTGGGCAGCTCGAGCGAGTCCTCGTGCGCCTCTGACGTTTGTGCGCTCACGTGGTCGTCTGACTCCATCAACCCGTGAGTCTATGGGGAGCAAGCGCGGTTGCACGGCTTCGCTCAACCCCCGCCCGGTCATGCGAGCGCCGCTAGAGTTGAGGCTTGCCGCAGGCTCACGGAAGAGACCGCTGCCGCGTGGTCGTGCTTACCGCTTCCGCGGGTCCCACAGCCCGCAATCGCACCGACGGAGCCACAAAGGTAGAACGATGATCGCGCGCGCGCACCGCATCAGCTCGATCGGGCCGGTCGTGGTCGGGCTTGGGCTGATGCTCGTTTGGGCGCCGCGCGCGGCGGCGAGCGCTGCGGGCACGCTCTCGCCGCTGCCGGCGTCTGACTACACGGCGCGCGCGGTGTGCCCGCCGCCGAGCGCCGGTGGCGCGACGTGCATGGCGCTGCAGCTGCTCGCGCGCAGCGCGGAAGCTCGAGCCCACCGCCACCCGATCGGGATCGCGCGCGCCGCGGCGCCGGCGCCGTCCGCGCCCTCGGCGGCGGCCGGCGACTTCGGCCTCGGCCCGCAGGACCTGCACAGCGCGTACGGGCTGCCGACGAGCGCGCCGGACGCGCAGACGATCGCGCTGGTGGACGCGTACAACGACCCGAACGCCGAAGCGGACCTGGCGACCTATTCGACGGAATTCGGCCTGCCGTCGTGCACGTCAGAACACGCTTGCTTCACGAAGGTCAACCAGAGCGGCGAAACCGGCAACCTGCCGTTCCCTCAGAGCGAGTCGGAACTCGAAGCGGCACGCGACGGCTCGAAGCGGGAGCGCGAAGAGGCCACGGAGGCGACCGGCTGGGGGGTTGAGATCTCGCTCGACATCGAGACCGTCCACGCTGTCTGCGAGAGCTGCCACATCGTCCTGGTCGAGGCCGACGAACCCCTCTTTCGGGACCTCGAAACGGCCGAGGATTCCGCGGCGGCGCTGGGTGCGCAAGAGATCTCGAACTCGTGGGGGGCGCCCGACTGCGCCAGTCCGGGCGAGTGCGAAGGCGTTTCGGCGTTCGACCATCCGGGGCTTGTGATCACGGCGGCGGCGGGTGACGAAGGCTATCTGAACTGGCTCGAACCGGGCGGTCCGTCATTCGCCAACTATCCGGCGACCTCCCCGGACGTGGTGGCTGTGGGGGGCACGCGGCTGAAGCTCGGGCCGGAGGGCGGATGGGCGGGCGAGACGGTGTGGAACGACGGCGGCGAGAGCAAAGGCGTCAAGGTGGGCTTCGGCGCGACGGGCGGCGGCTGCAGCACCCGGTTCGACGCCCAGCCTTGGCAGCTGGCCGTCTCGGATTGGGCGGAGGTGGGCTGCGGCGACAAACGCGCGGTCGCGGACGTCTCCGCGGACGCCGATCCGGATACGGGCGCCGCGGTGTATGACTCGAGCACCACGTGCGAAGGCTTGCACTGGTGCACGATCGGCGGCACGAGCCTCGCGACCCCGTTGATCGCCGCGACGTTCGCGCTCGCCGGGGGAGCGAACGGCGCCGAATACCCGGCCGAGACGCTTTATGAAAACGAGGCGCGATCGCAAGGCTCGCTGCACGACGTGACGACGGGCTCGAACGGGGAATGTCGCTCGCCGTTCGACGAAGCGACGGGGCTGCAGGGGTGCAGCGCGGCTGAAGATGCGCAAACGAGCTGCCTCTCGCGCCTGATCTGCCTCGCGGGCGAGGGCTACGACGGGCCGAGCGGGGTCGGCACGCCGGACGGGATCGCGGCGTTCACGCCTCCGACCGGGCCGATCGCGACGACCGGCGCGGCCTCCTCGGTGACACAGACGACGACGACGCTGCACGCGACCGTGAACCCGGACGGCCGGGAAGTCAGCGAATGCAAGTTCGAATACGGGACGACGAGCGCGTACGGAAAGGTCGCGCCGTGCAGCCCGCCCTCGCCGGGCTCGGGCGAGGAAGAGGTGGAAGTGAGCGCGAACGTCGTCGAACTGAGCCCCGCGACCACCTACCACTTCCGGATCGTGGCGCGTAACGCGCTCGCGGCGAGCACGGGAGAAGACGCGAGCTTCAGGACGCCGGCGCCGCCGGTGATCGTCGGCGAGTCGGCGTCCGGGATCACGCAGGACGACGCCACGCTGCAGGCGCAGGTCGACCCCGAAGGCCTGGCGAGCGCGTATGAAATCGTGCTCGAGGACCCGTGCGCGCCACCGATGGAGTGCATCGGGGACGTCGTCGTCGCGCGCGGCAGCATCGCGGCCGGCACCGCGGACGAAGCGGTGAGCGTCGACCTGGCCAGCTCGGAAGCGCACGTGAACCTCGAACCGAACACCACGTACACCTATTGGGTGGCGGCGAGCAACGCGGCGGGGCCGAGCGAAGGCAAGCATCAGGAATTCAAGACGCTCGCCGAAACCCCGCCGAACACGACGACCCAGCTCCCGGGCACGCTGAGCGATGAACTCCCCGGCCAGAGTTCGAGCTCGTCCTCCCAGGGTTCGACCGCGTCCAACTCCCCGTCGACGCAGGCGCTGGCGTCCTCCAAGCGGCAAAAGCCCGCGCCGACCCCGGACGCCCGGCTTGCGAGCACCTCGTTCACCGCAGGCCCATCGGGCACGATCAGCGTGCGCGTGCGATGTCCTGCGGGCACGGCGAGCTGCACCGGCATGCTCACGCTGCGCACGCGCGGCGCCCCGGCGCCAGCCGCGGGCGGCACGGCCAAGAAGGCCGGGGCGCTGACGCTCGCCGTGCGTTCGTTCACGGTAGCGGGCGGCAAGGCCACGACGATGAAGCTGCGCCTGTCGGCCAGCGCGCGCGCGCTGCTGGCGCGCGAGCGCGTGCTGCGCGCCCGCGCGACGATCTTCGCCCGCGATCCGGCGGGCGCTACACATACCACTCAGACGCTGGTCATCGTCCGCATGGCCCGCGGTCTCCGGGGCTGAACGCCTTCGCTTAGCGTTTGAGCATGAACGACTTGGTCGCGCTGACCGAGCTCCCGTCGAGCGCCGCGATCATGCCGTGAGCAGTGAGCTTCAGCTGCTTGGCGTGCTTCAGCAGAGCGCGTCCGGAGGCGGTGAGCCGGATGAGGAGCTTGGCGGCGCCGGGCGCAGCGAAGCTCACGTGGCCGCGTGCAACGAGGGTAGGCCTGGCTGCGGCCAGGTGCGCGCCCTTGGGCACCAGATACCAGGAGATCGTGAGCTGGCCCGCGGAGAGTGCACCGAACGCCCGGGGATAGTCGCCATGCTCCAGCAGGGCGCGTATGTTCGCGTCCTTGCCGGTGGGCGCCAGCAAGCTGGCAAGCAGCCGTTTGAGCTCCGCCGCGCTCGCAACCGTCGCGGTCGCGTTGAGGACGCCGGACTGGGGAGCGAGGATGCCGATCGGCACGACTGGCGTCGGCGGCGAGACCATGGGCCCGGAGCTTCCCTGTTCTGAGCGCGGCGGGCCCGCGGCGACGGCCGCGGTGGGGGAGGATATTACGAATTCGCTTTCTCCAGCGGAGTTAACCGCGGTCTCGCGGACGCGGATTGTGTGCCCGACGTCGGCGGCGCCGAGCGTGTAGCTTTCACCGTCGGCGATCGTGAAGCACGATTTGAGTTCGCCGGCGGAGTCGCACAGGCCCCATTCGTCTCGGTAGGAAGTGGGACTTCCGGTCCAAGCGCCGTGGAGCACCGTCAGTGTCTGCCCTTCGACGGGGCTCCCTGAGATACTCGGCGGTGCGAGCTCCTGGGGCGGCGCAAGCCGGAGAGCGGCGTCTATTGAGAGGGTGGCGCGCCCTTCTTCGATCCACAACCTCTGGGCGTCACCGAACGAGGAGGCTTCGTCATAGAACTGGGCTTCGTATTCTCCGGTAGGGGATTCGAAGCCGACGATGTATTCAGCGGTGCTGAGAGAGGTGACGTCGTAGTCTCCGCGGGCGTCCGTCGAGGCACAGCGGAACGAGTCGATGCTTAGGGAGAGCGCACACACTTCGATGCCGCCGAGTGGCGCGCCACCCACGGAGCTCGTTACCGTTCCAGCGATCTGGCCACCGTCTCCGAGCGCGGCGTCTATGCCCGCTTTGACGGCTTCGACGATTACCGTGACTGGCTGCGCTTCAGCGGGCGAGGGCTTGCCGTCGTAGTACTGGGTGGCGAAGTTTCGAGTGTCTCGCAGCGGTTCGCTGAACTGGACCTGGTAGCTCCCGCCGGCAAGGCCGAGTATCTCGTATTCCCCTCCAGCGTCGGTGGTCGCGCATGCCCCCACTTCGAGTTCTTCTTCAAAGGCGCAGACTTCGATTTCGCCCACCGGCATCGCCGTCGCCGCGGAGGTTACGACCCCTTTGATCGCACCACCGACGTGTAGTCTCGCATTGACTCCCGTCGTCATGCCCCCTTCGCCCACCGACACCGGTTCGGCTTCAAACGACGTCGCCTTTTCGTCATAGAACTGCGTGACGAAGTCAAGTCCGCTTTCCGGAGGCGAGAAGAACCCGATCATGTATTCACCAGCTTCGAGCGCCGAGAGCGTGTATTCGCCACTGGCGTTCGTCGTTGTACAGCTTTCAAAGAGCGGCGATTCTTCGAGGAAGGCGCATACTTCGATCCCGTCGATCGCAGCTTTCGTGGCGGCCGCGGTGACGGTGCCGGATATTTGCCCACTTCCGCTCCTGACAGCCGAACTCAGTGCGGGCTTCGGGGCTCGCAGATCAGATCGCGAGCGATTGATCTGGGGCGAACGCAGGGGATCTGCAGAGCGCGCATTACGTGCGAATGGTGAGCGCGGAGCCTCGACGGAGTAGCGCGGCCATGTGCTGGGCCTGCCGGCGGACGGGACGCTTCGAGCGAGCCATGATCGTGACGGTGCAGAGCCGCTCAGCCGGGAAGCAGACGCCGCCGGCGCATACGCAATCACGCTGACCAGCAGCGATGCGACCGCGACGCCTAGCCACGCACGGTGAGCGCCCATGCTCGACCCGTCGGCCTCGAAACGTCTCCACCCCATGGCCCGCACCTCCGTTTGCGCTGTCGCGATCGTGGCGACCTTCGGGTCGCATCGTTGCGACCTTCGGGTCGCATCGGCGCCCAGAGAATACAGAACCTTTTCCATACAGCACGTCGTTCACACATGCCAATCGATTCGCCGTGCGGTAGGAACCCCGCTACTGCGGATCGACGTCCACGCTGAAGTTGACCCCTGCGTGCGCTCGCATGCCGGCCACGTGCCGCACGGCCTCGCCGACTGCCGCGACCGCGGGGCGACGCCGGGCGGCCTTCAGCACGAGCACCGAGCGCTCGCGTCCGCGCAGACGAAACAGAGACGCGGGGCCGAGCACAGCGGCGTTCTGGCCGCTGTGCTGACCTGCTTCGGGGCTGGTTGCCTGCCCTGCGCTCGTTGCGAGCAACGCTTCGCGGTGAACGATCCCGTCGCGCAGCGCGCACGCCGCGGCGCGCGCCGGCTGCGCGGACTCGGCCGAGCACACGATCCTGATCAGGTGTGAGTACGGGGGGTAGCGCAGGGCGCGCCGGCGCTCGAGCTCGCCGGCGATGAAGCCGGCGCTGTCGTGACGCGCGGCGTACGCGATCGCCCGTGCATCGGGGGCGATCGTCTGCACGAGCACGCGTCCCTCGCCGCCGCGCCCGGCGCGCCCGGCGAGCTGGGCGATCAGCGCGAACGTGCGCTCCTCAGCGCGGAAGTCGGGGAACCGCAGCGTGGCGTCCGCATCGAGCACGACCGCGAGGCTCACGTCGGGGAAGTCGTGCCCCTTGGCGACCATCTGCGTGCCGATCAGCACCCCGCAGTCGGCCGTCTCGAAGCCGCGCAGGAGCTCCCCTGCGCCGCTGTGCTCACGGTCTGCGCAGGCGACGTCGGCGTCGAGGCGGAAGACCGGGAAGCGCCCGTCGTCGAAGACGCTCGCAAGCTCGTGCTGCAGGCGTTCGGTGCCCGCTCCGTGACGGGCGACGGATGCGCTCGCGCAATGGTCGCAGCGCGCGGGCACGCGCTCGCGGTGACCGCAGTGGTGGCAGGCGAGGAACCCGCCGGCGCGGTGCAGCACGAGCGCGACGTCGCAGTCGGGGCAGCTCCACACAGCTCCGCACGAGCGACATGAGAGGAAGTTCGACCAGCCGCGGCGGTTGAGCAGGATGATCGCCTTGCCGCGCGCGGCGCGCACGCCGGCGAGCGCCTCGGAGGTGAGCGGATGCAGGCCATGGGGCTGCTCGCGCATGTCGAGCACCTGCACGGGCGGCAGCGCGCGGCCGTCCACGCGCCGCGCGAGCACGCTGGCGGGCAGGCTCGCGACGCTCTCCGGACGCGGCGTGGCGCTGCCGGCGAGCAGGACCGCGCCGCAGCGCCTGGCCCGCTCGGCGGCGACGTCGCGGGCGTCGTAGCGGGGGTCGCCCTCATGCTTGTAGGAGGCGTCGTGCTCCTCGTCGAGGATGATCAAGCCGAGGTCGGCCAGCGGTGCGAACACCGCCGAGCGCGGCCCCACGCAAACCCGCGCATCGCCCTCGCGCAGGCGCCGCCACTCGGCGTAGCGCTGCGCGGAGGTCAGACGCGAGTGCAGCACCGCGACCGTGTCGCCGAGGCGTTCCACGAAGCGCGAGACGATCTGTGGCGTCAATGCGATCTCTGGCACCAGCACGATCGCGCCGCGTCCCTGCTCGAGCGCCGCCCGGGCGGCGCGCAGGTAGATCTCGGTCTTGCCCGAGCCGGTCACGCCGTGCAACAGGCGCTGCTCGCCGCGGCGCTCGGCGAGCGCCGCGACCACGGGCGCGAGCGCGGCCCGCTGGTCGGCCGTGAGCTCCGGCGAGCTCGGACCGCGCGCGCCGACCGGCAGATGGCGCGGGCGCTGGACGTCTCGGCGCTTGCGCCCGCTCAGCCGCCGGGCGGCCTCGGGCGGGAGCACCAGCGTGAGCGCGCGCGCGCACGTCGAGCAGTACTCGGCGGCGATCCATTCGGCCAGCGCCACGAGCTCGGCTGGCAGCGTCGGGCGGCCGTCGTCCAGAGCGCGCAGCGGCGCGAGCAGCCGCTCCTCGGCGACCTCGCTGCTGTCGGCGAGGCCGACGACGACGCCGAGCAGCTTGCGCCCGGCGAACGGCACGACGAGCGTCGAGCCGACGTGCACGCCGCCGCGCAGCTCCTCCGGCAGCAGGTAGTCGAAGGGGCCGCGCAGCGCGCGCGCGCTCGTCAGCGGCTCGACTCGCGCGATCCTCGCCGCGCCCGCGTCGGCTGCGGCCCTCCGGACGTCAAGCTCGGCGACGTTCCCCATCGCCTCGACCTTAAGGCCCGCGTCGGTCAGAGGCCGGCGGCCGCGCGCAGGGCGGTGGCCTTGTCTGTCTTCTCCCACGTGAAGTCGTGGTCTTCGCGTCCGAAGTGGCCGTAGGCGGCCGTCTTCTGGTAGATCGGGCGGTGCAGTTTGAGCTCCTCGCGGAAGGCGCCCGGGCGCAGGTCGAAGTGCGCATCGATCAGCTTGGCGATCTGCGCGCGCCCGATCTTCTCGGTGCCGAACGTCTCGACCATCACCGATACCGGGTGCGCGACGCCGATCGCGTAGGCGACCTGCACCTCGGCGCGCTCGGCGAGGCCCGCGGCGACCACGTTCTTGGCGACCCAGCGCGCGGCGTACGCGGCCGAGCGATCCACCTTGGACGGATCCTTGCCCGAGAACGCGCCGCCGCCGTGGCGCGCCATGCCACCGTAGGTGTCGACGATGATCTTGCGACCGGTCAGGCCGCAGTCGCCCATCGGCCCCCCGATCACGAAGCGCCCGGTGGGGTTGACCAGGAAGTTGCGCAGCAGCTTCTTCTCCTCGTAGAGCTCGGACGGCAGCACCGGGCGCAGGACGTGCTCCATGAGGTCGGGCTTGATCAGCGTCTCGGAGTCGATGCCGTCGGCGTGCTGGGTGGAGATCAGGATCTTCTCGATCTCCACGGGCTTGCCATCGCGGTAGCGCACGGTCACCTGGGTCTTGCCGTCAGGTCGCAGGTAGGGCAGGACCTCGCCCTTGCGCACCTCCGACAGGCGCTTGGCGAGCTTGTGCGCGAGCGAGATCGGAAGGGGCATCAGCTCGTCGGTCTCGCTGGTGGCGTAGCCGAACATCATTCCCTGGTCGCCGGCGCCCGCCACGTCGAGCTCGTCATCGTCGGCGGGGTCGTGGCGCGTCTCATATGCGGCGTCGACGCCCCGGGCGATGTCCGGCGACTGCTTGTCGATCGCGTTGATCACCGCGCACGTGTCGCAGTCGAAGCCGTAGGCGGCGTCGTCGTAGCCGATCCGCCGCACGGTCTCGCGCGCGATCTCCTGGATGTCGACGTAGGTGTCGGTCGAGATCTCCCCCGAGACCACCACCAGCCCGGTGTTTACGAGCGTCTCACAGGCGACGCGCCCGTAGGGGTCATCGCGCAGCACGGCGTCGAGCACGCCGTCTGAGATCTGATCGGCGATCTTGTCGGGGTGACCCTCGGTGACGGACTCGGAGGTGAACAGGAACTCGCTGTCGGAAGGCTCAGTCATGTCTTTTTCGGGTCAGCTCCAGGTCGGTGGCTCGGGCCGGACGGGATCGACGCCAGGCCAAGGGTTGGCAAAAAGTCGCCGAAGTCTATGCGGCGCGGGCGCGTCCGCGCTGTCCGCGCTCCACGAAGTCGATGATCAGCGGCACGCCGTCCATGCCGTAGCGGGCGCGCAGCCGGTTCTCGACGAAATAGGCGTAGTCGCGCGTCACGCGCGCGCGCGAGTTGACCTGGATGGCAAAGCGCGGTGGGCGCTCGCCGGTCTGGGCCATGTAGATCAGTTTCAAGCGGTGTCCCCCCGCTCCGCGGCGGCTGCCCACGGGCGGCTGGCGCGCCTGCACGGTCTCCGCCAGGAAGCGGTTGAGCTCGGGGGTGGGTATGCGCCCGCTGACGCGGTCGCCGAGCGCGATCACCTCGCCGAGCAGGCGCGCGACGTGGCGTCCGGTCTTGGCGCTGACGGTCAGGACGCGCGGGCGCAGGCGCAACTTTTCGGCCACGCGCGCGCGTTCGTGCTCGAGGTCCAGCCCCAGCCGGCCGTCCGGCCCCAGCCGGCCGTCCGGCCCCAGCCGGCCGTCCAGCCCCAGCCGGCCGTCCAGCCCCAGCCGGCCGTCCGGCCCCGCTTGACCAGCCGTGCCTAGCTCGCCCTGCAGGTCCCACTTGTTGAGCGCGATCGCCGTTGCGCAGCCGGACTTCATCGCGAGCTCGGCGATGCGCAGGTCCTGGGCGGTGACGCCGTCGCCCGCGTCGCACACGACCAGCGCGACGTCCGCGCGCTCGGCGGCGCGCCGCGAGCGCAGCGCCGTGTAGTACTCGACCGAGTCCGCGACCTTCGCCTGCCGGCGGATGCCGGCGGTGTCGATCAGCGTCAGCGCTCGCCCGTCCACAAGCAGCGTCGTGTCGATCGCGTCGCGGGTGGTGCCCGCGTGCTCTGAGACGATCACGCGCTCCTCGCCGAGGAAGCGGTTGACGAGCGAGGACTTGCCGACGTTGGGCCTGCCGATCACCGCCAGGCGGACGCTGTCGTCTTCGGGCTGCTCCTCGCCGGGCGGCAGCAGCGCGACGATGCGGTCGAGCAGATCGCCCGAGCCGAGGCCCTGCGCGGCGGAGACGGCCAGCGGCTCACCGAGGCCGAGGCGATGGAACTCGGCTGCAAGCGGCATCTCGCGGACGCTGTCGCACTTGTTGGCGGCGAGGATGCTCGGCAGCGGCGAGCGGCGCAGCAGCTCGGCGAGCTCTTCATCGCCCGGGCGCACGCCGGTGCGTGCATCGACGACCAGCACCGCCGCCTGTGCATCCGCGAGTCCGGCGCGCGCCTGCTCGCGGATCGAGCCCGCGAGCGGGTCCTCGTCGCGGAAGTCGATGCCGCCGGTGTCGACCAGCGTGAAGGTGCGGCCGTTCCACTCGCAGTCGAGCTCCTTGCGGTCGCGTGTGATCCCTGGGCGCTCGTGCACGACGGCCTCGCGCGTGCCGGTAAGGCGGTTGACGAGCGATGACTTGCCAACGTTTGGATAGCCGACAACCGCGACCTTCATGGAGCCAGTATGCCAGTCACCGCCGTCCGCCCTGGGCGCGCGGCGCCAGCGAGCACCCCGCGCCGGCGAACGTGTCGCACCTGCACGCGCCGCCGACTGCGGTGGCGCGCGGGCCGAAACCCGCGCGCCACCTCCCCTCCGCCCGCCCCTCTCGGGCGTCGCGCAAGCCGCTACGTGTGCGTCACGTTTTGATCATCAGCCGCTGGCCCGTCGAGGCGATCGTCAGGTTCTCGCCTGCCGGGACTGGCTCGGGAGTACACCATGTGCCGATCGCCACTTGGATTATCGCGCCGCAGAGCTTCGCCGTGAGGACGTTCGGCTGCGCTTCGCCTTTGTCAATCGCTTCGAGTTCGTCTTCGAAGCCCAACCAGTTCACGAGCGGCGAGAATCTGTGCCCTTCGTATTCCACTTCACCCAGGTATTCCGCCGCCGTGAACACGGTTTCCGGTTCTCTGCTGACGGCGTTGATGTCTTTCTCCTGCACCGCGACCAGCTCCCCGGCAACGGTCACTTCAAGGCCTTCGCATGCGAATTCCGCGACGGTCCCACCCGGTTCTGATTCGAGCCCCAGCTTGATTCCGACGGTCAGTGGCGATTCGCTGATGTAGCCCACTGTTCCACGCATCGCGTGAAGCCTGATTTCGCCCGGCATTTGGAGTGCCGACGAGCACTTTTTCGCCGGCAACGACCCGCCCGTTTCGCACTCCTTGAAGACCACTTCTACGCTGATCACTTCGTTCGGAAGCTTGGGCGTGATGCTGTCCTGGCTCTTGGCGCAGGTCACGGTTGCGTCGCCGAGCCAGGTTTGGACATTGAAGACCGCCGGCCCGCTTTTGCCCTTGTATCGGCGATCTCGACCCACGCCTTCGCGTAGCACGAACTTTCCCCTACCCCTGGCGTTGAACGACCTGCACAACTTGTTGTTGTAGTCGCCGGTGTATTTCATGTCAATTTTCGGCGCTTTCGCGCATTCGAACCACGTCGGAACTTCGGTCGCCGAAGCGCTGGCGGCGAGCGCCGCGCTGCAGGCGAGCGCCGCGACCGCGCATAGCACCAACATCTGCAAGCGTTTCATCCTCCCCACTGCTCCTTTCCCTCTCAGACTTAGATCGACCCTTCCGGGCCTCTCGGCCCCCGGACGAGGGGGCTCCTCCACGGGGCCCCCTCGTCGTCCTTGCTCGCGTTGATCGGCCGGGCCAGCACCGTGCGAACGGCTATGCCTCTTCGCTCACGCTCTCACCCGAGTGGCAGATAGAGCGTGAACAGACTCGCGATTTCCGAGTTCGCGGCGACGCCCCACTTTTTGCCGGGTGGGACGATGAACGTGTACACGGATCCTTCGCCTGCGACCGTGGCTTTGACCACGTTCAGGATTTCCGAGTCGGGGCCGCCACCGACCTGTACGTCGATGGTCGTTTCTTTTGTTTTGACGGCCTTCGCTTCGAGAATCACCTCTGTCGCTTCGGTGGCCGACGGTTCGTACATCGTGCCAACCGCCCGTTCGGTCCTCGGACCGTACGCGCCTACGGAGAAGGATTTGCCTTCTTTGCCTTCGGGACCTTCTTTGCCTTCTTTGCCTTCGGGACCTGCTGGTCCGGCCTTGCCTTCCTTGCCTTCTGGACCGGCCTGCCCGGTCTTGCCTTCTGGACCTTCTTTGCCTTCAAGCCCAGGCGGTCCCACCCGTCCTTCTTTGCCTTCTTTGCCTTCAGCGCCTTCTTTGCCTTCTTTGCCTTCTTTGCCTTCCGCTCCGGTCGCCCCGGCTACGCCAGCCACGCCTTCTTTCCCTTCTTTTCCTTCTTTCCCTTCGTTCCCTTCTTTGCCTTCTTTGCCTTCTTTGCCTTCTCTTCCTTCGCCTCCTGTCGCGCCGGTCACGCCAGCAGCGCCTTCTTTGCCTTCCTTGCCTTCCTTGCCTTCTTTGCCTTCTTTGCCTTCTTTGCCTTCAGCGCCTTCTTTCCCTTCAGCGCCTTCAGCGCCTTCTTTCCCTTCGGCGCCTTCTTTGCCTTCTTTGCCGGCAGCGCCTTCTTTGCCTTCCTTGCCTTCTTTGCCTTCCTTGCCTTCTTTGCCTTCTTTGCCTTCTTTGCCTTCAAGGCAGACGAGGATGTTGATGTAGGTGAAGGTCGGCTGCCAGACGCTTCCGTCCCAGCCTTGCCACGCGATTTTTCCCGCGCCGTTGCTCCCCGTCTGCAGCAGCAGCGGAACGACTGCGGTGGCTTCCGTTTCGCTCACGACCGTAACCGATCCGCTTTCGGTCCCGACCGATCCGTCCGCCCAGCTGAGCGATGAGGTGCCCGGATATCTAAATCCGCTCGGCTCGAAGTGTTTCCCCGTGATTTTGATCACGGTTCCCGGACATCCCGAGGTCGGGGTGATCTTCGTGACTTCGAAGACGGATGCCGACGCGGCCTGCGTGCTGCCAAGGAACGCGAGTACGCTGAGCGTGCTTACGAGTACGCTGATCCGTCCAATCGCTCGCCTGGCAGGCATCCTGTGCTTAGACCGCCCATGCCGGACGGTCCGCCGTTGCTGGCGCATTCATCTCCCTCCATGTGGTTGCGCTTGATTTCCCCCGCTACCGCGGTCATGGCAGCCTAGAAACGCAGCACCGCCACGATCACTGGGCACCCTACCATAAACGGGGCTGATGCGTTATGTCAGATGGCTGCTGTTAATATCCGCGCCATGAATCTGCGTGCTCGCAGATCGGAGCTTACGACTGTTCTAGGCGTGCGCGGCGCGGTGACCGCCGCGCTCGCGATCGCGTGTGCGGGGCTTGGCGCATGCGGATCCTCCACCACCTCTCCGACCCCTGTGACAGCAACGAAAGACCTCGACGTCGCGCATGTGGAGCGTGCGATCGAACGCAGCATCATGTCGCAGCGCCACCTCAGGTCCAAGGTCGTGTGCCCGGCGTTGGTGCTGCAAAAGCCGGGGAAGTTCGCATGCGTCGCCACTACCTATTCGGTGAAGACACCTCATAGGAAGATCAAGACTGCGTTCGTGGTGACGATCCACAACAGCGCCGGCTACGTCACCTACATCGGCAGGTAGCGACGATAGTCAGGCTGAGCCTGCAGGCCGACGCCGGTCTGATCTTCAGCATCACGGACGCGGCGCGGCGCTCAAAACTCAGAATCGGCGCCGGCGTGGCGCTCGCGGGCGAGCCGGGCAATCTCCTGCACTACCTGCTCGACGCTCCGCGCGCTCGTGTCGAGCGTGACGGCGTCGGGCGCGGGCTGCAACGGGCTGTGCTCGCGTGTGCGGTCGCGCCGGTCGCGGATCGCCTGCTCGGCGAGCACGGTCAAGAGGTCCGCGCCGAGCTCGGCTGCGCGCCTGCGGGCGCGCTCGCGGGCGCTGGCCGTGAGGAAGACCTTGACGGCCGCGTCGGGAGCGACGACCGTGCCGATGTCGCGACCCTCGGCCACCCAGTCGCCGACGGCGAGCAGCTGACGCTGCTTTTTCAGGAGCGCTTTTCGCACCTGCGCGTGAGCGGCGACCGTGGACGCCGCTTCGGAGACCTCCCGCGCGCGGATCGCCTCGCTGACGTCGCGTCCGTCGAGCAGCACGCAAGTGGATGCGCCCGGCGCTTGCGCGGGCAGGTCGCGGAGCTCGATCGTGACCTCCCGGGCGAGCTCGCCCAAGGCGTCGGGGCTTTCGGGGAGCTCCCCTGCGCTGCGCTCGAGCGCCGCCAGCGCGACGCAGCGGTAGAGGGCGCCGCTGTCCAGGTATGCGAAGCCGAGCTCGCGCGCGAGCGCACGCGCGATCGTGGACTTGCCGGCGCCGGCGGGGCCGTCGATGGCTATGACCACGAAGCGGCGCCTCCGCTGCGATCTGCAAGCCGCCGCGCCGGCGAACGGTAGATACGACGGCTATCGCGGAGTGCTACGAGAGTGTCCAAGCCCGGCGCGCGCTCCGCCACGGCGCTCACCAGCCGCTGAGCCGTTTGAGCTCCCGCACGAACCCCGGGTAGGAGACCGCGGCCGCCTCGATGCCGACAACCTCGACGCCCTCGCGCGAGGCGAGGCCGGCGACGGCGCCCATCATCGCGAGGCGGTGGTCCCCGCGCGCGTCGATCAGCCCGCCCCGCAGGCCACCGCTGCCGCGCACGGCGAAGCCGTCGTCCGTGGCGTCGATGTCGGCGCCGAGCCCGCGCAGGCCCTCGACGACGCTCGCGATCCGGTCGCTCTCCTTCAGGCGCAGCTCCTGCGCGCCGCGCACGACGGTCTCGCCCTCCGCGAAGCAGCCGAGCAGCGCCACGAGCGGCAGCTCGTCGATCGCGAGCGGCACCTCGGCGGGCTCGACGACTGCGCCCTCGAGCGCGCCGTGGGCGACGTCGAGGTCGCTGACCGGCTCCTGTGCGTCGAGCTCGCCGCGCTCGTCCTCGAGGTCGCCGAGCACGATTCCGCGCATCCGCCGCACGATCCGCAGGAAGCCCGTGCGCGTCCAGTTGACGCCGACGTCGCGGATCAGCAGGCGCGAGCCCGGGACGAGCACGCCGGCGGCGATCAGGAAGGCCGCCGAGCTCGGGTCGCCGGGGACGCTGACGCGCTCGAGCAACAGCTCATCGGCGGCGGCGACGGTGACGCGCAGCCCGTTGCGGTGGATCGCCACGCCGGCGCTCAGCAGCATCCGCTCGGTGTGGTCGCGGCTGCGCGCCGGCTCAGCGACGGTGGTGGCGCCGTCCGCGAGCAGGCCGGCGAGCAGCACGCACGACTTGACCTGGGCGCTCGCGACGGGCAGCTCGTAAGAGATCGCACGCAGGCGCGCGCCGCGGATCTGAAGCGGCGGCAGGCGCCCGTCGCGTGCCTGCAGCTCGCCGCCCATCTGGCGCAGCGGCTCGATCACCCGATCGACGGGCCGGCGGCGGATCGACTGATCTCCGTCGAGCGTGAACGCGCATCCCTCCTGCGCCGCCAACCAGCCGGGCAGCAGGCGCAGCAGCGTGCCGGCGTTGCCGACGTCGATCGGCGTCTGCGGCTCACCGGCGCCGCGCAGGCCGGTGCCGCGCACGAGCACGTCCTCGCCGTGGTGCTCGACGAGCGCGCCGAGCGCGCGTACCGCCTCGAGCGTCGAGTTGGTGTCCGCGGCGCGCAGGTAGCGCTCGATGCGCACCGGCTCGGAGGCCATCGCGCCGAGCAGCGCGGCGCGGTGGGAGATCGACTTGTCGGCCGGCGCGCGCAGCTGGCCGGACAGTCCGCCGGCGGGCTCGAAGCGCATGTTCACGCGCGCGAGCTCATGCGGGAAGCACCTGAAAGCCGAGGCCGGCGATCAGCTCGCCGGCGCGCGCGGCGCGCTGCTCGCCGGCGATCCACAGCGCGACGACCCCCTGGCGGTTGTCGGGCGAGGGCGAGAGCGCGAGGTCGAGGATGTTCAGGCCGGCGTCTCCGAGCGCGAGGGCGATCTCGGCGATCACGCCCGGCCGGTTGGGCACGGACACGCGCAGCTCGTGCACGGGCTCGCCGTCGGCCCCGCCGGTGAGCCCGCCGAGCAGCGCGTCGCGGGCGTCGCGCGCTCGCTCGCTCCAGGCGCCGATCGCATGCGCGTCGGCGCTCGCGAGCCACCCCCGGACCTCGTCCAGCCGCCGCTGCAGCTCGTCGATGCCGTCGATCAGCGCGTCGCGGTTGGAGATGTAGATGTCGGTCCAGATCGCGTCGTTGGCGCCGGCCACGCGCGTGGCGTCGCGAAAGCTCGGCCCGACCGCGGGCACCCTGAGGGGCACGGGCAGGCGTCTGAGCTCCTCGCCGACGTGCGCGCTCGCACGTGTGCCAGCGCTCGAGTCGAGCATGCCGACGGCCTGGGCGACGAGCACGTTGGCGAGTACGTGGGGCAGGTGCGAGACGCACGCCATGATCCGGTCGTGGGTGTCGGCGTCGACGGCCACTGGCCGCGCGCCGAAGCCGCGCAGCACGCTGTACAGCCGCTCGTAGAGCAGGCCGGAGGTTTTGCCTTTGGCGGGCGTCAGATACCAGCTGCAACCCTCGAACAGGTCCTCGCGGGCGTGCTCCACGCCGGCGGTCTGTGCGCCGGCGAGCGGGTGACCGCCGATGAAACGCTGATCGCGGGCGGCGTCGGCGAGCATGCGCTTGGTCGAGCCGACGTCGGTGACCACGCAGCCGGGCGCGGCGGCCTGCAGGGCGAGCGCGACGGTCTGCGCCAGCGCCCCGACCGGGGCGGCGGCGAACACGATGTCGGCGCCCGCGACCGCGCCGGGCACGTCGCTCGCGCCGACGTCGAGCGCACCGAGCTCGAGCGCCCTGGCGAGCACGCGCTCGTCGGGGTCATACCCGCATACCTCGACGCCCGCGCGGGCGCGCGCTGCCAGGCCGATCGAGCCTCCGATCAGCCCGACGCCGAGGATCGCGACCTTCAAGGACCGTGTCCCATGGCGCGCGCCATCACACGGGGGCACCGCCGCCGACCCGGCCGTCCCGGCTGTGTGCCCCGGGGCTCAGCGCCTTCCCGGCGAGCGTGGCGGCGCGTTCGACTGCGCGCACATACTCCGCGAAGTCCTCTGCGCGCAGCGCCTGCGGCCCGTCGCAGACGGCCTCCTCGGGGTTCGGGTGCGTCTCCACGATGATGCCGTCGGCGCCCGCGGCGGCGGCGGCGAGCGACATCGGTGCCACCAGCTCGCGCCGGCCGGCGGCGTGGCTGGGGTCGACGATCACCGGCAGGTGCGAAAGCTCCTTGAGGATCGGCACGGCCATCAAATCGAGTGTGACGCGGCGATGGTCGGTCTCGAACGTGCGGATGCCGCGCTCGCACAGCATCACGCTGGGGTTGCCTTCCTTGAGGATGTACTCGGCGGCCATCAGCAGCTCGTCCAGCGGCGCCGACAGCCCGCGCTTGAGCAGCGCGGGTCGTCCCGAGCGGCCGATCTCGGTTAGCAGCGTGTAGTTCTGCATGTTGCGCGCGCCGATCTGGATCACGTCGGCGACCTCCAGCACGGCGTCCAGGTCGCGCACGTCCATCAGCTCGGTGACGATCGGCAGCCCGGTCTCGGCCTTTGCCTCCGCGAGCAGCTTCAGACCCTCCTGGCCGAGCCCCTGGAAGGCGTAGGGGGAGGTGCGCGGCTTGTAGGCGCCGCCGCGCAGCAGCGTCGCACCCGCGTCGCGCACGACGCGCGCGGTCTGCAACGTCTGCTCGCGCGATTCCACCGTGCACGGCCCGGCGATCATCGCGAAGTGCTCGCCGCCGACCTTGCGCCCGTCGATGTCGAGCACCGTTCGCTCGCCATGGGTTATCTGCAGCGAGGCAAGCTTGTAGGGCTTGAGGATCGGCACCACCCGGTCCACGCCCGGCTGGCCCTCCAGGCCGAGGCTTTCGACGCTGACGTCCTGCTCGACGTCGCCGATCGCGCCGATCACCGTCACGCGCGCGCCCGAGCTGCGGTGTGCGCGCGCGCCTGCTCGCTCGATCTTCTCGACGACCGCCTCGACCTCCTCGTCGGTGGCGGTCTCCTTCATGACGATCATCATCTACTCATCCTTTCACTGACGCCTGGGCATGTTAGAGCTGCTGGGTTGGGCGGGTGCGATTCGCATCGCGGGCCGCGAGGAGGGTGCGCGGTGCACCCGCGGGGGCGGCGCTTGCTCCCTGCTTGGGAGCCAGGTGCGGCCGGGAACGCCCGCTCACGGACGGGCGCAGGCCGAAGCGCCTAGATAAATCGCCAGGCGCGATAGGCGGAGGAGCATGCCCAGGCGGCGACGGCGGGAACTGCCTGCGTGTATGTGCGTGCCGTCGCGGTCATGATCTTCTGCTGGGTTTGTAGCAGACAAACGGCGCGCGGTCGAGTGGTGGGAGACAATTTGGCGCGGTCGGCCGAACCGGGCCGGGTGTCGCCGGTCTGCGCGCGCGGCGGGCTCGGCGCGCGGCGGGAGCGCGGCTCAGGCGCCCAGCACCTCGGCGAGCGCGTCGAGGAAGCGCGTGTTCTCCTCGGGCAGGCCGTAGGTGACGCGCAGCGCGGGCGTGCGGCTGCCCAGCGCGGTGCCGGCGCGCACGAGCACGCCGCGCTCGCGCAGGCCGTCCATCACCTGCCGCTCGTCGCGCTCCTCGCCGAGCGCCACCCAGCAGAAGTTGGCCTGCGAGTCGGCGACCTGCAGCCCGAGCGCGCGCAGGCGCTCGTCCACGGTGATGCGCTCGGCGACGGTGCGGATGACGCGCTCTTCGACCGCGTCCTGGTGCGCGAGCGCCTCGACCGCGGCGACCTGCGCGAGCGCGTTGCAGAAGAACGGCTGGCGGACCTGGTCCAGCGCGCGCGGCAGTTCCTCCGAGCCGCACAGCGCAAAGCCGACGCGCAGCCCGCACAGGCCGTGGACCTTGGAGAAGGTGCGCAGCAGGATCAGGTTGGGGTGGGCGTCGAGCAGCTCCAGCGAGGCGCCCGCGTCATCGAGGGTGTTGAAATCGCAGTACGCCTCATCGACGATCACGCACGCGTGCCGCGGCACCTCCGCCACGAAGCCGGCGATCTGCTCGACGGAGATCGCGGTGCTGGTGGGGTTGTTGGGGTTGCACACGAGCACCAGTCGCGTGGCGACGGTGATCTCGCGCAGCATCGCCGGCAGGTCGTGGCGCAGGCGCCCGTCGAGCGCGACGGTCACCGCGCGCGCGCCGGAGGCGGCGGCGAGGTGCGGATACACGGAGAAGGACGGCCACGCGTAGACGAGCTCCGCGCCGGGCTCGAGCAGCGCCTCGCCGGCCGCGAGCAGGATGTCGCACGAGCCGTTGCCGATCGCGATGCGCGAGGCGGGCACGCCGTAGCGGTCCGAGAGCCGCTGGCGCAGCAGCGAGCTGGCGGGGTCGGGGTAGCGATTGAGCGTGTCGAGCGCGCGGGTCACCGCTTCGCGCACGGCAAGCAGCGGCGGGTAGGGCGACTCGTTGCTCGCGAGGCGCACGAGCTGCTGCTCCTGCGCGTAGCCGCCGGCGGCGGGATAGCTGGGTATGCGCCCGATGCGCTCTGCGAACTCGATCGGCATCGGCCTATTGTGCCGCGTGCAGATCGACGCGCAGCGCGGTCGCCTCGCCGAGGTACACGTGCGCGGGCGTGTGCGCCTCGTCGGCGTGGTAGTGGATCAGCACCCTGATCACGCGCGGCATCGCCTGCGGCACCGGGATCTCGCGCGCGCACAGGAGCGGCACCTGGTCGAAGCCGACGGCGCGGGCGGCGACCGCGGGGAACTCCGCATCGAGGTCGGCGGTCGCGGTGAAGATGCAGCTGACGACGCTGTGCGGCGCAAGCGCGTTCCTGCGCATGATCTCGCGCATCAGCTCGCCGGTGGCCTCGAGGATGTCCTGGGCGTCGTTGCGCTCGACGCTGACGGCGCCGCGCAGGGCGAACAGTCGCATGGCGCGCGATTGTTTCAGAGCGCGCCTGCGCGCAGGCGCTCGACCTCGGCGTCCGACAGCCGCCTGTAGGCGCCGGGCGCGAGCCCGCCGAGCGCGAGCGGACCAAAGCGCGTGCGCGTCAGCTCGAGCACCGGATGGCCGACCGCCCGGCACATGCGGCGCACCTGGCGGTTGCGGCCCTCGTGGATCGTCAACTCGATCACGTTGGCGCGGATGGACCCCACTCGCCGCACGCGGGCGGGCGCGGTGGGGCCGTCCTCGAGCTCCACGCCGCCGCGCAGCGTGGCGAGCGCCGCGGCCGAGATCGGGGTTCCGGCGAGCCGCGCACGGTAGGTCCTGGGGACCTCGAAGCGCGGATGGGTGAGCCGGTTGGCGAGCTCGCCGTCGTTGCTCAGCAGGATCAGCCCGGCGCTGTCGAGGTCCAGGCGCCCGACCGGGTACAGGCGCAGGCCGCGCGCGGGCACGAGCTCGACGACCGTCGCGCGCCCGTGCGTGTCGCGCGCCGTCGAGACCACCCCGACGGGCTTGTGCACGGCGTAGAGCACGCGCTGCTGGGGCCCCGCGAGCGGCTTTCCGTCGAGCGCCACGCGACTGTGCTCGTCGACGTCGCGAGCGGGATCGGTGACCGTCTCGCCGGCGATGCTCACGCGCCCGGCGGCGATCAGCGTCTCGGCCGAGCGCCGCGAGGCGACGCCCGCGTGCGCGAGGTACTTGGCTATCCGCACGGTCGTTTTGCCGTTGCTCGGCTCATCTGCTGCAACCATAGGGTGAGAGCCGGCACGGCTGGGCGCCCTCCACGACGCCGGGTGATATCGATCATGGACCTACAGCTGCTCGAGAAGACGCTCGCCGACCGCGGCGAGCCGAGCTTTCGCGCCGGGCAGGTGTGGCGCTGGACTGCGCGCGGTGTGCACGGCTACGGGGAGATGACCGACATCCCGGCTGGGCTGCGCGAGGCGCTGACACGGGAGCTCGCGTTCTCGAGCCTCGAGCTGCGCGAGCAGGCGCACGGCGCCGACGGGACGCTGAAGGCGCTGTTCGCGACCGCCGACGGCCGGCCGCTGGAGGCGGTGCTGATGCGCTTCCGCGATGGCCGGCGCTCGATCTGCGTGTCCTCGCAGTCGGGCTGCCCGCTGACGTGCACGTTCTGCGCGACCGGCGCGATGCGCTTCGCGCGCAACCTCCGCCCCTCGGAGATCCTCGACCAGGCGCTGCACTTCCGCCGCGTCGAGCCGATCGATCACTGCGTGTTCATGGGCATGGGCGAGCCGCTGTTGAACGTCGATAACGTGCTCGCGGCGTGCGAGCGCCTGCCGGACATCGGCGTGACGCACCGCCGCATCACGATCTCGACGGTCGGCTGGATCCCCGGCATCGAGCGTCTGGCGCAGAGCGAGATGCCGCTGCGCCTGGCGCTGTCGCTGCACGCCGCCGACGAAGCGCTGCGCTCCGAGCTGATGCCGGTCAACGAGCGCTATCCGTTGCGCGAGGTGATCGCGGCGTGCCGCGCGTTCTACGCGCGCAAGCGCAGGCGCGTGTTCGTGGAGTACGTGATGCTGGCGGGCGTCAACGACCGCTACGAGCAGGCGCTGGCGCTGGCGCGCGTGCTGAGCGCCGGGCGCGAGGGCGCTCCTCCGATCTTCAAGGTCAACCTGATCCCTTACAACCCCATCGGCTCCGCGGCCGCGACACCGTATGTGGGATCCAGTCGCGAGTCGATTGCGGCGTTTCGCGCTGCGCTCGAGTCACGCGGCGTGCCCGTGACGGTTCGCCTGCCCCGCGGGCGCGACATCGCCGCCGCCTGCGGCCAGCTGGCTGCTGGCGGCCGGTGACGCCGGCGAACGCGCACGAGCAGCTCCGCGCGGCCCTGCGACCGTCGCGCCGCTAGGCTCCCCCGGGCGCCCGCGCCTCGCCCGCTCGCAGCAGCCGCTCGCGCAGCTCCGCCTGCTCCTCGGGGGTTGGGTCCCAGCGCGCGACGTCCGGCAGCTGCTCGAGGCTGCCCAGCCCGAACAGCTTGAGGAACTGGGTGGTCGTGCGGTACAGGATCGCGCCGAACTGGGAGTGGCCGGCCTCCTCGATCAGGCCGCGGTCGAGCAGCGTGGCGGTGGCCGAGTCGGCGCTTACGCCGCGGATCCGCGTGATCTCCGGGCGCGAGACGGGCTGCAGGTAGGCGACGATCGCGAGCGTCTCGGCCTGGGCCGGGCTGAGGGCGGACGCGCGTGGGCGGCTGAACAGACGCCGCGCGGCGTCCTCGCTGGCGGGGTCGCTGGCGAGCGTCCAGCCGCCGCCGAGCTCGCGCAGCGTGATCCCGCGCTTGCCCGGCGCGTACTGCTCGCAGAGCAGCGCGAGCGCCGCCTGCACCGCGCCCTCGCCGGCCCGCGTCGCCTCGGCGAGCTCCGCGGCGCTGAGCGGGTCCGTGGAGAGGAACAGCAGCGCCTCGACCGTGCGTGCGAGCGACGGCGCATCCTCGGTGTCGCCCCGCCGGGCCCGCGCCTTCGGGGCCCTGCCCGCGGCGAGCACGGGGGCCTCGCCTGCGGCTGTGTCCGGCATTCTGGCCTCGGCGGCGTCGCTCATCCGGCCATGCTACCCGCGGCCCCGGCCCCGAGCGCCAGCGGCGCCGGAGTCTCCCGCGCGCGCTCCGCGAGTGGCCGGCGCTCGGCGGCGGGCTCGTGGGCGCGCCCGCGGATCGCGATCTCTCCGAAGCTCTCGTCTTGCTCCCAATCGAGCTCTCCCTGTTTGTAGAGTTCGAGTAGTGCGAAAAGCGTGACGGCGACGGTGATGCGATCGGCGCCGCGCACCGCCTCCTCGAAGCTGAAGCTCCCGCGGCGCAGCAGCCGGCGCAGGTGCGCGAGGCGCTCGGCGACGCTCACGCGGTGGGAGGCGATGTGGCGCACGCTGATCGCCGGCGGCGTCAGCAGCAGGCGGCCGATCGCCTCGCCGAGCAGCCGCGGCTCGTGCCGCGCCCGTGCCTCGTGCACGATCGCGCGGCGCAGCTCGGGCGGCGGCGGAGCCGCGCGAAAGCGCACGCCGTGCTCGGCCGCGAGCAGCTCGCCGAGATGCGACGCGGCGGCGCGATAGCGCTTGGCGTCGAGCATCCGCGCGAGCAGCTCCTCGGCGGCCTCCACGGGCTCGATGTCGAGCAGCTCCTCCTCCTCGCCGCCGAGCAGCAACCGCGACTTGAGCTCGAGCAGCGCGGCGACGAGCACGATGAACTCGGTGGCGGCCTCGAGGTCGAGCTCGCCGCGCCGCTCGAGGTGATCGAGGTATGCGAGCACGACGTCCGCGAGCGACAGCTCGAGCAGGTCCACCTCTTCACGCAGCACGAGCGTGAGCAGCAGGTCGAAGGGCCCGCTGAACACGTCGAGGTCGAGCTCGAGCGCGGCCAGGCTCACCGCCTCACCATCCCGCGTCCGCGGCACTCGTGCACCCCGCTCACGCGCTCACCGTACCGGCCGCGGACGACGCGCTCCCGGGCTCGCCCGGCGGCCGTCCACGGGCGGGCGGACCGACCCCCATGTGCTCGCGCACGTCCGCGAGCGTCGCCCGCGCGATCTCCCGGGCGCGCTGCGCGCCGGAGGCGAGGATCGCCTCGAGCTCGAGCTCGTCGGCGCGCAGCCGCCGGTAGCGCTCGCGGACGGGCGCCAGGTAGTCGGCGACGGCGGCGGCGACCGTCGCCTTGAGCTCGCCGTAGCGCGCGTGCGCGAGCTCGGATTCGACCTGCGTGGGAGCGATCCCGCGCACCGCGGCGAGCACTTCGATCAGGTTGCTCACGCCGGGCTTCTCGGGCGCGCGGCGCACCTCGCTGCCCGAGTCGGTGACGGCGGCCTTGAGCTTGCGCTCGATCGCTTGGGGCTCGTCGAGCACGTACACGGTGCCGAGCTCGCTGGCGCTCGTGGTGGACATCTTGCTCGTCGGATCCTGGAGGTCCATGATCCGGGCTCCGACCTCGGGGATCCGGTGCTCGGGCACGATCAGCACCTCGCGGCCCTCGCCGAAGCGCGCGTTGAAACGCCGCGCGACGTCGCGCGTCAGCTCCAGGTGCTCGCGCTGGTCCTCGCCGACAGGCACCTCGTGCGCACGGTAGGCGAGCACGTCGGCGGCCTGCAGCACCGGATAGATGAGCAGTCCGGCCGAGACGAGCTCACGCTGGGCGAGCGACTTGTCGCGGAACTGGTGCATGCGCTGCAGGCGCCCCAGCTCGGTGACGCTGGACAACAGCCATGTGAGCTCGGTGTGCTCGTGCACGTCGCTCTGGCGAAAGAGGATGCAACGCTGCGGGTCGAGGCCCGCGGCGAGCAGGATCGCGGCCGTGTCGTACAGGCGCTCGCGCAGCTCGTCGGGCTGGTAGGCGACGGTGATCGCGTGCAGGTCGACGATGCAGAAGATGCCTTCGCCGCGCTCTTGGCTTGAGACGTACTGGGCGATCGCGCCGATGTAGTTGCCGAGGTGCTTGCGCCCCGTCGGTTGGATCCCGGAGAAGATCCGGATGCTCATCTGCACCCGCCGTCGACCCGCCGCTGTGCCCGTCGGCGCTTCACGTCGTCGCTAGCGCCGGCGCAGCGCGGGGTCGGCGAGCGACGGCGGCTCCCAGCCGCGGTCGCCCGGGTTGACGTTCACGCCGGGCGCGACGATCTCGTCGATGCGATCGAGCACGCCCGGGTCGAGCGTGCGCTCGAGCGCCGGCAGCTGGCCCGAGAGCTGCTCGATAGTGCGCGGGCCGATGATCGCGGCGCTGACCGCGGGGTGTCCGGTGACGAACGCGAGCGCCATCTCGATCAGGGGGAGCCCGGCGTCCCGGGCGAGGCCTTCGAGCGCGTGCGTGGCCTCGAGCTTGCGCTGGTTGGCGGGGTTTGTCATGTCAAAGCGCGAGGGCACCATCCGTGCGCGCCGGGAGGAGGACGGCGACTGCCCGCCCTCGGCGTATTTGCCCGTCAGCCAGCCGCCGGCGAGCGGGCTCCAGGGGATCACGCCCATGCCGTAGCGCTGGCATGTGGGCAGCACCTCGGCCTCGACGGCGCGGGTGAGGATCGAGTAGGGCGGCTGCTCGCACGTGAAGCGCTCGTGCCCGCGCCGCTCGGCGACCCACTGGCCCTCGACGATCTGAGCGGCTGGGAAGGTCGAGCTGCCGATCGCGCGCACCTTGCCCGCGCGCACGAGGTCGCTGAGCGCGGAAAGCGTCTGGTCGACGTCGGTGTCGGGCTCCGGTCGGTGGATCTGGTAGAGGTCGATCCAGTCGGTTTTCAGGCGCCGCAGGCTGTTCTCGAGCTCTTTGACGATCCAGCGGCGCGAGTTGCCGTACTGGTTCGCATCCTCGTCGTGCATCTTGCCGTGGACCTTGGTCGCGAGCACGACCTGCTCGCGCCGACCGTCCGCGAGCGCCTTGCCGACGATCTCCTCGGACTCCCCGCGCGAGTACACGTCGGCGGTGTCGATGAAGTTGACGCCGGCGGCGAGCGCGCGGTGGATGATGCGCGCGCACTCCTCGTGGTCGTCGTTGCCCCAGGCGCCGAACATCATCGCGCCGAGGCACAGCGGGCTGACGCTGACGCCGGTGCTGCCGAGTTTGCGGTACTCGACCGCCATCGTCAGCCGACTTGTGCCCGCCGCGGGCGTGCGCCGCGATGGACGCTCATGGCAGGGCCTCGCGGATGACAGGGTGCTTGGCGGCGGCGACCTCGTCGAGGCGGCGCACCGGCGTGGAGTACGGCGCGTTGCGCGCGATCTCGGGGTCCCGCGCGGCCTCGTCGAGGATCGTGGCGATCGCCTCGGCGAACGCGTCGAGCGTCTCCCTGGTCTCGGTCTCGGTCGGCTCGACCATCAGCGCCTCCTCGACCAGCAGCGGGAAGTACACGGTCGGGGGGTGATAGCCGAAGTCGAGCAGCCGCTTGGCGAGGTCGAGCGTCCTGATCTGCAGGTCGCGCTTCATCGGCCCGCCGGACAGCACGAACTCGTGCATGCACAGCTCGCCGTAGGCGAGCGGCAGCCGCTCGGCGACCCCCAGCGCCCGCAGGCGGGCGAGCAGGTAGTTGGCGTTCAGGACGGCGGCTTCGGAGACGTCCTTCAGGCCGCCGGCGCCGAGCGAGCGGATGTAGGCGTAGGCGCGAACGAAGCAGCCGTAGTTGCCGTGAAAGCCGCGCAGGCGCCCGATCGACTTGGACCCAGCCCGCACGGAGCGCTGTGCCCCGGCCGGCTCGCCGTAGTCGAGCTCGAAGCTGCCGTCCTCGCAGCGCACGACGAGCGGCACCGGCAGGAACGGCGCGACCCGATCGGAGACGGCGATCGGCCCCGAGCCGGGCCCGCCGCCGCCGTGCGGCTGCGTGAAGGACTTGTGCAGGTTGAAGTGCACGATGTCGAAGCCCATGTCGCCGGGGCGCGAGAGCCCCATGACGGCGTTGAGGTTGGCGCCGTCGTAGTACAGGGTCGCGCCGACGCCGTGCACGATCTGCGCGATCTCGACGATGTTGCGGTCGAACAGGCCGAGCGTGTTGGGGTTGGTCAGCATCAGGCACGCGACGTCGGCATCGGCCTTCGCGCGCAGGTCCTCGATGTCGATGCCGCCGTCGGCGTCGGTCGCGAGCTTGACGAGCTCGAAGCCCGCCATCGTGACGGTCGCGGGGTTGGTCCCGTGCGCGGTGTCGGGCGTGAGCACCTTGTGGCGCGTCTCGCCCCGGTCCTCGTGGTAGGCGCGCGTGAGCAGCACGCCGGCGAGCTCGCCGTGGGAGCCCGCGGAGGGCTGCAGCGAGACGTGCGCCAGACCGGCGATCTCCGCGAGCGCGTCCTGCAGGCCCCACATCAGCTCGAGCGCCCCCTGTGCGCGCTCGGGGTCCTGCAGCGGGTGCAGGCGCGCATGCCCGGGCAGCGCGGCGACGCGCTCGTGCAGGCGCGGGTTGTGCTTCATCGTGCACGAGCCGAGCGGGTAGAAGCCGGAGTCGAGGTCGAAGTTGCGCTTGGAGATGCCGACGTAGTGGCGCACGAGCTCCGGCTCGGAGACCTCGGGCAGCCGCGGCGGCTGGCGGCGCCTGAAGCGCTCGGGCAGCAGCTGCGAGACGTCCGTGACGGGCACGTCGAGCGGCGGGCACGTGAACGCGCGCCGCCCGGGCGCACCCTTCTGGAAGATCGTCCGCGCCCGCCGATCGTCCGGGCTCGGCCGGCGCCGGCGCGGCGGCGCACCGGCGGCGTGGAGGCGGTCCCCCTCGAGCGCGCTCACACCGCCACCGCCACGCGGCGCTCGGCGGCGACGGCCGCGCCGAGCACCTGTGCGAGCCGGTCGATGTCGGCGCGCGAGCGCCGCTCGGTGATCGCCACGAGCAGCCCGCCGCGGTCTTGCTCGCGGCCGGTGAGCGCGTGCAGGTCTGCGCCGGGGTTGACGCCGTGGGCGGCGCAGCGGCTGCGCACGGCGGCGACGTCCGCGTCCAGGCGCAGCGCGAGCTCGCGCACGACCGGCTGCTCGTGCAGCCGCTCGACGCCCGCCAGCGCGGCGAGCGTCTCGCCCGCGTAGTGCGTGCGCGCGAGCAGCAGCTCGCCTAGCTCGACGATCCCGCGGCGCCCGAGCCAGCACAGGTAGACGACGCCGGCGAGCGCGTTCAGGGCCTGTGCGGTGCAGATGTTCGAGGTGGCTTTCTCGCGGCGGATGTGCTGCTCGCGTGTCTGCAGCGTGAGCACGAAGCCGCGGCGCCCGTCGACGTCGACGGTTTCCCCGGCGATCCGTCCGGGCATGCGCCGCAGATACTGTTCGCGCGCGGCGAACAGCCCGAAGGACGGCCCGCCGAAGTCCAGCCGGTTGCCGAGCGACTGTCCCTCGCCGACCGCGACGTCGACGCCGCATTCGCCGGGCGACGCGAGCACGCCGAGCGTGACCGGGTCGACTTGCGCGATCACCACCGGAGCGTCCTCCCGACCGCCGCCGGTCCCGCCGCCAGTCCCGCCGCCAGTCCCGCCGCCAGTCCCGCCGCCGGTCCCGCCGCCGGTCCCGCCGCCGGCGTGCGCCGCGGCGCTGAGCGCGGCGGCGTCCTCGACGGCGCCGTAGAAGTTGGGCTGGGCGAAGATCGCGGCGCTCGTGTCGGCGTCGATCGCCTGCGCCCAGGCGTCCGGGTCGGTGACGCCGGCGCGGGTGGGCACCTCGACGACCTCCATGCCGTAGCCGTGGGCGTAGGTGCGAAGCGTCTGCAGCGAGTGCGGGTGCAGGCCGGCGCTGGCGAGGATCCGCGAGCGTCCGTTGTGCAGCTTGGCGAGGTACGCGGCGGCGGCGACCGCCGAGGGGCCCTCGTAGACGGAGGCGTTGGACACGGGCAGCCCGGTGAGCTCGCTGATGGCGGTCTGGTACTCGAACATCACCTGCAGGCCCCCCTGTGAGATCTCCGGCTGGTAGGGGGTGTACGGGGTGAGGAACTCGGAGCGCTCGGTGAGCATGTCGACGAGCGCGGGGACGTAGTGGTCGTACATGCCGGCGCCGAGGAAGCTGAGCTCATCCTCGACGCTGCTGTTGCGCGCGGCGAGCGCGCGCAGGTGCTCGTAGACGGCCTGCTCGCCCATCCCGTCGGGCAGCGCGAGCGGGCGCCCGAGGCGCACGGCATCCGGGATTTGGCGCTCGAAGATCTCCTGCGCTGAGCGGACGCCGATCGCCGCGAGCATCGCGTCGAGGTCCTCGGGAGTTATGGCGGTGTAGCGGCTCAACCGCAGTCAAGCCTAGCCGTCGCAGCAAGCGTGCCGGTCGACGGGAGCGCGGCCATGTCAGCCGCCGAGCGTCGCGATGTAGGAGGCCGAGTCGAGCAGCTGCTCGCGCTCGGCGGGGTCGGACAGGCGCACCTTCACGAGCCAGCCCTCTCCGTAGGGGTCCTCGTTGATGATGCCCGGGCTCTCCGAGATGCCGGCGTTGACCTCGACGACCTCACCCGACAGCGGCGCGACGACGTCGGAGACCGCCTTGACCGACTCGACCTCGGTGTACGGCGCGTCCTTGGTGAGCGTCGTGCCGAGCGCGGGCGCCTCGAAGAACACGACCTCGCCGAGCGCGTCCTGCGCGTACCAGGTGATGCCGAACGTCGCGAGCGCGGGGTCATCGGGGTCGAGCCGCGCCCAGTCGTGCTCGGGGTGGTACAGGAGCTCCGCGGGGTAGCTGCCGAGCGCCATTTCACGAGTCCTTTCTGTAGAGCGGCTTGTCCTTGATCACGGCGCGGCGCATCTTGCCACGAACGTCTATTTGCAGCTCGGTGCCCGCCCGGGCGCGCTCGGTGGGCACGTATGCGAGGCCGATGCCGGTGCGCAGGCACGGTGAGTAGCTGCCGCTCGTGACCTCGCCGCCGCCCTCCACGTGGTTGCCCGGGCGGGCGATCCCGGGCCCGTCGATGAGAAACGCGACGAGCTGCTCGGGGGTGCCGTGGATGCGGGCCGCGCGCACGGCGTCCGCGCCGATGAAGCCGGTGTCCTCCTTGCAGCACCAGCCGAGCCCCGCCTCGATCGGACCGCGCTCGACGGACAGGTCGTTGCCGTACAGGTGAAAGCAGACCTCCAGGCGCAGGGTGTCGCGTGCGCCGAGGCCCGCGGGCGCGGCGCCCCGGCGTACGAGCTCATCCCACAGCGCCGGCGCGTCCGCGGGCGCGCACAGCAGCTCGACGCCGTCCTCGCCGGTGTAGCCGGTTGCGCACACGATCGCCTCCGCGCCCGCCAGGCGCCGCGGCTCGGCGCTCATACGCGGCGGCAGCGGCTGGTCGGAGATCGCCTGCACGATCTCGCGCGCGAGCGGGCCCTGCACCGCGAGCATCGCCCAGTCCTCGATGCGGTCGCCGACGTGCACGTCGGGCGTGTCGATCGCGTGCGCGCTGAACCACGCGAGGTCGCGCACGTGGTTGGAGGCGTTGGTGACGGTCAGGTAGCGCTCGTCCTCCAAGCGATACGTGAACAGATCGTCGAGCACGCCGCCGTCCTCGCGGCACAGCGCGCTGTACTGCGCGCCCCCCGGCGGGATCCGCTGCACGTCGTTCGAGAGCAGCCGCTGCAGGAGCGCTCGCGCGCCCGGCCCGCTGGTTTCGATCTGGCCCATGTGCGAGACGTCGAACAGCCCGCACGCCTCGCGGACCGCCATGTGCTCCTCGATCACGCCCTCGTATTGGACGGGCATCTCCCAGCCGGCGAACTCCACGAGCTTCGCGCCCGCCGCCACGTGGCGCTCGTAAAGGGGGGTGCGGCGCAGCAGCTGCGCGGCCGTCGAGGACATGCGGCCCAGGCTAGCGAGAGATCGATAGATCTCGTTCGAGCCCGCGCATGTGCGGGCTCGCCGGCAGGCGCATGCGCGGCTTGGAGCTACCTCAAGAACGGCGGGACGTCGATGTCCTCGTCGGAGATCTCCAGCGAGGAGCGGGTGCGCTCGGAGATGCGCGGGCCCCGGTCCGGGCGCGTCGAGCGGGCCTCGCGGCGGCTGCTCGTGCGCAGCCCGCCGACGCGGTGGTCGAAGCCGGTGCCGATGACCGTCACGCGCACGTCCTCGGACATGCTCTCGTCGATGACCGCGCCGAAGATGATGTTCGCGTTTGAGTCCGCCTCGTGCTGGATGATCTCCGCGGCGTCGTTGACCTCGAACAGGCCCAGGTCCTTGCCGCCGGTGATGTTCAGCAGGATGCCCGTCGCGCCGTCGACCGACTCTTCGAGCAGCGGCGAGGAGATCGCCGCCCGCGCTGCGTCCGCCGCGCGGCTCTCGCCGCTGGCCGTGCCGATGCCCATCAGCGCGGAGCCGGCGTCCTGCATGATCGTGCGCACGTCCGCGAAGTCGAGGTTGATCAGGCCGGGGATCGTGATCAGGTCGGTGATCCCCTGGATGCCCTGGCGCAGCACGTCGTCGGCCTCGCGGAAGGCGTCGAGCATCGAGGTGCGCCGCTCGACGACCGCGAGCAGCTTCTCGTTGGGGATCACGATCAGCGTGTCCACGACCTCGCGCAGGCGCTCGATCCCCTCGATCGCCTGGCGGGCGCGCTGGGAGCCCTCGAAGTCGAACGGGCGCGTGACCACCCCGACGGTCAGCGCGCCGATCTCGTTCTTGGCGATCTCCGCGATCACCGGCGCCGCGCCCGTGCCGGTGCCGCCGCCCTCGCCCGCGGTCACGAACACCATGTCCGCGCCCTTCAGCGCCTCCTTGATGTCGTCGCGCGACTCCGACGCCGCCGCCAAGCCCACGTCCGGGTTGGCGCCCGCGCCCAGGCCCTTGGTGGACTCGTGGCCGATGTTCAGCTTGACGTCCGCGTCGCACATCGCGAGCGCTTGCGCGTCGGTGTTCGAAGCGATGAACTCCACCCCGCGCAGCCCCGCGTCGACCATGCGGCTGACCGCGTTCGTGCCCCCGCCGCCGACGCCCACGACCTTGATGACCGCCAGATAGCTCCCGCTTCTCTCCATGTTGGTGTCCGAAGCCTTCAGTAGGAATTAAGGGTTCGCAGCATACTGCTTGCAGAACCGCAGAGATATGCACGTTATGCAGGGAACTTCGCCCTGTCAACGAACCCGTCCAGTCTCGCAAGGGACGTTGCAGAATGCGGGACTCTCGAGCGATGGCTGAGAATCGGTCGCACGTCGCCGTCAATCTCTACTAGAGAGTTAGCTCGTTTTCAGCCGCCGGAGCGCTGGCTGTCATCCGCTAGATGCGCTGCTTATCGCCGCCGGAGCGCTGGCTTTCAGCCCTGGAGCGCTGGCGGCGTCGAGCCCGCGCAGCTCCCCGAGCGCGAGCGCGCGCTCCGGGTCAGCCCGCCGGGGCGCCGGCGGCGGCGCCCGTCGGAGTGGCGGCTTCGGTGCTCGTGGGCGTTTCCGCGCCGCCGCCGGGGGAAGTCTGGGAGCCGTCGGCGGACGTCCCCGTTTCGGCTCCGGCAGACGTCCCCGTTTCGGCGCCGGCGGACGCTTCCGGGGAGGAGGTCTGGGAGCCCGCGGCGCCGGAGCTGGGCGGTTCATCGGCGCCCGTCGCGGCGCTGCCTCCGGGAAGCGCGGCGGCGAGCGCTGAGATCGTCGATTCCAGACCGCCGGCCTGTTCGCCGGCGCCCGCGGCGCTCGTGCCGGCGGCGGCGTCCGGCGGCGTGACACCGGCGGGGAAGCCGGCCGCCGGGTGCGAGGGCAGGCGCACGTCTATGTAGGAGGCGCCCGCGGAGCTCGGGTCGGCGAGCACGCGCGCGAGCGACAGCCACTTGGCGTGGGGGCGCGCGGCGTCACCGAAGTACACGAGCAGGCCGTTGCGCATCGCGAGCGTCAACCCCTCCGCGCCGGTGAACGCCCGTTCGACGTGCGCGAGCAGCGGCACGGGCGCGGCCCCGAGCACGATCAGCCGCGCCAGCAGGCTCGCGCCGGCCACGCTGCGCCCGGGAGCAGGCAGCGCCGAGCCGCTGACGCTCGGCAGCGAGCCGGAGATCAGCGCCGGCCCGAGCACGACGCCGTCGGCCGCGACCGCCGTGCGCTCGGAGCCGACCGTGAGGGCGGCGACCGGCGGCTGCTCGACGACCTCGATGCGCAGGCCGTGAGGAAAGCTTGCGACGGCACGCAGCCGACGCACCAGGTGCAGCGGCGCGACCGCCGCGCGCAGCTGCGCGTCGCTGACCTCCAGCGTGCTCATGCCGCGCGCGGCCCGCTTGAGCGCCGCTTCGACTGCCTGCGCGTCGGCGCCGCTGACGCCCACGATCTGCACGCGCTGTACCGACACGAAAGGCGAGTCGCGGAACCAAAGCCAGCCGCCCGCGAGCGCCAGCAGGGCGATCGCAAGCGTGAGCAGCGCGGTGCGCAGCCGCCGCCGGCGCCAGACGAAGGCGCGTGCGGCGCGCACGAGGCTCACGGCGCCGGCCTGCGGGCGCGGGGCGCCGAACGCCGGTCGGGAGCGCTTGTGAGCGATCCGACGCGGCCCGGGTGCGCCGGCGCGGCGGGCGCCGGGTGCGGTGGCGAGCGATCGACTCACTCACGGGGTCTTCGACCTCGTCGCGAGAACCCCTACCACGGAAAGCGCACATCCCCGAGCGTCTGGACCTCGGGCTCGAGCGCGACGCCGACGCGCTCGAGCACCCGCCTGCGCCCCTCGGCCATCACCGCGATCACCTCCGCGGTGCTCGCGCCGCCGGTGTTCTCGATGAAGTTCGCGTGCTTGGGCGCGAAGCGCGCGCCGCCGACGCTCAGGCCGTTGCAGCCGGCGTCCGCCAGCAGCAGGCCGGCGCTGCGCCCGCGCGCGCGGGGATCCTCGGGGTTCTTGAACGCCGAGCCGAACGTCCTGATCCCCTGCGGCTGGGCCTCGTGGCGGCGACGGCGCATCTCCGCGAGGCTGGCCTTCACCCTGTGCACGTCCGCCCGGCGCAGCTGCAGCGACGCGCGCGCGACGATCTCGCCGGGCGCGAGGCTCGAGCTGCGGTAGCCGAAGCCGAGCTGCTGCGGCTTGCGGCGCTCGCTGCCTGCGGCTGTCGCGATCTGCACCCACTCGAGCACGTGTTCGAGCCGGCCGTCGTATGCGTTCGCGTTCATCCGCACCGCGCCGCCGACCGTGCCCGGGATGTTCACGCCGAACTCGATCCCGGACAGGCCCGCGCGCGCGGCCGCGCTCGCGACCGCCGGCAGCCGGGCGCCGCCGCCGCAGAGGATGCGCTCCCGCTCGACGACGATCCTCGCGAGCTCGCGGTCGAGCTTGACCACCAGCCCGCGCACGCCCTCGTCGGCGACCAGCAGATTCGATCCGGAGCCGACGACGTTGACCTCGATCGACTCCGCGTCCGCCCAGGCGAGCAGCGCCAGCAGCTCCTCCTCGCTGCCGGCGCGTGCGAACCACTGCGCCGGCCCGCCGGTCTTGACCGTCGTCAGGCCCGCGAGCGGGTAGCCCGGGCGCACCATTGGCGGCCGGCTCGCGCCCGCGCTCACAGAAGGCCCTGCGCTCGCCGGGCGGACGCGCTCGCGCTCATGCGCACACCGCCAGCCGCCTGGCGAGCTCGTCCACGTCGCCTGCGCCCATCACCACGCACAGATCGCCCGCCTGGAGCTCCGTCGACAGCGGCGTCTCGGCGTCCGCGAACGTCGGTAGCCAGTAGACAGGACGCCCTTGGGCCGCATCGGCGGCGGCCTGCGCGATCAGCAGTCCGCTCACGCCCGGATGCTCGACGGCGCGCTCGCGCGCGGGGTACACGTCTAGCACCGCGACCGCGTCCGCGTGCGCGAGCGCGAGCCCGAACTCGCGCGCGAGCAGCTTCGTGCGCGAGTACAGGTGCGGCTGGAAGACCGCCAGCAGGCGCCGGTGCTCGAGCGTGCGCGCGCCCGCGAGCGTCGCGGCGATCTCGCTCGGATGATGGGCATAGTCTTCGTAGACGCGCGCCCCGCGCGCGCTCTCGCCGACCAGTTGAAAGCGCCGGCCGGCGCCGTGGAAGCCGGCGAGCGCGGCGATCGCCGCGCGCTCATCGGCGCCCGCCAGGCGCGCTGCCTCGAGCGCGCCCGCGGCGTCGAGCGCGTTGTGGGCGCCGGGGACCGCGAGGCTCACGTCGTGCCCGCGCCAGCGAAAGCGCGAGCCCTCGCGCGTGAGCGTGGGCGTGCGCGCGTCGAACGTGTTCAGCTCGACGCCCCTCGGCGCGAGCTCGAGCAGCTCGGGGCGCTCCCACAGCACGACCGCGCGCGTCGCGCGCGCGAGGAACTCGCGGAAGGCCTCGCGCAGCTGCGCAAGCGAGCGAAACTCGGTGTGGTGGTCGAGCTCGACGTTCGTCAGCAGCGCCACCTCGAGGTTCAGGCACAGCATCGAGCGGTCGGACTCGTCCGCCTCGACCACCAGCCACTCGCCCTCCCCCCACTCGGCGTTCGCCAGGCCGCCTCCGATCGGCGCGCCCACGAGCCAGCCGGGGTGCAGGCCGGCGGCGCGCAGCGCGTGCGCGAGCATCGACGCGGTCGTCGTCTTGCCGTGCGTGCCCGCGACCGCGATCGTGCGCCGCATGCCCGTCAGCTCGGCGAGCAGCTGCGCGCGTGAGCGCTCCGGGATGGCGCGCTCGCGCGCCGCCGCGCGCTCGGCGTTGTCCTCGGCGATCGCCGAGGAGTACACCAGCTCGACCCCAACGCCCTGCGGCAGGTTCGAGGCGCGGTGACCGATGTGTGCCTCGAGCACCCCGTCGGCGGCGAGCCTGCGCAGATACGGGCCGCCGACGGCGTCCGAGCCGCTGACCTGCGCGCCGAGCGCATGCGCCGCGCGCGCATACCCGCTCATGCCCGCGCCGCCGACACCCACGAAGTGGATCCGCCGCCCGCTCCACGGGCGCACGGCCGCGCTCACCGGCCGTCCTCGGTGCCGACGGCGATGCGCTCCTCGCTGGAGCCTGCGCCGGCGACGGCGGCTGCCTGCAACAGCTGCAGCGCGATCTCGCCGGCGGCGTCCGGACGCGCGAGGCGCCGGGCGGCTGCCGCCATCGCCGCCAGGCGCTCGCGGTCGGCGAGCAGCGCGTCGACCTGGGCGCGCAGGCGCGCGGCGCTCAGCTCACGGTCAGGGATCGTGACGGCCGCGCCGGCGTCGCTCATCCAGCGCGCGTTGGCGCTCTGGTGATCGCCCGCGGCGTGCGGATAGGGGACCAGGATCGCCGGCAGCCCGTGCGCGGCGATCTCGAACACCGAGCCGCCCGCGCGCGCGACCACGAGGTCGGCCGCGGCGAGCGCGTCGGCGAACGCGGGCGCGTCGAGGTACGCGCGCAGGTCATATCCCGGCGCCAGCGCGCGCGTCGCCAGCTGTGGGTGGTCGCGTACGCCGCTGACGTGCAGCACTCGGAAGGGCGCGTGCGCGAACGCGTCGAGCGCGGCCAGGTTGATCGAGCGCGCGCCCAGCGAGCCACCGAACACGAGCACGCACGTCTCCTGCGACTCGATCCCGAAGCGCTCGCGCGCCCGCGCGCGATCGTGCGCAGGCGGGGGGATCGGCCGCCCGGTCACCACATAGCGCGGTCCTGCGCGGTCGGCGAGCGGGAAGGCCAGGCAGACTCGTCTGGCAAACGGCGCGAGCAGGCGGTTCGTCAGGCCCAGGTGGCTGTCCGCCTCGCTCAGCACGAGCGGCACGCGCAGGCTGAGCGCCGCCACGCCGACCGGCCCGGCGACGTAGCCCCCCCCTCCGAGCACCGCGTCAGGCGCCAGCCGCGCGAGCAGCGCCCGCGCGCGCACCGTGGCGCCAGCCGCGAGCGCGAGCGCGCGCGGCGCGCGCAGCGGGCTCGAGCGCGGCAGGCCCGCGACCGTCAGCGTGTGCAGCTCGAAGCCCGCAGCCGGCACGAGCTCGGCCTCGGCGCGCCCGCCGCCGATGAACGTCACGCGCGCGCCGTCAGCCCGCAGCGCGCCGGCCACCGCGAGCGCCGGCACCACGTGCCCGGCGGTCCCGCCGGCCGCGATCACGATCTTCCTCGGATCGGCCATCACCGCCCCATCGTGGCGACTCGCCGCCGTTCGCGCTTTCGGCGCGCGCGCCCGCCGGGCTGGCGCCCCGGCTGCGCCGGCGGGGCCTCGCGTCGGCTTGCCCGGACCCGCGCGGCGCACCCGCAGCTCGCCGCGTACGGGTGCGAACCGGGGTGAGCGCGCGCACGTTCCCGCTCGCGCCCGCGGCGACGTTCAGGAGCAGGCCCATCGCGGCGAGCGTCACGATCAGGCTGCTCGAGCCGTAGGACACGAACGGCAGCGGCACGCCGGTGAGCGGCGCGAGGCCGAGCACGGCGAACGCGTTGAGGACCGCCTGCGAGACGATCAGGGCGGTCACTCCCACGGCGATCAGCGCGGCGTACAGGCTGCGCGCCGCCTTCGCCGCGCGCAGGCCCGCATAGGCGATCAGCCCGTACAGGAACAGCAGCGCGAACACCCCGACGACGCCGAGCTCCTCGCCGATGACCGCGAGGATGAAGTCGGTCTGCGCCTCCGGCAGGTAGAAGATCTTCTGCACCGACTGTCCCGGGCCGACTCCGAACAGCCCGCCGGAGCCGATCGCGATCTGGCCCTGGACCGCTTGAAAGCCGCTCGAGGAGGCATGCGCCCACGGGTCCATGAACGACGTCAGGCGCACGCGCGCGTACGGCACGGCGAGCGCGTACACCAGCACCAGGCCGAGCACCGAGCCGGCGATCAGGCCGAGCTTGCGCATCGGGATCCCCGCGGCGATCAGCATCGCGGCGGTCGTGAACGCGATCACCATCGTCGTGCCGAGATCGGGCTGGGTGAACACGAGCACGCACGCCGCGCCGATCACCGCGAGCAGCGGTCGCGCGAGCTCGCGCAGGTCGTGCACGCACAGCGGGCGCCTGGCGATCAGCATCGCCGCGTACAGCACGAGCGCGAGCTTCATCAACTCGGAAGGCTCGAACTGCAGCGAGCCCGGCCCGATCCAGCGCTGCGCGCCGTTGACGCTCACACCGACGTGCGGGATGTGCACGGCGAGCACCAGCACGAAGGACACGCCCAGCAGCGGCGGGGTGAAGTGGTCGAGCTTCGCCAGGCCGTCGCGTGCCAGCCACTGCATCAACGCAAGGCCGACCGCGCCGTAGATCAGGAACTTGACGAGGTAGCCGTCGCGCAGGCCGCCACCCTGCAGCAGCGTCGTCGCCGAGGAGGCGCTGTAGACCATCACCGCCCCGAACGCCAGCAGGCACATCGTCGCGGTCAGCAGCATGCGATGCTCGAGCGGGCGCTCGCTGCGGCGGACGCTCGCGGCGCTCGCATTCGCCGGCGAGCGCCCGGCGGCGGCTCCGCTCTGACGCGCGCCCGACGCGCCAGTTTGCGCGCGCGGCTTGCGGCCGGCCTTGGCCAAACGTGCTCGCGCTGCTGGTCGGTTCGGGGATGCGAGCGAAGCGAGCGTCTCCCGGTTCGGTCGGTTCGGGGATGCGAGCGAAGCGAGCGTCTCCCGGTTCGGCATCGACGCTCACTTCGACGCCACCCGCTGGAAGCCTGCCGTCACAGCCCTCGGCTCTGGCGGTAGATCGTGAAGCCGATCGCGCCGCACAGCGAGGCGACGATCCAGAAGCGCAGGATGATCTTGGTCTCCGACCAGCCTTTCAGCTCGAAGTGGTGATGGATCGGCGCCATCAGGAACACACGCCTGTGCGCGAGCTGAAAGGAGAGCACCTGGACCGCGACCGACAGCGCCTCGATCACGAAGATGCCGCCGAGCAGGATCAGCAGCACCTCCGTCTTGGTCATCACCGCCAGGCCCGCGATCGCGCCGCCGAGGCCGAGCGCGCCCGTGTCGCCCATGAAGATCGTCGCAGGGAATGCGTTGAACCAGAGAAAGCCGACGCACGCGCCCACCAGGCAGCCCGCGAGCATCGCCATGTCGTAGTTGCCGGAGATGAACGTGATGCCGACGTACGCCAGCAGCGCGATCCCCGCGCAGCCGGCGGCCAGCCCGTCCAGGCCGTCGGTCAGGTTGACCGCGCTGGTCGTGCCCGCGACGACCAGGTAGATCAGCAGCGGGAACAGCGGCCCGAGGTCGATGTGGTAGTCGACGAAGTTGAGCTCCAGGTCGGGCGCCAGGTGCGCCTGATAGCGCGCGATGTACCACAGCCCCAGCGAGATCGCGATCGTGACCGCGAGCTTCGTGCGCGCGCGCAGTCCGAGCGAGCGTCGCCTGGCGAGCTTGATGTAGTCGTCGGCGAACCCCAGCAGCGCACACGCGAGCGCCGCCGCGAACACGCCCATCGAGCGCCATTCGTATTCAGTGAGGATCAGGAAGGCGATGCCGACCGCGAGGAACAGGATCAGACCGCCCATCGTCGGTGTCCCCGCCTTCTGGCGATGGCCCTCCGGACCGTCCTCGCGGATGTGCTGGCCGAACTCGCGCTTGCGCAGGAACTCGATGAACTTGGGGCTGAGGAAGATGCAGATCAGCAGGGCCGCCGTGCCGCCGAAGAGGATGCGGCCCATTCAGCGTCGCCCCGGCCCCGGGCTGGCGCCCGCCGCGGGCCGGGCAAACGCCGCCCGGGCCTCGGTGCCGCGGCGCTCGCCGGACGCGTGCGTGTTCGCCTGAGCGGCGCCGGCGGCCCGCAGGCGCTCGACCACGCGCTCCAGGCCGAGCCCGCGCGAGCCCTTGACGAGCACCGTGTCGCCTTCGCGCAGCAGCCCGTCGAGCAGCTCGCCGGCCTCCCGCGCGTCGCCAGCCGCCCTGGTCTCGCCGGCGAAGCTCGACGCCATCCGCGCCGCCAGCGGGCCGACGGTGACGAGCAGCTGCACGCCCGCAGCACGCGCATGCGCGCCGATCTCCCGGTGCAGGCGCGGCGCCAGCGTCCCCAGCTCGAGCATGTCGCCGAGCACCGCCACGCTACGGCCCGCGGCGCTCGCGGTCAGCTCGTCGATGGCCGCGCGCATTGACATCGGGTTGGCGTTGTAGCAGTCGTCGATCAGCTCGATGCCGCCGGGCAGCCGCTCGCGCTGCCCGCGCATGGCCGTGAAGCGGACCTGCAGGCGCCCGCGCGGGGTGATCCCGAGCGCGCGCGCCGCGGCCACCGCGGCGAGCAGGTTGCGTAGCTGGTGGGCCTGCGCAAACGACGGCCGCAGCTCGATCAGCCGACCGGCGTGGTCGATCGCCACCCGGCCGTCCTGCCCGCGCCCGGCCAGCCGCACCTCACCGCCCTCGCCGAACGTGATCGTGCGCAGCTCGGCGCGCAGGTGGCCTGCGAGCAGCGGCTCGTCCGCCGGCACGACCACCGTGGCGCCCGTCGCCAGCCCCGCGATCAGCTCGGCCTTGGCCGCCGCGACCGCCTCCAGCGACCCGAGCCGCTCGAGGTGCGCCGGGCCGACGTTCACGATCACCCCCACGTCCGGCTCGGCGATCGCAGTCAGCTCGGCGATCTGACCGGGGCCGCGCATCGCCATCTCCAGCACCAGCGCCTGCGTCTCACCCGGGGCGCTCAGCAACGCCAGCGGCAGCCCGATCTCCGTGTTGTGATTCTCCGGGCTCGCCGCCACTCGCAGCCCGGCGCCGGACAGCAGCGCCGCGAGGATGTCCTTCGTCGAGGTCTTGCCCGTCGAGCCCGTGATCGCGACGAGCCGGGCGCCGCGCGCGCGCAGCTCGCGCCGCCATGCCCCGGCGAGCGACTGCAGCGCGCGCAGCGGGTCCTCGTGCACGAGCACCGCCGCCATGCCCTCGGGCGCAGCGCTCGCGGCCGGCGTCCGGTCCGCGCCCGTCGCTTCGAGCTCGCGCTCGCGCGCCGCCGCGAGCGCCGCCGAGGCGTGCCCGGGCGCGACCAGGACGCCCCACGCGCCCGCCCGCAGCGCCTGCGCGGCGTAGCGTCCGCCGTCCACGTGCTCGCCCGCGAGCCCGACGAACAGCTCTCCGGCCGCGAGCGCACGCGAGTCGATGCTCACGCCGAGCGGTCCCGGCGCGCTCCCCCGGCCGGATCCACCGCGGCGTTCACGTTCGCCCGTCGGCTCCGCGCCCGCGATCAGCCGTGCCCCCGCCTGCGCAGCCAGGCGTCGCGCGTCCCACTCCCTCATCGCGCGAGGGCCCCGCTCGCCCCCGCCGGCGCCTGCGTCGCATGCGCGCGGCCGCCGAGCGCTTCACGGGCCACCTGCACGTCGTCGAACGGCAGCTTGCGGGCGCCCGCGAACTCCTGGCCCTGCTCGTGCCCCTTGCCCGCGATCACGACCACGTCGCCCGGGCGAGCGCACGCGATCGCCTCGTCGATCGCGGCTCTGCGATCAACGTTCGTGCGAACGCGCGCCGGCGCCGCGTCCCCGGTTTCGCCCGCGCCGACACCCGCTCCCACGACGCCCGCGCCGTCCACAACGCCATCCATTATCTCCTCGATTATCTGCCGCGGATCCTCCGAGCGCGGGTTGTCGGAGGTCACGATCACGACGTCGGCGAGGCGCGCGGCGATCGCTCCCATCAGCGGGCGCTTGGCGCGGTCGCGGTCGCCGCCCGCGCCGAACACGCACACGACCCGGCCCCGCTCGCCGCCCGCCGAGCGCAGCAGCTCGCGTGCCGCCCCCAGCACGTTCTCGAGCGAGTCGGGCGTGTGCGCATAGTCGACCAGCACCAGGAAGTCCTGTCCGGCGCGCACCGGCTCAAAGCGCCCGGGCACGTGCGCGCCGCGCTCGAGCGCCCCCACGAGCAGATCGAGCGTTTGGCCGTCACGGCGATCTCCGCCCAGCGCGTGCACGAGGGCCAGCGCCCCGAGCGCGTTCGCGACGTTGAAGCGCCCGGGCATCGGCAGCTGCACCTCGCGCGCCCCCGCCGGTGTCGCGAGCGTGAAGCCGCAGCCGTGAAGGCCGCAGCGCAGGTCGGTCGCCGAGTAGTCCGCGGGCGCGTGCACCGCGAAGCTCACCGCTCCCTCGACCTCCCCCGCCAGGCGCTCGCCGTATGGATCGCCGACGTTGATCACACTCACCCTCGGCGGCGGGCCGTCCGCGGGCACGAACAACCGGCGCTTGGCCATGAAGTAGTCCTCCATCGTCGGGTGGAAGTCGAGGTGGTCCTGCGTCAGGTTCGTGAACAGCGCCGCCGCGAACTCGATCGCTGCGACGCGCCCAAGCGCCAGCGCGTGCGAGGAGACCTCCATCGCACACGCCACGTCGCCGCCGTCGAGCATCGCGCGCAGGCCCGCCTGCAGGTCGATCGCCTCCGGGGTCGTGTGCCGGCCGATCCGAGCTCCGAGCGAGCTCGGGTCGGTCGGGCCCTCGACGCCGCCGATCACCGACTTGACCGTGCCCAGCAGGCCGCACTGCGCGCCGGTGGCTTCCAGCAAGGCTCGCACCAGGTACGCGCTCGTCGTCTTGCCGTTCGTGCCCGTCACGCCCACCACGCCCAGGCTCCGTGCCGGCTCTCCGTAGAAGCGCGCCGCCGCAGGCGCCATCGCCGCGCGGGCCGAGTCGACCAGCACTTCCGGCACGGCGAGCCCCAGGGGCCGCTCCAGAACCAGAGCCGCGGCGCCCGCGCGCACGGCCTGCGAGGCGAAGTCGTGGCCGTCGCTGTGCAAGCCCGGAACGCAGAAGAACAGCGTGCCCGGCCTCACGCTGCGGCTGTCGTAGGCCAGCGCGGTGATCTCGGTCGCAGCCGCCTCGCCCGCCAGCTCGGCGGCGATCAGCCGGTCCAGTCGCATGCGCTGATGCTACTCAAGGGCCAGGAGGGCGCTCGCTATTCAGGTGCGATCCCGAGATACGGCAGGGCGAAGCTCATGATCTGACCGAACGCCGGGGCCGCCACGGTGCCGCCGTAGATCGAGCCGGCGCTCGGTTCGTCGACGACGACCGCGCACAGCAGCTTCGGGTCGCCGGCCGGCGCGAAGCCGATGAACGAGGCCACGTATTTGGTGTCGGAGTATTCGCCGGTTTCCGGGTCCACCTTGTTCGCCGTGCCCGTCTTGCCCGCCAGCTGGTAGCCGGGGATCGAGACCTCGCTGGCGGTGCCTTCCGGGCCGAGCACGCCCTCGAGCATCTGGCGCAGCTCGGCCGCGGTCGTGGGCGTGATCACGCGATGCCCGCGAGGCTCGGGCACGGGGCGCCCGTCGATCGCGCGCACGATGTGCGGCGGGCGCAGGATCCCGCCGTTGGCGATCGCCGCATACGCCGTGGCCATCTGCATCGGCGTCACCAGCTCCCCCTGGCCGATCGGCAGGTTGCCGATCGAGGAGCCCGAGTATTCGTCAGGCGCCAGCGTCACGCCCGCCTCCTCCCCGGGCAGGTCCACGCCGGTGGGCGCGCCGAAGCCGTAACGGTGGACCCAGTCGTTGAAGCGTTCCACGCCCTCCAGTTTGGCGATCGTGATCTCGCCCACGTTGCTCGAGCGAGCCAGGATCTGCGCGGTCGTGAGCGTTTCTTCCGGGTGTTCGGTGTCGTCGTGGATCACCTTTTCGGCCACTTCGATCTGATCGGGGATGTTGAAGCCCGTCGTCGGCGTGATCAGCCCCGCTTCCAGCGCCCCCGACACCGCAACCACCTTGAACGTCGAGCCCGGTTCGTAGTCCAGGCCGACCGCGCGGTCCTCCATGTCTTCCGCCGGCGAGGCTTCCGGGTCGTTGGCGTTCACCTGCGGCCAGTTCGCGAGCGCCAGGATCGCGCCGTTGTGCGGGTCGAGCACGATCGCCGTCGCGTCTTTGGGCGCGAACACGCGCCCGACCGCCGCGAGCACGTCTTCGGCGCGCTGCTGGATGTCGGAGTCGAGCGTCAGCGACAGCGACTTGCCGGGCTCCTCGCGGCGCGTTTCGGTGATCGACACCGGCTGGCCGTGGGCATCGCTGACCACCCGCCGCTCGCCCGAGCGTCCGCTCAGCAGCGCGTTGGCCGAGTACTCGAGCCCGGCCAGGCCGTCGCCTTCGGTGCCGACCTCGCCGAGCACCTGCGCGGCGAGCGTCCCGCGCGGATACACCCGGCGCATCACCGGCGTGCCGGAGACGCCGGCGATGTTCAGCGCGAGCACCGCCTGCGCCTGGCGTTCGGGCAGCGCCCGCGCGAGGTACACGAAGCCGGTGCGCTGTGAGAGCTCCTCCAACACGTTCGACTGCGACTGCCCGAGCAGCGGCGCCAAGCGCTTGGACGCTTCCAGCGGGTCGGCGATCAGATACGGGTCGGCGGAGATGTCCTGCGCCGGTTCTGAGACCGCGAGCGCGACCCCGTTGCGGTCGGTGATCGTGCCGCGGGGGGCGATCACCGGTTCGTCGGTCAGCTGCTGATCGCTCGCGGCCTTGCGCAGCGAGGCGCTGCGCACGACGCCGAGGTACACGGTGCGCCCGGCCGCGATCACGAGCGCAACCAGGAACAGCCCGAAGATCACACCGAGGCGACGCTCGACCATCGCCACCGGCTAACCCGAGCCGCCTGCCTGGCTCGTGCCCACGCCGCCCGCCGGACCCAGCGTGCCCGCCGCGCCAACCGTGCCGCTCGCGCCCGCCGGCGCGGCCTGCGCGCCTGTGGGGCTCGCCGCGGCGGCGCCTGACGGCGCCGCCTGCGAGCCCGCCGGCTGCGAATCGGATGCGGCTTCGCTCGCGCCGGCTTGCGGCGATGACGCGCCGTCGGCCGGTGCGCCGGCGGCACTCGAGTCGGAGCCCGGTTCGCCCGATTCCCCCGGCGCGAGCTCGCCGGATGCGGTGGACGGCGTGCTGGCGCCCGCTGCCTGTTCGGCCGCGCCGGTGCCCGTCCCGGCGGCGTCCGACCCGGCTGGCGCCGTGCCCGCCCCGGCACCGCCGGAGCCCGCGGTCGAGCTCTGGTCGTGCACCGGCGTGCCCAGCGCCGCGGCGGCGCGCCCGATGTCCATACGTGGATCCGATCTGAGGAACAGCAGCGAGCCGATCGGCACGGGCTGCATGCCCAGATGCGCCGCCTGAGCCTGGACGCGTTCGCCGGAGGCCAGTTCCGAGCCTTCGATGCTGAGGGCCGCATTCTCGCGCTGCAACTGCCCCTCGCGCACCAGCGAGCGGCCGATGCTCGCGTTCAGCCGCAGCACCAGCAGTTGCAGCAGCACGATCCCGATCAGGGCAAATGCGATCAGCCCGATCCACACGCGTCCGCGGATCAGGCGGTCGAGCGCCCGCATGCGCGTGAGACGCTCGGCGAGCGTGAGGGCGCGCCACGCAAGACCGTGCTCGATCTGGGCCGGACGCTGAGCTTCCACGGGCCGGGCTCGTGCCGGCCCCGAAATGCGCCTGGGCAGCGGCGGCGCGATGCGCGAGCTCTTGCGCGTGCGCGGGCGCGCGCTTGCGCGGCTGCGCGGGACCGCGGCGGCGGCAGCCGGCGGCGTCACCCGCCCGGCTCCCGCTGCTCGGCGCCGGCGAGCCGATCGTCGCCCAGCTTGCGCGCGGCGCGCAGACGCGCGGACGCGGCGCGGGGGTTGCGTGCCGCCTCTTCTGCCCCGGGGACGAGCGAGCGACGCGTGAGCAGCGCCGCCTGCGGCTCGCGCCCGCACGCGCACACCGGCAGATCCGGCGGGCAGATGCAGCCGCGAGCGCGCTCGGCGAGGAAGCGCTTGACGCGGCGATCCTCGAGCGAGTGGAACGCGATCGCCGCGAGCACGCCGTCCTCGCGCAACAGCCCCCAGGCAAGCGGCAGCGCGCGGTCGAGCTGCGCGAGCTCGTCGTTTACGGCAATCCGCAACGCCTGGAAAGAGCGCTTCGCAGGGTGTCCGCCGGCGAAGCGGGCGGGAGCTGGAAGGGCCGCGCTGATCGTCTCGACCAGCTGCTGGGTGGTCTCGATCGGCGCCCGCCCGCGCCGGCCGACGATCGCGCGCGCGATCGCGCCCGCGTGGCGCTCCTCGCCGAAGTCGCGCAGCACGTGGGCGATCCGGCGCTCGTCCCACTCGTCGACGATCTCGCGCGCGGTCAGGCGCTGCGCCGGGTCCATGCGCATGTCCAGCGGCGCCTCATATGAGTAGGAGAAGCCGCGCTCGCGCGTGTCCACCTGCATCGAGGACATGCCAAGGTCGAAGTACACGACGTCCGCGCGCACGCCCTCGCTCGCGAGCAGCGAGAGCGCCTCGGCGTAGCCCGAGCGGATGAAGCGCACCGAGCATGCCGCCTGCTCGGCGAGCGCGGCGAAGCGCTCCTCGGCAAGCGGGTCGCGGTCGATCGCCACCAGCGTCCCCGTGGCGCCGAGGCGCTCGGTCACCAAGCGCGCGTGCCCGCCGTCGCCGAACGTGCAGTCGATCGCAAGCTGTCCGGGCCGGGGGTCGAGCAAGCCCAGCAGCTCCTGCGCGAGCACGGGCGTGTGCGATGTGCGCGCGCCGGGCCGGCGCCCGGCGCCCTCGCCGCGCGCGGCGCCCAGCCGCTGGCCGCGCGGCGTTCGTCCCGAGCCGCTCGCGCCGCGCCGGCGAGCAGCCAGCTCGGCCGCGCCGGTCTCGCCCGCGCGCATACGCGTGGGCTGCGGCGAGCGAACGTCGAGGAGCTCCGTCGCGCTCATGTCAAGCAGCGTCGTCGACACGCGCGGTCACCTCCGCGACGCCGTCCAGAAGCGTCGATCGATGCTCGTTCCAGGTGTTCTTGGCCCACAGCTCCAGGCGCTCGCCGACGCCGACGACGACCACGTCCTTGACCAGCGTCGCGTGCTCGCCGAGAAAGCTCGGGATCATGATCCGTCCGGCCGAGTCCAGCTCGGCGTCGTGGGAGCTGCCGTAGAAGAAGCGTTCGAGCTCGCTCAGCCGCGGCGAGAGCGGCGGGAGCTCGGCGAGCGAGCGCCTGGTGTAGCGGTCGTACTCCTCCGCACGCCACACGCCGACGCACGGCTTCAGATCGACGGGCATCGCCAGCACGACGCCCTCGGCGAGCGCCGCCCGGTAGCGGGCCGGAACGGTGAGGCGGTTCTTGGCGTCGAGCGTATGGTCGAAGGTGCCGCGAAAGAGGACCAATGCGAGGGCGGGTGGGGTCGAGGTCTATATCGAGCCGAGGTGGAGGAGTGGGAGGAGCCCCTCCACCCCGGCTCGCTGGCGCGAACATATCCCACTTTCTCCCACAATGCAACCCTATTTGCACATCTCCTCCCACTTTCCTCTCCGTTGGCCGTCGTTGCCTTGAAAATCCCTGCTCAGGAGCGGTTTCCGCAGAGCCGCAGCGCATCGCCGAGCCGCCCCGCGCGTTGCAACACGGCGTGCACCCACTCCCCGCGAAACACGTCTTGCACGTCCGCCACCCGGCGCCGCGGTCCGCCGCCGGTTACACGATCGCCTGCGCGCCGCCGGCGCCGCGGTCCGCCGCCGGTTATACGATCGCCTGCGCGCCGCCGGCGCCGCCGGCTGGCCAGCAATGAACGACGCGCCGCCCCCACCGTCTTGGCCTTCCCTGCGCGCTGCCGCCGCGGCGCGGGCGCGCGCGAGCGTCGCGTGCGTCGCGCTGCTCGCGGCGGGCGCCGGCCTGCTCGCGGGATGCGGCTCGAGCAACCCCGGCGGCACCTCGGCCGACCCGGCGAGCGCCGTCCCGGCGGACGCCGTGCTATACGCCGGCGCGGCGGTTCGCCCCGAAGGCTCGTTGAAGGCCGGCGCGCTCGCCGCCGGGCGCGCGCTGACGCACCAGTCCGACCCGTACCTGCGCCTGCTCGCCGCGCTGCAGACGCCCGGCTCACGGACGCTCGACTTCGCGCGCGAAGTGGCGCCGTGGCTCGGCCCGCACGCGGGCGTGTTCCTCACCTCGCTGCGCTCGGCCGGCTCGCTCGGCTCGCTGCTCGAGCAGGGTCTGCTCGGCGGCTCCGGCGCTGGCGCCTTCCCATTCGCCAACGGCGGCGCTCAGGGCGCGATCGTGCTCGACACGAGCAACACCGCAAAGGCGCGCGCGTTCCTGGCTGCGCAGGCCGCCCGTGCCGGCGCCCACGCGACGAGCTACCGCGGCGTGCCGTTCCAGACGACCTCCGCGGGCGTCTCGTTCGGGCTGATCCACCGCTTCGCGGTCATCGGCAGCGAATCGGGGCTGCGCGGCGTGATCGAAACGACCAGCGCCGGCGCGAGCGCGCTGGCGCGCTCGGACGAATACTCCAAGCTCGCGAGCGCCGCACCGCCGGATGCGCTCGCGCACCTGTATTCGGCCGCGCCGGGCCAGGCGCCGGCGGCCTCCCAAGAAGGGCTCACCGGACTGCTCGGGGCGCTCACGGGCGGGCACGCGGCGAACGTCTCGCTCGTGCCCTCGGCGAGCTCGCTGACGCTCGACGCCGACAGCCTGTCCGCCGCGGCGAGCACGCACCCGGGGGGGCTGCTCGCCCCCGACCCGCAGGCGGCGCAGGCGCTCGACGAACTGCCCGGCGAATCGTGGCTGGCGATCGGCCTCGGACACGTCGGCGCGACGCTCGGCGAGGACGCCCAGGAGATCCAGGCGCTCGCCTCGCTCGGCAGCTCCGGGCCGCCCGCGCCGACGGCCGGCCTGAGCTTCGGCTCGCTGCTCGACGGGCTGCTCGCGCCGCTGCGCGCGCTCGGCGCCAAGACGGCGCTCGCGCGCCGCGACTTCGCCAGCTGGATGGGCTCGGCGGGAATCTTCGCGAGCGGGGCCAACCTGCTCGAACTGAAGGCCGGCGTGTCGATCTCCTCGACCAACCCGGCGCTCTCGCGCGCCGCGGTGGCGGAGCTCGCCGAACAGCTGCACAGGGAAGGCGCGACGGTTTCGCCCGTGTCGATCCCGGGCACCGAAGCGGCGCTCAGCGTCGCCGTCAGCGGCCTGCCGGTGAAGCTCGACATCGCCGACGGGCGCGCAGCGAACGGGCAGACGAAGTTCGTGCTCGGCGTCGCCGAAGCGTCGGTCTCGGCCGCGCTCGACCCGTCCACGACGATGTCGAACGCAGCGTCGCGCAGCGCCGCCGCGACGAGCCTCGGCGAAGGCATCCAGCCGAGCTTGATCGTCAACTTCTCGACCTTCCTCAGCCTGCTCGAAGGCATCGATCTCCTCGAACAGCCGCCAATCTCCCAGTTCGTCCCGTACCTGCGCTCGAGCACGACGCTCGCCGGCGGCGGGCACCGGCTAGGCGGCGAAGCCGAGCGCTTCCGCCTGGTACTGGGCCTGCAGGGCGCGGGCGGCTGAGCCAGCGCGCGGCGGGCGGCGGGCCGGCTCGCCCCCGCTGGCCCCGTGGGCCCGGCGAAGCCGCCGCGAGCTGAACCCGTGTGCGCCCGCCGCCCGGGAAGAGCAACTAACCCTGGAGCGCCGAGGGAGCGACGTCGATCGCCTTGTAGAACACCAGGCGACCGTTGCGCACGCGGTCGACGCCGTAGCGTGAGAGCGTGGTTTCGCCGTCCGGCTCGATCGAGTAGCGCCCGAGCACGGAGTTGCGGCGCCTGGTGGCGAGCACGCGATCGATCACCGTCTGGCGGTCGTTGCCGCGCGCGCCCGAGGCCCTGACCGCGTCCAGCACGAGCGTCATCGCCTCATATCCGTCCAGCGCGTACGCTCCGCCTTCGGCGTGGAAGATGCTGCGGTAGCGTCGCAGCACCCGCTGGGCGCTCGACGGGTACATGTAGTCCGGGAGCACGGGCGTGCCCACGTAGGTGTTCTGCCCGGCGGCGCCGATCCGCGCCGCGAACGATTCGGCGACCGTCGAGCTCGAGCTGAGCAGCAGCAGGCCGGGATCCGCGCGGTACAGCGCCTGCCACAGCGCCGGCGTGCCCGCGCCTTCGGCGCCGGCGAGGAACACCGCCTGCGCGTGGCTCGCGACGATCTTTTCCACCTCGCCCGTGAACACCGCGCCGGCGCGGGTCGACAGGCCGTCGTGTCCGAGCACCGCGATGCCCGCCTTTTCGGCGTCCGTGGCGAGGATGTCCCCGAGCGGCACCTCGAAGGCGTCTTCCTGGTCGGCGAGCACGTACAGCCGGTGCACGCCCAGCGACCGCATCAGCTGCGCCTGCGCCTGCGCCTGGACGATGTCGCTCGGCTGCAGGCGCACGAACGTGCGTTTTCCGCTGGGATAGAACCGTTCCGGTTCGTCCTGTTCGGCATCCAGCGAGGAGGTCAGCCCGACGTACGGGCTCGCCGGGCTGACCTGCAGGATGCCGGCGCCGTTGATGAACGGCAGCGAGACGGCCGTCGCGGCGGAGTCGAAGTCGCCCAGGTAGGCGATCGTGCTCGTGTCCTGAGCCGCGATCTTGGCGTTGGTGGCGGTCACGCCGGGGCTCCATTCGCCACTCGACGGGCTCGCGTCATCCAGTGACGAGTAGTCGATCCTGAACTGTCCCGCGCGCCCGCCGGCATCGTGGAGCGCGAGCTTCTCGCCGTTTACGATTTCCTGCGAGGCCCCCGCCGAGGGGCCCTGCAGGGGCAGGCTCGAGTAGACGGTCAACTGGCCGCCGGTCGCTTCGGCGACGTCGGACACGGACACGCTGCCGCAGCCGGCTACCCCCAGGAATACGGCGGCGAGAGCGACCAGGCCCAGCCAGCGCGCCAGCACGAAGCGCTAGGTGCGACGCCCGGGCAGATAGCCGGAGAGGATCTTGACCGCGGCGCCCGCCAGGATGAACGCCGCAGCCAGCAGGAACGCGTCCCAGCCCTTGACCCCGATCGCCCACAGGACGATCCACGCGACCAGCCCGGCGGTTATCGTCATGACGAATCCCATGGCCGCGCAATCTTAGCTGGCCGCCGTGCGCCCGGGCGCGAGGCCCGCGGCGAGCCCGCCGACGAGCTCCTGCACGGCGTACGCCGGATCGCCCGCCTCGCTCACGGCGCGCACCAGCCGCGTGCCTACGATCACGCCGTCGGCGCCGGCCTGCGCGGCGGCGAGCGCCTGCTCGGGTGTGCTGATGCCAAAGCCGATCGCGACCGGCACGCGTGTGCTCGCCTTCGCCCGCGCGATGATCTGGCCGAGGTCCTCTCCGAGCGCGCGCCGCTCGCCGGTGGTGCCGACGACCGAGACCGTGTACAGAAAGCCGCGCGCGCTCTCTCCGATCGCGACCAGACGCTCGGGCGGGGTGGTGGGCGCGACCAGCGGGACCAGCGCGAGGCCCTGCGCATCGCACGCCTCGAGCACCTCGGGAGCCTCGCCCTGCGGCAAGTCGGGGACGATCATCCCGCACGCGCCGGTTCGCGCGAGGCGCGCCACGAACGCCTCGACGCCGGGCGCGAAGACCATGTTCGCGTAGCACATCAACGCCACCGGCACGCTCTGCGAGAGAGCGCGCACGACCTCGAGCACGCCCGCCAGGTTCGCGCCAGCGGCCAGCGCGCGGGTGCCCGCGTCGTGGATCACCGGGCCGTCGGCGAGCGGGTCCGAGTAGGGCATGCCGAGCTCGATCAGGTCGGCGCCGGCAGCGACGCACGCCTGGCCGATCCGCAGCGAGTCCGCGAGCGTCGGAAAGCCCCCCATCACATACGGCATCAACGCGGCGCGCTTGCCCGTGTGCTCGAACGCACGTGCGATGCGCTCGACCCCGCTCCCGCCGCCGTGCGCGGCGAGGCCGGCGCCGCTGCTGGGTGCGGCGCTCACCTGCCGCTAGGGGTTGACACACGGCGTCTCATGCGTCCGCCGCGCCGAGCACCTCGGCGAGATCCTTGTCGCCGCGCCCGGACAGGCACACGAGGTCGAGCTCTCCGTCCTGCTGCGCGAGCACCCAGGCGAGCGCGTGCGCGGTCTCCAGCGCCGGGATGATGCCCTCCAGGCGCGCGATCTCGCGGAAGGCGTCCAGCGCCTGCGCATCGGTCACGGCGACGTAGCTGGCGCGCCCGCTGTCTCTGAGGAACGCGTGCTGGGGGCCGGTGCCGGGGTAGTCCAGGCCGGCGGAGATCGAGTGGGCCTGCACGATCTGCCCCTCCTCGTCCTGCATCACCGCAGAGCGCGAGCCGTGCAGGATCCCCGGGCGCCCGCCGACCGTCAGCGGCGCTCCGTGGCGGGGGGTGTCGACGCCCTCGCCGCCCGCCTCCACGCCCACGAGCTGGACCTGCTCGTCGGGGATGAACGTCGCGAAGGTCCCGATCGCGTTCGAGCCGCCGCCCACGCACGCGATCACCCGCGTCGGCAGCCTGCCCTCGCGCTCGAGCAGCTGCACGCGGGCCTCGTCTCCGATCACCCGCTGCAGGTCGCGCACGAGCGCCGGGTACGGCGCCGGGCCCACGGCCGAGCCGATCACGTAATGGGTGCTGTGCACGTTGGTGACCCAGTCGCGGATCGCCGCCGAGGTCGCCTCCTTGAGCGTTTTCGCGCCCGCGTCCACCGGCCGCACGCTCGCGCCGAGCAGCTGCATGCGCTGCACGTTCGGGCGCTGCCTGCGCGTGTCCTCGACGCCCATGTACACGACGCACTCCATGTCGAGCAGCGCGGACACGGTCGCGGTCGCCACCCCGTGCTGGCCCGCGCCGGTCTCGGCGATGATCCTGCGCTTGCCCATCCGCTTGGCCAGCAGCACCTGGCCGAGCGCATTGTTCAGCTTGTGCGAGCCGGTGTGGTTCAGGTCCTCGCGCTTGAGGTACACCGCGCGACCAACCCGCTCCGACAGCCTGCCCGCCCGATACAACGGCGTCGGGCGCCCGCCGAAGTCGCGCAGCAGTCCGTTCAGCTGAGCGCGATAGTCGGGGTCGGCGCGCGCTGCTCTGAAGGCGTGCTCGAGCTCGGCCAGCGCCGGCATCAACGTCTCGGGCACGAACTGGCCTCCGTAAGGTCCGAAACGGTGCTCGAGCGGCGCCTCGGCGGCGCCGGTCGGCGCGGTGGTGCTCACGCCGCTGCTCACGCCGGCTGGCCGATCGGCGCCGGCTGGCCCGCGGCCGCTGACGGGGCGCTTGCGAGCGCGACCGCCGCGAAGAACGCGCGCAGCTTCTCCGGGTCCTTGCGCCCGGGCGCGGCCTCGGTGCCGCTCGCGCTGTCCACGGCGTACGGATGAACGCGCGCGATCGCCTCGGCGACGTTCCCGGCGCCAAGGCCGCCGCTGAGGATCAGCGGCAAACGCGAGCGCCGCGCGCGAAGGAGCGCCCAGTCGAAGCTCTCCCCGGTGCCGCCGCGCACGAGCGTCGCCGCGGGTGCGTGGGGACGCGCGTCGAGCATGTGAAAGTCCACGTGAAAGCGCTCGACGTCGCGCACGTCACCGGGGCCGGCGACCTGCACGGCCTTGATCACGCGCGCGCCCGTCCTGCGCGCGACCTCGGCGCAGAACGCCGGGCCCTCATCGCCGTGCAGCTGCACGAGGCTCAGGCCGAGCTGCTCGACCTCGCGCGCGATCTGCTCGAGCGGCGCGTTGACGTACACGCCGCACAGCTCGACGCGGCGACGCAGCGCGGCGGCGATCTCCTGCGCCTGGGTCGTCGAGCAGCGTCGCGGCGAGCCCTCGTAGAAGATCATCCCGAGCGCCCACGCCCCGAGCCGGGTCGAGAGCTCGGCGTCCGGGAGGTTGGTTATCCCACAGATCTTCAGCTTCGGGCCGCTCGTCATGTGTGCAACGGTAGCGGGCCGGCGAGCGAGGCTCATCGCACGGGCCGGCCGCCGGCCGAGCCGCCGTCGTGCGCGCCTCGGCCGGGCAAGCGGTCGGGTCTGGCTAGCCTTCGGGCGTGTTCGGGTTGGGCACCGAGTTCGGTCGTTCGCCGAGCGTCGCCTTCAGCGTTTTCTTCTTGTAGTGCCCTTCACCGGTGGCGCGCCACAGTTCGATGCTGATCGTATCGCCGGGCTTCTTTTCCTCGATGTCTTCGGCGAGTTCCTCCGAGCTGTTCACCTTTTTGCCGTCGATGCCGACGATCACGTCGCCGCCGACCTCGACCTCGCCGTCTTCGGTGCTGGTGCCCACCGATCCGCCGCGGATGCCTGCCTTGGCGGCCGCGGTGCCCGGCTCGACGCTTTCCACCAGCGCCCCGCTCTTGACGGGCAGGTTCAGCGCCGAGAGCGAGCCGTCGACCGTGCGCGAGGTCAGGCCGAGGTAGGCGCCGCGCACGGTGCCGCCTTTCTCGAGTTCGGCGATCTTCGCCTTGGCGGTGTTGATCGGGATCGAGAAGCCGATGCCGACGCTGCCGTCGTCGCCGCTGCCGCCTGTCTCGATCTGGGAGTTGATGCCGATCACTTCGCCCTCGACGTTGAGCAGCGGCCCTCCCGAGTTACCGGGGTTGATCGGCGCGTCCGTCTGCAGCACGTGGTTGATCGTGAAACCGTTGGGCGCCGTGATTTCACGCTGGAGCGCCGAGATCACGCCTGTCGTAAGCGTACGTTCGAGGTTGAACGGGTTGCCGATCGCGTACACCGGATCGCCGACCTGGACGCTGCTCGAGTCACCGAGCTTCAGCGGATGCAGGATCAGCCCGTCGGTGGAGATGTGCAGGATCGCGAGATCGTCGGAGGGGTCCTTGCCGACGACCTGGGCTTCGACCGACTTGCCCTTTTCAAAGCTGACGGTGACCTTGATCGCGTTCTCGATCACGTGGTAGTTGGTCAGGATCGTGCCGTTGCCGTCGATCACGATGCCCGAGCCGGTCGCCGTGCCCTGGCGCTGCTCTTCTTCGCCGAACACGTTGAACGGCGATTCCGACTTCTGCACGATCGTCGAGGTCACAAACGCCACCCCCGGCGCGTCTTTGACGTACGCTTCGTGCGGCGTCAGTCCGACCGTGCGATCGGAGGCGTTGGACGGCGCTGCGGGAGCAGCCGCTTCGACGGTGGTGGTCACAACCGTGTCGTTGTTCTTTCCGAGATCGCCTGCGGCGGCCACGACCGCCACGACGATGCCGCCACCGAGCAGGGCGGACAGGAGCGGGATGAAGAGCATGCGTTTCATTGGCTCTGAGGATGAACGGGAGCGATCAACGCCATCTAAAGCTCGCTGCGTTCGCGTCTAAATCATTCCGGCGGCGCGCCGGCGTCGCCAGGCCGCGCGCCCTGGGAGCCTCGCCCGGGCGCAGCGCCGCTTGCCGCACGCGGCGCGAGCAGCGCGCCGATCGCGCCTGCCGGGTCTCGTGAACGCATCAGCGACTCGCCGACGAGCACCGCGCGTACCCCGCGAGCTCGCAGGCGGCTCACCTGCTCAGCGCCGGCTATGCCCGACTCCGAGACGACCGCGACGCTCGGGGGGATCGCGTCGATCAGCGCCTCGGTGCGCGCGATCTGGACGCTGAAGTCGCGCAGGTCGCGGTTGTTGATGCCGACGATCTGCGGCTCGAGCGCCAGCGCCCGCTGCAGCTCGTCGCGATCATGGACCTCGACGAGCACGTCCAGGCCGAGCTCGCCCGCGGCCGTGTACAGGCTCGCGAGCTGATCCTGCGCAAGCGCTGCGACGATCAGCAGCACCGCGTCGGCGCCTGCCGCGAGCGCCTCGTGCAGCTGGTAGGGATCGACTATGAAGTCCTTGCGCAGCAGCGGCAGCGTGCACGCCTCGCGCGCGGCGCGCAGGTCCTCGAGCGACCCGGCGAAGTTGGGGCCCTCGGTGAGGATCGAGGCGGCGAGCGCGCCGCCGCGCTCATACGCATTGAGGATCCCGGCCAGGTCGGGGCGCTCGTGCAGGCTGCCCGCCGAGGGCGAGCGGCGCTTGAACTCTGCGATCACGCCGATGCCATCGCCGCTTAGCGCAGCGCGGAAGCGGTGCTCGCCGCGCGGCGCGTGGTGGCTCGCCGCGCGCGCGGCCGCGGGCAGTGGCTGCTCGCGCTTGCGGCGCTCGACCTCGGCGCGCGTCTGTGCGAGGATCCGGTCGAGGACCGTAGCGGTCTGCTCGCTCACGCCACCTGCCCCGCGGCCGCGTGGCTGTTGCTCGCCTGCACGTAACGCTCGAGCGCGTTAGCGGCGCGCCCGTCGGCGATCGCCGCGCGTGCCGTCCGGACCCCCTCCGCGATCGAGTCGACTTTCCCGGCCGCGTAGATCGCGGCGCCGGCGTTGATCAGCGCGAGCTCCTCGCCGGCCGGCGCCCGCTCGCCCGGCGTGTCCGCGCGAGCGCTCTCGCCGCGCAGGATCGCGCGCGTCACGGCGGCGTTCTGCGCCGGCGTGCCGCCGGCGGGAGCGCGCGAGGACCGCGAGCCGTCGGAGGGCTCGATGCCGGCCTCACGGGGCGTCAGGACGTAGTGCTCGATCTCCTCGCCGTTGACCTCCGCAACCCGTGTGGCGGCGCTCGCGGAGACCTCGTCGAGCCCGTCCTCGCCGGCGACGACGAGCGCGCGATCGACGCCCAGCCTGGCCAAAGCGCCGGCGATCCTCGCCATGTAGGCCGGGTCGGAGACGCCGATCAGCTGGCGGCGGGCGCCCGCCGGGTTGGTGAGCGGCCCGAGCAGGTTGAAGATCGTTCGAACCGCCAGATCGCGGCGCACGGGCACCACGAACCGCGTCGCCTGATGGTGGGCGGGCGCGAACATGAAGCCGAACCCCGCCTCCTCGATGCACGCCGCGACGGCCGCGGGGCCGAGGTCGATGCGCGCTCCGAGCGCCTCGAGCAGGTCGGCCGAGCCCGAGCGGCTGGTCGCCGAGCGGTTGCCGTGCTTGGCGACCGCGCAGCCGGCGCCCGCGGCGATCAGCGCAGCCGTTGTCGAGACGTTGAAGCTGCTGCGCCCGCCCCCGGTGCCGGCCGTGTCGAGCAGGTCATCGCGCGCGCACGGCACGTGCGCCGCGAGCGCGCGCATCGTGCGTGCGAGGCCGGCGAGCTCCTCGACCGTCTCGCCCTTGGTGCGCAGCGCGATCAGGAAGCCGGCGATCTGCGTCTCGGAGACCTCGCCGTGCATGATCTCCGCGAGCACCTCCGCTGTCTGCTCCTCGCTCAGATCCCTCCTGCAGGCGAGCGCGTCGATCGCGCGCGTAAGGACCGGATTGGCCACGGCTAGCGTTCCAGAAAGTTGGCCAGCAGCTCGCGCCCCTGCTCGGTCAACACAGACTCGGGATGAAACTGGACCCCCTCGGCCGGCAGCTGCCGGTGGCGCAGGCCCATCAGCACGCCCTCGCCACGCGCCGACTCCTCCAGGCAGTCGGGCAGCTCGGCGTCGACCACCAGCGAGTGATAGCGCCCGACCGTCAGCGGCGATGAGAGCCCCGCGAAGATCGTACGCCCGTCGTGTTCGATCACGGTTGCCTTGCCGTGCACCGGCGTGTGCAGCCGCCAGCGTCCGCCGAAGGCCTGTGCGAGCGCCTGGTGGCCGAGGCACACGCCGAGTGTCGGGACGCCCGCTTCGGGCATCCGCCGCACGAGCTCGAGCGTGATCCCGGCCTGCTCGGGCGTGCACGGCCCGGGCGAGACGACACAGCGGTCATACCCGTCGTCCAGCAGCTCATCGACGCTCGCGCGATCGTTGCGCACGGTCTGCACCTGCGCGTGCAGCTCACCCAGGTACTGGACGAGGTTGTACGTGAACGAGTCGTAGTTGTCGAGGACCAGGACCTTCATCACAACCTAGCGTGGCATGAGCGCGCAGGGCAAGCTGGGCAAGGACGCAGCGAGCGTGGCGTGCTGTGCACGCGAGCGAGCGAGCGAGGACGCCGATCCAGCGCAACCATGCGCGCTCATCATGACCAGTCGGGCTGTTCGCATGCGAGCTCGATCGCGCGCAGCGCGGCGCGAGACTTGGCGACCGACTCCTCGTACTCGTACTCGGGCTTCGCGTCCGCGACCGTGCCGCCGCCGGCCTGCACATGCGCGACGCCGTCCTTGAGGACGACCGTGCGGATGTGGATCGCGGTGTCGAGGTCGCCCGCGTAGCTGAGATAGCCGACGGCGCCACCGTAGCCGCCGCGCTTGACCGGCTCGAGCTCGTCGATGATCTGCATCGCGCGCACCTTCGGCGCGCCCGAGAGAGTCCCGGCGGGCAGCACCGCGCGCAGGGCATCCATCGGGCCGACGTCCGGCCGCAGCGTGCCGGACACGGTCGAGACGATGTGCATCACGTGGCTGTAGGACTCGACCTCCATCAGCTGATCGACGTGCACGCTCCCGTACTCGCACACCCGGCCGAGGTCGTTGCGACCGAGGTCTACGAGCATCACGTGCTCGGCGCGCTCCTTCTCGTCGGCGAGCAGCTCGCCTTCGATGCGCCGGTCCTCCTCGGGCGTGGAGCCGCGTGGGCGCGTGCCGGCGATCGGCTTGGTGCTCACCCGCCGCCCGCTAACCGTCAGCAGCGGCTCCGGGCTGGCACCCGCGATCTGGAAGTCGCCGAAGTCGAGGAAGTACATGTACGGGCTGGGGTTGACCGCGCGCAGCCCCCGGTAGATCGAGAAGCCCTCGACGGGCACCGGCGCCGACCAGCGCTGCGAGGGCACGACCTGGAAGGCGTCGCCGGCGTGGATGTAGCGCACGATTCGCGCGACCATCGCTTCGAAGCGCTCACGTGAGACGTTCGACTGGAACGCCGGCAGCGCCCGGCCCGGCCCGCCCGGCGCGCGCTCGCCGCGCGGCGCGCTCGCCGCGCGCGGCACCGGTCCGGCGAGCGCGCCGCGCACCTCGGCGATCGTGCGCGCGGCCTGCCGGTAGGCGCGCTCGACGTCAGGCTCGGCGCGAAGGTCGGCGTTGGCGATGAGCGTGACCGTATGCTTGAGGTGATCGAAGACGACGAGCGCGTCCGAGAGCATCAGCGCCATGTCCGGCAGCCCGAGCGGGTCCGATTCGGACCGATCGGCCGCACCCGGCGGATCGCCGAGCGGCTCGACGGTGCGGACGAGGTCATAGCCGAAGAAGCCGACCGCGCCGCCGCTGAAGGGAATCCGCTCACCCGCGTCGTGCAGCGGCGCCTGCGCGAAGCGCTCGACCCGCTCGGCGGCGAGCGCGTACGGGTCGCCACCGTCGGACAACGACCAGCGCAGCACCGAGCGCGGACGAAAGCCGATGAACGACCAGCGCCCGACGCGCTGTCCCTGATCGGCCGACTCGAGCAGGAACGCCGGCTCTCCGGGGGCCAGCGCGCGCAGCTTCAGGAACGCCGAAACGGGCGTCTCGCAGTCCTCGATGAAGCTGGTGCTCAGCGGGATCAGATCGTGCTCGCGGGCGAGCACGTGCGTCTGCTCGAGGCTTGGCAGGACCCTCGCAGCGTCCGCGCTGGCGAGGCTAGGCGCGACGGCCATCGAGGACCCGCCCGGCGTCGGAGAGGGCGCGCCCGCGGCTGTGCAGGAGCACGAGCAGGTGATACAGGACGTCCGCGGTCTCTTCGTCCACGCGCTCGTCGGACTCCTCACGGGCTGCGCGCGCGACCTCCTCGGCCTCCTCCATCACCTTCTCGCCGATGCTGGCGGGCGCGTCGAGCAGGCTGACGGTGTAGGAGCCCGACGGGCGCTCGTGCGCGCGCTCGCCGATCGTGCGCTCGAGCGCGGGCAAAGTCTCAAACGGGGCGCCCGGCTCGAGCTCGCCGCGGTGAAAGCAGGTGCGCGCCCCCGTGTGGCAGGCCGGGCCGGCGGGCTCGACCAGGGCGAGCAGCGCGTCGCCGTCGCAGTCCAGGCGCAACGCGCGCACGCGTTGCACGTTACCGCTCGTTTCACCCTTGTGCCACTGCTCGCGGCGTGAGCGGCTCCACAGGTGAAGCTCGCCTGTCTCGCGCGTGCGTGCGAGCGCCTGCTCGTTCATGTACGCGAGCGTCAGCACCTCACCGCTGGCCCAGTTCTGCACGATGCACGGCACGAGACCGTCGGGGTCATACTCGACCAGCCGGTCGAGCGCCTGCTCTACGGTGTTTGGGAGGCCCGAAGCGCTCATCCGCACGATTGTAGGTATCGCCGCCTGGCGGCAGGTTTCAGACAGACTGCGACGCTATGCAATCTCTGCTCGACCGCGAACTGCTCGTGATCACGGGCAAGGGAGGCGTCGGCAAGACCACGATCGCGGCAGCGCTCGGCCTGCTCGCGGCGCGCGACGGGCGACGCACGATCGTCGTGGAGGTCGGCCGGGAGAGCCGGCTGCCGGACCTGTTCGGCCTCGCCCCCGCCGCCGCGGGCATCGAGCGCCCGTTGCAAGATCGCCTGTCGAGCATCACGATCGACCCCGATCGCGCGCTGCTGGAGTGGCTGCAGGTCCTCGGCGGGCGTGTCTCCGGCCGCGTGCTCGCCTCCAGCGGAACCTTCCAGTACTTCGCCGCGGCCGCCCCGGGCGCGCGCGAGCTCGTCACGATGGTGAAGATCTGCCAGCTGACGGGCGGCGCCCACGAGCGCGCCCGCGGGCGTCCGTACGATCTCGTCGTGCTCGACGCGCCCGCGACGGGACACGCGTTGGGCCTGCTCGGCTCGCCCCACACCTTCGGCGCGATCGCGCGCGTGGGGCCGATTGCGAGCGGCACGCGCAAGGTCCAGGAGTTGCTCGAGACGCCGCATCGTTCGGCGTATCTGGCGGTGGCGCTCGCTACCGAGATGGCGGTGACCGAGGCGCTCGAGCTGCAGGACGGGCTGGGCGCGCAGCTCGGCCGGGGCCTCGAGGCGGTGATCGTCAACGCGCTGCTGCCGCGACGCTTCAGCGCCGAGGAGCTCGTGCGCATCGATGCGGCCGCGGAGCTCGCGGCTGGCCGCGAGCATGCACGCAGCGTCGGGGGTGCCGGCGCCCGGATCGCGGACGGCGAGACTCGCGCAAGCTCCGGCGGGGCTCCCGAGGGCCTCGAGCGCGAGGCTCCCGAGGGCCTCGAGCGCGAAATCGGCGAGGAGCGTCGGCGGGCGGCGGTGCTCGGGGCGGCCGCGGCCGCCGCGAGGGCAGTCCACGAGCGCGCGCGCCTCCAGCACAACCAGCTCGCGCGTCTGCGCCGCCGCGAGTTCGAGGTGATCGCCGTCCCGTTCGTGTGGGGCGCAAATCTGGACGTGGCGGCGGTGACGGAGATCGCGGCGCGGCTCGAGCGCGCTCTGGCACGCGTGCGCTGAGCGCAACCTGGCAAGCGCGCCCGCCGCCAGGCGCCCGGCGGAACGCGTCAGGTGATGCCCAGACGATCGAGCAGCGCCTCGTCGGCGCGCCAGCCGCGGCGCACGCGCACTGACAGATCGAGATGCACCTGACAGTCGAGCGTTCGCTGCAGCTCACGTCGTGCAGCGCTGCCGATCGCCTTGATCATGCGCCCGCGGGCGCCGATCACGATCCCCTTCTGAGAATCGCTCTCGACCCAGATGCGCGCGCGCACACGCACGAGCCCCTCCCGGGGAGCCTCGACCTCCTCGACGAGCACCTCGACAGCGTGCGGCAGCTCCTGGAAGGTGCGCCTGATGACCGCCTCGCGGATCAGCTCCGCGAGCAGCAGCTCGCGCGGCTGATCGGTGGGAGCGTGCGTGTCGAACAGCGGCGCTCCCTCGGGCATCAGCGCGGCGAGGTGCTCGAGCAGGGCGGCGACCCCCGTGCCGGTGCGGGCCGAGATCGGGAACACCTCGGCGCGCGCGTCGAGCTGCGCCGCATCGGCGAGAGCCGCCAGCAGGCTCGCCCGCGAGAGACGGTCGGACTTGTTGACCGCGACCGTCACCGGCGTGGGGGCGGCTGCGAGCATCCGAGCGATGAAGCGCTCGCCGGGCCCGACGCCGTGCTCGCCATTTACCATCAAGAGCGTCGCATCGGCGCCGTCGAGCTCCTGCTGCACGCGCCGTGCCATGCGCGCCGTGAGCGCGTCGCGCGGGCGCTGCACGCCGGGCAGATCGACGAGCACGAGCTGACAGTCGCCGTTCTGGCAGATCCCGCGAATCGCGCGGCGGGTGGTCTGGGGACGGTCGGAGACGATCGCGAGCTTCTCGCCGACGACCGCGTTGATGAACGTCGACTTGCCGACGTTCGGGCGGCCGGCGAGCGCCACGAAGCCGCTGCGCGTCACCGCAAAGCTCCGGTGAGCAGCTCGCGCTCGAGCGCCAGCATCTGGCCGTCGTCGCGCTCGTGGTCCATGCCGAGCAGGTGCAGCATCCCGTGGACGATCGCCGCACGCAGGTCGACGGCGAGAGGCGGGCAGATGATGATGTCGCCGAGCTCGCGCGGCACGGACTGGGGCGCGGGGGCCGCGGCCACATCGCCCTCGACAGCTGCCTTCGCGCCCGCGTGAAGCGGCTCGACACCGTCGATCGGGAACGACAGCACATCGGTCGGGCCGGCCTTGCCACGGTAGCGCTCGTTGAGGTCCGCGATCCGGCTGGCGTCGACGAACTCGATCGCCACATGGCCCGCCGCGACACCCCTGCTTGCTGCCGTCAGCGTGCACAGACGCCTGATCTCGCGCTCGCGCGGCGCCTGTGGGGCGAGCTTCGTGCCGAACAGCTCGAGCTCGATCACAGACGCACCTCGCACCAGCGCCGGGGACGCTCAAGCGCTGCGAACCGCGCGCCCGGCGGCGGCAGGCGCGCTTTCCCTGCGCTGCGAGTGCTCGTCGTAGGCCTCGACGATCCGCTGCACGAGCTTGTGACGCACGACGTCCTCACCGCCGAAACGCACGAACTCGATTCCCTCGACCGCGTCCAGCACCTCCCCCACCGCGATCAACCCGGACTGCTGCTCGCGCGGGAGGTCGACCTGGGTGATATCGCCCGTGACCACCATCCTCGAGCCGAAGCCGAGTCGCGTGAGGAACATCTTCATCTGCTCGGGGGTCGTGTTCTGGGCCTCGTCGAGGATTACGAACGAGTCGTTGAGCGTCCGCCCGCGCATGAACGCCAGCGGCGCGATCTCGATCACGCCGCGCTCCAAGTGCTGGGAGACCTTCTCGGGATCGAGCATGTCGTGCAACGCGTCGAACAGCGGGCGCAGATAGGGGTCGACCTTGGCCATCAGGTCGCCGGGCAGGAATCCCAGCCGCTCTCCCGCCTCGACGGCGGGGCGAGTGAGGATGATGCGGTTGACCTCGTGGCGCGAGAGCGCGGCCGCGGCCAGTGCGACCGCGAGGAACGTCTTCCCGGTGCCCGCGGGGCCGACGGCGAAGGTGATCGTGTTCTGGCGGATCGAGTCGACGTAGCGCTTCTGGTTGACCGTCTTGGGCGCCACCCGCAGCGAGCGGTGGCGCCAGACGACGTCCTCGAGCACCCGCGCGGGCGATTCGTGCGCGTCGAGTGCCCCGGTGACCGCGGTGATCGTGCCCGGTCCGATCTGATGGCCCCCGGCGATCAGGTCCGCCAGCTCGCGCACGACGCGCTCGCCCGCGTGCGTCTCGGCCTCCTCGCCGTCGAAGGTCAAGAGGTTGCCGCGCAGGAACACCTTGCAGTCCAGGTGCGCCTGCAAGGCGCGTAGCACCGCGTCCTGGCTGCCGGCCAGCTCCGCCGCGACTTCGTTTGAGAGCTCGATCTGCGTCCTCATCCCGCGAGCGCCGCCCGCACGAGCCCGGACACACGCTTGCCGTCGGCGCGACCGTCGACCACCGCCATCGCCTGTTTCATCGCGATCCCGATGTCCTTCGCCGAGCTCGCGCCGCTGTCGCGCACCGCCTGGCTGACGAGCCCTGCGAGCTCCTCGTCGGACAGCTCGGCCGGCAGGTAGGAGCTGATCAGCCGCGCCTCGGCCTCCTCGCCACCGGCGCGATCCGCGTGGCCCGCGTCGCGGTAGGCGCTCGCCGCCTCCAGCCGGCGCTTGCGCTCGCGACGGAGCACCGCGAGCTCGTCATCGGCGCCCTCCTTGGCCGCCTTCTGCAGCTCTGATAGCACCAGCCGCAGGGCGCCGACGCGCTCTCGTTCGCCGGCGCGCATCGCCCCTTGCATGTCGTCCTTGATCCGCTCGAGTATCGCCATCCGCAGATCAGGATACGCCGCCGGCGCGGTCGCGCAAACGACTCAATCGTGCTCGAGCGGCGTCGGGCTCCCGAGCAGCCCGGGCGCTGACGGATCGCGGCCGAACACCAGCGCGACGTTCCAGTCGACGAGCAGCCGCAGCCGGCGCCCGATTCCGGGCATCAGCAGCAGGTGGTAGGTGCGCGCGATCAGCCACGCGGGCAGGCCGCGCCAGCGCACGCCGAGCGTGATCGCCACGGCCTCGTTGCGCCCGAGCTCGGCTACCACGCCTTTGGTGCGGTAGCGAAACGGCCGCGTCGGTTCGCCCGCGAGCGCGGCGGCGATGTTACGCGCGACCAGACGTCCCTGGCGGATCGCGTGCTGCGCGGTCGGCGGGCACGCGTGTCCGGGCCGCGAAGCGTCTGGCACGGCGGCGCAGTCGCCGATCGCCCACACGCCCGTTGCAGCGTTCCCGCCCGCGCCGTCCGAGGCGGGTAGATCGACGCGGGTCGTACGATCGACCACGATCCGGCCCTCCGGGTCCAGTGGCAGGCCAAGCCGGGCGACCACCGGGCTCGGCTTGACGCCGGCGGTCCATACGAGCGTGCGCGCCGCGATCGTCTCTCCGCTCGAGAGCTTCGCGGCGTTGGCGCTGAGCTCGAGCAGGGTTGTGTTGGTGCGCACTTCGATGCCGCGCCGGCGAAGCTCTTGTTCGGCGAACTCGGAGAGGCTGTCGGGCACCTCCTGCATGATCCTGGGCCTCGCCTCGGCGAGCACCCAACGCATCCCCTGTGCCGCACAACGGGGGTACAGCTCGATCACCTGGGCGGCGAAGTCCTGTAGCTCGGCGAGCCCCTCGACCCCGGCGTAGCCGGCGCCGACGAACACGAATCCCAGGTACTCGGCGCGCCGCGCCGGGTCTTCGAGCGACTCCGCGATGTCCATGCAGTTGACCACCTGGTTGCGCAGCGCGGTGGCGTCGGAGAGGGACTTCAAGCCGATGGCGTGCTCGGCAAGGCCGGGGACGGGCAGGGTCCGCGAGACGGAGCCGAGGGCGATCACGAGCTGGTCATAGCCGAGTCGCAGCTGATGGCCGTCCAGGCGGGACACGGACAGCGTGCGCTGCTCGCGATCCATGCCGGTAACCTCGCCGACCACCAGGTCGGTGCGCTTCAGCTGCGAGCGCAGCGGCACGACGACGTGGCGCGGATCGAGCGTGGCGCCCGCGGCGCCGGGGAGCAAGGGCGTGTAGAGCATGAAGTTGGCGTCGTTGACGAGCGTCACCTGCGTGCTCTGCGCCGGGAGCAGCCGCTCGAGGGCGCGCGCCGCGTAGAAGCCGCCGAATCCGCCGCCCGCGATCACGACCTGCCAGGCCACCTCCACAGAATAGGGTGCAGCGGGTGAGCGATTCGGTATATGAGAGCGCGCTGGCGCCGTTCCTCGAGGAGACCCGCCGCCTGCGTCCCGCGCAGGCCGAGGTGATCGACGCCCACACCCACCTCGGCCTCGACGAGGACGGGCGTTCGCTTACGCTGGAGCAGCTGCTCGTCCAGCTCGACCGCGCGCAGGCCACGCGCGCGTGCGTGTTCCCGCTGCACGACCCCGAGCGCAAGCCCTCCTACAGCGTGCCCAACGACCGCGTGCTCGGATGGGCACGCGAGAGCGGCGGACGGTTGGTCCCGTTCTGCCGGCTCGATCCCACCGAACGCCCGCTGCAGGAGGCCGAGCGCTGTCTGGCTGCGGGGGCGCGCGGGATCAAGCTGCATCCGCGTGCGCAGGACTTCACTTTCGACGGCCGCGAGACGCAGGAGGTCTTCGCGCTGGCCGAAGCGGCCGGCGTACCGATCCTGATCCACGCGGGCCGCGGCCTGCCGCCGCTCGCCGACGGGCTCGTCGAGCTCGCGTTGCGTCATCCGGCGGTGGTGCTGATCCTCGCGCACGGCGCGATCTGCGACCAGGGCATCCTGACGACCCGCCTGGCCGACCATCCGGGCGTGCTGTACGACATCTCGTGCTTCTTTCCGCTCGACGTGATCGAGCTGTTCGCACGCGCGCCCGCCGAGCGAATCGTGTTCGCATCCGACCCTCCGTACGGCATGCCCGCGACGACCCTGTACATGGCGCTGCGGGTGGCCGCCCACGCCCGCTTGGACGAGGCGAGCACGCGCGCAATGCTGGGCGCGACGATGGCTTCATTGCTCGACGGCCGCGGGCTGCCGGCTCGCACGCCGCCGCGCCGCGGAGACTCGATCGAGCTCTCCGGACGACTGGCGCGGGTGTACGGCTATGCGAGCCTCGTCGGTCCGGGACTGTTCTCGGGCGCGGTCGAGCAGGCGCGAGGGATGCTGGACATGGCGATCGCGGCCTGCCGCGACCCAGAGCCGCAGGGCGTGGGCGAGGCGCTCGAGACGATCGGCGCGGCGCTGCTCGCGGCCAAGGCGCTGCTCGAGAGCGAGGACGGCATCCGCCCCGCGATCGATCTCGTGTATCGCTCGATCGTGCGTGCTGCGACGGAGATCCCGCAGGCGGGCTGAGACGCTCGGCCCGCGTGCGGCCTCGGGGGCTGCGCGCGTGAGCGCCGTCTAACGCCTGCGCGCGTGAGCGCCGTCTAACGCCTGCGCCGGAGCAGCTCGATCCGCTCAGCGCGACGTGAGCCACACGGCCGCCCACTCGCCTCGCGCGCGGCGCTCACGCTCGTGCAGCCCTACACGCCGCGCGAACTCGCCGGCGACCTCGTCGACCTCGTCCCTGAGCAGACCGCCGGCGATCAGATGCGTGGGGGCGCGCTGCAACCCGCTCGTGAGCTCCAGCAGCAGCGGGCGCAGCAGGTTGGCGAGCACGAGCGTGGCGGTGGCCGGCAGGACGAGCTCGTGCGTACGGAGGTCATAGCGGCGCACGTCGATCGTGGCGCCGTTGGCGAGCGCGTTCTCGCGGGCGGCGGCGACGCTCTCGGGCTCGTTGTCGAGCGCGAGCACCGGCAGGAAGCCGAGCGCGCTGGCGGCGATCGCGAGCACGCCCGAGCCCGTGCCGAGATCGAGCACAGGCCCGCGTGCGGGTTCGTGGGCGGCGAGCGCGAGCAGCAACTCGAGGCACAGGCGCGTGCTCGCATGCCCGCCGGTGCCGAACGCCTGCCCGGGGTCGATGACGATTTCCTGCAGCTCGCCGTGCTCGTGTGCATGCGCCGCCTCCCACGGCGGGCGCACGCGCAGCGAGGGGACCGGCGCGCACCGACCCCCGGCCGGGCGCGGCGCCCGCACGAGCACGGGCGTGTGGAACTGCTTCCAGCGCTCGTGCCAGTCGTCGGGAATCTCGCTGGTCGAGACCTCGACCAGGGCGTCGCCGGCGACGGCATGCACGGCCGGGAGCCCCGGCAGCTCGCCGGGGGCACCGTAGACCGCGTACTCGACGGTCCCGGCCGCGCCGGTGCCCGGTTGGCCGCGGACCTCCTCGACCCCGGCGGGCGTGAGCTCGAGCAGCTCGGCAAGCACCAGCTCGGCGTGCTCGTCCTGGACGCGAACGGCGAGTCTGATCACGCGGCCTGGCCACCGAGGGCGCGGCGCAGCTTGGCGAACATCGACTCGTGGGTGCGCAGGTTCTCCTCGCTCAGGCTGTCGTTCAGGCGCTCCATCAGCTCGTGCTGCTCGGGGGTCAGGCGCCGCGGGACGACCACGTTCACGACGACTCGTAGGTCGCCCTGGCGTGAGCGCCTGAGCGCGGGCATCCCCGCCCCGCGCAAGGTGAGCACGTCGCCTGGCTGGGTGCCAGCGGGCAGCTCGATCGACGCGTGCCCGTCGAGCGTTGGCACCTCGAGCGTGCCGCCGAGCGCAGCTAGCGGCGCGGCGACGTCGAGCGCGGTGATCAAGTCATCGCCCTCGCGCACGAAGCGCTCGTCCTCACGCACGCGCACGACCACGTACACGTCGCCGTCCGCGGCGCCGGGCTCGCCCGCGTGTCCGCGACCGGTGAGCCGGATGCGCTGCCCGTCGGAGATCCCGGACGGGACCTCCACCTCGAGCGTTCGCTTGCGCGCCACACGCCCGCGTCCGCGGCAGTCGCCGCAGGGCTGGCGGGCGACGCGCCCGTCGCCGTGGCAGCGCTCGCAGACGGTCGTGCGGACCATCTGCCCGAGCAGCGTGCGCGTGATCGTCTGCAGCTGCCCGGCGCCGCCGCAGCGCTCGCACGTCTCGATCGGCGTGCCGGGCTCTGCGCCGTTGCCGTGACAGCGCTCACAGCGCTCGATCGCCTCGAAGGCGACCTGCACCGTGGCGCCCTCGGCCGCTTCGCGCAGGTCTAGTTCGACCGCCACCGCCGTATCCTCGCCTTGCGCGGGGCCGGCGCGCCCACCCATCGCGGCGCCGCCGAAGAACGCGTTGAACAGATCGCTGATCGAGCCGAAACCCTCGAAGTCGGGCGCGTAGCCACCCGAGCGCAGGCCCTCGTGTCCGTAGCGGTCGTAGGTGACGCGCCGCTCCTGGTCGGAGAGGATCTCGTACGCCTCGGCGGCCTCCTTGAACTTCTCCTCGGCGTTGGGGTCATGGGCGTTGACGTCGGGGTGAAGCTCGCGCGCGAGCTGGCGGAAGGCCTTCTTGACTTCCTGCGTCGATGCATCGCGTCCGACGCCCAGCACCTCATAGGGGTCGCGCGGCATGCGTGGGCGGTCAGTTCTCGGCGTAGGCATCTTCGACGAAGCGCGAGAGCTGGTGGGCTGCCTCACGCACGGTTGCGATCGCGCCCGCGTAGTCCATGCGCACCGGCCCGATCAGCGAAACCATGCCGAGCTTGCGGCGCGCCATCCCGTAGCCCGTCGCGACCAGCGCGAGGGAATGCATCGCGGGCAGCTCGTTCTCGTGCCCGATTCGGACGTACACACCGGGCTCGCCCAGCGCCGCGCGCAGCACATGCAGCAGTGCGACGCGCCGCTCGAGCAGCTCGATCAGTTCGTTCACACGGGTGGCGTCCTCGATCCGCGCGGTCTCGAACAGACGCGCGGTCCCCTCCACGAACAGCGCGTCCTCGTCATCGCTCGCGAGCTCGCCGAAGGCCGGCGCGAACCGCTCGAGGAACGCGAGCTCCGTCGGCGAGAGGCTGGGATCGAGGAGTCGCTGCTGGAGCATCCGGGCCCCCAGGCCGAAGCCGACGAGCCGCTCGTTGAGGTACTCGCCAGCCCAGGACACGAGGCCCGCATCAACCGCCCGCTCGAACGTCGCGAAGGTCTTCGAGACGCTGCCCGCCGAGGTGATGATCACGACCAGCACGACCTGCGGCTGCAGCGCCAGCACCTCGACGTGGCGGACGCTCGCCGCGTTCATCGACGGCGCGGAGACGACCGCGAGCAGATTGGTCACCTGCGAGAGCGTTTCCGTGGTCGTGCGCATCGCCTCCTCGAGCTCGCGCTGGATCAAGGACAGCTCCAGCGCCGGCCGCAATACCTGCACGGGCTGCTTGGAGCGCAGCAGGCGGTCGACCACATAGCGGTGACCGGCGTCCGTCGGCACGCGTCCGGCCGATACGTGCGGGTGGGCGAGCAGTCCGTACTCCTCGAGCTGAGCCAGTTCGTAGCGCACCGTCGAGGGCGCGCAATCGAGATCGCCATCGGCGGCGATCGCGCGCGACGCCACCGGCTGGCCGGTGCGCATATAGCCGTCGACGACCTTGCAAAGAATGCGCTCCTGGCGCGGGCTCAACATGCACGTGATTGTAGGCGCCATGCCGACGCCCACTGGGGGGCGCCGCTACAGCTCGAGCTCGGCCTGGGCGTTGCGAATGATCTGCTTGCCGGCCTGCTCGGCGACCGTGTCGATCACCGCGCGACCGCTGCTCAGCTCGCGCACGGTGCCGCTCACGAGCACCTCCTGCTCGGGCACGCCCATGCCGCGGAACTGCACCGACAGGCGCTTGAGGTGCTCGGGCCCGCCGGCGGCCTCGGTTTGGGCGCGTGCGACCTGGGCCATCGTCCACAGCCCGTGCAGGATCCGCCCCGGAAGCCCGACCGCTTTGGCGAACTCCTCGTCGATGTGGATCGGGTTGAAGTCGCCGGAGGCGCCCGCGTAACGAACGGTCAGGTACTTGTCCGGGGTCACGCGCAGCTCGGGGATCTGCCCGCCCTCGCTCAGCTGCTGCATCCGCAGTTCACACTCCTCGCACGATGTTCGTCCACGTGCCGCGGCAGACCTCCTCGCCGCGCTGGTTGGTGGAGACGGACTCGAATACGTAATAGCCGCGCCCGTCCTGTTCTGAGATGTCCTTGACGCTGGCGGTCGTGGAGATCTCATCGCCGGCGAGCACCAGCGGGCCCCACACGAACTCCTGGCCACCGTGGACCATCATCGCGAAGTTCAGCTCGATCTCCGGATCGAAGATCGGCGGCCCAACCGCCGGAGCGCTGTAGACGACCGCGAACATCGGCGGCGCCACGACGTCCGCATAGCCTGCCGCGCGAGCGGCGTGCACGTCGAGGTGCACCGGGTTGGTCTCGCCGACCGCGCGCGCGTACTCCTTGATCTTCTCGCGCCCGACGGCGTAGCCGACGGGCTCGTAGCTCTTGCCGATCGCTGTCGTGTTCACTGGCATGGTTGAGAAACTCCTTGCGCGGTGCTTGCGCTGCGCGAGTGCGGCACCCGCGCCCAGAGCCGCGGCGCGCCAGTTTACGCGCAGCGCGCCCGCCGGTGCGCCGCGCCGGCGGCGGCGCGCGGTCCGGCGCGCGCACGCCGACCTGCCCGACTGGCCTTTAAACGCGAAAAGACCCGGGGGGACCGACGGTGCGATCGGCCTTGCGCCGAAATTCACCGTCGGTCCGCGCCGGGGGTCAGCAGGCCGTCGGGCTCTGGCCGCGGGGCGTGCGCGCCTTCAGAAGACGAGATCGTCCTCGTCGGCGCCTGCGCCCACGCCGACGAGCTCGCCCTCGTCCCCATCGGTCACGGTCAGCTCGTGGGCGCCCGCGTCATCGCCGTCGGGGACCTCGAGCTGGCCGCGTCCGCCGGCGCTGTCCAGGAACTGGACGGTGTCGGCGACGATGCTCACCGCCTGGCGGCGCTGCTGCTCGGCGGTCTCCCACTCGCGCCACTCGAGCCGGCCGTCGATGCCGACCCGACTGCCCCGCCGCAGATAGCGGCTCACGGTCTCGGCGGGAGCGCCGTACGTGCTCACGTCGAAGTAGTTCGGCCGCTCGGTCAGCTCGCCTTCGGGGTCCTTGCGAAACGAATTGCACGCGATCCGCAGGCTGCACACGCTGCGGCCCGAGGGGAGGGCACGCAGCTCGGGGTCGCGAGTTAGGCGTCCGACGAGCACGACGCGGTTGATGTTGAACATGATTAGGTCTCCATTGTTCGATGGTGGACCCCCCAAGGCCAAGCTACGCCGCGCCTGGGATGGAACGCGCGAGCGCCCGTTTGGCGCCCTCCTGCGCGACCGCGACCACGTCGACCGGCACGAGCGCGATCCGCTCGTTGGCGCCCGCCCGCTCGATCGCCCGCGCGAGCGGGCGCTGCACGCCGGCGGCGGCGAGATACACCGTGCCCGCCACGCAGCGGCAGCGTGCCCACGCCATGCATATCGCGAGCAGCCGCTGCGGCGCCTTGACCGTGAGCTCGACCTCGATCGCAACCGGCAGCAGCTCGTGTGGGCCATCGGGCCACAGCACCAGATCGGGCCGATGCAGCAGCTGCGCACCGCGCGGGCCCTCTCCGACCTGAGCGCTCGCGAGGGCCGCCCCGGCCTCGCGCTCGTCATGGCGCAGCTCGGGCTCGCCCATCAGCCTGTGATCGGGATAGGCGCGCTCGAGCGCAGCCGCAGCCGCCGCGCACGCGATCGCGTGCGGGGCATTGGCGACGCTCACGCGGCACGGCTGAAAGCCGCGCGCGCCACAGGCGCGAAGACCCGCGGGGGTCGCCGTGTACAACGCCGGTGCGGCGGCGAGCAAGCGGCTGCGCCTGAGCATCCCAGCGCGCTCGGCGCTCGCGAGCCGCGAACGCGCGGACGCGAGCGTGAGGCCGCCACGATGCGCGAGCGCCTCGGCGGTGACCGCGCCGAGCCCCGCCGTCCAACGCAGGATCGCCAGCTGCTCCTCCGTGCAGCATCTGTGCGCGACGCTCGCCGGGCCTTCCTGCGTCGGGGAACTGCTCTTGCGGACCATCGGTCTTCCTTTCAGTCGTGATCTGAGATCGGGCTCCAGCCTCACCACGGCCGGCCCGGCGAGCAGATGCGCGTCAGACGCGCGCTCGGCTGCTGGTCGAGCACGAGCACGGCCGCCCAACCGCGGCCGAGCCGCATGACGCGCTCGGCCTCGAGCACCGGCTCGTGGCCGCGGGTGCGCGTGCTCCTTCCGTCACTGTGGCGCGTGACCCTCCACGCGCCGCGGCTGCCCGCGAGGCTGGCGATCAGCTCGGCCGAGTCCGGCACGACTTGGCGGTGGGCGATCAGCACCGAGAGGTTGCCGAGCACCTGCTCGAGCAGCCGTTCCCGACCCGGCGGACGCAGGTCGGAGAGCTCCTGCGTGCCGAGCAGCAGGCGGAACCCCGCCGAGCGCGCACGAGCAAACAGCCCGACGACCTGGGTGGCTGCGATCGCCGAGAACTCGTCGATCGCGACCAACGTCGGCACTGGGCTCGCCTGCAGGCAGGCGACCGTCGTCTGCAGGTCCTGCACGATCGCCGCACCCAGCATCTCGCTGAGCAGCGGGCGGCTGTCTGATTGAAGGCTGAAGTACACGACCGCCCGGCTGCGGACCGCTGCGAGCAGGTCGAAGCGCTCGGCGTCCGTCTGTGGATCGAGCCAGGGCCCGACGTCCGACTCGGCGAGGATCGCCAAGCGGTCGCGCACCCCGGCAAGCTCGCTCTGCTGTCTGCTCGAGAGCCCGTCGAGGTATGCGAACGTTGCCCGCGCCCCGGCGTCGGGCAGGCCGCGGGCGAGCTGCTCGAGCCGCGCGGGCTCGAGCTGCTCGACGATCGCCCGCAGGCTGACCTCGGCGCCCGACTGTCGCAGCGCCCGTACGGCGTGGGCGAGATAGCGCTGCGCCTGACGCAAATAGTGAGGCTCGGTGAAGCGCTCGCCGGCGAGCGCCTTGTCGGCGATCTCGCTGACTCCTCCGCGCGCATACGGGTTGTAGACGCGGTCTCCTTCGGGCGTCCACTCGAGAAACGCCCGCCCGGCGGCAAGCGCCCCGCGACGCAGCTGCTCGCGCAGGTCGCGGTCGCCCTTTGGGTCGAGGACGACAGCGCCCATTCCCCGTTCGATCGCGGCGGCTGCGATCCAGGCCTGGGTCACTGTCTTGCCCGAGCCCGTGGCGCCCACGACCAGGGTGTGCGAGCCACCGGCGAGTGCAAACGGGACTCGAGCGGCGCGCCCGCGCTCATCCACGCCGAGCTGCAGCTCGCGAGCGCGCCGGTGCGTCGCGGTGCGCATGCGCGCACACACGTGCAGCGCCACCGGACGTGCGAGCGATCCGATCAGATCGACCGCGCTCGTGCGTGCCGCTGCGATCTCTGCGAGGTCCACACCGGCGTCGAGGTCTTCGCGATGCCAGCGTCGCCCGCGAATGCTCGCGAGCAATGCGGCGATTGCAAGCGTCGCGGTCCAGCCGGCGAGCACCGGTCGCGCGAGCACGACGATCGCGCCGGCGCCCGCCGCCCAGCTCCAGTGCAGATGCCGGCTACGCATGGTCCTCGCGATCAGCACGCCGATCGCGACCCCAAGCGCGCAGTGCACGGCTGCGCTGAGCAACCAGCTAATGAGCTCATCGACGGCCACCACAGGGTCGACCGCCGCTTCCTGGACTGAGTTCGATGGCATTGCGCCACTCCTCTCCGGCCCGGCCGACCGGCCGAGCACGCTCGGACCGGCACCAGCCGGTCATTTGGTGGTAGCCGGCGTCAGCCGGCTGGATGTGAGCCGGCGTCAGCCGGCGAGTGGGTAGGCCCAGAGGCCCAGCCGATCGGGTTCAGCCCAGCGCGAGCCGGGCACTCAGAGCAGCCGGTAGCCGACGCCCCACACGCTGAGCACCCAGCGTCGCTCGCCGTCCGTGTTGAGCTTGCGACGCAGCCGGCTTGCGTGACTGTCGACCGTCCGAGTGGAGCCGCCCGAGCGGTACCTCCAGACCGTGCGCAGGAGCTCGGCCTTCGCGAACACGCGCTCCGGCTCACGCGCGAGATGGACGAGCAGCTCGAACTCCATGCGGCGAAGCTCCACGGGGCGGTCACCGAGCGTGACCGAGCGAGAACGAGCGTCGATCGCGAGCTCTCCGACTTCGATGAGTCGCTCAAGGCCGGGCCCGCAGCCGCTGCGGCGCAAGACCGCGCGCAGCCGGGCGCGCAGCTCGAGATAGGTCGCGGGCCTGCCGAGAAAGTCATCGGCACCTGCTTCAAAGGCGCGCAGCATGTCTAGCTCACGCGCGCTAGAGCCGACGACGATCGCCGGCAGGGTCCGCTGCCACGGCGTCTCGCGCGCGGCCTGACGTATCTCTCGAAGCAGCTCGAGCGTGCCAGATGGCGACTCCAACCGCCCGAGCACAGCGAGTCTGGGAGCGCTCGCGCGCGCCAGCACGCGGGCGTGCTCTGCGGTGCTGGCGAGCTCGACGCTGAAGCCGTCCGCGAGCAGCTGCTCGGCGACGGCCTGGCCGAGATCACGGTCGGCCTCGACCACGAGGATCGGCGCGCTCGCATCGCTGCTCATCAGAGCTCGACCTCGTGCGGACTGACGCCAAGCCCCTGGCGCGCGATCAAGGCGAGCACGTCGCTGTGAATCCACGGAGTCGGCGCGCTGTGCCCGCCCTCGGCGAGCAGTCCCAGCCGGCGCGCGAGCCAGCTGGTCTCGCCGGCCTCGTTCCCGCGCCGATCGCGCTTGACCCGCCCGCAGCGGATCGCGATCTCGCTCATGCTCAGCTGCTCGCGCTCGATCGCGGCGAGCACCGCTTCGCGCAGGCGGCGGTTAAGGATGATGGCGCTGGCCTGCACGCGCGCGAGCTCCGCACGAAGCACGGCGGTCGAGACCGCACCATTGCGGTCGTGACGGTCGAGCGCGAGCCACGTGTGTGTGCGTACCGGCTCATAGCTCTCCAACGCGGCGATCGCCTCGCGAACGCTCACCGGTTCGCCAGGGTCCGGCGCAGTCGGCGTCCGACGACACCAGCGCAGTTCCGGAATCGACATCCCGCTTGGCAGCGGCTCGAGCGAGTAGCTGCGCCCGAGCCGGTCGCTGATTTGCACAGTGCCGGCGGCGCACACCCCGTAGCCTGTCTCGGCCTCCGAAGCGGGGAACGGCTCGACGCTCGTGTCCTCATCCGTGAGCGGACGGCAGCGAGGCCCGCCGCCGGCCATGTCCTGCAGGTAGCGAGCGCCCACGAGAGCCGCGTTGCCGGCGGGCTCGTCGGCTGCGAGATGCGCAACCAGGCGCGGATCCTCGTGGGTGATGCACACGCGATCCACGACCAGCGCGCTGCCGCCGGCTCCAGCGAGCACGACCAGCTCGCGCGTGCGACCGCGGCGATCGAGATAGCTTGCGAGCACGGGTGGATCGGGGCAAGCGCTCGTGCGCCGGTTGCACATGCGGCGCGTACGCGCCGGCATGCCGTTGGGCCGTCCGGGACTCCGGCGTGGCGGCGCAGCAGGGAGCGAGGAGGTGGACGTGAGGGTCGCGGTCATGGCTGTCTCCTGCGTGTGTGAGGGCTGCGCCGACGCGCTGGCGTGGGCGCTCGTTGGGCGGGCTTGTAGGAGCACAGCGCGGGCTCGTCAAGGGCTCCGCACGGCCATGGATGCGGACAGCCGAGAGCCGAGAACCCCTATAGGGGTTCTCGAAGCGGGCGAGCGGCCGGAGGCGTACGTCGAAGTTGGCGCGAACGCGCTCGGCGACCTCGACTGCTGTGGCTCGTGCTGGCGAGCTGTGGGGGTGTTTCGGCGCTGCGGAGCGGCAAAGAGGAAATGTGAAGGGCTGCGAGCGTATCGCGCGCCCGCGGTCTGGACGGCGCGGCTGGCGCGTCGGACGCGCTCCCGAGCGCCGTCGCCCGCCGTGCGATCGCTCGAACTCGGCTCGCCGATGTGCAAACCGCGTCGCCACTTGGGCGTCGTTGGGTGCGTGAAACGCCGTGGGGAAACTGCGGCGCTGCCGCGGCGTTGCCCAAGGCGACTGCACGCAGCGGGCGCGTGACGGCGCCTCCACCGTGGGCGACTGCGCGGGCGCGAGCGCGCCAGCTCGCGTCGCGAGCAGATGGCCCTCGTGCTATCCCGCAGATCTCGGCAGGCCGGGGATCTGGATGGCTGCGGCGGTGGCGGCGCCGGCACGAGGATCTCCGCGAGCGGCGCTGACGCGAACCGCCGGGGGCAGGCGCGGGACGCCGTAGGCCCGCAGTAGCCCCTCGTGGGCGTCGCGCTCGGAGGCGAACACGATCCGCTGACGCCCCGGGTATTCCCAGTCGTGCGGGTACTCCCCGGCGTAGGCGCGGCATGCGCATAGCAGCGCGTCGGCGCTTCGCGCACACGTGCGCGCGCGGGCGCGATCGCGGCACACGAACACGACCACCGCGAGAGCGTCGTCGCGCCGCCCATAGCGAGGGACATGCGCCGACCAGCCGGCGAGGAAATGGTCATAGCGCTCGAGCTTGCGCGCAGCGTGGACCGTGGCGGTGCGGTCGTCGAGCTCGACGATAACGTCTGTTGCCGGCGGGGTCCCTCCGGCCGCGCTCACCTCGAGAATCGCGTCGGGACGCACCGTCTCGAAGCGCTCGAGCGCCACGCGCCGCCCGTCGCCGTCGCTGCGCAGGAAGTCATGGGGCGTGCGCCCGCCAGGCAGACGCAGCTCGCCTGGCGAGGGCGTCATCGGCACTCCGGTTCGATTGTGCACGGGCGGGCGGAGCACAGACTCCTCGGCGCCGCGAAGCACGGTCGAGGTGACCGCGGGCAATGCCGCGGCCAGCGCGAGCGCCCACCCGGCGACGTGCACGTCGTGGCGCGCCTGGCGCAGCTCGCCCTCGCCCGCCACCGCCGGCATCGCTGCATCAGCATCCGTGCCCGCGCTCTCGCTGACGGCGAACGCACGGTTGTGCTCGGCCAGCAGGCGCGCGCCGGCGGGTGTGAGCGCATAGCACATGGGGACGCCGCCGCCATCGCGCCGGTGGAACTGGAAGCGTTCCACAAAACCCGCATCCGACAGGCGCTTGAGGCGGCGCTGCGTGGTCGTCGCGGCACGCCCGTCGTTGAAGCGCCTGTGCAGCTGGCTGGTGAGCAGGTGTCTGGCGGCGGCGATCAGCCCGAGCATCTGCAGGTCGAGCGGCTCGGGTTGGAGCTTGCGCGTGGCGGCGACCCTCTTTGCGCGGCGCACGGTGTGAGCACCATCCAGCTCGACAAGCTCGCGATAGCTCTCGGCGGCGATCGCCGGAAGGCTCGACTCCGCGCCACCTGCAGCCGCGCCCGTGGGAATCATCGACTGAGCGTCCCCATTTGTGCCGGAGAGAGCTTCCGACCCGCGGTCGCCAGTGGACCGGGAAGGCGTGCTTGCCCTGTCGTTCGCCCGTGGGAGCTCGCGATCCCAGTGCGGCTGGCTCAGGTCCGTGAGGGGGCGTCCACCGCGTTCGCGCTGGCGAGCGGCATGCAGCGCCAGGCGCTCACGATCGAGTCTCATCGGGATCGTCTCGGCCACGAACGCAGGCTGGCGTCCCTCGGGAGTCACCCAGCTCGCGATCGCGTGGTGCTTGGGCAGATGCAGGCGAACGTCGGGGCGGCCGAGGCTCGACAGTCGCTCGACCCCCGGGCGGACGGTGTCTGAGAACTCCGCCATCGTCAGCCGGGCCGCGTCGCGGGCGTCGCGCACGGAGGCGGTCGCGAAGTACACGCGGTGGGCGAAGAGCGCGTCGAGCTGGTCGCGAACCTCTCGCTCGACCCACTGCGCGTCGGTTTGCCAGCACGCGACGGTCTCCAGACCCGCCGAGCGCTTCAAGGCCATCGTCTCGGCGAAGCCGCGGTTGATCACCAGCGGCGCCTCGTCGACCTTCAGCGCGACTGACACCCTGCGCTCGGCGGGCACCAGATCCTGCTGACGTGCGAGCGCGGCATCGAGCATTCCGACGAGCAGTTGCATCATCACGGCCGTGTTGCCGGCACCCATGCCCCCCAGCGCACCCTTGACGATCAGGACCTCGGCATCGGCGATCACGCGGTCGAAATCGACGCGCAGCGAGTCGTTGAGCAGGACGCGCTTGATCGACGGCGAGTTGAGCAGCCGCGCGAGCTTGTTCACGGGAGCGTCCAGCTTCGCGGTGGTCGTGCTGCGGGCGTCCGCGAGCTGCGCGGTCAGCTCTGCGGTGAAGAACTCAGAGATCTCTCGCAGCTCTGGCAGGGCCCGTACGCGCGATCCGACGCGGCTGCGATACGCGTAGCCGTCCTCGCCGACAGACAGCAAGCGTGCGGCGTCCCACAGCGTGCAACTCCGATCGTAGGCGAGCACGGCGATGATCGCGTTGCGCAGGTAGCGGTCAGAGGAAGCCCTGATGTCTGCATCGGTGAAGAGGTTCTTGAGCGCCCCGACAACGTAGTCGGCGATCACGTCCGCCGGGGCGTCAACGGCGAGCGGGTTAAAGCCGCAGGTCGGATGCGAGAGGTCGAGCAGCGTGCAGGCGCGCGCGCACGGGACGACGCTCACGGCGGCGTCCGCGGCATCGCCCTTGGGGTCGAGGACGATCACCGCGCAGCGATCGCGTCGCAGGTCCTCGGCGACGGTCGCGACCAGGAAGCTCGACTTGCCCTGCTCGACGGTTCCGGGCACTGCGATGTTCTGTCTGCGCAGGCGCTCGTGGATGCTGACGTGTCCGAGCGCGTCCCGCAGGATGCCTTGCCCGGCGGGACGGCGCAGCACGGCCGGCGAGGCTGGCGCTCGCGGCAGGCCGCTGCGCGCGAACGGAACGGTCAGGTAGTCGACGGACGGCAGCTGCCAGATCGCGGCGAGCTCGCTGCTGGCGAATACGCCCTTGCGAAACGAGGGGAAGGGGTTGCCCTCGCCACGGCGCACGCGCCGTGCGTAGAGCCCGAACAACCCGTGGCGGATCGCCGTCCCGCGCTCGACGAGTCGGTTCTCGGCGCTTTGCGAGCGCAGCTCGGAGGCGATCTGCTCGCACACCGAGCGCCGGTGCGCGACCACGCGCAGGTCGGCGAAGAACAGCGGCTTGTGCTGGACTTCGAGCCCTCCGCGCAGCTCGGCCTCCTCGACGAGCGAGCGATCACGGACGATCAGATGCTCTCGGCGCTCGCGCGAGAGTCGCGCCTCGTGGCGCTTGTACAGGTGCTTGGCGAGCGCCTCGAACAGCGCGGGCGTGGGCGTGATCGCGAGCTGCACGAAAGCGGGCTCGGCGCACGCGCCCATGACCGTGAGCAGCCGATCGACAGGCGACTCGCGTCTCGCTTCGAGCTCCTCGAGCGCTGCCAGGCGCTTGATGAACTCGGCGTGCTTCTTCAGACGCAGGACCACCGGCGCTACGCCATCGCGCTGCTCGAGCGGACAAAGCTGAGCGTTCGGGTAGGCGCTTTGCACTGCCGCTTCGATCAGCCGCTCGTGCCCGCGCGGGCAGGTGAGCGCCAGCCACGCCGCGTGCGGCGCGTGGCCACCGTGATGCACCTCGAGCGATAGCGACGGCTGCCCCAGCAGCAGACGCCGCCACCAGCGTCGGAGCAGTCGCTTGTGCAGCGCCGCGAACATCGCCGCGACGGCCTCGGCGTCCGCGTGATCGCCGCGGTATGCCTCGACGCGCAGGCGCACGTAGCGTCGCCTGCGCCGGGCCTCGAGCCGCGCGAGCGCGACGCTGCACGCGAGCGCGGCCGCGACCGCCGTGAACGAGCGGACGCGGGGGCTGCCGAGCGCATGTCTCGAGCCCCAGGCGCCGCGGGCCCAATGCCAGGCAGCCGAGAGCGCAGGCCAGAGCTCGCCAGCGTTCGTGTGTCCACGCAGCGCCTTGCCGAGACCGCCGGAAAGGAACCAAGCGAGCAGCGCGAGGATCGCGAGGATCGCGAACAGCTCCAGCAGCCGCCACAGCAGGAAGCGAAGCACCTCCCGCCTGCTCCGACGGTACGCCTCCCGCGGGACGCGCCGTCGCGCTCAACGCACGTCGGGCTTGAACACCGCGCGCGGGCGAGCTCGAGCTGTCGCCGCGGCGCCGGACGGCGCGTCGGGCTCAGCGAGGACGGGTCGCGCGCTCGACCTGCATCCCGCGAGGCGTGAGATGCCACGCGTTGGCGGCGCCCTTCTCTTGTCCCTCGCCGAGATTCTCGACGAGCTTCAGGCGGGCGAGCCGGTTCAAGAGCTTTGAGATCTGTCCCTGATCGATGATGCCCGATCCTTCCGCGATCTCGCGGTTGCTCGCACCGGGATGCTCGGCGATGACCATCAGCACCCGCACGGTCCTGTAGGTGAGGCGCATGTTCAATCCTTCGAGCGGATCTCTGTGCCGTGCGTGGCGGCTCGGGCGTCCACCCCGCGAGGGCTGGAGCGCAGGTCTGCTCAGCTCCCTGCCGGCCGCGCGCGCGCCCAGATAGGGGAGCACGATCATGCTCATGAGCGAACCGAGCAGATCGGTGAGCGGCGCCCCGCCGGGTTCGAGCACGCGCGTGTGAAGCACGGCGAAGAGCGCGCCGACCACGCCTTCGGCTGTGACCTGTGGCGGTTCGCGCGCGGCGTTCGTCGCAGCGCGCCCGCGATCGATGACCTGAGCGAGCTCGTCGAGCACCGCCGCCCGGCGGTCGAGCACGCGCTCGCCCGCGCCGAGCGCCTCGACGATGCAGAGCTTGGCCAATCCGGGCTCCTCGTCCATCAACATCAGCAGCCTCGCGAGCGCCGCGCGAACGCCCTCGCGCCAGCTCGACTCGCCCGCGTAAGCCTCCTGTGCGATCGCTCGCGCCTGGCCGAGGGCCTGTTCGTAGGCCGCCAGGAAGCAGTCCTCACGGTCGCTGAAGACGTCGTAGAAGGTCTTGCGCGAGACGCGCGCGCGGCCGATCACCTGCGCGACCGTCATCCGCGCATAGCCGACGTCCTCGACCGCCTCGACCGCCGCGGCGAGCATGCGACTGCGCTGTATCTGCGTGACCTGCCCGCGCGGCAAGCCGCCCGGGCCGGGGCGCAAGCGCGGCGTCCCCATACGGTTCTTGTACACAACAGTCATCGCAACCCCGCTTCTCATCTATTTCGCCAGAAAACCGTGAACATCCGAGTCCATTCGCGCCAAAGCGACCGACACAATCCCGCTGGCAAGCAGGCACCGCGCCCACCCGGCCGTAGCGGAAAGAGTCCCGCGTGTGGACGCTTAAGTCGAGGCGCGTCTCTGACTTTTTCCCGGTGGTTCGAACATCTTCCATAGATTCAACAAGGGTTGACCTCTCCGGCGCCGCCCCTCCCTGAGCTTGCGCCCACCGCAAGTCCATTTATTGAGAGCTCGCCGCGCTTCAACGGACGCGCCTGGCGGGCTCCGCGCGACAGGATCCGCGAGCGCTTTGATAGCCTCGAGGCGACTTCGCGCCGCTATCGTCCAGGGGACTAGGACGCCGCCCTCTCATGGCGGAAACCCGGGTTCGAATCCCGGTAGCGGTACTTGCTTGCGCCCCGTGTTTACGGGGCGTTGCGCGTTCTTTGGGGGTGCTCGGGCCAGGATTTGGGCCAGTCCTGCGATCGCGGCCTGGGCGGGTGCCCCGGAGCCGGGTATCGTGAGCACGTGCTTGACGATGCGTTGATAGCGGAGGCTGGCCGTCGGTTGTCAGAGGCGGCGCCACCGAGCTCGCGGGTGATCCTGTTCGGCTCGGCTGCGCGTGGGGAGCTGACGCGGGACAGCGATCTGGACTTCTTGGTGATCGAGCCGGAGGTCGAGAATCCCGCCTTGGAGTCGGTGCGGCTGCGTAGGGTGCTGGCGGATGTGCTGGTGCCGATGGACATCATCGTCGCGAGCGAGCACAGGGTGCGGGAGTGGCGCGACGTGCGCGGCAGCCTCATTCACGCGGCACTGACGGGCGGCCGGGAACTCGTCGCCTGATGGCGAGCGCGCAGGATCTCGCAGAGCAACTTCTACGCCGCGCCGACGAGGACGCGGCCGGGACCAAGGGGATGCTGCCGATAGGCGAAGTAGCGGACGTGCTCGTCTGCTTTCACGCCCAGCAGGCAGTCGAGAAGGCGCTCAAGGCCGTGTTGGCCGCACGTGGGGTGGAGTTCGCCCACCGGCATGACCAGCGAGTGCTCATAGGGCAATGCGAGAACGCGGGCGTGCGGCTGCCGGAGGAGCTTGCCGAGGTGGACTTGCTCTCGCCCTACGCGGCGGAACTTCGCTACGACGACGACACGGTGCACGCCGTCGAGCGTGAGGCGGCATCGAGGTGGGCGACCGCCGCGGTCCAGTGGGCGCGGGACCTGATTGAGGAGGCTGGGGGTGGACAGAAGTCCTCAGCCGAGCCCGAAGCCGTCGATGGTGGCTGAAAGGCGCAGGCCGCCCCTGGAGTGTTCGAGGGGTGCGTCGTAGGGGGCTGCACGCGGCGGGACGGCCGCGCTTGGCTCAGGGCTCCGTGTTCCGTATTTGACGCTCGCCGCTGTCCGTTCTTCTGCTATGCCAGAGAAGCGTCCTTCTTTCTGTGCATTCAAGGCTTCTGCACCAGCCGCGGCACCCAGCTGTTTCGCCGGCGTGATGCTTTCCACGACTCGGAGGATCTTCTGCGGCGTGGGGAACTCCGCGCGCTGCGCTGGAGCGATGTCGACGTGCCCGCCCGCGTGATCCACGTGCAGCGGGGTTGGGATGCGGTGGAGGGCGAGCAGGACGGCAAGAGCGCAGCTGCCGACCGGCGCGTGCCGATCCTCGAGCTACTGGCCCCCGAGCTCGCCGCCCACAAGCTGCGCACGCGAGGCGACGGCGATGCGCTCGTATTCGGCCGCACAGCGACAGACCCGTTCATCCCCTCGACGGTCCGTAGCCGGGCACTCAAGGCGTGGGAGAAGGCGAAGCTCAAGCCGATCGGGTTGCACGAGGCGCGCCACACCTGCGCGTCGATCCTGATCGCCGCCGGCGTCAACGCGAAGGCTCTGAGCGTCATCATGGGGCACGCGACCATCTCGATGACGTTCGACGTTTACGGCCACATGATGCCCGGTGGGTTGGAGGCGGCGGCGGCGAGCGCGAACGCCTACTTGGCGGCCAACGAGAAGCGTCCATCCCTGCGGGTGGCAGGGTGAAGGCTCGGGCCAATCTCGGGCCAGTCGTGTACTGATTCAGCCGGATTCAGCCGGATGAGCGGATCGAGCGTTTCACCTGCGCTGGAGCCATATTTGGCTGTAGTACTGGCTTTCCGGCTACCTGCCGTCACGCTTCGAATCCCGGTAGCGGTACTTCGCCCCTCGCCCCCACCGTACGACGTCCAGAGCCGATTGCGAGGGCCGCGGGGCGCCCTTGATCATGGGCACGCCCGAGCGTCTTCGGGCTCGGGGCGTTCGGCGGGGCACCGCACGCCGCGACCGTCCCGGGACGCCGGCCGACTTGGGCGATGACCAAGCCGAAAGCGTGGCGCGCTGGCAGAGTACGTGAGCGGCTGCCAGCGCGCGGCGATGGCGCTGCCTTAGAACACCCAGCCGCTGCTCGCGATGTAGATCGTGGTGTTCCCCAGAGGGTGGATCAGAACCGCGGGGTCGAGACATAGCACGGGCAGTTCCACCGGTTCTTCGATCGTGGCCATGCCCCGTTTCGACAACGGGACCAATTCCGTCGTCTCCACCGGCCTCTGATCGTGCGCGCAATAAAGCGAGGCGTCGACCGACGTGACCTGGCCGCGAGTGCCCACTTCCGGGATGATCAATCCCGCCACGCGGACCTCCAGCTCGCCCGTCGCTTCGCCAGTCCTGATCAGGCGGATGATCGACTTACCTCGATCGATCTGCCACGGCATGGAGCCGGGCCTGGAGCCGTGGAGTTTCGGGTAGCTCGGCATGCTCGGCGAGATCACGCTTCTGAAGAAGCCCCTGTCCGCGAGGCCGGTGGGCGCCGCCGCGCCCGCGCAGGCCGCAAATGCCGCGGCAGTCGATACAGCAACGGCGGAACGCCGTGATATCCGCATAACGCCTCCTTCGTTGGTTGTGGCCGGATTCGCAATGCCGCTCGGCGGCCCCCGGGGTCCTCGTTGGTAAGAGATCGGTCGGCGCCTGCAAACCGTTCCGACGGCGGAAAGCTATTCGCTGTGCCAGGCGATCACATTGGACGGTCGTCCAATCAAACACGTCAATGTTTCGACATTCGGAACATCCGTGATCGCCCTCGCCGCCCCCGAACTGCTCTTGCGAGATCAAATCTAGCAAATCATTTGAACGTCCTAGCCACGCGGCGAGTTACCGCGACCGACGATCACGCCTGCCCTTGCGTGCGGAGGGCGGCTACGCACGACGTCCTCGGAAGCGCGTGACCTGCCCGCGCGAAACGGCGCCCGTCGCCCGTCGCCAAGCTCTCCCGGCCTGCTGCGGTCGGAGACTGCGCCAGCGGCGGGGTTCCTCAACTCGGTGAGTCGTGCCTCTCCCCGGAGCAACGCGTCAACCTCGGATGCGCAGTCGCGGCGCTGCGCCTGGTAGGGTTGCTCGAGCTCAAAGGCTCTACTGCGCGGTACGGGATGGCTCTGAGGTTCCGCTCGCGGTGCGGGCCGCCTACGCGGATGTGGCGGAATTGGTAGACGCGCACGGTTCAGGTCCGTGTCTGGGTAACCAGGTGGAGGTTCGAGTCCTCTCATCCGCATACCGGGTGAAATCCGCATTATATCAAGGATTCTGGGCGGTGTGTAGCCGTCGGTCCGTTGGGCTTGTCGCGCGTCTGATGTGCATAATGTTCTCACGTGAGAACTATGCACAATGGCTACTGGGGCCGAATCTGCACCTATCGCGAGGCTGACCGCTGATGGGGCCGTCAAGAGCCTGCTCCCTGGTGTTCTCGTTCTGGAGGCATCGTGAGCGTCCAGCCCGCTGGTGAGGCCTGGGTCGTGCGTTGGCGAGATGCGTCTGGTCGTCAGCGCGGGCGCCGGTTTGCGAGCGAGACAGATGCGCGAGCGTTCGACGAGGCGGCCCACAGTGTCGCTGCCGGGGACAGGTGTTCCTCCCCATCGCGTGGCGGAGGCGTCTACAGCTACCAGACGGGGCAGGGTGTGCGCTGGTATTTCAAGGCTCGCGCGGGAGATGGCTCGCAAGTCACGCGCCGGGGGTTCCTCAGCCAGAAAGCGGCCGCGCATGCCAAGCGACATCTCATGGAGCAGGTCGCCCGCGGGGAAGTCAGCTACACCCAAACGACGTTCGCTGCCTACTGGGAGCACTGGCTCGAGCGCCGCCGACGCCACCTGGCGGCGGCCAGCGTGGCGGCCTACACGGCGGACGCACGCATGCGCCTGCTGCCCGTGCTCGGTGCTACTCCGCTGCAAGCAATCGGGACCCCGCATATCCGTGGTCTCATCAGCGCACTAGCCGAGCGCGTGGAAGCGGGCGAGATCTCGGGCAAGACGGTCAACAACACGCTCACCACGCTGAGCGTGTGCCTAAACACCGCCGTACAGGACGGTCTGATCGCGACGAACCCCGCGCTCGGAATGCCACGCTTCCCGCGCGCACACGTCGAGCGCGACTACCTACGCCAGCACGAGATACCCGTCTATCTGGACTCGTGTAACGAGGATTACAGGCCGCTCGCGGCGCTGCTGATCGGGACCGGTGCCAGGATCAGCGAGGCCCTCGCACTCCGCGCGAGCGACCTAGAGCTCGAAGCTACGGGCGGATGGGTCCTCGTAGTACGCGCCCTCAAGGCAGACGGCACGACCGGCTCGACGAAGTCCAGACGCATCCGCTCAGTCGAGATCGGACCAGGACTCGCACGCCTACTCGCGGACTACCTGACAGAGCGCCAGCACAAACACTGCAACGCAAACGCTTCCGATCCTCTGTTCATCCGGCCAAGCCGAACGCGCCCACTGCACGCCAGCCGGTCCCCGAGCAACGAACAACCTCTGCCGCCTGAGCGCCGAACCGTCTCCGCGGTATGGCACGCCCACGCCCTCCAGGACGCAGCACTACGCCACATGCCGCTGCACTCACTCCGACACACCGCCGCTGCCGCGTGGCTGGCGGCCGGCAACTCGCTGCTCTACGTCCAACAACAGCTCGGACACCGCGACCTCGCCACCACCAGCCACTACTACGGTCACCTCGAGCGACACCACACCCCAAAACGCGGCGCACACGCAACCGAGCAAGCAATCACACACGCAAACCAACGACAGCCCTGATCAGCGAAAGCTGAGCCGTACGTGGTCGAAGTCGGTGGCTTCCGCGAGCGCGCGGAACCCGTGGTGTGCGGCGGCGGGGAGCGCCAGCGCGGCCCAATCGAGCGGAAACCGACTATCGGCACACTTCACCGTTATCGAGACGAATAAGATGCCCGTCAATGCTTGGCGATAGCGTTCCAAAACCTCTTCTCCTAGGCGCTCTGAGGCAGAGCCCGTACCTTGCCAGAGCCGCGCGCGTGCGGATAGCGAGGAAGGCCATCTGGTACTACCGGCGCCCAGCTCGGTGCCGAAAGGGTGAATTGGTGATATTGGGGATGTAGCCAAGAGCAATTCTCGAGCGCATCAACATGCACACTCACAGTTCCGCTCAAGCCCAACTCGCCACCAAATAGCAACGATCCGCACAGCTTGCAGAACCGCTTCGTTGTACCGCTGGGTGGCGTATATACGCGGATGCTCTCCCTGCCTCTCACGAGCCGCAAGCTCGACCACGGAATGCAGCAGAATGTAGAGCTGCCACTGCCGGTTAGGCGTTGACAATTCCTACAGTGGCACACACCGACGGAGAGACTCTGCGACTCAATTTCGAATCGGACAGCGCCACAGGCACATCCACCGGACAGGCGAGCCTTGTTAGATGATGTGAACTTGGGCGCCACTTATCGGAATGATAGCGTCATGCGACGCCGCCGACGGCCGCGCTAAACGATATGGAGGTTTGACCCTTCGGCGTTTGAGGCGGGATCAGTCGGCGCCTTGCGCATAGGCGTGGGGACTCGGATCACCGGATGGGACAGGCCGTTTTAGCGCCAACGCTATGCACCGTGGGCCGAAGGTTGTGGTTTGGAGGCAGCCGGGTCGCGCGTCGAGACGGCCCACCGCGTGGCGGGCAGAATCAGCGCGGCGACGAGCACAAATACGCCGCCGAGCAACGTCCAGCCGAGGCCATTGGCGGCAACCACTGCCACCATCACCGCGGGTGAGACGACCTGGGCGGCACCCGTGGCAGACGTCGCCAGCGCCTGATATTCGCCTGGCGCCTCCGGCGCCATCAACGCCACCGACAGGCCCCACAGGGCCGAGACGAAGAGCAGCTCGCCAACGGTCTGAAAGATCCCGCCCGCGAGCAGCAGACCCGTTGCTCGCAGCCCTGAGCCGTAATGGGAGGCAGCGAACCATAGACAGGACCCGGCAAGAGCCAGCCCGGCGAGCACGACCATTCGGGCAGCCGACTTGACCGTGCTCGCCCGAGCGTTGAACCAGACCTGGCCGACGGCGATCGCGGCGGCGTTGAGTCCTATCAGCAGGCCCACGACATAGCGCGGTGCTTTGGTGTGCCCCGTCACCCACAACGGCACGCCGGTTGAGAGCATCCCCCAGCACAGTGCCAGGACCGCGACGATCGTGACAACCAGAATGTAGGGCCGGTCGGCGAGAACCCGCCAGGAGCGACCCTCCCGTGCGCGGGCCACAGGAGCGGTGGCCGGTAGCAGCCTGAGAAGACCGGTATACGCCAGCGACGATGCGGCGTTCAGCGCGATCACCGCCAGGTAGGCGTCACGGCTGTTCACCGCGAGGCATATCGCCCCCACGCCAGCGCCCAGCGCGTAGCCGATCGAGCGAGCCGTGCGCTGGATCCCCAGCGCACGCAGTCGTCGCTCGTCCTCGTGCAAAGAGAGGATATAGGCATCCTCGATGGCAGCTGCCGTCTGCTCGGCCGGGACAAACACGAGCGCGACGGCGATGAACGCCCACAGCGACCGCACGAGGCCGAAGCATGCAGCTGCGGCCGCGTCGGCGGCGACTATCGCCATCAGAAGCCTGCGCGAGCCCCAGCGATCGGCAAGACGCCCTCCCGGCGTCACAACAAGAATCGCGACGATGCCGGAGACCGTGACGCCAAGGGCGAAGTCTCCGGGCCGCAGGCCCACGATCCGGGTCAGGTAGATGACCCAGACCGTCGTCCACGCTCCGTCGCCGACGGCCGTGATCAGGGCGCCGGTGCCGAGTGTGCCGGTCGTCCCGCGCAGCCGGCTCACAGGCCGCGAGATCCGCACCCTGCGGAGCTCATACAATCCTTGACTGCACGATCGACGCGCCAACTAGCCAGCGGTCGAGATCAACTGGCTCCTCACGAGCGATGCCCGAGCACCGCCATCGTATCCCCTCTCGCTTCGGTCGCTCCTCGTCAAAGAAGAACAGGACCCGCAGCTCCTGCCTTCCATCGATCGCGATGATCGGATTGGCTACTAGCCAGTCTCGTACCTCTGGGGTGTCTTGCCGGACCATCAAGACCAGCCGCTTGCTCCTGAAGTGGTTGAACGGAAGGAGGATCTCGGGTCTGAACTTACGCTTGAATTGATACAAGCCCTCGCTGACGAATGGCCGTGACCCTGACAGTTCGACATATTGGGCTCCCTGCTCGGCGGCCCACTCAAGGGCCAGGGAGTAGAGCCCGAGCTGCAGCGAATCGCTGTAGTGCCTTGAGTCGCCGTCTAGGACACCGGCGAGCCTGAAGCTCACGGTGGCGCCGTCTGTACGGCATATGAGGCCCGCACGACGCTCACCCTCGTGCCTGAGGAACAGCAGCGCTCCTCTCTCGAACAGGGCATGTCGAGCAATGTCTCGCGACTCCGTGTGGACCTCGTCATCGCCATGACGGGCCACCATGGTAGGTACGTGCATTCGATCGAAGAAGAAGTCGAAGCCAGCCGAAGACTCGTCCCGCTCAAGACTCCAGCCGAAGCGTCGGATGCCGCTTCGCAGCTTTTCGCGATCACGACGAGGCAGCATGTCCCCCGGCGTTCCTCGCTGCTTGACATGCACAACGTAGCGGATGCGCATCGGCGCAACAACGGTCGCCGGCGCAGACACGACCGGAACTTCTGAGTCATACAGGCCGAGGGCCACGAGCGGACCGCGTTGCTCCGAGACGACCCAAGCGCTGACGTTGCGCCTCCAAGCGCCGTGGGCCCGCGAGCTGCTGCCGCCCACGAGCTCTGTGCGAGTGCGCTCTATGAAGGGCAGCACGTGCTTCAGTCCGTCGACCAGCCCGCCGTAGCTGACGTCCAGACCAGGGGAACCGCAGCGAGAATCGACAAAGGTTCTGGGAAGAAGCTGGTCGCGTACGCCGTACAGCCGCCGCGCCGCGTCCGATTCGCTGTGCGCCCAAGAGTGGCGCGCGCGCGCCGTCGCGGCGGTCACGCAAGGCACCATCATCCTCCACCCACCGCCTGAGGGCTCCCGGTGCCATGGATGCCAGTGGCGAGCAACTCGTGTCTCGGCCGCGTTTTTACCGCGTCGCGTGCGCATTCGAGCAGGAGACTCACGGCCGAGTCGGTCTCATCGCGACGCCAGCCCAGGTACATCTCGCTAGCCTGGGCCTCGATCGGAACAGCGGTAATGCCCTCGATCCGTTGGAACGCGCTGGCGGGCAGCACACCGATGCCGAGGCCAGCAGCTGCGGCCTGCAGCACCGTCGCCGCCCGGTCGGAGCTCTGGGCGATCACGTAGGACGGGTTGTACCGCTTCAGAAGTCCGACGATCGGGTCGCCACCGACTCGCGTGGTTCCGAGCAGCACCAGCGGGAAGCACGCGAGTTCCGCAATCGCGACCTGCGAAAGCCTGGCGCAAGGGTGCGACGTGGGGACGCAGGCTACGATCGGCTCCTCCCACAGGCGTTCTACCCCAAGCCAGGGCTCCTCGACCCTCGCGTCGACAAAGACCAGATGCAAATCTCTCGCTCGAATACGCTGGACCAGCCCCACCACCGTGCCCACCTCGGTCTCCAGTCGCGCGCCGTTGCCCCGGTTGCGAAGCAGCAGTGCCGTCTCTGACAGCAGTCGCGGCGGTATGGCCTCGACGTACCCGATCGAGAGCGCCTGCTCCTCCGAGCGCGCGATCTGGCGCGTCTCTTCGATCGCCCGATCCAGATCCTGACAGAGCTTCATTGCATGGGCTAGGAACACGCGGCCGGCCGCCGTCAGGCGCGAGCCCCGAGAGTCCCTGTCAACGAGCACGGCACCTATCTCGCGTTCGAGACGCTCCATCTGACGCCCGAGCGACGGCTGGCTGGTGTGCAGCAAGTCCGCCGCCTGTCGCAGGCTGGGAGCCCTGGCGATGATCGCGAGACTCTCGACCTCTCTGTGTAGTCTCGTGAGCGCCGTCACAACTCACCTCGCTGTGCCCGGGGCCGCGGGGGGTGCAGCTGGACGACGACGCTCCGGGTGCACCAAAGCTTCAGTCCAGTCGGCCCGTTGCATTTCGACGCTCCAAGCGACGCACTCATCGACTTGCTCCCGGTCGGCCGGCCTTTGTGAGATCGTATCAGCAACCTGAACTCGAACGGCGGATTGTTTCCGACCCCAACGTGAACAGCCTCTGCCGGGCGACGCTTTCCACCGCGAGGGACCACGGCTCGGTGCTTGCGGGACGGGTCCGTCACAACCTCAACTTCCGGTGAACAAGGCGGATGGTGGGGTTCGAACCCACGACCTCCGCCCTGGAGGGGCGACGCTCTCTCCAGCCTGAGCTACATCCGCAGTCACATACTACGCGACTGACCGGTCACGGGCGAGTCACTCATTGCATCACCGCGAAACGTGATGCGCAACTCGGTATCCGGCTGTCCGGCATTGATCTCACTGAAAGCTTTCTCTGCGCTAACGTCGTAGCCGCGATGGAAGCCTCCCACGATGAGCCGTTGATGATAGTTCGCGCGCAGAACATCCGGGATGAGCCGCACCTGCGACCGATGCGGCTCCCGGACACCCTGGCTCACTATTACGGCGAGCTCGGCTCCTCACTGCGGCAAGCCGGTACATCGGATGCGGTCCTCACCGTCCTCAAGCCGGGCACTGCGACCGTCGGCAACTTTGTGCCCGCAGCGGAACTGCCGTCACTTGACCAGACCATCCGCGGCTTCCTCGGCGAATCGACCATCGCCGCTCACGATATTGGCCGCTACCGCGACGTGCGACTGCTGGTGCTCGATCTGATGTCCAACGCCGGATCGCTGACGACCAAGACCTTTGCAAGTCGCATCATCGTGGCACGCGCCATTCAGCACGTTCGTGCCCACGGCGAGAGCATCATGATCGTCACGCCCTCGTCGGCCAACAAGGCAACTGCCATGCGCGACGCGGTCGCTCGCGCGATTGCCTCTGGGGCCGTCACAGAGGAACAGTTGCGTGTGCTGGTCGTCGCGCCCGAGGCGGCCGCCTACAAGCTCTGGGGCGGAGGTCTCGATGATGAGCCGCGGCTGCAACGGATGAACCCCGTCGGCCTGTGGCGAGGAAGAGGCGCACGTGAGACTGTGAAGTCCTTGGTCAGTCGCGCCGCCGCAGCGGTGGCGGGCGACGTCGAAGCACGCTTGAATCTGCGGCTCTGGTTCACGTTGGCGCTCGAGAACTACATCGCTGCAGACACCGTGCGCGCCTTCTTTGAGCGCGATTTCGTGCCACAGCCCTCGGGACTTCGGGTGCATGCCCACGCCGTTTCAAGCGCCTTCGGCCTGCTCGGCCACGACTTCGGCCGAACCGTAGGACGGGCGAAGGGAAAAGCGCCCGGCTACTTCCTCGTCCAGCACCTCGACACGCCGGACATGGTGATCAGCCTTATTCACGGCGAGGTACGACGGTCGCTGATACCTGAGTACCAGCGACGAGGGAACCTTTTCTACCAGGAGCAGGATCCGCACTTTCCGCTCGTGACGGCTGACGTCGAAGAGGTGCTTGAGCCGACCTTCTACACACACTCCCCGTCTACCAGTCCGGCGATCAACTCGCGGATCCGCTCCCAGGGCGGCGGCGGCATCGTTGTCTCCCGTCACGAGTGTCTCGCCAGATATCGGCAGATCGTCAAGTTGACGAAGGGGCGGTTTGCGCTCCCCGATGACCCCGCAAAGCTGCGTGAGTGGTCATTCGTGATGGCGATGACGGGCGTACTCGAGGGAATAGACCGCGGACTGCTAAACGCTGAGGAGGTCATCATCCACGCCTCAGGCAGTTACACCGTCGACGACTACCGACCGGTCGCGCCCGAGGCAAGAGTGCTCGTGCGGGAGGCAACAGACGTCGAATTCATGATTCTCGACGCTGCGGCATGTGGGCGGTCGCGCACGCGCAGTGCGCGCTTGCCCGTGACTGACGTCGATGACCACCACAACCCGAATGGGAGCAGTGAATTGAAAGCGAGATCACCCATAAGCGTACTGTCCGCCGTTGACTTCAACGGTGCCCCCATGACTCTGTCGCAGCTGCGAACCACGGCGACGACGATGCTCGAGGAGCACGGCTACGTTCATCTGGTGAACGTACCGGAGGAGTTCGACCCGGTGCGTTTCTGTTCTGAACGCGGACCGTTCGTGCCTCAGTATGGCGGCCTCATGGTCGGCGACGTGCGACCCGAGCAGGGGATGGACGAGGTCTACCACTCGGGCAACACGCGTCCACTATACCCGCACACCGAGGGATACGACTTCGAGGCGCTTCCGCCTCGATACATAGTGCTGTGGTGCGTGTGCCCTGCGGAAAGTCAGGGGGGAGAGACCACACTCGCCGACGCCTATGCGTGGCTCTCCAGCCTCGACGACCAGACGCTCGCTCAGATGCGTGAGCGAATTTACAAGTGGAAGACGACGGACGGCGTGCTTAGCAAGGGCCTCGACCTCAGGACAGAGCACCCGCTGATCGAGGATCTTGACGAACGCCGGATAGTGCGCTTCTCGACTAACAACCTTCTCTATGAGGAGGGCGACGGTCTGGCTGAAGAGCTTGTCACGAGCGGCGCCGATTTCTTTCAGGCCACTCACATAGCTGTGGAGTACCGCGAGCGAGACATGCTGATCTGGGACAACTGGCGGATGATGCACGCGCGCAACGCGTTCTCGGACCGTCAGCGGCATCTGCGGCGTATCCAGATCGGGCTGGCTGGCGTTCAGCTAGCAAACGCGGCGCCGTCCGCCAACCTCGCCGAGCCGGCCCATGACAGCGAGACGGACGCCGTCGGCGTTGGCGTTGGCGCGATCCATCTCGGCGTGCAGGCCCACGGCGCGTGAGGTAAGACATGTGCGGCTTCGTGGGATGGGTGGACTTCAGACGCGTGCTCGACGACCAATGGGAGCTTGTCGACACGATGACCGACACGATGCGGCTGCGCGGACCCGACGACCGCGGCACGTGGGTCGAAGGGCATGCGGCCGTCGGCCACAGGCGCCTCGCAGTGATCGACATCGAGCGGGGCAGGCAGCCATTCGTGCTCAGCGATCCAGACGGCGCGTGGCAAACTGTCCTGGTGTTCGCTGGTGAGATCTACAACTATCGTGAGCTTCGGGCCGAGCTTGCCGGCTGCGGTCATGGCTTTCAGACCAACTCCGACACCGAGGTTATTGCCGTCGCGCACCGCCAATGGGGCGCGCGCTGTGTGGAGCGCCTCAACGGGATGTTCGCGTTTGGGATCTGGGACGCGCAGAAGCATGAGTTGCTCCTTGCACGCGACAGGCTAGGGGTGAAGCCGCTCTACTTCCACCGCTACGCGGACGGCATCCTCTTCGCCTCCGAGCCCAAGGGGATACTCGCCAACCCGCTCTTCACCCCGCGCGTCAGCGAGGACTCGCTCGTCGTGCTGCTGAACCCTCGTCTGACGATGAAGGGCGAGACGCCGGTCGAGGATCTCCGTGAGGTCAAGCCCGGTCACACCCTGCTGCTGGGACGAGACGGGGCCGAAGAACGTCCCTACTGGCGGTTGATGGCGCAGCCCCACACCGATGACTGGGCGAGCACGTGCCACTCGGTTCGTGACCTGCTCGACGACGTTGTGACACGTCAATTGATCGCGGACGTGCCTCGAGCCGCGATGCTCTCTGGCGGCCTGGATTCGACAAGCGTTTGCGCGCTGGCCAGCCGACGTCTCCAGGTCGATGCCGAAGCGCCTCTACACACCTTTTCCCTCGAGTTCGCGAGCGACGAGCTGTACTTCAAGCCCTCGCCGTTGCGACCGGAGATCGACGGTCCGTACGCCCGGCGCGCGGCGGCTTACATCGGCAGCCAGCACCACAGCATCGTGCTGCGCACCGACGAGGTGATGGGAGCCATGCAGAGCGCCCGGACGGCGCGCGACCTGCCCGGCCTCGGCCAGTTCGACTCATCGATGTACGCGCTGTTCGACGCGATCCGTCGTAGCTCCACCGTGGCCCTCTCGGGAGAGGCCGCTGACGAGGTGTTCGGCGGATATCCGTGGTTTCACGAGGAGCGCCTGGTCTGGAGGGATGACTTCCCATGGATGGGGTACACGCCACGCTTGACCGATTGCCTTTCGGCTGAGCTCAAGTCACGCATTCGCCCTCGTGAGCAGGAACAAGACCGCTACCGCACCCTGCTGTCCGAAGTCGATCATCTGCCGGGCGAGCCGAAGCTCGATGCAAGAATGCGCGAGGTCCTCTACCTAAGCCTGCAGGGCCCGCTCGCGATCCTGCTGACGCGCAAGGATAGGATGAGCATGGCTGTCGGGCTGGAGGTGCGGGTGCCGTTCTGCGATCACCGCCTTGTTGAGTACGTGTGGAACATTCCGTGGACGATGAAGTCACACGAGGGCCAGTGGAAGGCCTTGCTGCGCGAGGCGATGCGCGACGTGCTGCCTGCGGAGACACTGCAACGGAGGAAAAGTGGATACCCCGGCACGCACGACCCTGCCTACGACGCTCATACGATGCGGGGCGTTGCGGCGTGCCTCAACGATCCCGAATCACCGCTTGCCGGGCTGATCGACACCGTCGCGGTCGATCGCCTGCTGGTGGAGGCTGAGCAGTCGGTGACTCACCTCAACGGCGCCCACGTGCTCGTATCGCTGGCGGAGGCGGATGCATGGATGCGTGACTACGACATCACCATCGTCTAGCCATGCACCACAAGTGGCCACTTCACGATGTCGATCCCGAGCGCGTCGTGCTGGCCTGGGAGGAGCGCCTGAGCGGCCTGGGCATTCCCGACAGCCCGCGGTCGATGGGCCCGCTCGTGGTGAAGCCCAGCCTTTATCGGGAGCTGTATGCGGCGACGCGAGCGCTCTTGGGCCTGCTGCGCCGCGCCGTAGAGCACGCCGGAGCGGAAGATCGCGCTCGCACCTTCGCGCTGGGTGCCGATCCGCGCGACTACCCGTTCTTTCCCGACCGAGCCGGGGCTTCATGCCTCGCGGACTGCTGCGGCCGGCCCGATCTCGTCACCGCACACGGTCGGCCCCGGTTCCTGGAGATCAACGTCGGCAGTTGCGTGGGCGGCGCCGTCGAGACACAGGCCCTCCAGGAGCTGTGGTCAGAGATCTACGAGGACCGCATGGGACTGTCGCAAGACTCGCCTTTCGACGCGATCGCAGCGCTCATCACCGACGCGGTGGATCGACACCCGGGTGGCGGTGAAGCGGTCATTCTCGGCACCGTCCAGGATGTAATGCCCGCGGACGCACGGTACTTCCGAAGCATGGTGACGGCACTCGCGCAACGGGGATGCCGGGCTCGGTGGTGTGAGCTCGAGCTCACGGATTCGCTCTACGCAGGGGAGTCCCAGCCAGCTGCTGCTTGGTGTCAGTTCACGGTGCAGGAGGCTCGCAGGAACGCGATCGACCTGTCACCGGTGCACCGGCTCAAGGAACGCGGCTGCGAGCTAATCACACCTCAGATAGCCGCCCTGCTCGACAACAAGAAGGTCCTTGCCTGGCTGTCGGAAGGCCGCGATTGGATGAGCCGGGCCGATCGAGTGCTCGTCGCTCGTTACGTGCCCTGGACACGCGTGCTTCAGCCCGGGCGCACAGCGGTCGGCGGGAGCCTTCTCGACATTCGCGAGCATGTGCTATCTCATCGCACCGAGCTCGTCATCAAGCGTGCGGTTAGTATGCAGGGCGAGGACGTCAGGCTCGGGCGGGAAGTTGATGGGTCTACGTGGCAATACGTCGTCGAGGAGGCGCTCCAAAAGCGCGACTCGATCGTGCAGGCATACGTGGAGCCCGACCGCTACGACATGTGCACCAGCGAGAACGCCGGGCCGTGCACGTTCGCATCGGTAGCTGTGGTTTTCAGCCCGTTTGTGATCGACGGTCGCCCGGCTGGATGCATGGTCCGTTACCACCCTGAAGGCCGCTACGGAGTAGTGAACGTCGACAACTTCGGTGCCCTGCTGAACGTTGCGATGACAAAGAGACATCCCCTAACCACAAGTTGGGAGTAATATGACTAACAACGACAGAGCAGTAGCCGAGGTCACCAGAATGCTCGAGATCGAGCTATCTCCGGTGGAGGTGGAGCCGATCCGCGAGCTCGTCGAGACGATCTCCACCTATCACGGGTCCGTCGAGGATCCCGACTTTCTCGACCAAGCGCCGGTGTATGCGCACGAGCTGCCCAGGGCGTTGCGTGAGAGCCTTACTTCCTTCCGTCTGGGCGAGGTGTCGGGGGTATGCCGCATCAGCGGCTTCCCTGTGGACGATGAGAAGATCGGTCCGTCGCCGGACGGCTGGGATGGCAGGAAGGTTCCGTCGCCGACCTTTCACGAGGAAGTCTATTTCTTCTTGTGCGCCTCGCTCGTTGGCGACCCGGTCGGCTGGGCCACGCAGCAGGGCGGATATGTGATGCACGAGCTCGCCCCCACGCGAGCCCACGAGACGGAGCAGCTCGGCTCAGGCAGCGCGACTGTTCTGACGTGGCACACGGAGGAGGCGTTTCACCCCCTTCGTGCCGACTACATCATGCTGATGTGTTTGCGCAACCCGGATGAGGTCGAGACGACGTTCGCGAGCATCGAGGACCTCAAGTTCGATGAGACGACTCGCCAGACCCTCTCGCGGCCACTGTTCCAGATACTGCCGGACAACTCGCACCGCCGTGCGTATCAGGCACGCTTGCGGGCCGGTCTCGTGGCGCCGGAGACACTGATCAACCGCAGCCACGAAAAGATCGTGCGGATGTGTGATGACCCCGACCTAGTGCCCGTGCTGTTCGGCGACCCTGACTCCCCTTACCTGCGGGTCGACCCGTACTTCATGCAGGTGCCTGCCGAGAGCGAGGGGCGCGACGCTCTTGGACACCTGATCGAGCAGATCGACAAGGCGATCCGAGGGGTCGCTCTGCGACCCGGGGACATCATCATGCTCGACAACTACCGTGTGGTCCACGGCCGTCGAGCCTTCAAGGCCCGCTACGACGGCTCGGACCGATGGCTGAAGCGCCTCAACGTAGTAAGGGACCTTCGCAAGTCTCGGGGCTCGAGGGTCAACGCGGCCGGTCGGGTGATCTTCTAGCGCCGGCCGCCCGGAGCTTCGTGAGCCTGTGGTGGAATGCGACGTGGTCATCGTCGGCACGGGCTCGCTTGCCAGGAGCGTGTGCGCTGCCCTTGCTCGAGGAGGGCTCACCCTGTCAGTGCAAGTGCTGGGGAGGTCCCGCGAGCGAGCTCAGGAAGTCGCGACGATCGCGGGCGGGTGCTGCTATAGCGGTAGCGGGGCAGTACGGGTGACCGCGAGTCCCTGCGAGATGTCTCGCGAGGGCCTGTACGAAGTGCTCGCCGCCTTCCAGCCCCGAGTGGTGCTGACCTGCTCGTCTCTACAGTCGCCGTGGGAGCTGCACCGGGATCGCACCGCGTGGACGGAGACGGTGGCGCGGGTCGGCCTCGGCCTGACGATCCCTCTGCAGGCGCTGATCGCCTTTCGGGTCGCGCAAGCGGTCGCCGCCCAGAGCCCCGCGACCATCCATCTGAATGCGGCAATGCCCGACGTGGTCAACAGCATCCTCGCCGGCGGGGGCCTGCCCGTCCTCTGCGGTGTCGGCAACGCCCAGACGCTCGCCGCCGCAATCGCCACGGGACTGCCAACACCAAACAGCGGGCGGTTGCGGCTGCTCGCCCATCATTTTCACCTGCGTCGCCCTCACAGACGAGCCGACGAGGCACTCGCCTGGCACGGCGGCAGTCGCCTGGTCGACGTGGCGGCTCGACTGACGCCGGTGCGAAGCTGCGCCGGCCCACGGCGGAACCGGATCGCGGGCGCGATGTGCGCCCAACTGCTCGAACGGCTGCTGTCGGACGTCCCCTACTACGGCAACGTGCCCGGCCCTCTCGGCCTGCCCGGCGGCTATCCCGTCAAGATCACCGACGCCACGGTGCGGCTGGACCTTCCGTCGGCGGTCTCCTTTGAGCAGGCGCTGGCGTTAAACGCACGATGGTCACGTCTCGACGGCTTGGGATGCGTAAACCAGTCAAGGGTCCAACTGTGCCCGATCCCCGGGGATCCGGCCAGGGCACTTGAGTTCCAGAGCCTGCTGTCCTTCGACGTCTCGGACATCGAGGCAGTATGTGAGGAGCTCGTGGAGATCCGTACGCGCCTGAGCGGCCAGATCAGCCGCCGCTCACGCAACGGACACGCGCGAGCAGCGTCGCCAACAGGCGCCCAGCCGGTCGAGTTGCGCAGCGACACCAAGACCATGCCAAGCCCCGCGATGCGAGAGGCCATCGCTTCGGCCGCCGTCGGCGACGAGCAGTCGGGCGAGGATCCGACCGTCCTTGAGCTCGAGCGCCGCGTGGCGAGCATGCTAGGGCACGAGGCCGGCCTCTTCCTACCCTCTGGGACGATGTGCAACCTCGTCGCGATGTGCCTGCATCTGCGGGCCGGCGGCGAGGAGGTGATTCTCGCCAGGCAGTCACATCTGATGCGCTCGGAGGCCGGCGGGGCCGCCGTCATCTGCGGCGCGATGTTCAATCCGATCGACACACCTTCGGGCATCTTTGATGAGGAACAGCTGAGGGCCGCGATCCGCCCCCCGGATGTCGGCGCGCCGCGCAGTCGCGTGCTTGCCGTCGAGCAGACGGTCAACTGGACGGGGGGAGCCGTCTGGCCGGTCGAACGGCTGCGAGGCGTGACAGGTCTCGCGAGGGTCGCTGACTTGCGCGTCCATCTCGACGGCGCGCGACTGATGAACGCGGCCGTCGCCCTGGATGTCAACCCGGCGGCGTTCACGGCGCTCTGCGACACGGCTACACTCGACTTCACCAAGGGCCTCGGCGCCCCCCTAGGCGCGGTGCTCACGATGCCCGGCCGCGATGTAGCTCGAGCCAAGCGCTTCAAGCGGATGCTGGGCGGCGGACTGCGTCAGGCTGGTCTGTGCGCGGCTGCGTGTATGCACTCGCTGGATCACAACATCGCGAGGTTGCCGACGGACCACGCCAACGCCCAGCGCCTCGCCAGAGCCATCGCGCGCGTTCCTGGATGCAGCCTGCCCCCCCACGGGGTTCATACAAACATCGTCCTGGTGACAGTACCCGACGCGGCGCGCTTCAGCGCCATGCTGCGCACCGACGGCGTCCTGATCAGCCAGGCCAGCAGCACCGAGGTGCGCTTCGTAACTCATCTCGACATAGATGAGGAGTCGGTGAGCTACGTCGAGCACGTCCTGGCCAAATACAACCTGCTCAGGACCGGAGGCCGTGGGCGCACGGACCGCGTGCCGACAGCCCGCGAAAGCAGATAGGCCGTCACGAAAGACCCGTCCGTCCATCTCGCGCAGGATCTCCGACAGACGCTCGTGCTGCGGGCGCAGAACAAGCGACCCATCGCCCCGACGCTCGACCAGCTCATACGCACCGGCAACACCAGGCTCGCGCGACGTAATCTTCATCGGCGTCGACGCCACGAGCGAATTGTCCCACGACATGCGTCTCCATCCGTGGCAACAGTTTGGCAACAGTCGCATCGTCCGATGCGTCCTATGCGTCCCGAAACCCGGACGATACGGACGATCCGGACGCCGGCGAACACATATGACACCGACGTCCGCGGTTCAGGTCCGTGTCTGGGTAACCAGGTGGAGGTTCGAGTCCTCTCATCCGCATTTCTGGAGGGGCGAGTGTTGCTAATCGAACCACGATGCTGCCAGCTCATGCTCGGTTTCGCCACGTGCCATCGGCTGGTAGCTTGGGAGCATGGCCCACCACAAGCGAAGGCGACCCAAGCAGCGCCGCGCAGGCTGTCTGCTCTGCAAGCCGCAGAAGTTGCCGGCGGTGAAGAAGGCTGAGCGCAT